>JANLXC010000136.1:0-2388 GCA_031364925.1 Burkholderiales bacterium | reverse complement strand
TGGACGGGAAGGGCTGGGCCAGCGCGGCGGCGGCGAAGGCGAGCGTTGCGACGGCGAAGGCGGTGCTGCGGACGAGGCGCTTCATGGATTCTCCTGCTTTCATCTTCATTCGACGCAGATTCAGTCGCTCTGCTTGATGCCGCCGGCATCGACCACTTGCTTCCAGCGCGCCAGCTCCTCGTTCAGGAAGCGCGCGAAGTCGGCGCTGTTGCTGCCCACCAACTCGAAGCCGATGTCGTTGAATTTCTTCACCAGCACCGGGTCCCTGTAGGCGGCGGCGAGCGCGCTCTCGATCTTGTCCTTCACATCCTTCGGCAAGCCCTTGGGGGCGACGATCGCCTGCCACGAGAACACCTCCAGGCCGGGCACGCCCGCCTCGGTCATCGTCGGCGTATTGGGGAAGGTCGCGTCGCGCTTGTCGGCGGTCACCGCGAGGAGCTTCATCTTGCCGCCGCGCACGTGCGTGGTGATGGAGCCCAGGTTCTGGAACGAGACGTTGGAGTTGCCGGCGATGATGTCTAGGTGCGCCGCGCTGCCGCCCTTGTAGGGAATGTGGATTCCCGTGGTGCCGGTCTTCTGCCAGAAGAGCGCGGCCGTGAGATGGTCCGACGAGCCGGTGCCCGACGAGGCGAACGAGACACGGTCGGGATTCTTCTTCAGGTAGTCGATGAACTCGGCCACGGTATTGGGCGCAAAGCTGGCGGTCGCGACCAATGCGTTCGGCGTGCGCACCACTACCGAGAGCAGGTCGAAATCGCGGCGCGGCTCATAGGCAAGGTCCTTGTAAAGCACCGGGTTGATCGCGAACACGCCGATCGATCCGACGAAGAGCGTGTAGCCGTCGGCCGGCGCCTTCGCGACGTAGGTCGCGCCGATGCCGCCGTTCGCTCCCGGCTTGTTGTCGATGATGACGCTCTGGCCGAGGAGCTCGGAGAGCTTCTGGCCGATGTTGCGCGCGGTGATGTCCGACGATCCGCCGGGCGTGAAGGGCACGACGATCGTGATCGGCCGCGTCGGGTATTGCGCCGCCGCCGCGAGCGAGGCGAGGCAGGCCGCGAGGGCCAGGATCTTCCTGAGACTCATCTTTTTTTCTCCTTGGGAACGTCGCCGAATGAAAGCGCGATCGTCTCGGCATTGTCAAATTGCGATTCACCGCTGCGCGGTCAGCGCACCACTTTGCGGCGCGCGCCCTCCAGCAAATGGAACATCGGCACGGTGAAGAGCACCACGATGACGTAGCGCACGACATGCGCCGCGGTCACGAAGGCCACGCCAATGCGCAGTACCTTGGCGGTGATCGCCATCTCGGCGATGCCGCCCGGCGCCGCGGCCAGCAGGGCGGTGCCCAGGTACGCGCCGCTGGTCGACGCGATGACCCATCCCACGAGCCCGGCGAGCATGAGCATCACCGCGATCGACGGAATGAGTGCGGCGACGAAGCGCGGGGCGCTCGTGATGAAGCGCCGGTCGAAGCGCGAGCCGAGCGAGCAGCCCAGGAGCACCTGCGCGGCGTTGGTGAGGGGGCTCGGCACCGACGAGAAGCTGATGCCCCAAGCGGTGAGGGCGATGCTCAGGAAGAGCGGGCCCAAGGTGAACGCGGTGGGCGCGCGGAGGAGGTGGGCGATCCACGCGGCGGCGCCCGCGAGGGCAAACAGCGTGGCGAGCCCCGCGACGTCGAAGGCAACCGAGACCGCCCGGTATTCGTCGGTGGCGGAAAATCCGGCGAGCGTGATCGACACCGGGATCAACGTGACCACCAGCAGCATGCGCATCGAGTGGGCGAAAGCCACGAGGTCCATGGCAGCCCCGTGCCGCTCCCCGACGGTGGCCATGTCGGCAGCGCCGCCGGGCATGCTGCTGAAGTAGGCCGTGGCGCGATCGACCCGGCCCAGCCAGGCCAGCACCAGCGCGCTCGCCGCTCCGAAGCCGATGGCGGCGAACCCGAGGAACACGAACCACGGCCAGAAGCTCGCCACCTCGTGCATCACCGGCGCGGTGAAATACAGCCCGAGGCTCACGCCCACCACCAGCTGCCCGGCGTTGCGCCCGCCCGGCACCGCCTCCAGGGGGACTCCCGCCATGCGCCACACCGCCATCGCCACGAGGGAGCCGATCATCCATGGCAGGGGCGTGTTCAGCCAGGCGAAAAGGGCTCCTCCGGCGGTGCAGACAGCGAGTCCGGCCGCGATTCGCGCGGGTTTGGTCATGGTCGGCAAGGGGAAGTGGCTCAGGAAGGGTCGAAACAGTTATAATTTTATGCTTTCCCGGCCTGGTAGCTCAGTTGGTAGAGCAGCGGATTGAAAATCCGTGTGTCGGTGGTTCAATTCCGCCCCAGGCCACCAATTTTTGACGTGCCATATTCGCTGACGCGTCCTTACGGCAGGCGGC
>JANLXC010000101.1:0-56136 GCA_031364925.1 Burkholderiales bacterium | reverse complement strand
CGGCTGGTAAAGCGGCACGACCGGCAGCTCCACGGCGATGATCGCGAGCACTTCGCGAATCAGCGCGTCGCGTTTCTTCATGTCGGTCTCCACCTTGACCTGGTCGATGAGGCGATCGACCTTCGCATTGGAATAGCGCCCGAGGTTGCTGTCGCCGTTGCCGTTCTGGTCGTTGCTGTTCGTATAGAGCAGGCTCTGCAGCACATAGAGGGAATCGAAGGTGGTGCTGCCCCAGCTGTAGAAGAACATGCTGGTGTCGAACTTCTGGATCTTCGGGAAGAAGTTGGTCGGTACCAGGAGGTTGGGCGTGAGCTTGATGCCGACCTGCGCGAGCATCGGCGCGAACGACTGGCACGCGTCCGCCGCGGGCGGCGCGTTGCTGCAATCGATCACGACCTCGAAGCCATCCGGATAGCCCGCCTCGGCCAGGAGCTTCTTCGCGCGCTCGCGGTCGAACTTGAGCGGCCGGTCCGTTTCCCTGGAGTAACCCTGCACCTGTGTCGCCACGATCGAGGCGCCCGGCACCATCAGGTTGCGATAGATCTTGGTGCGGATCGATTCGACGTCGATCGCATGGGCGAACGCCTGGCGCACGCGCACGTCCTTGAACGGGTTCCTGCCCTTCACGTTGCTGTAGAGGAGCTCGTCGCGATGCACGTCGAAGCCGAAGAACTGCACGCGCGGCTCGCCGCCCTGCACCACCTTGAGCTCCGGCGCGGCCTTCAGCCTGCCGACATCCTGCAGCGGCGGATCGATCACGAAGTCCACCTCGCCCGAGAGGAGTGCCGCCAGGCGCGTTCCCGCCGCCTTGATCGGCGAGACCACCACCTGGGTCACGTTGCCGCGCTCGGCGCTCGCCCGGTTCCACCAGCCGGGATTCTCCACCAGCACCGTCTTCACGTCGGGCTGGCGCAGCGTGACCATGAAGGGCCCGGTGCCGTTGGTATTGCGCGAGGCGAAGGTGTCTTCCTTGTCCTTGTAGTTCTGCGGGGTCAGCGCGCCGTTCTTCGCCGACCAGGCCTTCGACATGATGCGCAGGTTGAAGAGGTGATTGAGGAGCACCGGGTTGGGCTCCTTCATCGCGAGATCGACCGTGAGGTCGTCGACCTTGCGCGCCGACGCGATGCCCTGCACCGAGGATTTGAGCTGCGAGAGCGGATGCAGCGCGCGTTCGACCGAGAACACCACGTCGTCGGCGGAAAGCGTGGAGCCGTCGTGGAACTTCACGTTCGGGCGCAGCTTGAAGCGCCAGGTGCTGGCGTCGGGCTGGCTCCACGAAAGTGCCAGGGCCGGCACGATCTTGAAGTCCTTGTCGCGCCCGACCAGCGATTCGTAGACGTTCTGGGTGAGCCGGCCCACGCCGAGGAGGTTCGCCGCGTGCGGGTCGAGAGTGGTCGCGTCGTCCTGCATCGAGTAGCGAAGCGTCTTCGCTTGGAGCGGCGCGCCAAGTGCTAGCGCAACAAGCGCGATCGATGCGCGCAGGGCGATTGAATTCATGGACCTCCCGTGATGTGAGTATTCTTCGCCTGTTATCCCTGGAGTATAGAAGATGATCACGATCTATCACCTGTCCACGTCGCGCTCGGAACGCATCATCTGGCTCATGGAGGAGCTGGGGCTGCCCTACAAGCTCGAGAGCTTCCAGCGCGAGGCGAATGGCGGGGCGCCGGCGCCGATGAAAGCGTTGCATGCGCTAGGCAGGGCGCCCGTCATCCGCGACGGCGACACGCTTCTCGCGGAATCGGGCGCCATCGTCGAGTACATCGTGCGGCGTTACGGCGCCGGGCGGCTCGCGCTTGCGCCCGATGCGCCGGAATTCGCGCGCTACGCGTACTGGATGCACTTCGCGGAAGGCAGCCTCATGTCGCTCATGCTGATCGCGCTCGTGCTCTCGCGCGTACCCGAGGCGAAGGAGAGCCCGGTCCGCACGCGAATCCTCGATCGCATGCACCAGACGCTCGCGTACGTCGACGGCGAGCTCGCCGGCCGGCGCTACTTCACCGGAGACGAGCTCACCGCGGCGGACGTGATGATGGTGTTTCCCTTCACCACCATGCGCAAGTTCCTGGACTACGACGTCTCACCGTACGCGAATATCGGCGCGTACCTGGAGCGCATCGAGGCGAGGCCCGCCTACGTGAAGGCCATGGAGCTCGCATCTCAGCAACGGTGATCCGCCCGGCGCAAATCGGCTGGCTTCCCCGCTATCGGTCGAGCAGTCGCACGACGCGCGCCATCTGCTCCTTCATCTTCTCGATCTCGAGCTCGAGGCCCGCGATATGCGTCGCCTGCGCCTCAATGGTGCGTTTCTGTTTCTGCACTTCGTTCAGCAGCATCGGCGGCAGGAATTGATACATCACGGTCTCGATCTGTCCGTCGGCCGAATGCGCGATGAGCCCCGGGTAGACCCCCGCCACCTCTTCGGCGATGAGTCCGTACTGGAGCGTGCGTCCCGAAGGGTTCCTGTCCGTCTTGTAGTGGAATGTGACCGGGCGCAGCTTCATGAGGGCCCCGCTTGCCGCATCCATGTCGGCGATATCGTCCTTGAAGCGGCGAGAGGAGCTCACGGTGCCCAGTTGGCCATCGCTGTCGATGAGCACGGGGATGGCCGTTGGGCTACCGGTCGTAACTCCTCGAATTCCGGCGATGAACGTTCTCGCCTGGTTCAAGTCTCCGATGCGAATCGTGCGGCCTTCCGTCGCGAGGCCCAGATGGCCGATGTGGATGTTGTAGTCGCCAGTAGTGAGGAAATACCCAGCTTGATAACCCAGGGCCGTGTTGCCGCTGCCGGTCGTGTTCTGGAGCGCTTGTGTGCCGATAGCGGTGTTCCCATTGCCGACTATGTTGGAGTACAGCGCACTCACGCCGCTAGCGATGTTGTTGCTGCCGGTCGTGTTGCCGACGAGCGCAAGCGCGCCGCTGGCGGTGTTGGCCGAGCCGGTCGTGTTGCTGTAGAGCGCACTGTCGCCACTGGCGGTGCTGTAGGTGCCAATCGTGTTGCGGACGAGCGCTTGAAAGCCGCTGGCGGTGTTGCTGGCACCGCTCGTGTTGCTGAGGAGCGCAAAAGCACCGCTCGCGGTGTTGCTGACGCCGGTCATCGTGAAGTTGCCTGCATTCTCCCCGATGAAGGTGTTTTGCACGCCAAAGTTGTGAATGAACCGGTTGGCGCCCTTCATGATGTTTCCCGCGGACGCCGTCGAGGGGTTCACCAGCGTGAGGTTGCCGCTGATCGAGGGCGATCCCGTCCATGCCGGAGCGCCCGCCGTGCCCGCGAGCACCTGCCCATCCGCACCGACCGCCGTGCCGACCGCAGCCGTGCCCTGTCCATAGACAATGCCGTTGGCCGCAAGGCTCGTCTGGCCGGTGCCTCCGTTTGCGACGCCGAGAGGGCTGCTCAAGGTGATGTTCGGCGTTACTCCACCGCTCGAGGCAAGCGGCGCCGATGCGGTGACACTCGTGACGCCGCCACTGGAGGTGGCGTCGGCCGCACACGCCCACGCGCTCCCGCTCCACTTCGGAATCTGGTTCGTCGAGCACGCGACCGTCGGCAACAGGTTCGTCGCCGCGAGCCCGATCGTGCCGGCCGTGGTGATCGTCCCACCGGTGAGCCCGGTGCCCGCGGTGACGCTTGTCACCGTTCCCTCGCCGAAGTCCGCGGCAAAGTAGCCGACCACGTCGATGATCACTTCGGTGCCGGCGCTGGTGAAGGACGATGCGGCGGCGGCCCCCGCCAGATCGGAAGGAATCAGCACGAAGGAGGTCTGCACGTAGCCGGGCTGGAACCACTGGCTCACGCTCGCAAGACCCGGGTTCGGTGATCCCTGGGGGTAGAAAGTGATATATCCCGCGCCCGTTTGCGAGACAGTCGACACCGCCGCCATGATCACCGCGATCTGTCCCGGACCGGCGAGGGCATCGAGCCCGCAACTGGTCGCCGAGCCGCCCTGGGAGCCGGGCCCGGTCTGGTAGCCGGTTGCATAGGGGCCGATCTTGACGAGGTTCGAAGAGCCCGCCGCCCACGCGCCGAATCCCCCTTGCGAAGGGCGGGTGTCGAGGATGCGGCAGGGCGATACCGCGGTGAACACCATCCCCGCATACAATGCCGGTGATGTCGCGGGGCTCGACTTGCCGACAACATGCGTCGTCATCATCGCGATGTCGCCGGGCTTGTTGGCCATGAGCACATTGAGCGGCGTGCCTGCGCCGAGCGGGGCTTCGAGGAGCACGAGCTCCAATTCACCCAACGTCGTCGCGCGTTGTGCGAGCGCGAGTCGCTCGGCGCTGAGCCTGCCGAACTTCGCCAGGCTGCGCCGCGACCAGCTCCTCGCATCTTCCGCGGATTGGCCGAGGCCGATGATGCGCGCCTGCCAGTCCTGCATGACCCGCGCGATATCGGTAGCGCGATTTTCCGAAGGCGCGGCGGTGGCGGACGTTGCGGCAAGCAATGCGCTGGCGATGCACGATGCAAGAATGAAACGAGTCGAGCGGGTGCTGCGGGGCGTTCCGGGCGTCATGGCGGTCTCCGGTTGGGTTGGGTCAGTTGGACCGAAGGCAGATGGCGCTCGCCTCGACGTACGCCGCCGTATCGGCGAAGACCTGCGCCGAGCCCAGCGCCTGCCAGCCGTTGCCATGCGCCCTCGACGCAAAAACATCGAAGGCATAACCGCGAGAGCTGCCACCCGTCACCACACTTCCCGACGGACAGAACACCTCGGCGGTCACATAGGACACCCCGGCGAAGTGCACGGTATTGGTCACGACGAACGACGCGAGGCTTCCCGGTGAGCCCGCCGGCCCTGCGGGACCTTGGGCACCAACCGGCCCCTCGATTCCCTGCGGACCCACGGGGCCGGCCGGCCCGGCCGCTCCGTTCCTGCCTGCAGTTCCCGCGACCCCCGCCGGCCCCTGCGGGCCCGGCAAGCCGCTAATTCCAACAGGGCCCTGCGCGCCCGCAGATCCCGTCAATCCTTGCGGACCCGCCGGCCCCGTCGATCCCTGTGGACCCGCCAGTCCAGTCAACCCCTGCGGACCGGCCGCGCCGATCGTGATCCAGAATTCGTCGGACTTGTTGCCCAGGGTCACCGTGAGCAGGTAGCTGCCGGGCGCGACGGTTGCCGGTACGAGCGCAACGATCTGCGTGGCCGTCGTAGAGACGACGGACAGGGGGAGCGTGCCCAGCGTGGCCTGGGGCCTCGCGCCACTAAAGTTGAACCCGAGAACATTGAGCAGGCCTCCGTCGACGCGCGCTTCGGTGATCGCGGGATCGTGCGGAGAATCCGCGAAGGTCGGGGTCGTTGCCGCGAGCATGGCGCTCGCCACGCACTGGGCGAGGACGGATGAACGTGAAAGGCGGTTGCGGGTCATGGCGGTCTCCGGTTGGGTTCACCTACCCAAACGCAATCCCGCCGGAAAAGACGCCAAGCTCGGCTGATTCAGCTCCGGATAGAAGCCGGCAAACGCGCGGTCAGTCGCCGGGCTGCGTCGCGATACCGGGAGAGGCGGACTTCCTGCCGAACGGCTTCTTCACGAGCCTGTACAGGAACCGCAGCAGGGTGAGGGCGAGCAGCGCCTCGCCGAACGTCAGCACGAACGCGAAGAAAGGATTCATGCGCGCCGCGCGCCGGTGGAACTTGGCGAAGGCCCGGTCGCGCGCGATCTCGATCGAATCGTAGAAGGTCGGAACGACGAGCAGGGTGAGCAACGTCGCCGTGATGGTGCCGCCGATGATCGCGACCGCCATCGGGCGATAGAACTCGCCGCCCTCGCCCAGGCCGATGGCCACCGGCATCATCCCGGCGATGAGCGCGAAGGTGGTCATCAGGATCGGGCGCAACCGCACGCGCCCCGCATGCATCAGCGCCTCCTCGCGCGCCACGCCCTGCGCCTCTTCCTTGCGGGCGCAGTCGAGGAGCAGGATCGCGTTCTTGGCGACCAGGCCCATCAGCATGATGATGCCGATGAAGCTCATCAGGTTGAGGGTGCCCTTGGTGAGGAGCAATGCAAGCACCACGCCGATGAGCGAGAGCGGCAGCGACAGCATCACCGGCAGCGGCGCGGTGAAGGAGCCGAACTGCATCACCAGCACCAGGTACATGAGCGCGATGCCCATCAGCAGCGCGATGCCCATCTCGGAAAAGACCTCGTTCTGGTCGCGCGAGGCGCCGCCCAGCGTGATGCCGAAGCCTGGCGGGAAGTCGATCTGCTTGGCAATCTTCATCGCGTCCGCGGTGACCTCGCCCGAGGCGCGTCCCTGGGTGTTGGCCGACACCGCCACCATGCGCTTGCCGTCCATGTGCTGGATCTGCGCCGGGCCCTTGCCCATCGTGATGTTGGCGATCTGGTCCAACGGCACCATCAGGTTGCTGCCGGTCACCGCGATCGGCAGGCGCTCGATGTTGGTCGCGTCGACGCGGTCTTCGGGATGCAGGCGCACCGACACGTCTCGCGACTCGCCGGTGGGATCGACCCAGTCGCCGACCTCGACGCCGGCGAACGCCACGCGCAGCGCCTGCGCCGCGTCGCCCACCGAGATGCCGAGCGAGTTGGCGAGGCCGCGGTCGAGCTCGATCTTGAGCTCGTCCTTCGGGTCCTGCTCCGAGAGCCCCACGTCCACCGCGCCCGGTATCTTCTTCATCTTCACCATGAAGTCGTTGGTGATCGCCATGAGCTTGCGCGAGTCGGGGCCGGAAAACTGGATCTGCACGGGCTTCCTCACGCCCTGGTTCAGGTCCTCCAGCACCACGTACTCCGCGCCGACGAGCTGCTTCAGGAGCTTCCTCAGGTCCACCGCGATCTCGAAGATCGAGCGGTCGCTCGTGCGCTTCCTGGACTTGCCCACGTCGACGTAGATGCGCCCGCCGCCCGCGAAGACGTTGGTGTTGGTGGCGACCGTTTCGGGAATCGTGCGTGCGAGCTCGGCGGCCCTTTCCACCTTGAGCTTGGAATACTCGAGGCTCGAGGAGGACGGCGTGCGCACGTCGATGGCGAGGGTGCCGTAGTCGGAGGGGGGCAGGAACGTGGTGCCGCCGATGGTGACCTGCAGCACGATGGCGGCGGCGAAGGTCGCGATCGAGATTGCCCACATCCACTTGCGGTGGTGGAGGGCCCAGGCGATCACGTTGCCGTAGCGGTCGGCCTGGTGGTCGAACCAGATGTTGAACTTCTTCAGCCAGCGCGACACCCCGCGAGTCTCGCGGTCGGCGTAGCCCACCGGGTCGCCCCAGTAGGCCGACAGCATCGGGTCGAGCGTGAACGAGATGAAGAGGCTCACGAGCACCGAGGTCGCCACGGTGAGCGCGAAGGGGCGGAACCACTCGCCCGCGCCCCCGCCCATGAAGGCCACCGGGATGAACACCGCCATGATCGAGAAGGTGGTCGCCATCACCGCCAGGCCGATCTCGGCGGTGCCGTTGCGCGCCGCGGTCACGCGGTCCTCGCCGCGCTCCATGTGCCGCACGATGTTCTCGCGCACGACGATGGCGTCGTCGATCAGAACGCCGATGGCGAGCGAAAGCCCGAGGAGCGTCATGAAGTTGAGCGTGAAGCCGCACGCCCACACCGCGATGAACGCCGCGATCACCGACGTGGGGAGCGAAAGCGCGGTGATGAGGGTCGAGCGCCATGAGTTGAGGAACGCGTAGACCACGAAGATGGTCAGGAACGCCCCGTACATGAGCGCCTCGATCACGTTCCGGAGGCTGTTCTCCGCGTCCCGGCCACCGTCCAGCGTGACCTCCAGCCTGGTGCCCTTGGGGAGCGTCTTCCCGACCTCGGCCACCATGTCGCGGACCTTGTTGGCGACGGTGACGGTGCTCGCGTCGCGCGAGCGCGTGACCGAGATGCCGACGTTGGGGTGCGCGTTGCGAAGGCTGAAGCCCGAGAGCTCGGCGAAGCCGTCCTTCACCGTCGCCACCTGGCCCAGGCGCACGACCTGGTCGCCGCGGCGCTTCAGCACGATGTTCTCGAATTCCTTCGGCGACTCGATGCGGCCCACCAGGCGGATGCTCTGCTCGTCGAGCGCACCCTTGATGCGCCCCACCGGCGCGGTGGTGTTCTGCGCGCGCAGCGCCGCCACCACCTCGGTCACAGAGACGTTGTACTCGCGCAGCTTTTCCGCGCGCAGGAGCACGGAGAGCTCACGGCGCAGCGACCCGTTCACGTTCACCACCGCCACGCCGTCGATGGAGCGGAAGCGATCGGCGAGGAAGTCCTCGCCTAGGCGCGAGATCTCCGCGAGGCTCTGGGCGTCGGAAGACAGCGCCATCTGCATGATCGGCTGGGCCGCCGGATCGATGCGCGTGAGGATCGGCTCGCGCATCTCGATGGGCAGCTTGTGGCGCACGGAAGCGATGGCGTTGCGCACCTCGTCGGAGGCCTCGACCATGTTCTTCTTGAAGTTGAACATGATGAAGATCGACGCCGAGCTCTCCGACGAGGTCGAGCGCACCTGGTAGATCTGAGGGATGCTCTGGATCGCCTTCTCGACGCGATTGATGATTTCGCGCTCGACGGTCTCCGGAGAGGCGCCCGGGTAGGGAATGTTCACCACCATCATCGGCTGCTCGACGTCCGGGATCTGGTTCACCCGCAGCTTCTTCAGCGCGAGGAGCCCCAGGCACATCAACGCGATGATGATGACGACGGTCGCGACCGGCCGCTTGATGCTGAAGTCGGAAAGCAGCATGGCCTAGTTCCTCGCGGTCAGCGGCCCACCGGTGGAGACCATCGACGACTTCGCATTGGCCTGTACCGGCTGCCCATCCTTGAGGGAGGCGCTCGCGTGGCGGATCACCTGGTCGCCCTCCTCGAGTCCGCCCGCCACCACGTAGTCGCCGCTCCTCGCATCGCGCTCGGCCAGGGCCAGCGGCACCTGCTGCAGCTTGTTGCCCTTCACGCGGAATACCGAAGTCTTGTCGCCGTCGCGCACCACGGCCGTGGCGGGCACCGTGAGGCTCGTCTTGCTGGCGGTCTCGAGGCGGCCCTCGGCGTACAGGCCGGCGAGCCTTGGCTGCTTGTCGCCGGTGAAGTCCACCAGCACCTCGACCTGGCGCGTCGTCGCGTTGGCGGCGGGATTCACGCGCCGCACCTTGCCGGCGAATTCCTGGTTTCCGTAGCCGTTCACGCGGAAATGGACCACCTGGCCGGGTCGCACGCTGCCCACGTCGTCGGCGGAAATCATCGCCTCGAAGCGCATGCTGCCCGGGTCGATCACCTTGAGCAGCTCCTTGCCGAGCTGCGCGGTGTCGCCGGGGGAGGCCTTGCGGTCGGTGACGACGCCGTCGAAGGGTGCGCGCACCTGGGTACGCTGCATCTGCTGGCGCGCGAGGACCACGCGCGTCTTGGCCGCCTCGACATCGCTCTGCGCGGAGTTGCGGCGCCCTTCGGCATCGTCGAGCGCCTGGGCAGAGGTCATGCCCGAAGTGCGCAGCGTCGTCATGCGGTCGAACTGGCGCGAAGCCTGGTCGAGGGCGAGGGCCGAAGATCGGCTCGCGGCTTCCGCCGAAGCGAGCCCATCGCGGATGGCGGTGTCGTCCAGGACCACGAGCACATCGCCGCGGCGCACGACATCGCCGTTTTCCTTCAGGACCTTGAGGACGATCGCCTGCACCTCGGCGCGCAGGTCGGCGCGGCGCTCGGGCTGGACCGATCCGGTGATCGACGGCCCGGAGGCGAGCGCGCTGTTGCGCACGGTGTGGAGGTCCTCGGCGGACAGCAGGAGCGGCGCCGTGGCGGGCGCGGCCGGGCCTGCGGCCTTCGCAGTCGATTCCGGGCCCTTGCCGCAGCCGGTAAGCGCCAGCGCAAGGCCGAAAGCCAGGAAAAAAACGGTTCGATGGGGCATGTTGTCGAAATTCTTATGGAGGCGACAGGGTACGGGCGGCCGGGATCGCCGGCCAGCCGAAGGGGACGAAATGCAGATTCCCGGGTGCGAATTGTAGCTTGCAACAGGCGAGCGGCTCGGCCGGGAGGCCGTCGAGCGCGCGGTCGAGTCGCTACAATCCGCTTCATGCCAAGCCCCCGAACCGAAAAATTCGTCAACATCAACCTGCTGCGCGCCTTCGCAGCCCTTGCAGTGGTCGTCTATCACGTCATCGAGCACGGCAATTGGAGGACGTTTCCACGCGAGGGGCCGCTCTCCGGATTCACCGTCGGCTGGATGGGCGTGGACTTGTTTTTCACGATCAGCGGCTTCGTGATCGCATATAGCGCGCTCCTGCTCTACCGAAGCGCGCCGCGCGAATTCGCCTCGAGTTACTGGAAGCGCCGCCTCGCTCGCATCCTGCCGCTCTACCTGCTCACTCTCGGCGTGTGGATCGCCTTCACCTCGGCCGCCTTCTTCGACCAGCCCATCGGCGACTGGGCGTGGCAGCTCGCGACCCACCTCACATTCATCCACAGCTTCTGGATCGAGACGCACGGCACCATCGACGGCCCCAACTGGAGCCTCGCCATCGAGATGCAGTTTTATGTCGCGGTGGCGCTCCTCATCGCCTGGATCGACCGCGCCCCGGGCTGGCGCATCTGGCTCTACGCGATCCTCATCTCCTGGGCGTGGCGCGCCTCGATGCTCGCGATGTACGGCAATGCCGACCCCTACCTGCTCTTCGTGAAAACGACCCAGCTCCCGGGAGTGCTCGACGAGTTCGGCGCCGGCATCTTCCTCGCGAAATGGGTTCTCGATGGGCACCGGCTGCCAGGCAGGGGCCTGGTCGCCGTGCTTGCCGCCGCGGCGACAGGCTACGTTGCAATGCACCTCTTCTGGCCGCGGGCGCTGTACTGGGACAACGCATACATGGTCGTGTTCTGGCACACCGCGCTCTCGCTATTCCTGCTGTGCGTCGTCGCGGCCGCGGTCGAGCTGCCGCAGGTGATCGGCTACCGCTGGCTGCGGCCCCTCGACTGGCTGGGCGAGGTGAGCTACGGGATCTACCTATGGCATCTCTTCGCCATCATCTACGTGATCAGGATCCTGGGCCTTCGGGAGGTCGAGGCGCTCGCCGCGGTGCTTGCCCTCACCCTCTTCGCCGCGGCGCTCTCGTGGCGCTACTTCGAAAAGCCGATCATGGACGCCGCGCGGCGGAAATCTCGCGAGGAGCGCAACTTCGTCGTGAACGTCACGACTACGGGGGAAGCCCGAGGAGGTCCGTGACTCCGGGATCGATGCCGCGCTGCGAAAGGAGCGTGGTGAGCTGCCCGCGATGGTGCGTCTGGTGGTTGAAGAAATGCGTGGCGGCGAACCATAGCGGGCGCGTGCGCGGCGCGGGATTCACCATGGTGGTGTAGTGCAGGTCGCCCGCCAGGCTTTCCTCGGTGAGGGATGCGACCCAGCTCGAGATCGCCTCGTCCGTGAGCGCCCTCTCGTGCCGCAGCTCGTCGAATCCGGAGTAGAGCTGCGCATCGAGTGACGCGACGGCGAAAGGCGCACCGGTAAAACGTCCCAACCACAGGCGATCGGCGACGAGCAAGTGGTTCAACGTGCCGTGAATCGACTTGAAGAAGGCGCCCACGTCTTCCTTGCGTTGCGCGTCGGTGAGCCGCGCGCAGCATTCGTACAACCGCCCGTTCATCCATCGGTTGTAACGGGCCATGATTTCGAGATGGGTTTTCAATACCGGGCGTTGCCCGGCGTGCGCGGGAAGGGAATCACATCGCGCACGTTCGATAACCCGGTCACGTAGGCCACGGTCCTCTCGAATCCCAAGCCGAAGCCCGCATGCGGCACGGTGCCGTAGCGGCGCAGGTCGCGATACCAGGAGTACGCGTTGAGGTCGAGGCCCGATTCGGTGATGCGCCGGTCGAGCACGTCGAGGCGCTCCTCGCGCTGCGAGCCGCCGATGATCTCGCCGATGCCGGGGGCGAGCACGTCCATCGCGGCGACGGTCTTGCCGTCGTCGTTCATGCGCATGTAGAACGCCTTGATCTCCTTCGGGTAGTTCATGAGGATCACCGGGCCGCCGACGTGCTTCTCGGCGAGGTAGCGCTCGTGCTCGCTCTGCAGGTCCATGCCCCACTTCACCGCGAACTCGAACTTCTGCTTCGACGATTCGAGGATCCTGATGGCCTCGGTGTAATCCATGCGCACGAACGGCTTGTCGACGATGCCCGTGAGCTTCGCGATGACGCCCTTCTCGATGCGCTCCTCGAAGAAGGCCATGTCGTCGGGGCGCTCTTCGAGCACCGCCTTCAGGATGTACTTGAGCAGCCGCTCCGCGAGCGTCGCGTCGTCGGAGAGGTCGGCGAACGCGATCTCCGGCTCGATCATCCAGAACTCCGCGAGGTGGCGGCTGGTGTTGGAATTCTCCGCGCGGAAGGTTGGCCCGAACGTGTAGACCTTCGACATCGCCATGCAGTAGGTCTCGACGTTGAGCTGGCCGGACACGGTGAGGAAAGCCTCGCGCCCGAAGAAGTCCTTCGAGTAGTCGATCCTGCCTTCCGGGGTGCGCGGCAGGTTCACCATGTCGAGCGTCGAGACGCGGAAGAGCTCGCCCGCACCCTCGGCGTCGGAGGCGGTGATGATCGGCGTATTCACCCAGACGAAGCCGTCCTCGGTAAAGAAGCGGTGAATCGCCATCGCGAGCGTGTGGCGCACGCGCGTGGTGGCGCCGATCACGTTGGTGCGCGGGCGCAGGTGCGCCACCTCGCGCAGGAACTCCATCGTGTGCGGCTTGGGCTGGATCGGATAGGTGTCGGGGTCGTCGACCCAGCCGATCACCGTGAGCTCGGTCGCCTGCATCTCGAATGGCTGGCCCTTCGCCGGAGACGCGACGATGGTGCCGGTGGCCTCGACCGCGCATCCCGCGGTGAGCCTCTGGACATCGCGGGCATAGTTGGGGAGAGTTGCAGGCGCAACTACCTGCACGGGATGGAAGCTCGAGCCGTCGGAGACGTGCACGAAGGAAAGGCCCGCCTTCGAGTCGCGCCGCGTTCTTACCCATCCGCGCACGGTAACCGGCTGATCGGACGGGGCAAGGCCGCCAAGAATGGAGCGAACGGGGAGCGCAGTCATGAAAGGGCGGAAAGTGACGCGAAAGGCGCGTGAAGGGACGATTGTACCCCGCGAAACAACGGGTTAGGCGTGGAACGAACGGTGCTACTCAAGGTCAATCTCAACTTGGCGGGCGCTCTTCGCCTCGACTGGCGCAAGACCGACAGGAGACGGTTCACGGCATGAGCGGCAAGTTTCGCCCGTTTACCGACTTCACCACGATTCCGCGTGGCCGGCGGCTGGTCCTCATCGTCTGGCTCTTCGTGGGCATCGTGGTATGCCTGCTGATCGCCGCGGTGTACAGCGTCGAGCTCCTCTCCGCGGGACGCGCGTTCGTCGGCGCCGAGGGCCAATGGTCGCGCGCGCAGAAGGACGCCGCCTTCCAGCTGCAGCGCTACGCGCTCACCGGCGACGAGACCTACTACGAGAATTTCGAGCGCGCCCTCTCCGTGCCGCTCGGCGACCGCAAGGCGCGCAAGGAGCTCCTCAAGGAGGAGCCCGACTTCGGCATCGTGCGCCAGGGATTCATCGAAGGGCGCAACCACCCCGGCGACATCGACGCGATGATCACGCTCTATCGCCGCTTCCGGCACTTCGAGCCGGTGCAGCAGGCGACCTTCCTCTGGGATCGCGCCGACGGCCACGTCGATGACCTGGCGATCGTGGCGCGCGAGCTGAAGGCCGCCGGCAATACGCTCGACGATGCGACGCGCAACGAGCAGGTGATGCGCATCACGCGCCTCAATTCGACGCTCGGGCGCCTCGAGGACGCCATCTCGGCCACGCTCGGAGAGGCGCAGCGCGCGGCGCAATCGATCCTGCTGGCGGGCATGCTGTCGCTGGCGGCGGTGCTGCTGATCGCGGGCATCATGGTGTCGCAGCGTTTCGTGGCCCAGAACGAGAAGCTGCAGGAAACCCTGCGCGAAAGCGAGGCGCAGCTGCGGCACCTGATCGAGTCGGCTCCGATGCCGCTGCTCATCGTGCGCGCCGGCGACCAGCAGATGATCTACGCCAACGAGCGCGCGCTGCAGCAGTTCGCGCTCAACGTGGACTCGCTGCAGGGCCGCTCGCTCGCCGAATTCCACGTCGATCCCGCGATTCGCAGCGCCCTTCCCGAGGCCCTCTCGCGCCACGGCTCGGTGCGCGACTACGAGGTACACCTCAAGGATTTCAACGGTCGCGAGTTCTGGCTGCTCCTGTCGGCGCAGCCGATCCGCTACGGCGGCATCGTGGGACTCCTGGTCGCGCTCGCCAACATCGACGACCGGAAGCGCATGCAGGAGGACATGCGCAAGAAGGCGATGCACGACCAGCTCACGGGGCTGCCGAACCGCGCGAGTTTCCTCGAGTCGCTCGACCGTGCCGTGCGCAAGGCTCGCCGGCGCCAGGGACGCTTCTCCGTGCTCTTCGTCGACCTCGACCATTTCAAGGCGGTCAACGACACGCTGGGCCATGGTGCCGGCGACCAGCTCCTGCAGAGCGTGAGCGAGCGCCTGTCGAGCGCGGTGCGCGAGAGCGACCTGGTGGCGCGCCTGGGCGGCGATGAGTTCGTGGTGCTGATCGAGGAGCACCGCGGGCCGGAGGAAGTGATGATCGTCGCGCAGAAGATTCTCAACTTCCTCGAGCGCCCGGTGCTGCTCGATTGGCGCGAGGTGAACATCTCGGGCAGCGTCGGCATCGCGAGCTTCCCCGACGACGGCGACGAGGTCGAGACGCTGATGAAGAACGCCGACGCCGCCATGTACCAGGCGAAGGAGCGCGGGCGCAATAATTTCCAGTTTTACTCCACGGAGCTGAACCGCATCACGATCGAGCGCGCCCAGCTCGAGAAACGCGTGCGCCGCGGGCTCGAGCACGACGAGTTCTTCCTGCAGTACCAGCCGGAGGTCGAGATCGCCACCGGCAAGCTGAAGGCGGTCGAGGCGCTCCTGCGCTGGAAGGACCCCGACAGCGGCGTGGTGATGCCCGCCGAGTTCCTGCCGCTCGCCGAGGAGAACGGCAGCATCATCCAGATCGGCCAATGGGTGATGGAGCGCGCGCTTGCGGACTTGAGCTCCTGGCAGGACCAGGGGCTCGAGCTAGTGCTCGCGATCAATATCTCCGGGCGCCAGCTGCAGCACCACGAGCTGCCCGAGGAGATCGGCGCGTCGCTGCAGGCCCACGGCGTGCCGCCGTCGCGCCTGCGCCTCGAGATTGCCGAGCCCACGCTGATGCAGGGCTTCGAACCCGTGGATCGCACCATCCGCGCCCTGCAGGCGCTCGGCGTGCAGATTGCCGTCGACAACTTCGGGACCGGCTATTCCTCGCTGGGACTGGTGCGCGGCTTCGCGGCGCAGGCGGTGAAGATCGACAGGTCGCTGGTGAGCGGCTGCGGCAACAGTCGCGACTGCGCGGCGATCGTGGGCGCGGTCGGCGTGATGGCGAAGAACCTCGGCCTCACCGTGATCGCAAATGGCGTCGAGACCGAGGAAGAAAAGAAGCTTGTCGCCTCGCTGGGCTGCGACCGCGCGCAGGGCAACCTCATCGGCCGCCCCGTGGACTGGGCCCAGATCGCCGCCCTTGCCGCCACCCCGGCGGCCGAGGCCGTCGAATAATTTTCAGGGCATCGCGGCGATGACCATCGCCGTGGCCGCCGTGATTTTCTTGGCGTAGGCGATATCGATGAACTCGTTCGGGCCGTGGGCGTTCGACTTGGGACCGAGCACGCCGGTGACGAGAAGCTGCGCCGCGGGGAACATGGCGTTCAGCATGCTCATGAAGGGAATGGTGCCGCCCTCGCCCATGTAGGCCGCGGGCTTGCCGAAGAGCGCGCCGGACGCGTGGTCGAGGGCCTGCGCGAGCCACGGCGCGGTGTCGGGCGCGTTCCAGCCGCTCGAGCCGGAGCCTTTGAAGTCCACGGTGGCCGAATAGGGCGGATCGCTCTCGAGGAGCGTCTTCATCGCCTCGGCCGCGCGCGCGCCGTCGACCAGCGGCGGCAGTCGCAGCGAAAGCTTGAGCGAGGTGTACGGGAGCTGCACGTTGCCCGCGGATTCGATCGGCGGCAGGCCGTCGGCGCCGGTGACGGCGAGCGCCGCGCGCCAGGTGCGGTTGAGGATCAGCTCCACGGGGTCCTTGCTCACCGGCTCGGCGAAGAGGCGCGCGCTGGCCTTGTCGTCGCAGCAGCCCGCCCACGGGAAGCGCTTCCACATCGAGTCGCCGAGTATCCCAGCGGCTTGCTTCGCCTGCGCGAGGCGCTCGGCGGGAATCTCGCACTTGAACGCCGCGGGCTTGACGACGCCGGTGCGCGAATCGTCGAGGCGGTCGAGGATCTGGCGCGCGATGCGAAAGGACGACGGCACCACGCCGCCGGCGTCGCCCGAATGCACGCCCTCGTCGAGGATGTCCACGCGCAGCGTTCCATTGACCATCCCGCGCAGCGACGTCGTCGCCCACAGCTGGTCGTAGTTGCCGGCGCCCGAATCGAGCGCGATCACGAGGCCGACCTCGCCCATGCGCGAAGCCAGCGCATCGAGGTACGGGGGAAGGTCGTAGCTGCCGCTCTCTTCGCAAGTCTCGATGAGGCCCACGCAACGCGGGCGCGCGATGCCCTGCGCGTCCAGCGCGGTGATGGCGGACAGCGCAGCGAACACCGCGTAGCCGTCGTCGGCGCCGCCGCGCCCGTAAAGGCGCCCGTCCTCGATCACCGGCGTCCATGGGCCCAGGCCGGCGCGCCATCCGGTCATCTCGGGCTGCTTGTCGAGGTGGCCGTAAAGGACGATCGACTTCTGGGTTGACGGATCGCCGCGCGCGGGAACGTCGAAGAAGAGCACAGGCGTGCGCCCTTCGAGGCGGATCACCTCGAGCGTCATGCCGTCCACGGCCTGGCGCTTCACCCACGCGTGCGCCTGCTGGATCGCCGCCTCGATGTGGCCATGCTCGCGCCAATGGGGATCGAAATGCGGGCTCTTCGCGGGAATACGGACGTATTCGACCAACTGCGCGACGATATCGCTGTCCCACTGGCCGGCGATGCGGCTGGCGAGCGCGGTTGCGTCGTAGGCGGGCGGTCCGAGGGGTTGGCGGGCGGTCATGGCGGTTCCATCCGGAAGGCGATGTCCCTATTTTAGTATGCTGGAGCCATGACAATTCCCTGGTTCGAGATATTCATCGGGTCGTACGTGCTGTGGGTCCTGGCCGCTTGCGTGACGCTTCTGATGGAACGCCGCTCGCCTACGGCGACGCTTGCATGGATCTTCGCGTTCATCGCGATTCCCGTGGTGTCGGGTTTCTACTACATCCTGTTCGGACCGCGCCGCATGCAGCGCAAGCGCCGCCGCTACGGCATAGCGCGCGGCTCGCTGAAAGACAAGTACACGCGCGCCGAGGGCCCTTCAAGGCTGAAGCTGCCACGCGACGCGGTGGGCCTGGCCGCGGTAGCGCAGCGCCTCGAGCAGGGCGAGGCCAGCTTCGCTTCGTCGGTAAAGCTCCTCGACGACGGCGACCAGTGCATGCAGGCGCTGGAAAAGGCGATCGCCGCGAGCAAGCACCATGTGCACATGGAGTACTACATCTGGGAGCCGGACCACGTCGGCACCCATTTCCGCGACCTCCTCGTCGTGGCCGCGCGCCGCGGCGTGGAAGTGCGCGTCCTCTACGACGACCTCGGCTCCCCGAACCTGGGCAACTCGTTCTGGGCCCCGCTACGCGATGCCGGCGGCGAGGTGCTCGAGTTCAACCCGGTGCGCTTCCAGCTGTGGCGCTGGCACCTCGGCAACTTCCGCACCCATCGCAAGATCGCCATCGTCGACGGCCTCGCGGGCTTTCTCGGCGGCATCAACCTGCACGACCCCGCCACCGCCACCCGTTCCGGCAAGGACGCCTGGCGCGACCAGCACTGCCGCATCGACGGCGAGCCCACGCACCGCATCCAGCAGCTCTTCCTCGAGAACTGGAACTACTCGGGCGGCGCGTTCAAGCTCGACGCGCACAATGCGGTGGATTATTTCCCCGCGGCGCGCGTTGGCGAAGGCATCCCGATGCAGATCATCTCCTCGGGCCCCGACGACCTGTACGCGCCGATGCACGCGTTCTTCCTCGCCGCCCTTTCCACCGCGCGCGACCGCGTGCTGATCGAGACGCCGTACCTCATTCCCGACGAGCCCCTCGAGACGGCGCTGCGCATCGCGGAGTTGCGCGGCGTCGACGTGCAGGTGATCGTTCCCAAGCACGGCGACTCGAGGCTCGTCACCGCCGCCTCGCACACCTACTGCGACTCGCTGCGCAAGGCGGGCATCAAGGTCTGGGAATACGGGCCGCCGATGCTGCACGCGAAGACCATGGTGATCGACGAGACCGTCGCCGTGGTTGGCACCGCGAACCTCGACAATCGCAGCTTTCGGCTGAATTTCGAGATCGCCGCCGCCTTCTACGACAAGGACGTCATCGCCAAGCTCGTCAAGCGCTTCGAGGACGACCGTGCCATCTGCAAGCCCTTCCCCACCCGCAAACGCAGCGAAAAGGTCACCGCGCTGCTGGAATCGATCGCGCGCCTCACCTCGCCGGTCCTCTGAAACAACCGGGGACAGACCTCGATTTCCGCCTAGCGGAAACCGAGGCCGCGGTTATTTTTCAGCGGGAGGGACGCAGGTAGATGGAGCGCACGTCGCGGTAGGGGCGCGGATAGGTCGCCACGGAGAGGTTGCCGTCGCGGTCGTAGGCCTGCACGCCGAACTGGAAGTCGTCCTTGGAAATCTCGGCGAGGGTCGCGCGCGTGACGTCGCCCACGTCGCGGAAGTGCTGCCAATCCGGCGCGGTGGTGTCGCGCCACACGATGCGATAGCCGGCCACGTCGGGCTCGGGGTTCTTCTGCCAGCGCAGCGTGGTGTCGGACTCGAGGCGGATGTTCTCCATTTCGACCGCGCGCGGTGCCGAGGGCCCGAGCGCGAGAGCGGCGAGCGCCGCGCCGTTGACGCGCGCCACGTCGGCGACGTAGCCATAGTCGACGAACTCCGGAAGGTCGCCCCACTGGAAGCCATCGACCATGCGCACATCCTGGTGCTGGCGGCGGAAGTCTTCGGCAGGCTCGGTGAAGCGCAGCGCCGCGTAGCCCTGGTCGAGGAACGCGATGTGGTCCCCACCGCGCAGGTAGCGGTCGCGGCGCCAGACGATATCGACTTTCATGCCCGGCACGTGCCGCTCAGCCGCGTCCTTCACGAAGCGCGCGAGCTGGCGCGACGGCAGATCGTTCTCCCCGCCGGTGGAGAGCACGTCGATGGTCTCGTCCGTCACCGCCTTCGAAGCCGGCACCCCGACGGCAAACAACCGTACGCGCCCGCGCTCGACCTTGCCGCTCATGCTGCGCGTGTTGCCGACAATGTCGTTGGTGAACATGCCCGCGACGTCGAGCCCCTTCGCCCTGGCATTGCGCGCCCAGCCGTAGGCGCCGAGCAAGCCCTGCTCCTCGCCCGCCACCGCGAGGAAGACGAGCGTCGCATCGAAGCGATGTTTCGCCATCACGCACGCGAGTTCCATCGACACCGCGGTCCCCGAGGCGTCATCATTCGCGCCGGGCGCGTCGCCCTCGGAATCGTTGGGGTCCGTGCGGCGCGAGTCGTAATGGCCGCTCACAACATACATGCGCTCGCGGCTCGCGGCCTGCTCGCCCGGGAGCGTGGCGACGACGTTCACCAGGTGGATGGGCCGCGGCACCCGCTCGCTCGCCTCGGTGTCGTGCTCGTCGAACGCCACCTCGAGGCGCCCGCCCGCGTCCCTGGAGCAGCGCTCGAGCTCCGCCCTGATCCAGCGGCGTGCGGCGCCGATGCCGCGCGTCTCCGACTTCGTGTCGGAAGACGAGTGGCGCGTGCCAAAAGCGGCGAGCGTGCGGATGTTGGACTCGATGCGCGCCTGCGAAACCTGGCCGACGATCTGCGCGATGAGGGCATTGCGTTCGCCCGGGGAAGCGCCCAGCGCCGGTGCGCTGGCAGCCATCGCGAGCACGAGAAGGGTGCCTACTTTCATGAGGTGGTCCTCTTACTTTCAAGTGGTGAATGTTCGGAGTATGGTGAGTCGCGACAGCTTCGTACAACCCCGGGGAGACAACGTGAACAAGACGCAACGCATCGCGCGCACCGCCATTGCGCTCGCCATCGCGGCCATCGCCGCGCCCGCCACGCTCGCGCAAGCGGTCGCCGGCGCCAGGTATCCCGGCAAGACGCACCTGCTGCCCGCCACGCTCGAGACCACGCAGTGGGGCTGGTTCGACAACGCCCAGGCGCCGGTGCTGAAGATCGATTCGGGCGACACCGTGGTCTTCGAGACGATGATGCACGCGCACAACTTCGTCACCCCGGGACGCACCATCGAGGAGATCAAGAAGAGCCGCACCGACCATCCGGGCCGTGGACCGCACACGTTGACCGGCCCCGTGTACGTGAATGGCGCCGAACCCGGCGACGTGCTCAAGATGTCGCTGCTGAAGATCGTGCCGCGCGCCTACGCCACCAATTTCAACGTGCCCGGCATGTTCGGCCAGTTCCCCAAGGATTATCCCGACGGCCAGGTGAAGTACCTCTACCTCGACATGGACAGGATGGAGACCGAGTTCATCCCCGGCGTCTTCATCCCGCTCAAGCCCTTCCCCGGCACCCTGGGTGTGGCGCGCGCGCAGCCCGGGCGCTACTCGAGCGTGCCGCCCGGCGAATTCGCCGGCAACATGGACATCCGCGACTTCAGCGAGGGCGCGACGCTCTACGTCCCGGTGTGGGTGAAGGGCGCCCTCGTCTGGACCGGCGACTCGCACGCCGCGCAAGGCAACGGCGAAGTGAACCTGACCGCCATCGAGACCGCGTACAAGGAGATGGTGGTCAACGTCTCGGTCTTGAAGGACATGAAGCTCGACATGCCCAGGATCGAGACGCCCACGCACTGGATCACCATGGGTTTCGACAGCGACCTGAACCTGGCGTGGAACCAGGCGCTCGCGCAGACGCTCAAGTTCATCGGCGAGCAGCGGAAGATCTCGCCCGCGGAGGCCGGCATCGTGATGGCGAGCGTGTCCGACTGCCGCATCTCGCAAGTGGTCAACATCAAGAAGGGCGTGCACTGCATGACGCCCAAGGACCTGCGCGCCACCGGCATCCCCCCGCGCCCCGCCGCGGAGGACGCCACCCTCTACGTCTCCGCAGCGCGCGACGCCGACCTGAACAAGGCGATGGACTCGGCCTCGATGGGCATGATCAAGTTCCTCGAGCAGAAGAAGAACGTCGCGCGCCTCGACGCATATGGTTTGGCAAGCGGCGCCATGGACTGCCGCATCGGCGACATGACGGGCGCGGAGAAGAACGTGCACTGCGTGATGCCGAAGAGCCTCTGGCGCAACTGATCCGCCTCCTCCTCCTAGCGGCGGCGCTCTGCTCGAGCGCTGCCGTCGCCCAGCCGCGCCTCGACCTGGTCGCCACCACCGCGGAGCTGCGCTCGCTCGCGGTCGAGGTGGGCGGCGACCTCGTCTCCGCATCGCATATCATCCCGGCCGGCCAGGACGCCGAAAGCTTCCAGCCGCGTCCGCAGGATCTCGCGCGCATCCGCGAGGCGCGGGTAGTGCTGCGCGTGGGCGTCGACTACGACCTGTGGCTCGACAAGCTGCTGCGCCAAGCGGGCAACGCCGCCGTTCAGCGCGGCGGCGGGGGGTACATCGACGCCTCCACGGACGTGGCACTCCTCGACGTGCGCGCCGGCGGCATCGGCACGGCCGACGGCCACGCCCATGGCCGCGGCAATCCCCACTACTGGCTCGATCCCGCCAACGCCGAGATGATCACCGCCACCCTCCTCGAAGCGCTTGCCAGGATCGATCCGCAGAACGCGAAGCGCTACGAGGCCAACCGCCTCGCCTTCCTCGCGCGCCTCGATGCGAAAATGCGGGAATGGACCGAAGCGCTGCGCAACGCCCCGCCCCTCATCGCATACCACGACACGTGGCCGTACTTCGCGCGGCGCTTTCGGCTGCGCTTCGTGGGCGTGATCGAAACCCGGCCTGGAATCGCCGCCAGCCCTTCGCATCTCGCCCGGCTGGCTCGCCTAGGAAAACAGGAGCGCGTCGGAGCGATCGTGCGCGAGCCCCATGAGCCCAAGCGCGACGCGGACTTCCTCGCCAGCCGCACCGGGGCCCGTGTCGTGGTGCTCGCCTCCACTGTCGGCGCCGTGCCCGAGGCGCGCGATTACCTCTCGCTCATCGACTACAACGTGCGCGCTTTGAAATGAGCGATGCCCTCGCCTTCCTGGCCCTGCCCGCGCTCGCATGCATGGCGCTGGTGGGGATCCACGCCTACTTCGGCCTGCATGTCCTGAAGCGCAACGTGATCTTCGTGGACCTGGCGCTCGCCCAGGTCGCGGCCCTCGGCGCCACCGCCGCCTTCCTGCTGGGGCATTCGCCGCAGAGCGTTACCGCGCACGCCTACGCGTTCGCATTCACGCTGGTCGCGGCCGCGCTTCTCGCCTCTTCGCGTTCGTGGTCCACGCGCGTGCCGCAGGAAGCGCAGATCGGCGTCGTGTACGTGGTGGCGGCGGCCGCGGCGCTGCTTCTCGTCGATCGGGCGCCGCAAGGCGCGGAGCACATCCGCCAGATCCTCACCGGCAACATCCTCACGGTCGGATGGGAGGAGCTCGCGTGGGCGATTGCGCTCTACGCCGTGGTCGGTCTCGCCTATCCCTTCGTCGCGCGGCGGCTGAAGGCCGGCTCGTGGCTCTCGGAGTTCGCGTTCTACGGCGCGTTCGGAGTCGTCGTGACGAGCTCGGTCGCGCTCGCCGGCGTGCTCCTGGTATTCGCGTTCCTCATCATTCCCGCGGCGATCGGGCTCCTGCATGCGTCGCGGTTCTCCGGCCAGCTCGCCATCGCCTGGATCGCCGGCTCGGTCACCGCCGTGGCCGGGCTGGCGCTCTCCTATGCGGGGGATTTCTCGACGGGCGCGACACTGGTCTGCACCTATGGCGCGGCGCTCGCGATCGCCGGGGTCGCACACGGGCTGCGGCTGCCGCAGGCGCGCGGCGCCAAGCTCGAGGTGGCGCTGCGCCTGGGGCGATGGATGACCGCGGCCCTGTTCGCAGCCTCGGGCATCTGGTTGATGATCGCGCCGCAAGCCGACCAGCCGGTGCTCGACACGCTGGAGCGCGCCTTCCCTGCGATCGGCGCCGCGTACATGGACGACAAGTCGCGCGCCATCCGCGCCGACGCCGAGAGCCATGCGCGGCGCTATCGCGACGAGGCGCAGAAGCTGCGCGCGCGCGAGACCGAGCGCCGCTGGAAGGGCGAGCCGCTCGACGAGGCCGAGGTGCGGCGCATCGCCTCGTTCCAGAAATCGTACAACGAGATGATCAAGGGCGAGGAGTTCGTGATGGCGGAGGTGCGCAAGCGCGCGCGCACCGACAAGCGCTGGTGGATCGCCGCGGTCTTCCTCCTCTTCGCGATCAGCGTTGTCGTGTCCCTGCCTGGGCGATCGCGCCCGAGGCCAGCAGCAGCGCGCACGCCAGGAGGTATGGCGCCCCCCGCAGATCAAGAGTCGCGCGCGCGCCGATGAAGGTGGCGAAGACTTTTTATGTCGTGCCAGGTACGACATCCAAAGTCGTACCTGACACCACTTTCGGGCCGGTCCACCGCCTAAGGCGGTGGGACGTTAAGGGGCCATGAACCGAAGTCCCGCAGGTTTGCCGCCCCGATGCCCGGCGCTGCCCACCCAAAATGCCAAGGACGCATCGTCCACTCGGACTACACGCGAGCGAATGCGCCGTCGCGCGAAGGCCCGGCATCGTCCGTAAGGCCCATGAGGTTGAATTTTGAGGGTCAATCATGGGTCTAGTCTCCTGCAACCGGAGATTTCCATGCGCAAGACGATCTACCTGGCGACGATGGCGATCGCCACGGCCAGCGCTATTCCGTCACTAGCCGCTTCCCTGGTCTGCGGCGGCGTCGGCAACGACGAGCGCCGCGAGATGGCGGCGGCGGCCGGCAACGCCAGCATGTCGCTCCAGTTCAGCCTCGCGGGGCGCGGCAACTTCGTCGCCGACGTCGATGTGAGGATCACGCCCGCCAAGGGCGAAGCCTTCAGCGCGAAGACCGACGGGCCGATCTGCTACCTGCAATTGCCGCCGGGCCGCTATACGGTCGAGGCCTCCTATAAGGGCACGCGCAAGTCGACGAGCGCCACGGTTCCCGCCGCGGGCGGCAAGCCCACGCGCATCGCCATGTCTTTCCCTGCCGGCGCCTCTGACATCGACCCGGGCCCCGTATCCACCGAAGAGAAACTACAAGCGAGCAAGCCATGACCACCAAACTCCAGCAGCCCTTCAAGCGTGAGCTCGACCTCAACGGCGAGAAGTACACGATCACCGTCTCCCCCGACGGCTTCAAGCTCGTCTTGAAAGGCAAGCGCAAGGGCATCGAGCTCACCTGGGCCTCGATCGTCGGCGGCGATGCGGCCCTGGCGTCGGCGCTCAACGCGGCGACCCTCGGCGCGCGGCCCAACGACATGGTCGCCGACAGCGGGCTCGCGCATACCAAGCACTAGATAAATCCGCGGCACCTGGCCGCGCCGCAGCGGCACGGCAACTTGCCACTGTGGTGCGATTCGCCGTAGTCCGCGGTGAGCTCTTCGCCCTTGGCAATCGCGCGGCGCGCATAGAACTCCGCCCGCTCGGGCGTGCACCGGATGAACGTGTTCGGATCGCACGAGTGGTTGATGAAGCGAAAGCCGCGCGGGCTGTCGGTCGCGTCGAGCGCGTGACGCTCGAGCTCGACGATGGCCACGATCGCCCGACCCTTGGCGCGCCGTCGCGATTCGCGCAGCCCGATCACCTCGCCCTCGAACTCGCCGATCTTCGCCCGGGCGGGAATTCGCGTGCCACTGAAGAGCCCCTTGCCGACGATTGCGCTGGTGCCTACCACCAGCGAATCGTAAATGCCGCGCCAATCACGTGTCATTTCGTCATAATCGCGGAAGCGTCACCACGAGACAAGATGGAAACCATGAAAAAGGCAGACCTCGAGAAGCTGAAGGCCCGCAGGATCGTCGCCGGCAGCGGCACCACCAACGATCGTTTCGGCAAGGGCGCGTCGCAGGTCGTCGACAAGCGCGAGCAGCGTGACCGCGACCGCGAACAGGGCCTGGTGCCCTTCGCTGTGAAGTTGCACGCGGACCTGGTGCGCGACCTCCACGCCGCTGCCGAGAAGCGTGGCGTGCCCCTGAACGAGCTCACCGCCGAGCTGATCCGCAAGGGCCTCGCGGCGAAATAGCGCCGATGGGGATTCGCCTGGCCGCGCTGGTCCTTGCCTTCGCGGCGCGTGCGGCGCAGGCCGCCGAAGTCGACCCCGTGCCCGCGCCCGAGGGATGGCGCAAGGAGTCCTTCACCTTCCCCCTGCAGTTCGCCCCCTCCATTCCCTACGAGGGCAAGGAGCACGTGCGCTTCGCCCCGTCGTGGACGAAGTTCGCGGAGGAGACCGGTTTCACCTACGTGTTCCTCTGGGACCTGAAGGCGAAGCCCGTGACGCCCGAGGACGTCGAGGAACACCTCGAGGCCTATTTCAACGGACTCATGGGCAACGTCGGCAGGCAGCGCAGCGTGGCCGACAAGGAAGTGAAGGCCGCCGCGTCGGTGCACCCCATGGCGATGCTCGAGGGCTGGGGACAGGGCTACGGCGTCGAGGTGCGCACCTGGAACGCGTTCTCCAAGGGCGAGCCGCTCCTTCTCTACGGCGAGATCGGCCAGCGCTATTGCGGGGAACGCATGCAGATCTTCTTCGCCTTCTCCCGGGCGCGCCGGGACCGGGCCATCTGGGAGGGGTTGCGGGCCGCGCGAAAGGCAACGAGCTGCGACAAATCGGGGTCATAGGTACAGACCCCGGCCAAAAGCCGGCAAGGAGTCCTGTGCCATGTGGACCAAGCGGCTCGCCTCGTTCGCCTTCGCCTCCTGTTGCGCCGTCACCTCGCTGGCGGAGCCGCGCATCGCCGGGATGGACGCGCAGCTCGAAGCGGACCTCGCGCGTTCGAGCTACCTCTTCGTCTGGGACCTGGACATGGCCACCATCGGGCGTGGCGATCCGTATCGCACGTGGCGCACCTATTACGACGGCCTCGTGTACGCGGTCACGGAAGCCCGGCGCCTCGTCGAGCCCGGCACGCCCGCGCACGTCGAGCTCATGCCGATGCCCGCGGTGAATGGCTGGGACGAGGCGTATGCGGGCACCCTCGTCTCGCGCGAAACCTATCTCGATGGCGAGCCGGTGCTGATGCACGCCGAGATCACGCGCCGCGACTGCGATCGCAAGCGCGCGCAGCTCTTCTTCGCGATCTCGTACGCGCCTCGCGACAGCCACAAGTGGGTGGAGATGAGGAAGGCGCGCGCCGGGATCTCGTGCGACAAGTCGAAGAACTAGGAGGCCTTGCTAGAATGGGTCGATGAAATTTCGCTTCGGCCTCCTCGCGTTCGCCGCGTTCCTCGCGCTTTCCTCACACGCACAATCGTTTCCGCAACAACGCCCGATCACGCTCGTCGTGCCGTTCGCCCCGGGCGGGGGCACCGACAGTATCTCGCGCGAGTTCGCCAGGCATTTGCAGGACAAGCTCGGCACGGCGGTGGTCGTGGACAATCGCGGCGGCGCGGGAGGTGCGATCGCCGCGGCACAGGTCGCGGCCGCGAAGCCCGACGGCCACACGCTCCTCTTCGTGACCTCGACCTTCGTCACCGTCGCCGCCACCGACCGCAAGCTCCCCTATGACGTCCTCAAGGACTTCACGCCGATCGCGATGCTGGGACGCGGGCCGCTGCTGCTCGTCGTCAACAAGGACACCGGCATCGCTTCCGTCGCGCAGCTGATCGATGCCGCGAAGAAGAAGCCAGACTCGCTCAACTACGTCTCGGCCGGCCAGGGCAGCATCAACCACCTCTCCGGCGAGCTCTTCGTGCAGCGCACGGGAGCGAAGATGACGCACATTCCCTACAAGGGAAGCGGCCCCGCGACGCTCGACCTGATCGGCGGCAACGCGCAGGTGTTCTTCGCGACGGTGCCGACTATCCTCGGGCAGGTGAAGGGCGAGAAGGTGCGTCTCATCGCCTCGACTTCCTCCGCGCGCACGCGGCTTTTCCCGAACACGCCGACGCTTGACGAGTCGGGCGTGAAGGGCTTCAACGTCGAGACGTGGTGGGGCGTGGTCGGTCCCGCGGGGCTGCCGGCCGACATCGTGCGCACGCTCAACAGGGCGATCAACGACGCCGCGGCGAGCGAAGAGTTGAAGAAGCGCTTCGAGAACGAGGGCGCCGATCCCTTCAGCGGCACGCCGGCCGACCTGGGCAATGTGCTGAAGGACGAGCTCGAAGGCTGGCGCAAGGTCGTTCGCGAGGGCGGGCTGAAAGTGGAGTGACGCCGAACCAGGCGACAATGCGGTCCCCATGGCGCTCAAGTCCACCATCTTCAAGGCCGAGTTGCAGGTTTCGGACCTCGACCGCAACCACTTCGCAACGCATGCGCTGACCATCGCGCGCCATCCGTCGGAGACCGACGAGCGCATGATGGTGCGCCTCCTCGCCTTCGCGCTGAATGCCGACGAGCACCTGGAATTCGGCCGCGGCCTTTCCTCGGAGGACGAGCCCGACCTCGTGAAGAAGGACCTTACCGGCGCCATCGAGCTGTGGATCGAAGTGGGCCTTCCCGACGAGCGCGAGATCCGCAAGGCCTCGGGGCGCGCCAACGAGGTCAAGGTTTACATTTATGGCGGGCGCGGCGCGGCGATGTGGTGGGCGCAGAACGAAGCCGCCCTCGCGCGCCTGAAGAACGTCTCCGTGATCGAGATCCCCGCGGCGGTCACCGAGTCGGTGACGTCGCTCTCGACCCGCAACATGCGCATCGATTGCACCATCCAGGACGCGCAGATGTGGCTCGCCGCCAACGACGAAACCGTCCACTTCGAGCCCGTGGTCCTCAAATCGCCCGAATAAGTCGTGTCAGGTACGACTTCATATGTCGTACCTGACACCACATTCCAGAACTGAACGCTTCAGCGGTGAAGGCATCCAAGAACCCTATGACTCCAGAACTACAAGACGGCGGTTTCGCCGCGCTCGGCCTCGACCCGCGAATCCTCTCCGCGTTGACCGTCCTCGGCTATGAAGAGCCGACCCCGATCCAGAGAGAGACGATCCCGCCGCTCATCGCCGGCAAGGACCTGCTCGGCCAGGCCGCCACCGGCACCGGCAAGACGGCCGCCTTCGCGCTGCCGATCCTGCAGAGGATCCTCAACGAGGGAAAGAGCGAGGGACCCACCGCGGTCGTCCTCGTGCCCACGCGCGAGTTGGCGGTGCAGGTCTCGGAGGCCATGCATCGCTACGGCAAGGCGCTCGGCGTGCGCGTGCTCCCGGTGTACGGCGGCCAGCCCATCGGGCGGCAGCTTCACGCGCTGCGCGCGGGCATCGACATCGTTGTCGCGACGCCCGGCCGGGCTCTCGACCACATTCGCCGCGGCAGCCTGCGGCTGGGGGGCGTGAAGGTCGTCGTGCTCGACGAGGCCGACGAGATGCTCGACATGGGCTTCGCCGAGGACATCGAGGCGGTGCTCGCAGAGGCCCCCAAGGAACGCCAGACCGTTCTCTTCTCGGCGACGATGCCCCCGCGCATCGAGGCGATCGCCAGGAAGAGCCAGCGCGATCCGATCCGCATCCAGATCGCAAAGGCCGTCGCCAAGGCGGGCGAGATGCCGAAGGTGCGCCAGCAGGCGTACCTCGTGGCGCGCAATGTGAAGAAGGTGGCGCTGGGCCGCGTGCTCGACCTCGAGTCGCCCGCCGCGGCGATCGTTTTCTGCCGCACGCGCACCGAGGTGGATGAGCTCACCGAAACGATGAATGCGCGCGGCTACCATTCCGAGGCGCTGCACGGCGGCATGACGCAGGAGCAGCGCGACAAGGTGATGAAGCGGCTGCGCGCGGGCGACGCCGAGCTCCTCATCGCCACCGACGTCGCCGCGCGCGGGCTCGACATCGAGCACCTCACGCACGTCATCAACTACGATCTTCCCAACGCCCCGGAAGCCTACGTGCATCGCATCGGGCGTGTCGGGCGCGCCGGGCGCGAGGGGGTCGCGATCACGCTGGTGGAACCGCGCGAGCACCACTTGCTGCGCAACATCGAGCGCATCACCAAGCAGAAGATCGAGGTCGCCAAGGTGCCGACGGTGGCCGACCTGCGCACGCGCAGGCTCGAGCTCACCACCGCGGCGATGCGCGAAGCGATCCTCGGCGAGGACAAGGAACACTTCCGCGTGGTGGTCGACGCGCTTTCCGACGAGTTCGACCTGGTCGACATCGCGATGGCCGCGGTGCGCCTCTATCACCAGGCCAGCGTCGGCGATGGCGAGGACGCAGACCAGGAGATTCCCGAGGCGAGCCCGTTTCCCGCGAGCGACAAGGGGCGCGAGCGCAAGGCGCCCTACCGCGACGCGAGCCGCCCGAGCCGGGGGGGCGACATGGCCAAGCTCTATATCGCCGCGGGCCGGCAGGCGGGGATTCGCCCGCAGGACCTGGTGGGCGCCATCGCCAACGAGGCCGGCGTGCCTGGCAGCTCCATCGGCGCGATCCAGATCACCGACCGCTTTTCGCTGGTCGAGGTGCCCGAGGAAGCCGCCGAGCACGTCATCAAGATGCTCAAGCAGAGCAACCTGCGCGGAAAGAAAGTGATGATTCGCCGGGAGCGCGAGGCGTAGGACCTTGCAGGATGGTGTAACGTCCCAATATCTACAGCGCAGCCTCCAGCTGCCGACCTCGGAGATGGCTCCATGAACAAGACCTCGATCCTGCTTCTCACCGCCGCGCTTTCACTGGGTATTGCGAGTTTCGATGCCGACGCCGCACGCCGTTTCGGTGGCGGAAGCAACTCCGGCACGCAGCGCTCGAGCCCGGCGATGAAGGAAGCGCCTAGCGCCGCCCCCGCGTCGCCCTCCAAGGCGGCGCCCGCGGCCACGCCGGGCACCCCCGCTACGCCCGCGGCCAAGCCCAGCTTCATGAGCCGCTGGGGTGGCATGCTCGCCGGCCTGGGCATCGGCGCCCTCCTGGGCTCGATGTTCGGCGGCCTGGGCGGCGGGGTCGGCATGATCCTGATGTTCCTCGTCCTCGGCGCGATCGGCTTCATGGTGTATCGCATGCTCGCCGCGCGTGGCAAGCCCGTGGTGGACAAGCCCGTCGCATTCGCTGGCGTCGGGCCGGAGAGCTCGGTCGAGCCTCCGCGCGTAGCCATCGGCGCCAACCTTGCCGGCGCCGCTGAGCCCGCTCCGCGCGCTTCGCCGAACTATCCGCCCGATTTCCCGGTCGAGCCGTTCCTGCGCCAGGCCAAGATCTCGTTCATCCGCCTGCAGGCCGCGAACGATGCCAAGGACCTGGACGATATCCGCAACTACACCACGCCCGAGATGTACGCCGAGATCGCGATGCAGATCGAGGAGCGCCTGGACGCCGTGCAGAGGACCGAGGTGGTCAACGTGTATCCGACGCTGGTGGAAGTCGCGAACGAGGAAGGCTACGAGGTCGCGAGCGTGCGCTTCGCCGGCCTCATTCGTGAGACCGCCGACGCCAACCCCGAGCCGTTCGACGAGGTGTGGCACGTGCGCAAGAAGATCGGCGACAAGAGCTCGACTTGGCTCATCGCCGGGATCCAGCAGCTGCCCCAGTAACCTCTCCAAAAGTGGTGTCAGGTACAACTTAACAAGTCGTACCTGACACCACTTTTTTCGCATGGCGAAGGCGGCGAAGAAAAGCGCGGGAATCCTTCTCTACCGGCGCAACGCCGGCGAGCTGCAAGTGCTGCTCGCCCATCCTGGCGGGCCCTTCTGGAAGAACCGTGACCTGGGCGCGTGGACTCTCCCCAAGGGCGAGATCGACGAGGGCGAGGACCCTTACGCGGCGGCGCGGCGCGAGTTCTTCGAGGAGACGGGCTTCGCCCCCGGCGAATCGGCCCGGCCGCTCGAGGCCTTGAAGCAGCCGAGCGGCAAGGTGATCCAGGCGTGGGCCATCGAGGGAGACTGCGACGCGAGCCAGGCGCGCAGCATCGTGTTCTCGATGGAGTGGCCGCCCAAGTCTGGAAAGCAGCAGGAGTTTCCCGAGGTGGACAAGGTCCAGTGGTTCGCGATCCCCGAAGCCGAGCGCCGCATCCTTCCCGGACAGGCGCCCTTCCTCGCGCAGCTCCGGGCGCTGCTGAAGTAGCTACCCCCCGCGCGCGTAGAGCGCGAGCTTTTCCAATAGGTCCGCGTCGATCGCGACCCCGTCGCGCCGATGGCGCTCGAGCTTGTCCTGCTCGAGCTCTCCCGGCAACAGCACCGGCCTGGACGCATCCGCGGGCGGCGTCGAGTGCAGGATCGCGGCGAAATCCTGCATGCGCGCGGCGAGCCACGACGACGAACCCAGCGCCTTCGTGTCGACCAGGAAAAAGAAATGCCCGAGATCCTGCGGCGTGGCGGGCGCGTCGACCCACGTCTGCACGTGCGTGAGGTACGACGCGCCGGAGAGAAGCCCCGCGAAGAGATCGACGATCAGCGCGAGCCCGTAACCCTTGTACCCGCCGATCGGTTGCAGGAACCCATCGAGCGCGGCCTTGGGATCGGTGGTGGGCCGGCCCTCGCGATCGGTGGCCCACGTGTCGGGAATGGGCTTGCCGGCCTTCAACGCGTCGCGGATCTTCGCTCGCGCAACGACGCTGATCGCCATGTCGAGGATGATCGGGCGCCCCCCGGGATTCGGGACGCCGAAGCCCAGCGGGCTGTTACCCACGCGCGCATCGCTCCCGCCGTGAGGCGCGATGGTGGTGCTCGAGTTGCTGCCGATGATGCTGGCGAACCCCTGCTCCGCCGCGATGTAGTTGTAGGGCCCGATCGCGCCGAAGTGGTTGCTGTTGCGCGCGAAGACGATGCCGGTGCCGGATTCGCGCGCCATCGCCATCGCTTCCTCGAGCGCGCGCATGCCGACCAGGGGCCCCACGCCGCGATCGCCCTCGAGGCGCGCGATGGTGGGCGCCACGCGCTCGATGCGAATGGCCGGGCGCGCATTGGCACCACCGCCCTTGATGCGCTCCGAATACGATTGAAGCCGGTCGACGCCGTGGGTGTGAACGCCGAACAGATCGCCCATCACCAGGATGCGCGCGGCATCCGCGGCATCCTTGCGCGCCATTCCCAGTCCCACCAGCGCCTCCGTTGCGAGCGCGGTGAGCTCGTCCTCGCGAATCGTCCTTTTCAACCCGCTAGTCCGCCTTGATATTGGCGGCCTTGATCACCTTGCCCCAGGTTTCGGTTTCCTTGCGGATATATGCGGCGAGCGCCTCGCGCGATCCCGGGTGCGGCTCGAGGCCGTGCTCGAGGAGCTTCTCGCGCACGTCGGGCGAGTTGAGCACCTTCACCAGCTCGCGGTTCCAGCGATCGAGGAGCTCGGGGGGCGTCTTGCCGGGGGCGACGAAGGCGTACCAGTTGGTGGCCTCGAAGCCGGGATAGCCGGACTCGGCAACGGTGGGGACATCGGGGAGCGACGGCGCACGCGCGAGCCCTGTCACCGCGAGCGGACGAAGCTTGCCGGCATTGATGTGGGGCAACGCAGTGGAAGGCGGCGACCAATAAGAAGCGATGCGTCCGCCGAGGATGTCGGGCATCGCCGCGCCGCCACCCTTGTAGGGGACGTGCGTGAGGTCGATCGACGCGCGCTGCTTGAGGAGCTCGCCCGCGAGGTTTGCCGCCGAGCCCACGCCTGTGGAGCCGTATTCGAGCTTGCCGGGGCTTTTCCTGGCGAGGGCGACGAATTCCTGCAGTGTCCTGGCGGGCACGCCGGGATTGACCACCAGCACGTTCGGGAAGACCACGCCCATGGTAAGCGGCGCGATGTCCTTCTGCGGGTCGTACGGCAGGTCCTTCACGAGGTGCGGCGCCACGGCGAGCGGTCCCACCGACCCGAGGAGGATGGTGTAGCCGTCGGGTGTCGTGGTGGCGATCTGCTGGTGCGCGATGTTGCCGCCCGCGCCCGCGCGGTTATCCACCACCACCGACTGGCCGAGGTTCTCGGAAAGCTTCCTGGCGATGATGCGCGCGGCGGTATCGGTGGCCCCGCCCGCGGCGAAGCCGACGATGAGCGTGATCGGCCGCGAGGGGAAATTCTGCTGGGCGTGCGCGCCGATATCGACGAGCGCGATGAGCGAAAGCGCGAGGAAGCAAGCGAGGGTGGTGCGTTTCAAGAGACTCTCCGAAGGCGGAAGAACCGCCGCCTACGATACAGCCTTTTGAAGGGAAATCTCGACTCAGTCCGCGCCGGTTTGCTCCGCGAGATAGCGCGCGAGCGGCACCTGGGCGATGAGGGCCGAGAACCAGATCGCATAGCCTTCGCCGGAGGGATGCAGCCCGTCGGGGCAGTAGTAGCGGCGCGGCTCCTTCAGGAAGGAAGTTTCGTGCTGGGAGCCGATCAGATCCACGAAGAGGATGCCGATCTCGCCCGCAACCGCCTTGATGATCGGGTGGATGCGCGCCGCGTGTCGCGCGACGAACCACGAGATCGGGCGAAGGAAGAAGGGTGCGACGCTGAAGTTGTGGCCGGGCATGAGGACCACGTTCGGGCTCATCCTGCGGGCGCGCAGGAGTGCCGCCCGTAAATCGCGCTCGAACTGTTCTGCGGTGCGGAACTCGAGCACGTCGTTGGCGCTGGCGTGGATCAATATCATGTCGGCCGATTCGATCTCGAGACTGTCGAGCTGGTCGACCACGTGGCCGACGCGCGAACCGGACCTGGCGACGTTGACGACACGGGCATGCGGGTAGGCGGCGGCGATGCGCCCGGCGGTCGATTCCGCGGGCAGCGCGCCGACGCCGAAGGCGGTGCTGTCCCCGGCGACGATGATGGTGCGCCGGCAGGTCTGGGGCGACTGCTGGGCGGCCCTGGTCTGCGCCACCAGGCGCTTGGAGAAGCGGATGCGGGACGCATACAAGGCTACTACCGCCGCCGCGGGGGCGAGGAGGATAGCCAAGAGTGCGTAAAGGGGCCACATGCACCAAGCCTGCGCCGGCGCCCTCTAAAAATACATCAGGGGATCCTGAAACGTTCTGTAGGAATTCAATCACGTGTGACATCGGCCGAAAACGACTAAGGGAGTCACGTTTCGGGCAAGCGTCGGACTATCCCTACATGGGGGAGCTTCTTTTGCGGCGCGCTGAAAGTCCGGTGAACTTCTGCTTCAAAGCGACCGTCCAACCGCGATACACAAGGAGGCGACATGGGCATTCTGGACAAATTCTTTCCGACGCGGACCCCGACGACCACGGCCGGCGGCCAATACATTCCGGCCAGCGACACCGCGCTGGCGCGCACCGGCAACGCGATGCGTGACTCCGGCACTGCGATGCTGAATCGCGGCGTCGATATCTACAAGGCGAACCCGAAGAAGATCCAGGCGCTCGGCCTCCTGGCCGGGGCGATCCTGCTGTCGCGGATGAAGCGCCGCTGATCGATCTTTCCGCGAACCGCGAAAGGCCCGGCTTGCCGGGCCTTTTCCATTCCGGATTGCGCGCTGCGCCGGTGGCAGGCGGGCCATCCTGAAGCGGCCGGTTGACCTGGAAAATTGGCGGGCGCAGAGTGGACTTCGGCGCGCGTCCGCGCGCCCGTCCCCAAGGAGGACCCACATGGCGACCTACATCATTCTCAGCAATTTCACCGAGCAGGGCATTCGCACCGTCCGCGAGACGACCAATCGCGCCGACGCCGTGCGCGAGTCGGCGCGCAAGTTCGGCGTCACCGTGAAGGACATCTACTGGACCCTGGGCGAGTACGACGTCGTGAGCGTATTCGAGGCGGCCGACGAGGCCTCCATCACGGCGCTCTGCCTCGCCATCGGCCAGGCCGGCAACATCCGAACGCAGATGCTGCGCGCATTCAACAAGGACGAGATGAAGGGCGTGCTCGCCAAGCTCGCCCAGGCCCGCGAGGCCGTGCCCGCGTAGCCGGGAAACCATTTCTCCGAGGGGCGCCACGCGGCGCCCCTTTTTATTTCGGGTCGGCCAGCGCTTCGGCGTAGCGCGCGAGGGAGCGGTTATAGCGGGGAAGATATTTCGACAGCGCGGTGAGGCTTTCGGCGACCGCCTCGCGCTCGCGTCCCACGTCCACCAGCGCGAGGGCGAGGAAAGCGCGCTCGAACAGCGCGACGGCGCTCCCCTCGGGCAGCTCGGCGGCGAGCGCATCGATGCGCGCGATGAATTCCGCCTCTTCGTAGTCGTCGATCGATTTCCACAGCGCGTCGCTGCGTCGCTCCCACTCCTCGTCGACGGTCCCCATGCCTAGATCGAGAGCGGAAGGTCGCGCATCCGGCTCCCGGTCGCGTGGGCGACGGCATTGCCGATCGCGGCAGCGGTTGGTCCTGTCGCGGCTTCACCGCTGCCGAGGTAGGGCTGGCCGGGGCGGTCGATGATGTGCACCTCGATCGACTCGGGCACGGCGTCGAAGCGCAGGATTGGATAGCTGGCCCAATCCACGGAGCGGATGCGCGTGTCGTCGAAGGCGACCTTCTCGAAGAGCGTCCAGCTCGCCGACTGCACGATCCCGCCCTCCGACTGGTTGCGCAGCCCGTCGGGATTCACCACCTGCCCGCTGTCGATGGCGGCCACCGCGCGCACCAGGCGGATTTTCTTCTTCGCGGCATCCACCTCGACCTCGACCGCCAGCGCGAAATACGCCGCCGCATTCTTGTAGCGCGCGAATGCGAAGCCGTAGCCGCGGCCGCGCGGCGCCCTGGCGCCGGCTTTCCATCCGAACTTCTGCGCGGCCGTGCGCACCACATCCTTCGCGCGCTCGTCCTCGAGGTGCTTCAGGCGGAATTCCACGGGGTCCGCGGCGCGATGATGTTCTGGTGGCAAGGCCGGCGCTATCGTGCGCCCGGCACGCGCGGCCATACGATCTGGGTCGAGGGCTACGAGTCGATCTGCGCGGGCCTGATCTCGGGCTCGGCGCTGGTGGGGATCGGCAACGCGATCGTGAACGTGCTCATCTGACCGGCGCGCTCGCGCGTGGGGTGCCGCAGCCGGTTGGCGGCCGCGGCCGGGCGAAGAGCTGCACGGCGTAGTAGCGCGTCATCCCCTTGCCCTCGGCGCGCGCGACTGCGACCGCGGTCTCGGTCACCCCGTCGCGCAGCATGTTCCTGCGATGGCTCGGCGAATTCTTCCAGCCATCCACCAGGCGTTGCGCGAGCACGTCGGTGCGGAAATCCGCCGTGTTGTATTGGTAGGAAAGGTTTTCCGCGATGAAGCAGTAGCGATAGCCGTGGGCCAGGGCGCGCTCATGCGGCTGCCGGCCGTCGGCATCGTGGTCGAACTTTCCGGTGCGCGCCATGAATGCCGCGAACTCGCGCGCCGCCTCGTCGAGGCGGGGATTGGGCTGCACCGTCTCGAGGCGCTCGGTGCGCCGCAACTCGTTGGTGCCTTCCAGCACGATCGCCTCGACACGAGAGAGGTCGGGATGGCGCTGGGCATCGGCGGGCCACGGAAGCGCGCACGACAGGGGAGCAAGGCAGGCGAAGAGGGCGGCGACGCGTTTCATCGGGTAGGTTTATTGTATGTCGCACAACCACAAAAAAGGGACGACCGACATGACATTCCTGACCCAACTCTGGATCCCGATCGTGGTATCCGCCGTCCTGGTGTTCATCGCCAGCAGCGTCCTGCACATGGTCCTCGCGGCGTGGCACAAATCCGACTACAGGAAGCTGCCCAACGAGGACGCGGTGCGCGCGGCGCTGCGTGCCGCGAATGCGGCGCCGGGGCAGTACATGACCCCCTGGTGCGATGGCATGAAGGACCTGAAAGCCCCGGAGATGCAGAAGAAATTCGAGGAAGGGCCGATCGCCCTCATCACGCTGCGCCCACCAGGAATGCCGACCATGGGCCCGATGCTCGGCATGTGGTTCGTCTTCACCCTTGCGATCAGCGCAATCGCCGCCTACGTCGCGCAGAAGACCCTCGGACCGGAGGCGGCGTTCCTGCAGGTGTGCCGTGTGGTCGGCGCGATCTCGTTCCTCGCCTACGCGGGCGGCAGCGTGACACAGGGCATCTGGATGGGCAGGCCCTGGGGAAGCGTCGCCAAGGACGTAGTGGACGCCGCGATCTACGCCACGATCACGGCATGCACCTTCGCGTGGCTCTGGCCGCGCTGACCTAGCGGCGGTAGCCCGGCATCTCGCGATCGAGGACGCGCATCATCGCCTCGAAGAAGAGGCGATCGCGCTCCTCGCGCGAGTGGGTCTCGCGCTCCGCGGGCGCCTGCACCGAGGCGACCGCCTCGTCGCTCAGCACCTCGAGGGGTTTGCCGGTGGAAAGGGCGAGGACCTGCGTGCGGCAGACGCGCTCCAGCTTGTAGAGGCGCCGATACGCTTCGGCCACCGTCTCGCCGGTGACGAGGATGCCGTGGTTCCTCATGAATACGATCGGCTTGGCGCCCATCAACGCGGCGAGGCGCTCGCCTTCCGAAGGAAAATCCGCGGTACCTGAATAGGTGTCGTCGTAGGCGATCTCGCCGTGGAAGAACGCCGCCGTCTGGTTGGCGGGCAGCAGGCGGTTGTCCTTCAGCATGTTGAGCGCCAGGGCCCAGGTCTGGTGCGTATGCAGCACCACGCGCGCGCCGGTGATGCGATGGATCGGCGCGTGGATGCAATAGGCCGACATCTCCACGCTCCCCTCGCCGTCGGGCGAGTGGCCCTCGTCGTCGAACGCCACCATGTCGCTCGCGCGCGCTTCCGACCAGTGCAGTCCGAAGGGCAGGATCAAGTACTGGTTATCGCGCCCCGGCACCGTGACCGTGAAGTGGTTGTCGATGCCCTCGTCCAACTCATGGAAGACCGCGAGGCGCAAGGCCGCGGCGAGATGGACCTTGGCCTCGCGGACCGTATCCGCGACGACCTCCTTCGAGGGCGACATCGTGCGAACGAACATGGGCGTCAGCTCCTGCCGAGGAAATCCTGCTTGCCGAGCTCGACGCCGTTGTGGCGCAGGATGTCGTAGGCGGTCGTGGTGTGGAAGAAGACGTTGGGCAGCACGTGATTGAGGAGGTACGGCATGCCCTGCATCGTCTTGGTCGCCGAGCGCGTCTGCCAGGTGACGGTGCGGCCCTCGGAGCCGTCGATCTGCTCGGGCTTGAGCGTCTCGAGGTAGGTCACGGTCTTGCGCAGGCGCTCGATCAATTGCGCGATCGTGGTCTCGTTGTCCTCGAATGCGGGCGGCTCGGCCTGCGCGAGGCGGGCGGACCCGCCCTTGGAGATGTCGGAGGCGATCTGCACCTGCTTCGCGAGCGGCAGCATGTCGGGGAAGAGGCGCGCGTTCACGAATACCGACGGATCGATCTTCTTCTCGGCGGCGTGCTTGTCGGCTTTTTCGAGGACGGCGGCGAGGTTGTTGAGCGCGCGCACGATCGTCGGCACGCTAGCTTGGTACATCGAGATGGTCATCGTTCGGCTCCGGTCGTTTGACCTGCATTCTACGGGACAGGCGATAATCGGCAATGCTCCATGCACACATCAACGGGATCGACGTTCGCTACACGGTGACCGGCAGCGGCCCCTGGGTCACGCTCTCCCACTCGCTCGCATGCCGCCTCGAGATGTGGGACGAGGAGGTGAAGCACCTCTCGAAATACTTCACCGTCCTCGCCTACGACACGCGCGGGCACGGCGAAACGTCGGCGCCGGCGATTCCCTACACGCTCGACATGCTCGCCGACGACGTGAAGGGCCTCTTCGATCACCTAGGCATCGCGAAGTCGCACTGGATCGGGCTCTCCATGGGCGGGGTGTTCGGTTTGGCCACGGCGCTCAAGTATCCCGCCATCTTCGAGACCATCGTGCTCGCGGACACCTCGAGCAAGCTCTCCGAAGAGGGCATCGCCGCGTTCAAGGACCGCGTGGCGAAGGTGAGGGCCGGCGGCATGGAGGCGATGGTGGAACCGACCCTCAAGCGCTGGTTCAAGGATTCGTTCCGCGCGCAGAGCCCGAAGCTGATGGAGAAAGTCGCGCGCTGGATCCGCACCACGCCCGCGGACGGCTACATCGGCTGCTCCGCGGCGATCCCCACCATTGACGTCACCGATCGGCTGAAGGAAATCACGGTGCCGTGCATGGTGATGGTGGGCGCCGACGACATCGCCATGCCCCCGGTAATGGCGCAGGCGCTCGACCAGCACCTGCCGCACTCGGAGCTCGTCATCATTCCCGGCGCGGGCCATTTGTCGAACCTGGAGCAGTCGGGGGCGTTCAACGCCGCGCTGACGCGCTTCTACAAGCACTACTGAGGAGCGCCAATGCTTCGCACATTCATCGCCGTGGTCATTGCAACCCTCGCGGGCGCCGCGATCGCGCAGCCCTACCCGTCGAAAACCATCCGGATCATCGTGCCCTTCGCGCCCGGTGGAAACGTGGACATCACGGCGCGCCTGGTAGCGCCCGGGCTGCAGGAGGCACTCGGGCAAACGGTGATCGTGGAGAACAAGCCTGGCGCCGGCGGCACCATCGGCGCGGACATGGTGGCGAAGTCGCCGCCCGACGGATACACGCTGCTGATGGGATCGAACAGCACCTTCAGCGTGGCGCCGAGCCTCTATCCGAAGAACCCGTACAACGCTCTCCGCGATTTCGCGCCGGTGATCATGATCGCCTCCGCGCCGTTCGTGCTCGTCACCAACCCCGGCCTTGCCGCGAAGGATACGAAAGAGCTGGTCGCGCTCGCGAAAGCTTCGCCCGGCAAGCTCACCATGTCGTCGGCGGGGACGGGGAGCTCGAACCACCTGGTGGGCGAGCTCTTCCAGGAGATTTCGGGCGCGCGCTTCACGCACATCCCGTACAAGGGCAGCGGCCAGGCGCTCACCGACTTGATGGGCGGACAGGTGAACCTGCATTTCGACCAGATCACTTCCGCGGCGAGCCACATCCAGGGCGGGAAGCTCCGCGCGATCATGGTGACCGCCCCCAACCGCGTGCCGATGCTCCCCGACGTTCCGACCGCGGCCGAAGCGGGTTATCCGGCGTTCGAGGCGACCAACGTGACCGGCCTCATCGCGCCCGCGGGCACGCCGCGCGATATCGTCGACAAGGTGAACGCCGCCACGCAGAAAGTGATCGCGCAGGCCGCGGTGCGGGAGAAGTTCGCGGGCATCGGCGCCGAGACCACCGGCGGCACGCCCGAGCAGTTCGGCGCGTACATCCGTGACGACCTTTCCAAATGGACGCGCATCGTGAAGGACGCCAATGTCAAAGTCGACTAGCCTTGCATTCTTGTTGGCCGCGCTGCTCGCCGGATCCTGCGCCACCGCCCCGATGACGACCTCCAATGCGCCTCTGATCCTCACGCTCGGCACCGCGACTCCCGGCGGCGGATTTCCCGTCTACGGCGATGCCTTCGTTGCCGCTGTGCACGAGGCAGATCCCACCCTCACCATCGAGGCGCGCAACACCAAGGGCAGCGCCGAGAACATTCCGCTCCTCGAGCAGGGCAAGCTCGACCTGGCGCTGGTGCAGGGCGAGGCCGCGTACGAGGCGCTGGCCGGCATCAACCGCAGCGGCCCGACCGACATCAGGATCCTGTGGGCGATGTATTCATCGCCAGGCATGTTCGTGGTGCGTGCCGACAGCCCCTATCGCACGATCGCGGACCTGAAGGGAAAGACCGTCGCGTGGGGCGCGAAAGGCTCGGGCCTGGTGATCCTCGGCGGCTACGTGGTCGATGGCCTCGGCTTCGATCGCGACCGCGATTTCAACGCGGTCTACCTGGATCGCGCGGGCGATGGACCGGCGATGGTGCAGGACGGCCGCGCCGCGGCGCTATGGGGCGGCGGAATCGGATGGCCGGGATTCGAGACGATGGCGAAATCTCCGGGTGGCGCGCGCTTCATCGCGCCCAGCGATCGCGAGATCGACGGTATCCTCGCCAAGCACAAGTTCCTCAAGCTCACCACCATTCCCGCGGGCAGCTACACCAGGCAGGTGCTGGACATTCCCTCGGTCGGATCGTGGAGCTTTGTCTTCGCTCGCAAGGATCTTCCCGACGAGGCCGCGTATCGCGTCGCGCGCGCGCTGCATCGGGGCGAGGGGAAATTCGCGGCGCGCCTGGCGCAGGCTCGGGAGAGCACCGCTGCGAACACCTCGACGGCAGTGACGGATCCCCGGTTGCTGCATCCGGGCGTGGCGCGCTACCTGGGGGAGGTGGGTCTGGTCCGGTAGGAGGGCTCGGAAGCAACGCGCATGGTGACGCGCTCGGTCGCGGGGATGAGCAGGAAGGCGCGCAAGTTGCCATCGGCGTTGGTGCCGGTGCCGACGATCCAGCCGCGATCGTTGATACCGGTGGGCTCCATGTGGCGCCAGCCCTTCGCGGCGACCTCACTCAGCGTGTCGAGGCGCACGAACATCCCGTTGTCGATCAAATAACCGTAGCGGCCCTCGACGCTGCCCACGACCTGGCCGCGATCGTTGATGGCGACCGCTATGGAGTAGCCCGGCGCCGGCAACGCCATCATCGCGCGCTCGTACTGGAAGGAAAGCGCCTGGCCATTGGCGTCCGTGGCGAGGCCGACGACGTCGCCGTGGTCGTTGATTCCGCGCCCCACGCTGCCGTTTCCACCGAGTGTGCCCAGGTCGCGGATGGCGTTGTCCTGGAAGACGACCGCGTGGCCGCCGGCAGTTCCGACGATGTTGCCGTGCGAGTTGATCGCGCTCGCGGATTCGCCCGGGAGCGAAGTCACCGAGCCATTCGAATATTTGAATGCCCGCGTCGCCGCACCCTGCGTATACGAGCCGACCACTACGCCGGCATTGTTGATGCCGCCGACGTTGCCCTGAATGCCCAGGCGCGTGACGGTATTTCCTTGCCAGGTGACGAGATCGCCACTCGCGCTGCGGCCGGCGGCGACACCATGGTCGTTCACCGCGAGGGCGCAGCTGTGGCCGGTGGCCGAATCGGTGGCGGTGCCGAGGTCCTTCATCACGCCGTCGCGATAGACGAAAGCGTGGGCATTCGTGACGTCCACGTCGGCGCAGCCGACCACGACCCCGCCGTTATTGACGGCCGCGCCGTAGCTGCCCGGGCCGCCGAGAGTGCCGAGGTCGACGAGGGTCCAACCATGGGGTTCGCGAGCTTCCGAAGGCAAGCCGCCGAACACCATGAAAGCCGCTGCTGCGACCAATCCCGTGACTATCCGGCTGCTGCCCATTCGTCCCCACTCCCGCGTTTGCATGCCTTCACTCTACGGAGCGGTTTTGACCTTCCCGCTGCGGGGCGTAGTGCATTCGGACTACACCGTGCCCTGTTCACCCCCTCCATCCCCGTTTCACGGTCGCCCACCCCGGTTTCATCGCCCCGTGCGAGAGGCATTTCGCAGCCCTTGCTATCCTTGCCCGCATGAAATCGCTTCTCTTTGTCGCCCGGATCACCTTCGCCTGGGTGTTGCTCTACCTCCTGGCCGTCATCCTCTGGGCATCGCTCATCGGGCGCGGACCGGCGTGGATTTTCTTCGTCTTCGCCCTTATCGTCATCGCCACGGTGATCACCGGCGCCTTCTCCCACCTGCATCGCGTGCGCCTCATCACCAACCGGATGGACGCCGGCACGCTCGCAAGCCGCCATCGGCGCCAGATCGAGCTGCCCTTCCCCGCCGGCGAGGCGTTCGCGATCGTCGATGCGGCGATCCGCGAGCTACCCTACGTGGAAGCCGTCGAAAGCACGCCCGACAGCCTGCAGATCTTCGCGCGCGTGAAGCACATGGATCCGTACCTGAGCAGCAAGAAGGGGCGCCGCCAATCGCAGGGCGCGCAGGGCGCGCGCGGCAACAAGGTGCTCGCCACCGTGACGCCCGGCGAGCACACCGCCAGCCTCACGCTCATCTGCGAGCCCGACGGCGGCGCATGGGTGGACTGGTTCATGGTCGACCACGGCACCAACCTCGAGAACATGGAGGCGATCACGCGCGCCATCACGCGGCGAGTTTCCGAGCGGCGCAAGGGCGAGGAGGCGACGGCGCGCCAGACCGCGACCGAGAAGGAACTCACCGTCGCCAGGCTTTCGCTGCTGCACGCGCAGGTCGAGCCGCACTTCCTGTACAACACGCTCGCCAGCGCACAGGTCCTGACGCGCGCGGACCCGGCCAGGGCGGACCAGATGCTCGGCCACCTCATCACGTACCTGCGCCGCTCGCTGCCGCGCGCCGAGGAGTCGATGTCGACGCTGGGCGAGGAGCTGGAACGCGCGCGCGCCTACCTCGAGATCCTGCGCATTCGCATGGGCGAGCGACTGCGCCTCGAGATCCAGGTGCCCGAGTCGCTCATGGGCTCCTCGATGCCGCCGATGATGCTGCAGACGCTCGTGGAGAACGCGATCAAGCACGGCCTCGAGCCCGTGCCTGGCGGCGGCACGGTGTGGATCATCGCGCGCGAGGCCGAGGCGGGCGTGGCGGTGACTGTGGCCGATGATGGGCGGGGATTCAGCGACGAGCTCGGTGGGACCGGGATCGGCCTGAAGAATGTCCGGCAGCGCCTGCGGCTCCTGTACGGCGATGCCGCGACGTTCACGATCGTGGCCAATTTTCCGAAGGGTGTCGCGGCGACCATCACGATCCCGGGGGCGCCTGCATGAAATGCGTCGTCGCCGAAGACGAAGTCATCCTTCGCAACGAGCTCCTGTCGCTGCTGGCGCAGGCATGGCCCGAGCTCGAAGTGGTGGCCGCCTGCGAAGACGGTGGCTCCGCGCTGGAAGCGATCGCGGCGCACAGGCCCGACGTCGCCTTCCTCGATATCCGCATGCCGGGGCTCACCGGCCTCGAGGTCGCGGCCGCCGCGGCCGACGCGAGCCCCGCGACCCAGGTCGTCTTCGTGACGGCGTACAACCAGTACGCGATCGACGCCTTCGAGCGCGGCGCGGTCGACTACCTCTTGAAGCCGATCACGGGTGAGCGTCTTGCCGCGACCGCGCGCCGCGTGAAGTCGCGCCTCGCCTCGGGCGGCATGGACAAGTCCGCGCTCGCCTCGATCGTCGAGCAGCTGCGCGATACGCTGCCCAACGAGAGCCGGGCCGAGCCGTTCGCATGGATCACCGCGAGCGTCGGCAAGGAGACGCAGCTCATCATGGTCGAGGACGTCGCCTACTTCAAAGCCGACGACAAGTACACGGTGGTGATGACCGCCTCGGGCGAAGCCCTCATTCGCAAGCCCATTCGCGAGCTCCTCGACGTGCTCGATCCCACGACCTTCAAGCAGGTCCACCGCTCCACGATCGTGAACGTGAAGGCCGTCGCCGGCATCACCCGCGACGACAGCGGGCGCGGCACGATGCGGTTGAAGAACCGCCCGGAGACGCTGTCCGTGAGCCTGTCTTTCATGCCCTTGTTCAAGAACATGTAAATGTCGTACCAGGTACCGAGTACGCGCTCACTCGGTACCTGGCACCAGTTCACGGCTCAGTAGCCGAGCTTCAGTTCCCCTTCGCTGACACCATTCACCCTGCCGTCCCTGAGCCACTCGAGCGACGCCTTGAAGAGCAATCCCCGGTTGGGCTCCCACATCGCATTGTGCGACGTGCACGCGAGGTCGATGAGGACCTTGTCCTTCGATCCGAGGTCTCGATAGAGGGCGCGCACACGCTCGGGGGGAATCTGCTTGTCGTGCGGCCCGCTCACCATGGCGAACGGCGTCTTCATCTGCGAAACCATCGCCTTGTTGAATCCCGAGTTCGGAACGTTGGGCGCGCGCCGCACGCCTTCACCCCATTTCGCGCCGACCGGATCGGAAGCCATCATCTCGCGCCACACCGCATCCGCCGCGGCCGGGTCGTATTGGTCCGCGCATCCCACCTGCCGCTTCCAGTTGTCGTCGAAGTTCTTGCGCGATTGGGAACTCATCGTCGCAAAGTCAGCAGGCATTGCCGTGGGCACCGTGGCGGGCCAATCCGGAAGGTAGGACGGCGCCAGGACAAAGAGGCGCGCGACCTTGCCCGGATTGCGAGCGGCGTAACCGCCCGCGCGCGGCGCACCCTGCGACCATCCGACGATCGAGACCTTGTCCACGCCGCGAAGCTTGCGCAGGTAGTCGACAGTCGCGTCGATCTCGTTCCAGTCCGATTCCATGGTGGAGATCGGCGTCTTGTACGTCGCTTCGCACGGCTGCGCAATCACACCCGGGACGAATTGCGCCTGCGTCGCCGTCGAGAAGTTGCAGGCATCCGCCATGGCCGCCGGCCGGGTCGAGCCGCCATACCCGGTGAGACTCAGGGAGAACACGTCGAAGCCTTCGTTGGCGAGGTACTGCATCCAGCTGTAGTCCTTGTAGCGAACGTCGAACGTCACTTCCCCTGGAGTGCCTGAGCCATGCACGAAGAGGACAACGCGGTTCGCGGGCGGGATCCGGGCTGATGCCGGCGTGATCTCGCGCACGTAGAGACGCGTTTCGCCGCCGCGCAGGCCAGGCGCGCCCGATTTCGCGGTCACGAAATGCTCCGTGGTGGCGAGCCGCGAGCCCTCCTGGGTGAGAGTGCCGCAAGCCGAGAGGAGAAGCACTAGACAGGTGGCCGGGACGAGACGTGCGCGCATGGGATCCCTCGTTCTTCGAATTCGGGACATCGACGCTGCGCCCAGCGCTAGCGCTTGTCAATCACGCCGCGAAGGAGTGCTGCGTACCGTGCCAAGGCTATCTCCTCTGGAAGGGTTCGTGCACAAACGGCGGACGTCTTGATAAGATAGCCGCTATCTTCAACCGCATGAAAGGAGGTGATCGTGAAAAAGGCCCTGATTATCGCCGTTGCAGTGGTGTCGGATCACGCAGCGAAGGCTACGATCGCCTGAGCGGCGCGTTCCACCCTACCGCAACCGCGTAGGGACTCAGAAGGCCGGCCTAACCCGCCGGCCTTTTGTTTTGCGCTCGCGAACGGAGTATTTTCTGCTTTGCGCATGTCGCGCTGGAGAGAGATCATCCCGTTGAGCGCCTACGCATTCACCCGCACTTCCAGGCTCGAGATCGGTTACCTGGAATGGAATCCTGACGGCCGGCGCACCGCCGTCCTACTCCACGGCTGGCCGGACAGCGCCGAGACGTGGCGCGATGTCGCACTGCGCCTTGCCGCCGATGGCTTCCACGTCCTCGCGCCGTCCGTGCGCGGATTCGGTCCCACCCGCTTTCTTCATGAGACGACGTTTCGAAGCGGGCAGCTCGCGGCATTGGGCAGGGACCTCCTCGAATTCGTCGACGCGCTTCGCCTGGAAAGGCCCGTCATGGTGGGCCACGACTGGGGCGCGCGTGCGGTGGCGAATGCCTGCGGTTTGCGGGCGAACGTCGCCTCACACGCCGTGATGGTTTCTGTTGGCTACGGCACCAACGACCCTGCGCAGCCCCTGTCGTTCGAGCAGTCGCGCAGGTACTGGTACCACTGGTGGATGGCCACCGCGCGTGGCGAAGCCGCGGTGCATGACGATCGGCGCGGCTTCTCGCGCTTCATGTGGGACACGTGGGGACCGCGAGACTGGATCACGCAGGAGCAATTCGACGAGGCCGCGATCGCCTTCGAAAATCCCGACTGGCCGGCGATAGTGCTGCACTCGTATCGCCATCGATGGGGATTCGCCGCGGGCGATCCGCAGTACGCCGCCGACGAGGCCGCGCTCACACCAGCTCCGGTATTCCCGCTTCCGATGCTGGTGCTGCACGGCCGCGAGGACTACGTCAACCATCCCGACACGTCTGCCGGGAAGGAACGCTTCTTCACTGGACGCTACGAGCGCGTGCTGCTCGACGGCGTCGGGCATTTTCCGCAACGCGAAGATCCGGCGAAAGTCGCGGCCGAGATCCTTCGGTTCTGCGGGTAATCATCCACCTGCGTCGGATTGCGCCGCAGCCCGGCTCGGCGTAGGGTACGCCCCGTAGCTACTTCGGCTACACCTATGGGGAAGTCCATGAAACGCACGCTCCGGTCAATCGCGGCTGCGGTCGCGCTTTTCCTCGCCATCCTGCCCGCCCGGGCCAACGTCGTGAGCGATTGGTGCGACAAGGCCAGCGGCGCCGCCTACGTGATGGCCGGCGGCCCCGGAACCGGGGGCGCCCGCGCCGTCGTGATGGCGCATATCGCGATGTTCGAAGCGGCGAATTCCATCGAGCCGCGCTACACGCCGTACCGCGCGATGCTCCCCGCCCAGCGCGGCTGGTCGCAGGAAGCCGCGGTGTCCGCGGCGGCCTACGGAGTGCTTTCGAAGCTGGTGACCGATCCCGCGAAGTTGAAGGAGTACGAGGCGTTCCACGCGGCCGTGCTGGCACGCATCCCCGACGGCGAGGCGAAGGCGCGTGCGGTCGAGCTCGGCCAGCGGGCGGCCGAAGCGATCCTTGCGGAGCGTGCCGACGACGGCTCCAACACCGTCAACGACTACCGCCCCGCTACCGCCCCGGGCGTCTACGTGCCGACGCAGTTCCCCGTGGCGATCGGCTGGTTCCGCGTGAAGCCGTTCGGCATGACAAGTGCCGACCATTTCCGCGCGCCCCCGCCCTACGCGCTCACGAGCGCCGAATGGGCCCGCGACTACAACGAGGTGAAGAGGCTCGGCGGGAAAGTCTCGGAGCGCACGCCGGAGCAGACCCAGATCGCGAAATTCTGGGAGTTCGTCGGCCCCGGGACCTACAACCCGCTCGGCATGCACCTCGTCAAGGCGAAGAACCTCGACACGGTCGACAGCGCCCGCGTCCTGGCCCTGCTCTCGATCGCGGCGTTCGACGCGGGAATCGCGGTATTCGACGCGAAGTACGCCTTCAACTTCTGGCGCCCGGTGACCGCGATCCGCAACGGCGACGTCGACGGCAACGACGCCACCGAGCGCGACGCGCGCTGGGAGCCGTTCATCCCGACGCCGATGCACCCGGAGTATCCGTGCGCCCATTGCACTTTCCAGTCGTCGGCGGCCGCGGCGCTGCGCAAGATCTTCGGCGATGAGATCCCCGAGGCGACCCTGGTAAGCACGACCGCGCCCGGCGTGACGCGCAAGTTCACGAAGCTTTCGGATTACGTGCAGGAAGTGATCAATGCGCGAATCTACGACGGGGTGCACTACCGCACCTCGGGTGTCATCGGCGCCGAGATGGGCCGGCAGGTGGGCGAATACGCCGCCGCAAACTATCTGAAACCGGTTCGCTGACGCAGGTTGCGGGCGATCCGGGCTGGTTCAGCGATTCGATGAGCGACAAGCAAGCGGTCGGCAGCGTCACCTACAAGAAGGTCGGCAAGGAGTACTTCGAGCAACGCGGGCTGCGCCGCTACGCGAAGGTCTGGTCACTCTGGGCGCTGGGCGTGGGCGGCGTGATCTCGGGCCACTACTCCGGCTGGAACCTCGGCCTCGCGAACGGCTTCGGCTCGATGCTGGTCGCGCTCCTCGTGATATCGGCGATGTACTGGGGCCTCATCTTCAGCCTGGCCGAGATGTCGCCGGCCCTGCCCCATACCGGCGCGGCCTACTCTTTCGCGCGCAGCGCCATGGGACCGTGGGGCGGCATGGTGACGGGGCTCGCGGAGAGCATCGAGTACATCCTGACTCCGGCCGTCATCGTGTACTTCATCGGCTCGTACATGACGGCGATCTTCGAGACGCCACCCGCCTACCAGCCCGCCTGGTGGGCTGCCTCGTACGCCCTCTTCCTCCTCCTCAACCTGCGCGGCGTGGAGCTTTCGTTTCGCGTCTCGGTGATCGTAACGCTCGGCGCGCTTGGCGTGCTCGCGGTCTATTGGGTGAGCGCAATCCCGTACTTCGACCTGAACCGATGGGCGCTTGGCAGTGGCCCCTGGTTGCCGCTCGGTTGGAGTGGCGTCTTCGCAACCCTGCCGTTCGCGGTATGGCTCTTCCTCGCGATCGAGCAACTGCCGCTCGCTGCCGAGGAGTGTGCCGACCCGAAGAAGGACATGCCCAAGGCGCTCATCCTGGGAATGGCCACGCTGATGATCTCGGCGTTGCTGACCGTGTTCCTCAACTCCGGCGTCGGATCGACGGAACCGGGGAAGATGCAGGGCGCATTGTCGCTGGCGAAATCCTCGGAGCCTCTTCTCGACGGCTTCCGCGTGACCTTCGGCGGCGTCGCCGCGAAGACCCTCGCCTTCCTCGCCGTGATCGGCCTCATCGCGAGCTTCCATACGATCATCTACGCCTACGGGCGCCAGATCTATTCGCTGTCGCGCGCGGGTTACTACCTCGACTTCATGTCAGTGACGTCGGCGCGGAAGGTCCCGCACATGGCGCTCCTCTCGGGCACGGTGCTCGGTTTCGCCACCATGCTCGTCGCATGGTTCGCCGCGCCCGAGAACGACCGGGGAGCGTTGATCGGCGGCACGCTGCTCAACATGGCGGTTTTCGGCGCGATGATCTCGTACGCGATGCAGGGCCTGTCCTTCATCCTGCTGCGCAGGAACCTCCCCGACATCGACAGGCCCTATCGCAGCCCGCTCGGCGCGCCGGGCGCCGTCGTGACGATCGTGATCGCCCTCGTCACGTTGTACTTCCAGCTCCAGGATCCCGTGTATCGCAACGGCGTCTACGCGGTCGCCGTGTTCTACGTCCTGGGGCTGGTGTACTTCGCGCTGATCGGCCGGCACCGCCTGATTCTCTCGCCCGAGGAGGAATTCGCGATGAGCAGCAAGACGCACGCTGTATCATCCAAACGATGACAAATCCCCAGGTGAAGCATTGAAGAAAGTCCTCTTTTTCGTATTCGTTCTCCTTATCGGCGCGGCCATCGCCTGCGCCGTCTTCTTCCGGGCACGCTTCGAGTCCGACCCGCCGGAGGTCAAGCTGTCCACCAGCGCCGACACGATCGGCCTCGCGCCATTCGACATCACCGTCTCCGATTCGGGATCCGGATTGAAATCGGTGACCGCGACGATCTCGCAGGGTGGCGCGGAGCAGACGCTCGCGACGGAGCAGTACGGCCAACCCATCGCCGAGAAGAAGATCCCCGTGACGTTGTCGAAGGTCACCGGCATCAAGGAAGGCCCGGCAATCGTTCGCGTCCGCGCCCGCGACGCATCGCTGTGGCACTGGTTCGGCGGCAACGAGACCGCGTTCGAGAAAACCCTCACCGTGGACATCACGCCGCCCACGCTCGAGCTCATCGCGGACGACCGCTACGTGAACTTCGGTGGCGTGGGTGCCATCGTCTACAAGGCCTCGGCCGACACGGCAACGAGCGGCGTGAAGCTCGGCGCCCACTTCTTCCGCGGCTTCCCGGGCCTCATCAAGGACAAGCCCGATCACTTCTTCGCGCTCTTCTCGCATCCGTATGACGCGCCCGCCGATGCGCGGGCCGTGCTGGTCGCCACGGACAAGGCCGGGAATACCCGCGAGATGCGACTCGTCTACGAGCTGAAGAACGTGAAGTACAAGAAGAGCACCATCGCCGTTTCAGACGGCTTCCTGCAGAACAAGGTAGCGCCGCTGCTCACCGACGTCGCCGCGCGGCAGGGCACGCCCAAGGAAATCTTCGTCGCGGTCAACAAGAGGATGCGCAAGGAGAACGAAGACAAGATCACCGAGGTCACGAGCAAGCCGAGCCCCGCGATCCTCTGGAAGGGCGCATTCGGCCAGCTCAGCAACTCCAAGGTGGAGGCGAACTTCGCCGACGCGCGCACGTACACCTATGGCGGCGAGGCGATCGACACCGCGCTTCACCTGGGCTACGACCTCTCGGTAACGAAGAACTACCCCATCGAGGCGGCCAACAGCGGGTCTGTCGCCTTTGTCGGTCCGCTCGGAATTTACGGAAACACGGTGATCCTTGACCACGGACTCGGCCTCTTCACCCTGTACGGACACATGAACTCGATGGACGTGAAGGCCGGCGACAAGGTGGAGAAGCGCGGCATCATCGGCAAGACCGGTGAAACGGGGCTGGCCGCCGGCGACCACCTGCACTACGGCGTCTACCTCGATGGCGTCGCGATCCTGCCGGTGGAGTGGTGGGACCAGAAGTGGATCGACGACAACGTCCTGCCGAAGCTCGAAGGGCGCAGCGGCCAGGAGATCGCGGAAGCGCAGCAGGGAACGACGACCCGCAAACCGGGACGCAAGCGCCGCGGTTAGATCACATCGACCAAGGGAGGAGTTCGCATGGGCGTCAAGCTCGACATGTTCGCCGAGGAACAGAATCCGCGCGTCTGCCGGGCCGGCGAGGCGATCTTCAGCGCCTATGAGATGGGCGCCGAGATGTACGTCGTGCTCGAGGGCGAGGTCGAGCTCACCATCGGCTCCAAGGTGATCGAGACTCTCGGGCCCGGCGAGCCCTTCGGCGAGATGGCGCTCATCGACCAGGCGCCGCGCACCGCCACCGCCATCGCGAAGACGCAGTGCAAGCTCATCGTCATCCCCGAGCGGCGCTTCCTCTTCATGGTGCAGCAGACTCCGCACTTCGCCCTGCAGATCATGAAGGTGATGGCGGACCGGCTGAGGAAGATGAACGCAAGGCTTTGAGGTAGGGGCGTCGCACGGTCACGCTCAAGTAACGCTCCCGTCGCTGTGCGGCGACACGATTCCTTGTAGCTGCACAGCGACAACTTGCTACGCGTGTAAGCAAGATAAGGCAGAACTTCACCGGCCCGGCGGCTTTCCAAGGAGTACGTAGTCTTTCCATGGAGAGAACGAAATGAAGATTCGACCGAAGGTTCGCAACGCCGTCCTCGTGGGCGCCCTCGCCGCAATCACCGCCACTGCATGGGCCACGAACAATGCGGTGTCCGATGCCGCCTATGTGCCGCTCGCGACGGAGGCCGCCGTTTCTTCTGCTGCCGAGCCGGTCGTGACGAGCGAGTCGCTATCCGCGAACGAGACTGTGGTCACGACAACCGCGCCCGTGGCGGTCCCCTTGGAGCGCAATGTCGCGCCGACCATGACGATTGAAAAGCAGCGCCTCACCGAAGACCAGCGCATCCAGGCCGTGGTGATGGACCAGCTCGCGGCCGCGCCGAACATCTCCGGCAAGATCGGCGTCGAGTCCCGCGACTCCGTGGTGACGCTCTCGGGGTGGACCACCACCGCGATGCAGGCGGACCGTGCGGCACGGACTGCGCGCGGAGTGATTGGTGTCAGGTACGTGCAGAACGAGATCCGGCCTCGGATTGGTGGGTCGGCTTCATAACCGCAGCAGCACGTAGTAACGAGGGCCCCTTCGCGGGGCCCTTTTCACATCGCAGTGTGGAGAAACTCACGGGCATTTTTCGAGAGGAACAGCAACCATGACCGACATCCAATCGGTGGTTCGCGGTGTCTACAAGGCTTACGAGGCCAAGGACCGGGCCGCCATCGAGGCGCTGCTCGCCGATGATTTCCACTTCACCAGCCCGCTCGACAACCGCCTCGACCGCGCCACGTACTTCAAGGTGTGCTGGCCGAACAGCGAGAGCGTGCAGCGGTTCGACCTGGTAAACCTCGCCGTCGACGGCGACAAGGCGTTCGTGACCTACGAAGCGCGCTGGACCCACAAAGGGTCGCGATCATTCCGCAACACCGAGGTCTTCACCGTCCGCAACGGCAAGGTCGTCGAGGTGGAAGTGTATTTCGGGTGGTCGATCCCGCACGAGGCGCCGGCGGGGACGCATATCGATCCGAAGTGATCACGCCTTCAGGCCGTGGGCGTCCCGCCGTGATAGACTTTGGTATATATCACTCGCCTCGAGGAGCCCATGTCCGAAAAGGTCGCCAAGCTGTTTCCCAACGGCCGCAGCCAGGCCGTGCGCCTCCCGGTGCCGTTTCGATTCGAGGGGGACGAGGTCTACATCCGCCGCGATCCGGAAACCGGCGAGGTTATCCTCTCGGCGGTACCGAACTCGTGGGATGGTTTCTTTGCGCTGCGCGACGCGGGCGTGGAAGAAGCCCGGGATTTCCTGCTCGATCGCGGCGATCCGCCGCCCCAGCCGCGGGTGCTGTTCGAACCGAAGCGGTCCCGGCGCAAGAAGTGATCTTCCTCGACACCGACTGCTGCAGCCTGATCATCCGCGGCGGATCGAAGCGGCTGGAATCGCGAGTGCGGGCAGTGCCGCCGCGCGAGGTGTGCATTTCCGCGGTCACGCGCGCGGAGCTGCTCTACGGACTCGCCCGCAAGCCCGAGGCGACGCGACTCGTCGAGCTGGTCCACGCATTTCTAAGTCGTGTTCGAAGCCTCGCCTGGTCCAACGACGCGGCGTCTCACTATGCCCACATCCGCGCCTGTCTGGAGGCAAAGGGGGAGCCGGTCGGGAACATGGACCAGATGATCGCGGCGCACGCGCGTAGCGCCGCCATTCCTCTCGTCACCGGCAACGCCCGCCACTTTAAGCGCATACCCGGCCTTGAGGTCCTGGATTGGGCTTAGCACCCCGCTATCTTTCGGAAGCTGGCGCCGTGATGCGCCAGGCCTTGTCGACGTAGCGCCGACCCGCGGTCTCGCTCATCTGCAGGGCGGCGCGATACGTGCCGTTGGAAACCTCGAAGGTGCGCGTTTCCATTGCGACCTGCTCTTCGTCGGGGCCGCCGGCGAGCGCCTCGAGCAGCGGGCGTCCGTCCATCCCCGCGAGCGCCTGCCGCATCCCGAGAAGGTGCGCGATCGTTGGCGCCACGTCGACGTTCGCGGCGGGCGTGCGGACTACCGCGCCGCGCTTGAAGTCCGGTCCCCACGCCAGCATCGTGTTGCGCACGGTCCACGGGCCTATGCCGCCGTGATTGGCGGTATCGACGGTGACCGCCTCGGTCTTGCCGCTGGTCACCTGGTTGTAGTCGGTGCCGGGCATGCCGTGGCGGTTGCGCGCCGACGACCAAGGGAAGGTGAACACGATGTCGGGGCTACGCTCGTGGCCACCCAGGTGAATATGCTCGAGGGAGAAGGTCCCGGGCACCGATCCTTCGTGCGGCGCGCCCCGCCCCGCCGCCGTGAAGATCACGCCGCACCACGGCTGCTTTTGCAGGAATGCCACCAGCGCCGCGGTGCGCGCGCGATCGCGATTCTTCACGTGCAGCGCGATCGCCTGCCCGCTGCTGGCGATGATGACGTCGTCGGAATCGGCGGCCGCGAGCCCCGCGGCGCGCAGCTCCTCGCCCACGTTCACGTTGTGCACCGTGTGGCCGAAGCCGTGGTCCGAGACCACGATGACGTTGGTGCGGTCCTGCAGGCCCAGCGCGACGATCTTCTTCAGCAACAGGCCCACCTGTGCGTCGTCCTTGCGAATCGATTCGATCGCCTCCGGGCTGCCGGCGCCCAGGCCGTGCTGGATGTGGTCAGGCTCCGTGAGCCACGAGATCACGACGCGCGGCTTGAGCTCGGGCAGCACGTAGTCGCCCAGTACCGTCATGCCCCACACCATCGCGTCGTCGTAGGTATCCTTCGCACCGCCCTTCTTCGGCGCGGGGCCGAAGCGCTTCGCAATCGCCTCGCCCGCTTCTTTCGGGAAAGCCACCTGCCCGTCGAAATATCCGTTGATCACGATGCCGATGCCGCCGGGAGAGCGCGGCGCCAGCAGCAGCGCGCTGCCGGTCGAGCCCGAGCTCACGGCGATGAATTTCTCGCCGGCTCGGTGCATCAGCTCGGCGAGGCCGGGCGTGGTGAGGATGCGCTCGCCCAGCGGCAGCAGCTTCGCCGCGTCGTCGTTGTTGAAGGCGCGCTTCGCATCGACCGCGGGGATGAAGACGCTGTTGCCCATCATCCCGTGGCGCGACGGATAGGCCCCCGTGCCGATCGACGACGCGTTGAGGCGCGTCACCGTCGGGAACACCGCGTGGCTGTTGAGGAAGGTGACGCCCTCGGTGCGCAAGCGATGGAGGTTCGGCGTGTCCTGCGCATTGATGCTGTCGGGGCGCAGGCCGTCTAGCACGAGGACGAGGTGCAGCGTGGCGCGTGCCGGCAGCTGTGCGAGCGCGGGCAGCCCACATGACAGGAGCGTGACGAAGAGCGTGGCAGGGATGCGCATGGAGACTCCGGCAGGAAGGGGCTGCGCTGATTCTACGCATGCTGGTGAAGTCCGCCCCCTGTTGCCCCGGCGCTTTCTGACCTGCAAATCAGCGGGCAAGATGTGCCGACCCGCGCATCGACTAGCGGAGCACGCGGCAGTGATCGCGGTCTCTCCTTACACCACGCTCAACTCAGAAGCGTAGAAAAGGCGCGCCATGGAAAACGCAGACTCAGAACGCGACGGCGAAACCGTCGGGGATGAAACCCCGGGATCTTCCGTAAACAACCCCCAACGCAGGAACGACCGTCGCCTGGAAGAGGGCGGAATCTTCGGCTATGAGGGACCTGAACGGCGTTCGGGACGCGACCGGCGTCAAGCCTAGAAGACTGTTGGGATTGGCCACGGACGTCTAGACGTTGGCATCAAATGAAAACGGCAGTCTTTGCTGCCGTTTTCGTCTTAATCCCAGCTCAGCGCCCCACCCGTCTGATATTCAATCACCCGCGTCTCAAAGAAGTTCTTCTCCTTCTTGAGATCGATGAGCTCGCTCATCCACGGGAAAGGGTTGCTCGCACCCGGATACAACTGCTCCAGCCCAATCTGTTGAGCACGCCGGTTCGCCACGAACCGCAGGTACTCCTTGAACATCGGAGCATTCAACCCAAGCACGCCGCGAGGCATGGTGTCCTCGGCATACGCGTACTCGAGTTCCACCGCCTTCTGGAATATCTCGGTGATGTCCTTCTTGAACTCCGAAGTCCAAAGTGAAGGATTCTCGAACTTGATCGTATTCACCAGGTCGATGCCGAAATTGCAGTGCATCGACTCGTCGCGCAGGATGTACTGGTACTGCTCCGCGGCGCCGGTCATCTTGTTCTGGCGGCCGAGCGAGAGGATCTGCACGAAGCCCACGTAGAAGAAGAGCCCTTCCATGATGCAGCTGAAGACGATGAGGCTCTTGAGTAACGTCGCATCGGTCTCGGGCGTGCCGGTCTTGAAGTGCGGGTCGGTCAGGACGTTGATGAACGGGATGAGGAAGTCGTCCTTGTCGCGGATGCACTTCACCTCTTTGTACGCGGCGAAGATCTCGCTTTCGTCCAGGCCGAGCGATTCGGCGATGTACTGGTAGGCGTGCGTGTGGATCGCCTCCTCGAACGCCTGGCGCAGCAGGTACTGGCGGCATTCGGGCGCGGTGATGTGGCGATAGGTGCCCAGCACGATGTTGTTGGCGGC
>JANLXC010000096.1:0-8531 GCA_031364925.1 Burkholderiales bacterium | reverse complement strand
ACGGCTTTCAGGGCTCCCGGGGAATCCCGGCAATGCGCCTCGCGAGCCGCCGGGGCCGTTTCCTCGTCGATGCGGAAACGCGAGACCAACGCGAAGAGCCTGCCCGCCTCCTCCTTGAACGTGACCGCCGACAGCGCTCTCGGCCGTCAACGATTTCGTCGTCAAGTTCGCCAATGTGAACGGCTCCGGGTCCGCCTCGGCCAACGCGCTCCTCGCGAGGGCCATCCTGCGGATGGGCGTGCCGGTGAGCCCGCGCAACATCTTCCCCTCGAACATCCAGGGCCTGCCCACGTGGTACGAGGTGCGCGTCTGCGAAGCCGGCTGGCTGGGGCGCCGCGGCGGCGGCGTGGATTTCATGGTCGCGATGAACCCGCAGACCTGGCAGAAGGACCTCGAGGAAATCGCCCCCGGCGGCTACCTCTTCTACGACTCCACCAAGCCGCTGCCGGCCTCGAGCTTCCGTGACGACGTGAACGTGATCGGCATGCCGCTGATGGAGATCTGCAACGCGACGTACACGGATCCGCGCCAGCGCCAGCTCTTCAAGAACATCATCTACGTGGGCGCGCTCGCCGCCCTCCTCGACATCGACATCGCCGAGCTGGAGAAGCTGATCGGCGAGCAGTACAAGGGCAAGGAGAAGCTCCTGGAGCCCAACGTGAAGGCGCTGCACATGGGCCGCGACTACGCCCGCGCGCACCTCGGGCCCATCGGCCTCAAATTGAAGCGCTCGGACCGCGTCGGCAACCGCGTCTTCGTCGAAGGCAACAACGCCGCGGCGCTGGGATGCGTGTACGGCGGGGCGACCGTCGCCGCGTGGTATCCGATCACGCCGTCGTCCTCGCTTGCAGAAGCTTTCGCGAAGCACTGCCGCAAGTTCCGCACCGATCCGGATACCGGCAAGGCGCGCTACGCCATCGTCCAGGCCGAAGACGAGCTCGCCTCCATCGGCATGGTGATCGGCGCGGCGTGGAACGGGGCGCGCTCCTTCACCTGCACTTCCGGCCCCGGCATCTCGCTGATGCAGGAATTCATCGGGCTTGCCTACTTCGCCGAGATTCCCGCGGTGATCTTCGACGTGCAACGCGCGGGGCCCTCCACCGGGATGCCCACGCGCACGCAGCAATCCGACGTGCTCTCGTGCGCCTACGCCTCCCACGGCGACACCAAGCACGTGCTGCTCTTTCCCGAGGACCCGCGCGAGGGCTTCGAGATGGCGGCGCAATCCTTCGACCTGGCCGACCGCCTGCAGACCCCGGTCTTCGTGCTTCTCGACCTCGACATCGGCATGAACGAGCGCCTCTGCGAGCCGCTCAAGTGGGACGACGCCCACCGCTTCGACCGCGGCAAGGTGCTTTCCTACCAGGACCTCGAAGCGGGCAAGCGCTTCGGGCGCTACCTGGACCTCGACGGCGACGGCATCACCTGGCGCACCTACCCGGGCACTCACCCGAAGCGCGGATCGTTCTTCACGCGCGGCACCAGCCGCGACCGCTATGCGCGCTACACGGAGGAGGGCAGCGCCTACGTGGACAACATGCAGCGCCTCCTCAAGAAATTCGAGACCGCCAAGGAGCTGGTGCCCGCGCCGGTGCTGCGTGCCTCGGCCAGGGGCTCGCGCTTCGGCGTGATCTATTACGGCTCCACCGCGCCCGCCATGGACGAGGCGCTCGCGATCCTGGGCTCCGAAGCGATGGAGCTGGACGCGCTGCGCGTGCGCGCGTTCCCGTTCTCGGACGCGGTCGCGGACTTCGTGGCAAGCCACGAGCACGTCTTCGTGGTCGAGCAGAACCGCGACGGCCAGCTTCGCACCTTGCTCGTCGCCGAGGCCCTCGTGCCTTCCGACAAGCTCACCCCGGTGCTCCACTACGACGGCACGCCGATCACCGCGCGTTTCATCCACTCGGAAATTTCCCAGCGCCTGAAAGCCTTCAACGTCGTCGCGGTCAGGAAGACCGTGGGAAGCGGGGACTAGACATGACCTACCTCACCAAGCCGAAGCTGCATCACCCGGACCTGCCGAAGAATTCTCTCGGCCTCACGCGGCGCGACTACGAGGGCGCGATCTCGACCCTCTGCGCGGGCTGCGGGCACGATTCGATCAGCGCCGCGATCATCCAGGCGTGCTGGGAGCTCGCCATCCAGCCGCACCGCGTGGCCAAGCTCTCGGGCATCGGCTGCTCGTCGAAGACGCCCACCTACTTCCTCGACAAGTCCCACGGCTTCAACAGCGTCCACGGGCGCATGCCCTCGGTTCTCACCGGCGCCAACCTCGCCAACCGCGACCTCATCTACCTGGGCGTCTCGGGCGACGGCGACTCGGCCTCCATCGGCATCGGGCAATTCGCGCACGTGATGCGCCGCGGCGTGAACATGACCTACATCGTCGAGAACAACGGCGTGTACGGCCTCACCAAGGGACAATTTTCCGCCACCGCCGACCGCGGCTCGAAGGCCAAGCGCGGCGCCGTCAACACCGATGAAGGCATCGACCTGGTGCTCATGGCCCTGCAGCTGGGCGCCACTTACGTCGCGCGAGGCTTCTCCGGGGACAAGACCCAGCTCGTGCCCCTTATCAAGGGGGCTCTGACCCATGAGGGGGCGGCCTTCATCGACGTCCTCTCGCCCTGCGTGGCCTTCAACAACCATGAAGGCTCCACCAAGAGCTACGACTACGTCCGAGAGCACAACGAGGCGGTGAACAGCCTCGACATCATCACGGTGCACAAGGAAATCACCACGGAGTACGAGCCAGGCGCGGTGCGCGAAGTGCGCCAGCACGACGGCTCCGTGCTGCGGCTGAGGAAGCTCGAGCAGAACTACGACCCCTCGGATCGCATCGCCGCCATGACCTACGTGCAATCGCGCTACGCCATCGGCGAAATCGTCACGGGCCTGCTCTATTTCGCCTCCTCGCCGCGCGACCTGCACGGGTCCCTGAATACCGTGCCGCTGCCGCTGAACCAGCTGGGCGAGCGCGAGCTTTGCCCGGGCCGGGCGGCACTCGATAAGGTGAACGAGAGCCTGCGATAGTCCGCCGATGATCGATCTTCGCAGCGACACCGTCACGCAGCCGAGCCCGGAGATGCGCGCGGCCATGGCGCGCGCGGCAGTGGGCGACGACGTCTTCGGCGACGATCCGACGGTCAACAAGCTGCAGGAGGTCTGCGCCGAGCGTTTCGGCATGCAGGCCGGCCTCTTTTTTCCCTCGGGCACGCAGTCGAACCTGGCCGCGGTGATGGCGCATTGCGCGCGCGGCGAGGAAGTGATCCTCGGGCAGGACGCGCACACCTACAAGTACGAGGCGGGCGGGGCGGCGGTGCTCGGTTCGATACAGCCGCAGCCGCTCGCCAACGAGCCCGACGGCACCATCGACCTGGCGAAGATCGAGGCCGCGATCAAGCCCGACGATTCGCACTTCGCCATCACGCGCCTGGTCGCGCTCGAGAACACCATCGGCGGCAAGGCGCTCTCGCGCCAATACATGGCCGCGGCGATCGCGCTAGCGCGCCGGCGCAACCTCTCGATCCACCTCGACGGCGCGCGTGTCTTCAACGCCGCGGTGAGGCTCGGCATGCCGGTGAAGGAGCTGTGCGCGGGCTTCGATTCGGTCTCGGTGTGCCTGTCGAAGGGGCTCGGCACTCCGGCGGGGACCGTGCTCGTCGCGAACAAGGATCTTATCGAGCGCGCGCGCCGCATTCGCAAGATGCTGGGCGGCACCATGCGCCAGGTCGGCATCCTCGCAGCGGCCGGGCTCTATGCGCTCGAGCACAACGTCGATCGCCTCGCCGAGGACCACGCCAACGCGCAGCATCTCGCCAAGGGCCTGGCCGAGCTCGGCCTCGAGGTCGACCCGGTGCAGACCAACATGGTATTCGCCGCCGTTGCGAAGGACTCCGTAGCCGCGCTGAAGCAGCACCTCGAAGCCAACGGCGTGGTGGCACTGGTATCGCCGCGCCTTCGCCTCGTCACCCACCACGACGTGGATCGTGCGCAGATCGATCGCGTGGTGGCGGCGTTTGCGACCTTCTTCTCACCCGCGCAAGCTGCGCGCCGCACCCAGTCGGTCTCGTGACGCCGGGTCCGCGCAGATCGTCTTCCCGAACGGGTCGGCCACGGCCACCCTGGCCTACTCCTTGGACGGGGTGACGGTCGTGAAAACCGTCCGCCGGCTGTCTCGAGGCGAGCCGGGGGGTTGAAGATTAAGGAAATTTAAAGCCAGCTTAAGTACGCCGGGGGGCTCCCGGGGCGACGATGCCTTCGCGTCATCCGACCCCCAACCTGAAAGGAGCCTCGCCATGAATGCCCTCAAGTCCGCCCTTGCCCGCACTGCTGTAGTCCTTGCCTTCGTCGTCAGCGGTTGCGCCTCCCTGACACCTTCCGACCAATCCCCCAACGTGTCCCCCGATCAGTACGGCGGATTCTGAACCGCCTGAGAGCCCGGTTCGCCGGGCTCCCCGAGGACCCCTGAGTGTCCACAGGGTCTACGTGTCCTGAATCGAGGAGAGCCGCCATTTACCAGACCAAGAACGGATTTTTCGCCGCCGAGTATTCGGCCCCCAGATCGAAGCCGTCGCGCCCGCCGGACCTGTGCCCGGTGCTGCGCGGCATCCGCGTCCGCGTCGAAACGCGGCTCGCGGCGGTCGACGAGGATATCCTCACCCTCACCGAATGCGCGCGGGTCGACGACAGGCTGGTGGCGTTGCAGCGCGAGCGAGCATCGCTGGTGGAGGCCCTTGAGCTCATCGCCACCGCCTCCGAGCGCGGCCTCGACCGGGAAGTGCGCCGGCGCTGGCTTCTCACGCTGCTGCGCCACGCGCCCGAATGCGTGACGCCGAAAGCGCTGCGGCGCCTGCGTCACCTCATCGAGGGATTGCGCGACCAGGCCATGCCCTAGGCGCCGACGCGCCCCGCCACGCTCGCCACGCTCGCGATCAACTCCGAGGGCTCAACAGGCTTGGACACGTGGACCATGAAGCCCGCGCGTAGCGCACGCGTGCGGTCCTCGGAGCGAGCGAAGGCGGTGAGCGCGATGGCGGGGACCCTGCCGCCGCGCGCGGCGCCCAGGGCGCGCACGCGCCTCAAGAGCTCGTAGCCGTCGACATCCGGCATGCCGATGTCGCTCACCAGCACGTCCGGGCGTTCGCTCTCCACCAGCGCCAGCGCCTCCACGGCGCCGCCGGCGCTCAGCACGCGCGCACCGCAGTCCGATAGCACTCGCGCCACCAGGTTCCTCGCGTCGGGCTGGTCGTCGACGACGAGGATCGTGATGCCCGAGAGGTCGACGGCCGTGATGTCGCGCGGCACCACGTCCGGAGCCTTCGGGTGCGCGCGTGAAGCGGCGGCCGTGCGATGCACGGCCGCGACCGGCAGGTGCACGCTGAAGGTGGCGCCGCGGCCCTCCCCGGCGCTTTGCACGCGTACCGTGCCGCCGTGCAGCTCGACCAGGTGCTTCACGATGGACAGGCCCAGGCCCAGGCCGCCGTAGCGGCGCGTGGTGGACGAATCCTGCTGCCGGAAGCGCTCGAACACGTGCTCGATGAACTTGGGCTCGATGCCCACGCCGGTGTCGGCCACGCTCACCTCGATATGCGAATTGACGCGCTCGAGGATCACCTGCACCTTGCCGTCCTTGGGCGTGAACTTGATCGCGTTGGACAGGAGGTTCCAGACCACCTGCTGCAAGCGGTTGGGATCGCCGTATACGGGGCCGGCGTGCGGATCGAGAATCGTCTCCACGCGAATGCCCTTGGCTTCCGCGGCGGGGCGCACAGTCTCCACGGCGGCCTCGACGAACGACATTGGCTGCACCGGCTGGATGTCGAGGCGCACCTTGCCGGAGATGATGCGGCTCATGTCGAGGAGGTCCTCGATGAGCTGCGTCTGCACGCGCGTGTTGCGCTCGATGACGTCGAGGCCCTTCTCGAGGTCGCCGGGGTTCTTGCCGCCACCGCGCAGCACCTGCGACCAGCCCAGGATCGAGCTCAACGGCGTGCGCAGCTCGTGTGAAAGGGTGGCGAGGAACTCGTCCTTCATCTGGCTCGCGCGCTCGGCCTCGCCGCGCGCATGGCGCTCGCTCTCGAGGAGCTTCTCGCGTTCCACCCCGGCTTTCTGCGCCGCCTCGTAGAGGCGGGCGTTGTCGATGGCGACCGCCGCCTGCGCCGCGACGCCGACGATCAGGCGCTCGGTGCGCTCGCTGAAGACGCCGGGCTCGGGGTGGCCGAAGAAGAGTCCGCCGAGAACGATGCCCGCCCGCGAGACCACCGGCACGGCGAGATAGCTGCGCACCGGCGGATGGCCGCGCGGCATGCCATGGTGCGGGGCCATCTTTCCGTAGCGGGGGTCGTCGTGGATGTCGTCGCTGCGGATCGGCGCATCTCCGTGGAAGGTGGGACCGAAGAGGAGCGTGGCGCGCGGCTGGCCGAATTTCTCGAAGGCCGCGCGCGGCGCACCCGAAAGCGTGAAGAGCGTCATCGACTCCCCGTGCTCCGAGGTGGCCCCGTAAAAAAACGCACCGAATTTAGCGCCGGAGAGCTGGGTGGCGGCGTCGGTCACCGCCTGCACCAGCGCCTGGAGGTCGAGGTTGGCGGTGAGCGTGGCGCCGGTGCGGTTGAGGAGCTCGAGGATGCGCGTCTCGTCGCGCAGGGCGTCTTCCGTGCGGCGCCGCTCGGTGGTGTCGCGGAAGCTCCACACGCGCCCCACCTTCTTGTCGTCCACCATCTGCAGCCGCGAGAAGCGCTCGTAGACGCGGCCGTCGGCGAGCGCGATCACGTCGAACGACTCGGCCGGCGACTCGGCGTAGATCTTCTCGACTCGCTCGACGAAGGCGCCCGGATCGACCGCCTGGCGCGAGATCTCCTCGAGGATGACGCGGTGGTTCCCGGACGCGAGCAGGCCCGGGGGCACGCGCCACATGGCGGCGTAGCGCTGGTTGAAGCCGGTGACATTGCCATCGTCGTCGGTGACCAGGATGCCGTCGGTGGTCGCCTCGAGGGTCGCGCGCATCATCGACAGGGAGCGCGCGAGCTGCGCGGTCCTGGTTTCGAGCGCGTCGCGGGCGGCGATCAACTCTTCCTCGGCGCGCCGGCGCGCGAGGAGAATGCTCTGCGCGTTCTGGATCGCGACGGAGCGAAGGAGCTTGTCTTCGTGGTCGCGCTCGCGCATTTCTACCGTCCCGCTCCGAGGATCCCGGAGGCCATGCGCGTGCCTTCGACGCGCGCGCGGATCTTGGCGAACGCCGTGTCGCGCGTGGTCGAGGTGTCGTCGCAGAAGGGGGAGAAGCCGCAGTCGTCGGTGGTGCCGAGCTGCTCGATGGGAATGTATTTCGCCGCCAGGAGCACGCGATCGCGCACCTCCTCCGGCGTTTCCACGCGCGCGCTGATCGGAGCGACCACGCCGACGAAGATTCGATGGTGCGGCTTCATGTAGCGCCGGATGATCTCCAGCACGCGCTCGGGGTCCTTCTCGCCCGCGAGCGCGATGAAGAAATTGGTCACCTTGAGCTCGAAGAGGCTGGGCAGGAGCTCCGCGTAATCGACGTCGGCGCTGTGGGTCGAATCACGGTCGCCTCCGGGACAGGTATGGACGCCAAGCTTCTTCCTCTCCTCGGGGCTGAAGCGCGACAGGGCGAGGTTGTTCAGGTCGATGAAGCTGGTCAGCAGGTCGCCGGTGGGGTCGATCTTCATCGCGAGTCGGCCCTCGGTAAAATCGATCTGCACGGAATGCGCGCCCTTCTCGAAGCAGGCGCGGATCTCCTTCACGTGCTCGCCGATCAAGTCCTCGATGAATTGCTCGCGCGTGTAGCCGGGGATTCCCTCCGCCGGGTACATGAGGCTCAGCGCGGAGGGCGAGATCACCGCCTGCTTCACCGGGCACTTCGCGTAGCGCAGGGAAACGTCGAGGTACTCGTCGGCCGAACGCTTGTAGCGGAAGGGCCCGCTGGTGAGGCGCGGCATGCGCCGCACGTGCCCGGCCGCGAACGGAATCTTGAAGCCGTCGGGCGACGTATTGGGCAGGCCGTGCACGCAGTAAGTCCAGAAGTTGTGGTACTTACGCTGCTCGCCGTCGGTGACCACGGGCGAGCCGGTGGCCTCGAACCTGGCGATGGTGTCCTTGATGGCCGCGTCGTACTGCGCGTCGAGGCGCGGGTCGTCCGCGTCGGTTCGGGCGAGCGCTTCCTGCAGCTCGAGAGGGCGAGGGATGCTGCCAATCGGTTCGGTGGGAATCACCGTCGAGACCTCTCGCGAAAATGGGGGGTGATCGGATTTTGGGCGTGGGCGGCAAACGTGAATGTCGGACGTTTCCTACAGGGAACGTAAAGGGCCTGGACGCTCACTGCGTATCGGCGCTTCAGGAACTCGTAAAGGCTGTCTCCGGGATACGTGGCGTCCTTGTCCATCGCGTTGTGGCGCCAGACCTCGTTCCAGGCGATCGAGAGCCGCTCGAGCGTGGACAGGCGTGGGCCCGTCCAAAACAAATTGGTCGGGCCCCCCCCGCGGGTTTGGCCCCCCGGGATATGCGCCCCCACCGCC
>JANLXC010000010.1:0-48728 GCA_031364925.1 Burkholderiales bacterium | reverse complement strand
GCAGAAAGGCGACGAGGTCGTGGCCGTCGGCATCCTCGGCAAGATCGCGAAGATCACGGACAACTACGTCGCCCTCGAAGTGGCCCCCAACGTGACGATCCAGGTGCAGCGCGGCGCGGTAACCACGCTGCTGCCCAAGGGCACCGTCAAGGACGCGCAGTAGCCGCATGAACAGGTACCCGGCCTGGAAATACATCGTCATCGCGCTCGCCATCGCGGTGAGCATCCTCTACGCCGCGCCGAACCTGTTCGGCGAGGTTCCCGCGGTGCAGGTCTCGCCATCGCGCGCCACCTTCAAGATCGACGCCGCGCTGCGTACCGGCCTCGAAGAGGCCCTCAAGGCGGCCAACGTCTCGGTTGCCGGCGTGGACCAGGACGAAGCGGCGCTGCGCTTTCGCCTCGCCGACACCGACACGCAGCTGAAAGCGCGCGACGTGCTCCAGTCGAAGGTCGGCGCCGGTTACGTGGTGGCGCTGAACCTGGTGCCCAATTCCCCGCATTGGCTGCAGGCGCTGGGCTCGAAGCCGATGTACCTCGGCCTGGACTTGCGCGGCGGAGTGCACTTCCTGCTGCAGGTGGACATGAAGGCCGCGGCCAACAAGTCCGTCGAGCGCTACACCGGCGACGTGCGCGGGCTGCTGCGCGAGAAGAAGATCTATTACTCGGGGCTTACGCGCGAGGGCGAGCGCATCACGGTGCGCTTCAACGAGCCCGAGCAGCGCGCCGCGGCGCTGAAGGCGCTCGGCGACGCCATGCCCGACCTCACCATCCGCGAGCAGGATTCGGCGCTGATGGCGAGCATCAAGCCCGAAGTGGTGAAGCGTGAGCAGGATCTCGCGCTCCAGCAGAACATCCAGACGCTGCGCAACCGCGTGAACGAGCTCGGCGTGGCCGAGCCGATCGTGCAGCAGCAGGGCGCCGATCGCATCGTGGTGCAGCTGGCCGGCGTGCAGGACCCGGGCCGCGCCAAGGAGATCCTCGGGCGCACCGCGACCCTCGAGACGCGCCTGGTTTCCGAGGAGCATGCGTCGGGCCCCGGCCAGGACGCGTTCTTCCAGTACAAGGACCAGCCGGCGCCCTTCGGCACCGACAAGTTCCTCGACCAGGACGGGCGCGCCGTGCTGGTGAAGAAGGCCGTCATCATCACCGGCGACCGCATCAAGGACGCGCAGCCGGGCTTCGACCAGCAGCACAGCGGCGCCATCGTCTCCATGCAGTTGGACGACACGGGTGGGCGCATCATGCGCCAGACCACGCGCGAGAACGTGAAGAAGCGCATGGCAATGATGCTGGTGGAGCGCAACAACACGGTCGTGCTTACCTGGCCGGTGATCCAGGAGGAGTTCGGCAACCGCTTCCAGATCTCCGGCATGCCCGATGCGACCGAGGCCAAGAACCTCGCGCTCCTGCTGCGCGCCGGCGCTCTCGCCGCCCCGATGGACATCATCGAGGAGCGCACCATCGGCCCCAGCCTGGGCAAGGAGAACATCGAGAAGGGCTACCACGCGGTGCTCGGCGGCTTCGCCGCCATCGCGCTTTTCATGATCGCGTACTACTCGGTGTTCGGCTTCATCTCGGTGCTGGCGCTTGCGTGCAACCTGCTCTTCCTGGTGGGCATCCTCTCGATCATGCAGGCCACGCTCACCTTGCCCGGCATCGCGGCCATCGCGCTGACGCTCGGCATGGCGATCGACGCCAACGTGCTCATCAACGAGCGCGTGCGCGAGGAGCTGCGCTCGGGAATGACGCCGCAGATGGCCATTCAAGCCGGTTATGAACGCGCCTTCGGCACCATCCTGGATTCCAACGTGACGACGCTCATCGCGGGCCTGGCGCTCCTCGCGTTCGGCTCCGGCCCCATCCGCGGCTTCGCGGTGGTGCACTGCCTGGGCATCCTCACCTCGATCTTCAGCGCGGTGGTGGTGTCGCGCGGCATGGTGAACCTGGTCTACGGCGGGCGCAAGAAGGTCGCGGCGCTTTCGATCGGCAACACCAACTGGCATAGAAAGGCGGCGGCGTAACCATGGAGTTCTTCCGCATCCGTCGCACCATCCCGTTCATGCGCCACGCGTTGGTGTTCAACATCATCTCGCTCGTCGTGTTCGCGGCCTCGGTCTTCTTCCTCGCCACCAAGCACCTGCACTTCTCCATCGAGTTCACCGGCGGCACGGTGATGGAGGTGAGCTACAAGCAGCCCGCCGAGCCGGAGAAGATCCGCGCCGCGCTCACCGGCATCGGGCTCACCGACGTCACGGTGCAGAATTTCGGCACCGCGAACGACGTCCTCATCCGGCTGCCGTTGAAGACGGTCGATGGCTCGAGCCAGAACGTGGAGATGCAAAAGCAAGCCGACGCCGTGATCAAGGCGCTCAAGTCCCAGGATGCGAGCGCGGAATTGAAGCGCGTGGAGTTCGTCGGAGGCCAGGTCGGCAAGGAGCTGGCCACGGACGGCGCCCTCGCGCTCCTCTTCGTCTGCCTGGGCATCATGATCTACCTCGCCTTCCGCTTCGAATGGCGCTTCGCGGTGGCCACCATCCTCGCCAACCTGCACGACGTGGTGATCATCCTGGGCTTCTTCGCCGCGTTCCAGTGGGAGTTCTCGCTGCCGGTGCTGGCGGCGATCCTCGCGGTGTTCGGCTACTCGGTGAACGAGTCGGTGGTGGTTTTCGACCGGGTGCGCGAGAACTTCCGCAAGATGAGGAAGGCCTCGGTGCCGGAGGTGATGGACGCCTCGATCACCGGAACCATATCGCGCACCATCATCACTCACTTGTGCACGCAGATGATGGTGCTGTCGATACTCTTCTTCGGCGGCGCCACGCTGCACTATTTCGCGCTCGCGCTCACCATCGGCATCCTCTTCGGCATCTATTCCTCGGTGCTGGTGGCCTGTCCGCTGGCCATGTACCTGGGCGCCTCCCGCGAGGACTTCGTCAAGCCGGAGAAAAAGACCGTCGAGCAAGTGATTCCGTGAACCTGCTCGACATCGTCCTGCATCTGGACACGCACCTGCTCAAGCTTGTCGCGGATTACGGCATCTGGGTCTACGCGATCCTCTTCGCGATCATCTTTTCGGAGACCGGTTTCGTGGTGACGCCGTTCCTTCCGGGAGACTCGCTTCTTTTCGTGGCGGGCGCCATCGCGGCGACCGGCGAGATGAACGTGTACGTGCTGGTGGGCCTGCTCACGGTCGCCGCCATCCTCGGCAACTCCGTGAACTACGCGATCGGGCGCTGGCTCGGCAAGACCTACTTCCGCGAAGGCGGCGCGAAGTGGCTCAACCGCAAGCACCTCGACAAGGCGCACGAGTTCTACGAGCGCCACGGCGGCAAGGCGGTGGTGATCTCGCGCTTCCTGCCGATCGTGCGCACCTACGTCCCCTTCGTCGCGGGAATGGCGGAAATGACGCCCCGCGAATACACGATGTACAACGTGGCGGGCGCGGTGCTGTGGGTGGGTTCACTCACCGCCGCCGGGTTCTTCTTCGGCAATATCCCGTGGGTCAAGGGCAACCTCACCGCGATCATCATCGGCATCGTGGTGGTGAGCCTGCTGCCGCTGGTCTACGCCTACGTGAAAAGCCGCAGGGCGGGCAAGGCCTCCGGCGCCTGAGCATGGCCGTCGATTCGCACGTCTTCGACATCACCCGCACGATCCAGCTCGCGATCGCGCCGGTGTTCCTGCTGACCGCGATCGGCACCATCATCAACGTGCTGATCGGGCGCCTCGCGCGCGCGGTCGACCGGCGCCGCATCCTCGAAGAAGACTTGCCGCATTATGCGCAAGACCGGCGCGAGGGCGCCGATCGCGAGCTCGATCTGCTCAACCGGCGCATCGTGCTGGTGCTCTGGTCCACGGCGCTCGCGGTGCTATCCGCGTTGCTCGTGTGCCTGCTGATCGGCACGGCGTTCGCGGGCGCCTATGTCGCCCTCGACTTGTCGCGGCCGGTGGCGATCCTCTTCATCGCGGCGGTGTTCGCGTTGACCGGGTGCCTGCTGCTTTTCCTGCGCGAAATCTCGATGGCGGCATTCAGCGCGCGCCAGACGCCCGGCCCTCAGGCGCGCCGGCGCGAAGCCCTCAAGAACAACACCGCGAACGCGAAGTAGGCAAGCGCGAGCGCCAGCTCGCCCAGCGCGAGCCCCGCGGAAAGTCCGCGGTCCGTGTACGCCCGCGTCGCCCCTTCCGCGGCATAGATCCAGATCAGCAGCGTCGACCATTGGAACGTGTAGCGCTTCGCGCGAAGCACGCCGAAGAGCGGCGCCATGAGCGGCAGCACCTTCAGCACCAGCCACGAGCCGCCCGGGCGCAGCGGGGCGAGGAAAAGCTCCCAGGCCACCGAGAGGAAAATGAGCGCGACCAGGCACGCGCACGCCGCGCGCCAGGCGCCGCGCGCACTCACGTCGCCAATTTCCGCGCGACCGTGGCGAGCCGCTTCCCCAGGGCGAAGGCGAGCCGGGTCTCTTCCTCGGTCACCGGGCGATCGTTAGTGGTGCCCGCGACGTGGGTCGCGCCGTAAGGCGTTCCCCCGGAGTGGGTCGAGTTGAGATCGGGCTCCGTGTAGGGAATTCCCACGATCAGCATGCCGTGGTGCAGGAGCGGCATCATCATCGTCACCAGCGTCGTCTCCTGGCCGCCGTGCATCGTGGCCGACGAGGAGAACACCGCCGCGGGCTTCCCGGCGAGCGTGCCGCGCGCCCACTCGGGCCCGAGGCCGTCGAGGAAGTGCTTCAGCGGTGCCGCCATGTTGCCGAAGCGGGTGGGCGAGCCCAGCGCCAATCCGGCGCATTCGGCGAGGTCGCGCGCCTCGACGTAGGGGGCGCCTTCGGCGGGAACGCCGGGAGCGGGCTTGTCGATGATGGTCGCGACCTTGGGCACCGTACGCACGCGCGCCCGCATGCCCTCGACCGCCTCGACGCCGCGCGCGATCGCCTGTGCGAGGGTGCGCACCGAGCCGGTGGCGCTGTAGTAGAGGACGAGGATTTCAGCCATGGAGCGGGTACCATGATACCGCCCGTTTTCCAGCCCCCCGCGCCGTGCGCCGCAAATTCGCCGATACCTTCGGATTCCTCCTCTTCGTCTTCCGCCGCTGGAAGGAAGACCGCTGCCCGCAGATCGCGGGAAGCCTTACCTACACCACGCTTCTCGCACTGGTGCCGATCTTCACGATCGTGGTGGCGCTCCTCTCGACCACGCCCTTCTTCGGCGAGGTGATCGCGAAGATCAAGCTCTTCCTGCGCATGAACCTCCTGCCCGACATCGCCGACACGATCACCAACGTGTATATGCTCGAGTTCGCGCACAACGCGCGGCGCCTGACGGCGGTCGGCGTGGCGGGTGTCTTCATCGTCGCGGTCTGGATGATGCTCATCATGGACCGCTCGCTGAACGCGATCTGGCGCGTGCGCCAGTCGCGGCCGCTTTGGATGTCGGTGTTGGGCTACATGGCGGTAGTGGTATTGGGCCCGATCCTGCTGGTGGTGAGCGTCACCGTCACCACCTACATCATGTCGCTCTCCGGGGATGTCACCGCGCTCTCGCCGGTGCACGTGATGCTGTTGCGCGCGGTGCCGATCGCCATGAGCGGCCTGGCTTTCTTCCTCATGTACCGGATCATCCCGCACCGCCACGTGCCGTGGAAGCACGCGGCGCTCGGTGGCTTGGTCGCCGCGGTGCTGTTCGAGTCCGCCAAGCAGCTTTTCGCCTTCTACGTGCACACCTCGCCCACCTACAACGTGGTGTATGGCGCCTTCGCCGCGGTGCCGCTCTTCCTCATCTGGATCTACATCTCGTGGCTGGTGGTCCTGTTCGGCGCGGAGCTCACCGCGTCGGCTTCGTATTGGCGCAACGCCTTGTGGCGGCAGGCGCCGACTCCCGCGATGCGCTTTCGCGAAGCGCTCGCCGTGACGCAGGCCCTGCTGGAGGGCGCCACCAGGCTCGACAGCCTGCGCGAGAAGACCGCGATCCCCCCCGAGGAACTCGAGGAGACGCTCGGGCAGATGATCGACGCGGGTGTAGTGAAAAAGACCGGGCGCTCGAGCTACGCGCTCACCGCGGCGACTCGCGAAGTGCTCGCGACCAGGCCGGCGGCCGAGGCGCAGCCGGTCACGAAGCCGAAAAGTCGAAGAGGTCGAAGCGCGCGGTCCTCTCGATGAGCCCGGCGGCGCGCACCGTCGTGACCTCGTCGCCGGCGACCAGATCGTAGGCGCGGCCCTCGCTGTGGATGCCCGGAAGCGTGAGGAGCGCCTCCGGGGCGCCCTCGTCGGCCAGGACGATGCCGAGCTTCGCCTGCGGGCTCGCCGAGTCGCCGGGCTGCACCCAGACGGCCCGCGCCGCGGCGGACAGGAACTGCACGCCGAACTCCATCGCGCCCTCGTCAAGCTGGGTGATCCAGCGCGCGACGCCGATGGTCCAGCGTGGCCGGCCGATGAACTTCAACGCCACCACCTCGCCCACCGCGAGGCTCTGCAACGCGCTCGCCACTCGCCGCACCTTCACGCCGCCATCGCTCTGGTTGACCACGTCCCACTCGTGCACCGGGAAGGCCCGGGAGGTCTCGTCGTCGGGAACCGCGAGGAGCGGGATGGTGATGCCCGCGCGGATGGCCTCGGCCTGCCCGGCGGGCGGCGCATGCGCCTGGAGCGAAACGAAATGGCTCACGGACTTCATTCCCACGCAGATCGCAACGCTCGTGTCACGTGGATCGCGGCGGCTCGCGCGCTTCGGCGGGTTCCCCCAGAGCGCGATGAGCTTGCCCATCAACGCCAGCGTTTCCGGGCTCACCGCGCGGCTCATGGTCTGCGAGACCTTGCCGCTTTCGTGGGCGTTCTTGCGCGCGCGCATCCTCTCGACCAGCGGATTCGCGTCGAGGAGGCGCCAGTTGGGCCCGCCCGCATCGTCGTTGGCCGAAAGCAGCGGCTTGGGCCCGCGGTCGGTATCGCATGGCACCAGGAAGTGTCCGCCCGGCGGCGTCGCGGGGCGGGATTGCCCAAGCGTCACCAGAGAGCGCAGTGCGCGTGCCTGCGCGAGGATGCGCTCCGCCTCGCCGTGCACCAGGCGATAGGGATCGGTGAGCGACAGGAGCAGCGCCTCGCAGTACGCATCGGCTACCGTCGCCTTTGTCTCCCCATCCGCGACTTCGTTTGCGATGCCTTCCTTCTCCGCGAAGAGATAGAGGTGATGCATCTCCTTCCAGACTTCGGGCGGGACCGGACTGTACGACTTGTAGCTCGAGCCCAGCTCGCGGCCCAGGCATTCCATGGCGCGCAGCGTGAGGGCGGGCAACTGCTTTTTCGCGCCGAAGGCGATGCGCTTGGCGAGCGTGTCCGTGATCGCGAGCCGATAGCCCATGGCCATCTCGAAGGCGAGCTCGCGGGCGAGGTCGAGTGCCTCGCGCGGGCGCGGAGCGAGCGGCAGCGTCGACTTGCCGTAGATGGCGTCGAGCTCGTCCAGCACGGTGGAGGCAATGGCGCGACAGGACTCGAGGATTTCGACGCGGGCATCGAGGTCGATCTTCGCGCGGTTGATCGCGGACAGGTGCGCCGTCAGGCGCGTCGCCGCCTCCAGGGCCTGGGCCAGCGGCAGCGACTCGACCCAGGCCTTCACCTGCTTGGGGCGGATCTCCAGCTCGCGCGGAGGCGCCGAGCGTTCGGGGGGCGTGCGTAGACGGGGAGGCGAGGCGGACATGGAGGGCTTTTCCAGTATTCTTCGGGGCAGAGGATAGACGACGGGCATCGATTTGCAAATCAAATACTTCACACGCGCGCTGGGCGCCGCTGCACTTGTAACGGTCCTTTGCGCCGCGGGCGCCGCGCATGCGTTCGACATCACCGATACCCAGGGCCAGCGCCATCGCCTCGCCGACTACAAGGGCCGCTTCGTGGTGCTGAACTTCTGGGCCACATGGTGCGTGCCCTGCATCCAGGAAATTCCCGAGATCGCCCGGTTCCATCGCGCCAATGAAGACGTGGTGCTGATCGGCGTCGCCGTCGATGCCGAGGACGTGGCCAAGGTGAAGCAGTTCGCCGTGAAAGTCGGCCACAGCTACCCGCTGGTGATCGCCAACGACCGCGTCGAGAAGCAGTTGGGCGCGATGCGCGCACTGCCGACGACGCGCATCTACGACCCGAAGGGCAAGGTGATCTACGACAAGCCCGGCCGCGTGGATCGCAAGCTCCTCGAGGAGAAGACGCCGGCTCAGGCTGACAGGGCCCAGCGCTCCTTCAACGTCTTGAGGACGAGGTTCGGGTAGTCGGCCTGGCCGAGGCTGCCGTTATAGCGGCCCAGCGCGTTGGCGAGGTTGCCGCGCTCGCGGTCGAGGTAGTGGCGCAGGATCGTGCAGCCGTAGCGCAGGTTGATGCGCTCCTGGAAGAGGTTGTCCGTGGGCGCGCCGATCTCCTTCACCCAGAACGGCATCACCTGCATGAGCCCGCGTGCGCCCGACTTCGACACCGCGTACTTGCGAAACCTGCTCTCCACGTCGATCACCGCGAGGACCAGGTGGGGATCGAGCCCCGAGCGCATCGCTTCGTAGCGCACCATCGCCAGGAAATTGCGCGCCGCTTCCTCGTCCGGGTAGCGCGCCAGTGTTTTTCGCGTCATGGCGCGCACCCAGGCGCGCGTGTCGAGGTCTTTCATGTCCACCGGCGTGCGGTCGTTCAACGCGTGGGCGAGGGTGGCGCGCACGCTCGCCGACAGCACCTCGTACTGCTGCGCGCCGGCAAACGCCGCCGAGGACAGCGCCAGGGCCGCGGCGGTGGCGAGCGCCGCGAGGCTACGTGAGGCGCGAGCGCACATGCCGGGCCGCGTCGGCGAGCGCCACCTTGGTCGCCGCGGCGTCGCGCCGGTGCTGGTACTCGGCAACGCCCTCCTTCAAGCCGCGCTCGCCGATCACGATGCGATGCGGAATGCCGACGAGCTCCTGGTCGGCCAGCAGTACGCCGGCGCGCTCGTCGCGATCGTCGAGGAAGGCCTCGACGCCCGCCGCCGTGAATTCCGCGTAGAGCTGATCGGCCGCGGCCTTCACCGCTTCGCTCTTCTTGTAGCCGAGCGGGATGATCGCCACCGCGAAGGGGGCCATCGGATCGGGCCAGATGATGCCTTTGTCGTCGTGGTTCTGCTCGATCGCGGCGGCGACGATGCGCGTGATGCCGATGCCGTAGCAGCCCATCTCCATCGGCCGGGTCTCGCCCTTTTCGTCGATGTAGTTGACGCCCATCTTCTGCGTGTACGCGGTGCGCAACTGGAAGACGTGCCCGACCTCGATGCCGCGCGCGAGCTCGAGCGTGCCCTTGCCGTCCGGGGAAGGATCGCCCGCCACCACGTTGCGGATGTCGGCCACCAGGTCGGGCTCGGGAAGGTCGCGGCCCCAATTCACCCCGGTCAGGTGATAGCCCTCGTCGTTGGCGCCGGTGCAGAAGTCGCTCATCGCCGCGACCGTGCGGTCCGCGACGAGGCGGATCTTCTTGCCCACCGGGCCGAGCGAGCCGGGCGGCGCCTGGAGGCGCGCGCGGATCTCCGCGTCGGTAGCGAAGCGGAAGGGCTTCAGCCCCGGCACCTTGGTCGCCTTGATCTCGTTCATCATGTGGTCGCCGCGCAGCAGCAGCATCACCAATTCGTCGTCATGCATGACGACGATGGTCTTAACCGTCTTCTCGATCGGCAGCCCGAGAAGCTGCGAGACTTCCTCGCACGTGTGCTTGCCGGGCGTGGCGACCTTCTTCATCTCCTGCGTGGGGGCGGCGCGCGGCCGCGAAGGCATCACCGCTTCGGCGAGCTCCACGTTCGCGGCGTAATCCGAATCGGGCGAATAGGCGATGGCGTCCTCGCCGGAGCGCGCCAGCACCTGGAACTCGTGCGAGCCGGTGCCGCCGATCTCGCCGGTGTCCGCGGCCACCGCGCGGAACTGCAATCCGAGGCGCGTGAAGATGCGCGTGTATGCGTCGTACATCGCGGCGTAGCTCTTCTTGAGTCCCTCGAAGTCCGTGTCGAACGAGTAGGCGTCCTTCATGGTGAACTCGCGCGCGCGCATGACGCCGAAGCGCGGGCGGATCTCGTCGCGAAACTTTGTCTGCACCTGGTAGAAGTTCACCGGCAACTGGCGATAGCTCTTGATCTCGCGGCGCACGATGTCGCAGAACACTTCCTCGGCGGTGGGCGCGTAGCAGAACTCGCGCTCGGCGCGATCCTTGATGCGCAGCATCATCGGCCCGTAGAGCTCCCAGCGGCCGGTCTCTTCCCAGAGCTCGCGCGGATGGATGGGTGGGGCGAGGATCTCGAGGGCCCCGGCGCGGTTCATCTCCTCGCGCACCACGGCTTCGATTTTTTTCACGATCTTCAGGCCTACCGGCATCCAGGAATACAGGCCGCTGGCGAGCTTGCGAATCAGCCCGGCGCGCAGCATCAGCTTGTGGCTGGCGAGCTCGGCCTCCTGCGGGGCCTCCTTGAGGGTAGCGAGGTAATACTGGGTGGCGCGCATGAAATCTCATTAAATCATTGGGTTGCGAAGGCACATTCTACACGGACCATGGCCCGGCCCGATGGCTGGCGGGCGCTCGCAAACTGTGAAAAAATGGATGCAACTCAACGGATTGGATGGTGGACGCCATGATCGATCGGGACGGCTATCGCCCGAACGTCGCCATCGTGCTCGTCAATGGACGCAATCAGGTCTTCTGGGGTAAACGCGTCAAGGAGCACGCCTGGCAGTTCCCGCAGGGCGGCATAAAGGTAGGAGAGACTCCCGAGCAGGCAATGCTCCGGGAGCTGCAGGAAGAAACGGGGCTCCTGCCCCAGCACGTGCGCATCCTCGGGCGCACGCGCGACTGGCTGCACTACAACGTGCCCACCCATTGGGTGAAGCGCGAGTGGCGTGGCACGTACAAGGGCCAGAAGCAGATCTGGTTCCTATTGCGCCTCGTGGGCCGCGATTGCGACATCAGCCTTCGCGCGAGCGGGCATCCCGAGTTCGACGCGTGGCGCTGGCACGACTACTGGGTGCCGCTCGAAGCCGTGATCGACTTCAAGCGCGAGTCCTACCGGCTCGGGCTGGAGCAGCTCGCGGGATTCCTCGAGGTCGCGCCGCGCGCGGTGGGATTTTCTCCGTACGGGCGGCGACGCAAGCACCCGCGCGGTCCGCGCGTGGTGCAGAACGACTTCACGCCCATCCCCGCGGCGGGGGACGCCTGAGTTTCAATGCGCCATCCATCGGACTCGGGCCCAAGAGTCCGATGGATGGCTGCCATGGCTCGCGTCGAGCGTCACCGTTCAATGAGCCACCGCTGCCACGTGGGCGCATCGAGCCTCATTGATGTGTTGGGGTGAAGCTCGAGAGGGGGTGCCCCGGTCGCCGCGCACGAGAAGAATCTCAACGAATTCGAGCGAAATTGCTGTAGCGAGATCCCTCCCCTTCGAAAGGTCGCGGTCCCCCGGCTCGAGCTTCACCCCCACTTCAATGAGGCGATAGCCAGCCTTAGAAGCCGCGCACCGGCCCCGGCATGGTGAGCCCGACGATGACGGTGAGCACCACCGCAAGCACGATCGCGGCGATGATCACCACGACCACGTACGGGATCGCCTTGTCCTCGGGCGTCTTCATCAGGATCGGCAGGCCCACGAACAGCAGGTAGAGGCTGTAGAGGCCGAGGAGCTGCCCGATGATGCCGAGCGCCGGGATGATGAGGAACACGCCCGCGACCCACGCGGCGGTGGGCATGAACGCCGCCACCTTGATCGCCTGGATGAAATTCTTCTGGCTGCCGAAGCTCGGCGCGAGCGCGTCGACGATGAGCGCGAACACGTAGACCATGCCGAGCGACATCAGGTACTGCACCACCATGTGCGCCACGCCCGCGGCGATCGGAACGCGGTAGGTCGACCCGAAGACGCCGATGCCGATGAGGGAAAAGCCGATGAATCCGCACACCGCCGGGATGGCGGCCAGAAGCATCACGTACCGGGTATAGAGGCCCTGGACGGTGTGCGTCTCGCCGTCGATGACACGCCACTCGTCCCTCGGTTTCAGGATGAGTTGCTTCACGCGTTCCACGATGTTCATCGAGATGCTCCGCTGCCTTGGGTGGGCGTGAGTATAGGGCCAGCCCCCGGCGGCGGCAATGCGGACCAGCGCGAGGGACGTGCGAGGATTTCCTCCATGCGCACCACGATGCGCCGCTGCTGCTCCGGCGCGGAATAGCGCGGATAGCGCCGCGCGAAGGCCTTCGCCGCGTTCGCGAACCCCGCATCGCCGAGCGCGCGCTGCAGCGCGCCTTCCACGCCTGTCGCCGCGGCGTCGGGAGGCAGCATGATGCCCGCGCCGATCTGCTCGAGGCGCCGCGCCGTGATGTACTGCTCGTACTGCGAAGGGAACACGAGCTGCGGCACGCCCGACATCAGTGCCCCCACCGCCACGTTGCCGCCCTGGCTCACGAAGAGGTCGCATTCGGCCAACAGCGGCGCGAGCCGCATCGGACGCTCCGAGACGATGCGCGAAGCCCCGGCGAGGCGCGCGCGGCGCGCGGGCTCCAGCTCCGGGATGAAAGCGGCGACGCGATGCGGCCCCCGCGCGAGCGCGGCGATGAGCGTGTCCAGCGCCGGCAGGGTCTTCTTCAGGTACACCAGCACGCGCTTGCCGTGGCCCTCGGGCCATTGCACCGCGACTCCCGAATCCACGCTGAAGCGCGGTCCCCAGTACCCGGTCGAGGGGCGGTTGCCGTAGGAGTCGAGCTCGGGAAAGGTGGCGAGGAAATCGTCGTCGGTTTCGAACTGCTGCGCGAGGTGCTGCATCGCGGCGCCGCCGAAGCGCGCGAGCGCGGCGTTGGCGCTGGCGAGCGCGCGCGCGTCGGACTGCGCGATGCGTCCGGGCGCCACCGGTTCGTCGAAGCGGAAGGCGGGCAATGGCGAAAGGCGCGGCGGAATGGAGAAGCCGTTGCCATAGCTTACGCGGCGCAGCCCCAGGACTCGCGCGGCGAGGAGCGCCGTGGGACCGAAGTCGGCGAGTACGAGATCGGGCTTCCAGCGCTGGAAGAGCGACAGCCAGCCGCCCAGGAGCCCGGTGAGATGGCGGCCGGTGTCATAGCCGCAGCCGACCAGGATATCGGCGAGGCTCGCCGGGATGGGCTCTCCATGGCCCTCGCTCACCGACACTGGCGCCTGGAAGATATCGTACTGCGAGGTGTCCGCGAGGAATGCGAGCTGGTGCAGCTCGCGAAACATGAAGGCGATGGTGTGGCCGCGCGCGTGCAACTGGCGCGCGAGCGCCGCGCACGCCATCGCGTGGCCGAACTCCCCGCCCAACTCCCACGCGAACGCGATGCGCGCCATCGCTAGCCTGCCGCCACGGCGACGATGCGCTCGGCAACGCGCTGCGTGCCCGCGGCGAACGAGTAACCGCGCAACGCACTCGCCCGCTCGCGCGCCGCCTCTTTCAGGTCTTCGCGCGCGAGGAGACTCGCGAACCATGCGACGAAATCCGGCGGCGGCTCGTCGGGCGAGATGAGCTCCGCGCTGCCTGCCTCGCGCACGCGCTGGGCGACGAGATACTGCTCGAGGTGTTGCGGCAGGAGCGCGAAGGGCACGCCCGCCGCCAGCCCACGCGCGACGACGCCGGGCCCCGCGTGGCATACGCAAAGGGTCGCCGCGCCGATGACGCGCTCGAGGTTCACGGTCGAGGCCACGACGCGCATCGAGCCTCGCGATGCGCCCAGTGCCGCCTCCGGGGCGAGGCCCGGCGCCGCCACGATCACGTCCGCGTCGAGCTGCCCGAGCGCGCCGAGGACCGCCGCGAAGCGCGCGTCGCCGGGCTTCAGATATGCGAAGACACGCGCACGTTCGCCCGGCGGCCAGTCGAGGTTCACGCCTGAAGTGGCATCGCCCTGGGGACCCACGTACTCGACATCCGCGCGAGCGCCGAAGGGATCGATCTCGGCGAAGGTGCAGAGAAGATGCGCGTTCGCATCGAAGAGGCCGGCAGCGCTCCGCGGCACGCGATCGGACACGCCGGCGAGCGCGGCGCGCACTGAATTCAGCACGCGGTCGTCGATGGCGCGCAACACGTTGGGATCGCTCGGCTCCCAGGTGCGCAGCGCCGGCAGCGGCTCGCCGACGCGCGGCTGCGAGAAGCCCGTGCCGACAGTGACACGCGGAAGCTCGAGGGTGGCCGCGGCGAGGAGTGCGGTGGGCGCGTAGTCGGTCACGACCACGTCCGGGTCGAGGAGCGAATACATCGAGCGCCATGCGCGCAGCGCGCCGTGCAGCCCGTGCGGATCGTCGAAGCCGAGGTTCAGCAGGATGTCGGAGAAGTTGAGCGGCGATACCGTCACCGCCGCGGGTACCCGCAGCAGCGGCGCGACGAAAGCCTCGAAGCCCTCGGCGAGCACGCCGTGGAGGTAGGCGCTGTCGCGGAACGCGAACACGGTGGAATGGCCGCGGGCGCGCAGCTCGCGCGCGATCGGCAGCAAGCGCCTGACATGGCCCAAGTCCCCGCCGAACTCCCAGGCGCACAGCACGCGGGCCATGAAGGCTAGCCCGCGCGCCGCCCGCGCGCCGTTACGGCGCGCAGTTGAAGCCCGTGCCCATCCCGAAGCGCGACGACGAGCTGCTGAACGGACGGCACCCGGTGCCGCCCAGGCCCACCACGTTCGGGCTGCCGACCACGTTGCTGTTCACGAAGAGCGAACCGGGGCGTGGCCCGAACCCGACCGGGCGCAGCGCCACGTCGGCGAAGCAGGTGGACGTCGGCGCGAGCGCCAGCGTGCAGGTGTTGCCGAGGACGACGAAGTCCGGGCTCGCCGTGATGGAGCTGATCCGGGCGGGGGCGTTGCCGATGTTGCGGATCGTCACCCGCTGCGTGGCGCTGGTGGTGCCGAGCAGGCGCTCGCCGAAGCTCATCGAGTTGGGCGTGACCTGCAACTGCGGCACGGGGATCGCGAGCGAGCGCGCCGTGAGCGGTATCGTGCGCGTGCCCCCGGTCGCATTGCTCACCACCGACAGCGTGCCGGTGAAATCGCCCAGCGTCGTCACCGAGAAGTCGAGCGCGATGGTGCAGCGCTCGCCCGGCGCGATGTCGCGCGGGCAGCCATTGGTGAGCACGAAGGGGCCGCTTACCGAGATGGTATTGAACGAGACGATGGCGTTGCCGACATTCTCCACCACGACGTTCTGGCGCAGCGCCGGGGTGCCGAGCGTGTACGCTCCGAAGTCGATGAATGGCGGCAGCGTGATGTCGGCCTGCTGGATGCCCTGCCCCACGAGGTAAGCGCTGGCGGTGCCGGACGAGACGTTACGGATCTTCACGATCGGCGCGGAACCCGGAAGCGCGGCGAGCGTGCCGCCCACCGAAAGCGTGGCTTCGCTGCGCACCGGCTGGGTCGGCCGGAAAGTCACGTGCGCCGTGCACAACCCGCCGCTCGGAATAGACGATCCGCAGGTGGTCGCATCGATGGCGAATTCACCGTTGCTCACCGTCACCGGCCCGATCGCGACTGCGCTCGGGCTCGGATTGCTGATGACGAACTGCTGGGGCGGGCTCCTGGACCCGGACAGCACGGAGCCGAAGTCGAATTCAGACGGGGCGATGTTGACCGACGGCGGCGCGCTCGCGGTGCCGGTCAGGAAGAAAGACCGCCCCCCGTACTCGAACGTCGCGTTATCGCACACGCCGATGGTCATGTTCTGCGGGCCGCCGGGCGTGATCGGAGCGAAGCGCGCTGTGAACGTGCAGCTCTGGCCGGGCGCATACTCGCGTCCGCTCACGCAGGCGTTGGCGATCATGAACGGGCCGCCGTAGAAGGAGCCTCCGGTGCACGAGTTGAGGCCCATGCGGTAGATTTGATACGGCGCGTTGCCCGACGACAGCAGCGTGATGGCCTGCGGCGGGCTCACGGCGTTGATCGCGACCTCGCCGAAGTTGAGCGTCGGCGGATTGGGAATCACGGTGACCGCGCGGACGTCGCCGAGCGTGAAGGGCGCCGAGTACTCCGAGGTGTCTCCGCGGATGCTGTCCAATCCGTTCGGTGCCCCATCGGAGGCCGCGGTCGCCGTCAGCGTGAAGCTGTTGGTCATGTTGCCGGTGGACAGGTTCGGCACATCGATCGACTCCGGCGTGGGGCCCGTACCCGCGGAGATGGTCTTCGAGTTTTGGTGCACACGGCCGCCGGGTGTGGCGTCGCTGCCGCTGTAGACGTCGATCCGGTAGGTTCCCGGAACGGTGTCGAGCGTGAAAGCCACGGTGGTCCGGCTGTTGGGCCAGTCGCGCGACACCGTGGTGATGATCGGATAGTTCTGGCCGTTGTTGGGGCCGCCGTCGCCGTCGCCCGCGTCGTTGGCGCGAGGGCCTCCGGGGTTGCCGAGGTTGAGGTTTTTCTGGCCATTGGCGTATATCGCGTTCTCGACGATCTTGTTGCGCACGCCGCGCGACACCTTGACGCCGTCGTTCGAGTTGTTGGCGATCGTGTTGCCCCGGATCAAGAGGTCGTTGGTTTCGGCGATGATGTCGCGGCAGGTCCCCGCGTAAAGCGAAACGCCGTAGGCACTATTGCCCAGGGCCGTGATGCCGTTTCCCTGCACGCCGATCTTGTTGCCGACGATGTTGAGCTTCCCGCCACCCTGCACCGCGCCGAACTCGATCGCGCTGCCGGAGTTGGCGGAGATCACGTTGCCCGAGACCTCGATGCCGCTGCCGCAGTAGGCGATGATGCCGCCCGCGCCGTTGCCCATGCCCGTCGCGCCGTCGAGCGTGGTGCCGATCTTGTTGTTGGTGATCCTGACGTTGCTGAAGTCGCTCAGGTCGATGCCGTAGCCCGTATTGGCCGAGATCACGTTCCCGCTGATCTGGGTGTTGCTTGAGATGGCGCCGAAGCTGCTGGCGAACACGATGCCGCGGCCGTTGCCGAACGGCGCCGACCCGTCATAGGTGGTGCCGATGCGGTTGTTGGTGATCTTCGAGCCCGCATCTTCCGCGATGTAGATGGCGAAATCATTGTTCGAGATTTGGTTGTCGCTGACGATCGCGGCGGAACTATCCAGGAAGACGCCCTTGTAAGTGCCCACCGTCGCCTCTTCCCGGTTCTCGTTGATCGCGTTGAGGACGACCGAGACAGTGCTTCCGCCGTACGCGATATAGATGCCCTTCTGGCTGGCACTCACCGTGTTGCCGGACACCGTGACGTTGCTGGAGCTTTCGATGGAAATCCCGAAAGTGGAGCTTCGTACCGCGTTGGAGCGGATGTCGGCGTTGCTGCTGCTGCGCAAGCGAATGCCGTACGTGCTTCCCTCGATGTAGTTGCTGCCCACAGAGAGGGCGCTATAGCCGATCGAATCGTAGCCGGCGAAGTTGGAGTAGAGGATGTTGTTGTTGGCGTTGATGCGTCCGGCCAGCGCGGCGCCGTAGTTGAACCCTTCCACCAGCAGGTTCTGGACGACCACTGGCGAGATCGCGGTCGCCTGCAGTGCGTAGCTCATGAAGGCGCCATTGCTGCGCACAATGGCGCGCTGAGGAGGCTCGGGCGAGGGTTGCGCCACCAAGCCGTCGATGACAAGGCCACCGCACGTGATGATCGGCAGCGGCTCGGAGACATTGACGGTGAATGGCCCGTTGGAGAAGGCGAAGTTGATGGTATCGGCGCCGGTGCAATTGACCGGATTGGCGAAGAACTCGAGCGCTTCGCGCAACGAGCCCGCGGGCGTTGGAGCGGAGCTGTCCAGGCCGCCGTTGTAGGTCACCGTCTTGGTGGTGGCGAGCGCCGCTTGCGGCGCGAGGGCAACGGCGACGGCGGCGACCAACGGGCGATAGCGGAATTCGGAAACGGCTCTTGCGGGGCGTTTCGTGCGCATTGCGAATCTCCCTGGGAGATATTTTATTCTTGTAGGCTGAAACAAGTCTCTGCACCCGTACGGTAGCCGTGGGGTGCCCGGGGCGTCAACGTAAAATTCGGCACTTTGCCGGAGATGAACGGGAGGATCGGCCCGGGACCACCCGTACGCACCTCCGAGCGATGCGCAGCGGCGACAATTGCCGTAGATCGCCACTTTTCAGAGAATTACGAGGTTATCCCGGTGGATCAACTCCGGTTCAGCCACGTAGCCGAGGATGGCCTCGATCTCGGCGGTCGGCCGGCGCAGGATCCGCGCCGTCTCCGAGGCGCCGTAGTTGACCAGGCCGCGGGCGATCTCACGGCCGTCCGGGGCGGTCACGCTCACCACCTCGCCGCGCTCGAAGCTGCCGTCCACCGCGGTGGCTCCGATCGCCAGCAGGCTCTTGCCGTCGGAAACGACGGCCTTCACCGCCCCTGCGTCCAGGGTGATGCGCCCGGAGGGCTTCAAGTGGTCGGCGAGCCACTGCTTGCGCGCGGCGACCGGGGCGGTCTCGGCGACGAGGAGGGTCCCCGCGGACTCGCCGGCGAAGAGCCTTACCAGCACCTCGGGCTCTTTGCCCCAGGCGATCACGGTGTGCGCCCCGCTGCGGGCGGCACGCTGCGCGGCCAGCACCTTGGTCAGCATGCCGCCGCTGCCCAGGTGCGAGCCGGCGCCGCCCGCCATCGCCTCGAGCGCCGGGTCGCCGGCGCGGCCGCGCTCGATGAGGCGCGCATCGGAGGACTTGCGCGGGTCCGCGGAGAAGAGGCCCTTTTGGTCGGTGAGGATCACCAGCGCGTCGGCCTCGATCAGGTTGGTCACCAGGGCGCCGAGCGTGTCGTTGTCGCCGAAGCGTATCTCCTCGACCACCACCGTGTCGTTCTCGTTGATGATCGGCACCACGCCGAGCTCGACCAGGCTCTTCAGCGTGATGCGCGCGTTGAGGTAGCGCCTGCGGTCGCCAAGGTCTTCGTGGGTGAGGAGCACCTGCGCGGTGTGCAGCCCCAGCTCCGAGAAGCACGATTCCCACATCTGCACCAGGCCCATCTGCCCAACCGCCGCTGCCGCCTGCAGCTCGTGCACGGCGCGCGGGCGCTTGGTCCAGCCCAGGCGCTTCATGCCCTCGGCGATCGCGCCTGAGGACACCACCAACACTTCGACGCCGCGCGCGCGTAGCTGCGCGATCTGCCGCACCCAGCCCGCGATTGCGTCGCGGTCCAGGCCCGCGCCCGCGTTGGTGAGCAGGCTCGATCCGATCTTCACCACGACGCGCTTGGCGCCGGCCAGGGGCGAAGCGCTCATTCGTCGGCGAGGCGCCCGGCGCCGCGTCCCGCGCGCTTCTCGCCCTCGAGGAACTCCATGATCGCGAAGGTGAGGTCCTTGCAGCCGTCGCCCTTGATCCCGGAGATCAGGAAGGCCGGCTTAGTCCACTTGAGCTTCTTCACCAGCGCCGCGGCTCGCTTCTTCGCCTCCTTCTCGTCCACAAGGTCGGCCTTGTTCATCACCAGCCAGCGCGCTTTTTTCGCGAGCGCGGGGTCATATTTCTTGAGCTCGTTGGCGAGCGCCTTCACTTCCTTCGCCGGCTCCACCGCCGCGTCGAAAGGCGCTATGTCCACAAGGTGCAACAGCAGGTGCGTGCGCTGGAGGTGGCGCAGGAACTGGTGGCCGAGGCCCGCGCCTTCGGCCGCGCCCTCTATCAGGCCGGGGATGTCCGCGACCACGAACGAGCGGCTCTCGTCCACGCGCACCACGCCGAGGTTCGGGTGCAACGTCGTGAAAGGGTAGTCGGCGACCTTCGGGCGCGCCGAGGAGACCGCGCGGATGAAAGTGGATTTGCCCGCGTTGGGCATGCCGAGGAGTCCTACGTCGGCGAGCACGCGCAACTCCATCTCCAGCATGCGCCGTTCGCCCTCCTCGCCGCGCGTGAACTGGCGCGGCGCGCGGTTCACGCTCGACTTGAAGTGCAGGTTGCCGATGCCGCCCTTGCCGCCTTTCACCAGCAGCGCCCGGTCGCCGCTCTTCGCGAGGTCGGCGATCAGGGCCTTGCCTTCGACCTCGCGAATCACCGTTCCCACCGGCACGAGCAGCACGATATCCTCGGCGCCCTTGCCGTACTGGTCGCGCCCGCGGCCGTTCTCGCCGGACTCCGCGCGGAAGATACGCTTGTAGCGAAAGTCGATGAGGGTATTCAGGTTGGCGTCGGCCTCGGCCCAGATGCTGCCGCCGCGCCCGCCGTCGCCGCCGTCCGGGCCGCCGCGCGGCACGAACTTCTCGCGGCGGAAGGACGCCGAGCCGTCGCCGCCGTTGCCGGCGATGACTTCGATTCTCGCTTCATCGAAGAATTTCATTTGGGTGCGAAGTCCGGCAGCGCCACGCGGATGCCGAGCGCGATGAAAGTCACGCCCGCGAAGATGTTGAGGCGCTCGCCGATCGCCGGCTTGGCGCGCATCCACGCGCCGATCCATCCTGAGAAGAGCGCGACGGCGCCGAAGACCACGATCGTCACCACCATGAAGAGCGCCCCGAGAAGCGCCATTTGCATCCCCACGTGCCCCGCCTGCGCGTTGACGAACTGCGGCAGGAACGCGAGGAAGAAGAGGGTGACCTTGGGATTGAGCATGTTGCCGATGACGCTCTGGCGAAAGATCGACGCGAGCGCGCGCTTGTCGCTCGCGCCCTCCATGGAAAACGAAGCGCGGTGGCGCAGCGCCTGGATGCCGATATACACGAGGTAGGCCGCGCCCGCATAGCGCACCAGGTCGAAGGCAAGCTCGGAAGAGCGGATCAGCGCGGCGATGCCCACCGCGGCAAGCACGGTGTGGAAGATGCAACCCGCGGCGAACCCGAACGCCGCCGCGAGGCCGGCCCTCGGCCCCTGGGTCACCCCACGCGTGAGAACGTAGACGATGTCGGGACCCGGCGCGAGCGCGAGGAGCGCGGAGGTGGCGAGGAAGAGGGCGATGTCGGGCATGGCTTCAGAAACGAAAAAGCCCCGCTATGAACGGGGCTCTTTCGCCAACGGAAGGAGCTGTCAGGCCTGCGACGGCTCGACCGTCACGGTGGACTTGCCCTTCGGGCCGTGCTTCGAATACCTGACCTGCCCCGTGGCCGTGGCGAACAGCGTGTGGTCCTTGCCGATGCCGACGTTCATGCCGGGGTGGAACTGCGTGCCGCGTTGACGGACCAGGATCGAGCCCGCCGGTACGACTTCGCCGCCGAAGACCTTGAGGCCGAGTCGCTTGCTCTCGGAATCGCGGCCGTTGCGGGATGACCCGCCTGCTTTCTTGTGTGCCATGGCTGTTCCTTTGCTTAGGCGATCGCGTCCACACGGATTTCCGTGTAGTTCTGGCGATGGCCCTGCGTCTTCTGATAGTGCTTGCGGCGACGCAGCTTGAAGATCTTGATCTTCGTGCCGCGCCCGTGGGCGATGACTGTGGCCGAAACTGTCGCTCCGGACACCAGGGGATTACCGAGTTTCACGGCGTCGCCGTCCGAGACCATCAACACCTGATCCAGGACAATCTGAGCGCCAACGTCTGCCGGTATCTGTTCTATTTTGATTTTTTCGCCGGGGGCAACGCGATACTGCTTGCCGCCGGTTTTTATGACCGCGTACATTGTGGACTCCATTGCGTTTGTGAAAACGTCGCGCCTCGAACGAATCGGTGCGACGGAACTCACTATAATATCAGAAATACCCCCGTAAGGTCAAAGACTTGTCCCAACGCTTGCCTCTCGCTCCCTCCCTAGAAGCCGTGCGAGCGCCGATCGAGGTCGATCTCGGGAAAGTCGACGAGGTCATCCGCCGGCGCCTCGATTCCGATGTGGTCCTGATTCGCACCATCGCCAACTACATCGTCGGCAGCGGCGGCAAGCGCTTGCGCCCGGCCCTGGTGCTCCTGTCGGCCAACGCCTTCGGCGCCCAGGGCAGCGCCAAGCACGAGCTGGCGGCGGTCGTCGAGTTCATCCACACCGCGACCCTGCTGCACGACGACGTCGTGGACGAGTCAAGCCTGAGGCGCGGGCGCAAGACCGCCAACGCGGAGTTCGGCAACGCTGCCTCGGTGCTGGTCGGCGACTTCCTCTATTCGCGCGCCTTCCAGATGATCGTCGAGGCGGGGAGCCTGCGCGTCATGAAGGTTCTCGCCGACGCGACCAACGTAATCGCCGAGGGCGAGGTGCTGCAGCTCCTCAACGTGCACGACGCGGACACCGACGAGGAGCAGTACCTGCGCGTGATCCGCTACAAGACGGCCAAGCTCTTCGAGGCCGCGACGCAGGTGGGCGCCATCATCGGCGGCGCTTCCCCGCGGATCGAGCTGGCGCTCGCCGAATACGGCATGCACCTGGGCACCGCGTTCCAGCTGATCGACGACGTGCTCGACTATTCGGGCGATTTGCACGAGACCGGCAAGAACCTCGGCGACGACCTCGCCGAGGGCAAGCCCACGCTGCCCCTCATCTATGCGATGCGTGCGGGCAACGCCGCGGAGCGCGAAGTGGTGCGCCACGCGATCGAGCACGGTGGCAAGTCGGACCTGGAAGGGGTGGTGGCGGCCATTCATCGCGTGGGCGCGCTCGACTACGCGCGCGAGCAGGCGCGCGCCGAAGCGGACGCCGCGACCGCGCGCCTCGACCACCTGCCGCACTCCGCCTGCCGCGACAGTCTGCTACAATTGGCGCTCTTTTCTGTCGAGAGAAAATTCTAGGCAGAGCATGAAAAAGGGGCGCCTCGCGTGCCCCTTTGTTTCTCGGCCTCGGGGTGTAGCTTAGCCTGGTAGAGCGCTACGTTCGGGACGTAGAGGCCGGAGGTTCGAATCCTCTCACCCCGACCAAAACCAAAACTGGTGTCAGGTACGAGTTTCCCCGCGGGAATTCGTACCTGACACCAGTTTTTTCATGTGCCCGAGCGTTGCTCGGTGCGTCGCGCGCTCATCGAGCGGCCGAGCGACTCGCGGTCGCTCGCATCCAGCCAGCGCTCGAAGAGCTCCTGGATTGCGGACTCCTCGGCGTGGATGTGGCGCGCGTAGGCGGCGATGAAGGCGTGCACCTCGCTCGCGGGGAGCGCGCGCGTGAGGCCCTCGGCGATTCCCTCGAGGGGCTTCCTCAGCCGCGTCCAATGGGCTTCGATTTCCCGATGGTCGCGCTCGAGCGCATCGCGCAGCGCGTCGAAGCGGGCACGCTCCTGGCTGTCGGTGATGCGTTGCTCGAGAAGGGGGAAGAGGTCCTTCTCCTCGTCCTCGCGATGGTGTGCGGCCGACTTGAGGAAGTAGCGCAGCACGGCCTGCGCGGCGCTGCTCGCCTCGGCGTCGACACCGCGCGAATCGACGTGGGCACGCAATCGCTTCAATGTCTCGAGCTGTTTTTCGATGCGGCGGTGGCAGGCCAGCAACATTTCGAGGGGATCGTCGAATCCCACCGTCGTCTCGAAAAGGCTCGCGCGCGCGTTCGTTTTCATGTCAATGCGACCGTGGTTGCCGGGAAAAAGTTGCACGGGCCTAGGCGATGCGATCGGCAATCACCACGTATCGCAATGCAGTGCCGGGGACGACCGCGTCGAAAGGAAAGCAGGTGATGAGTGTCAGCTGCGGCGAGCCCGCGTCGTCGAGCACGCGTGTCTCGCCCTTGTCGACCACGGTGAGTGCGCGCACGCGGTAGCGCGCCGTACTGCCTTGCCCGACCTCCACGTCGATCTCGTCGTCGAGTACCAGCGTGCGCAGGAATGCGAAGTGCGTGTCGCGATGGGCGACGATCACGACGTTGCCCTGCATGCCCGGATTCGCGGTGCCGCTCACATGCGCGGGCCCGAAGGCGAGCGCGCGATTGCTGGGCGCATCCAGTACATAGAGCTCGATACCGTGCGTCGGGACCGTGAGCCGCGCGATCGGGCGCATGTCGGCCCAGGGCCACGGCCGCCGCGCGGGCCCGCCATCGCGCGCCTGCGCCCACGCGGCGGCGATGAGGTGTTGCGCGAGATTTGCCTTCACGTGGATCCATCCGGCGGATGCAACCTGCCACACGCCGATTACGACGAGGAGGGCTGCCGCGACGCGCAGCTTCACGCGCCCCTCCTCGCCGGGACCGTGCGCCCGACGACGGCGACGATCCCGGCGCTTGCCAACGCGAGGAGTCCCAGCAGCAGCTGCAATGTCGCGGGCGTGTCGGTCTGCGGCAGGTCGCCGCTCCACGATTGCGGCGCGCTCACCTTCACCAGTGCCGTCTTCGCCGAGCCAGCGGGGTTGGAGACGGACACGTCCACCGCGATGAGGCTGGTATATGCGCTCACCAGGTGGTGCTCTAGCGCGACCTTGACGACCTGCGGCCGAATGACGGTGGCGTCGGCGCCGCGCGTCACCTCGTCCATCAGGCTCGCGATCTTCGCCCTGGCCCAGAGGGCGCCCACGCCGTTCGCGTCGCCATCGCGCGAAGGCGTGAGCGCCACGCTCCAGGGTTGGTCGCCGCGCACGCCCGACACGATGATCGCTTGGGCGAAGTGCGCCGCCGAAGCGGACACGACGATCGGCTCGCCGAGATAGAGGTCTGGCACGCGGCGCGGGAACGTCTGCACCGCGGCGCCGTCGGCCCAGCGGATCGCGACGTCCTGGAGAACCGGGGCCTCGATCTTCGCGAAGAGCGCGCGCATCTTCTCCTCGACCTCGCGCACGTCGCCGATCTGCGTGAAGGTGCCACGGCCGAAAAGCGCCGCCTGCGCCATGAAGTGGCTGTTGGGCGCCGAGCCGATGCCGACCGTGAAGAGGCGCGAGTTGCCCAGGCGCCGCTCGATCAGCTTGAAGAGCGCGTCCTCGTTGGAAACGCCGCCGTCGGTCATGAAGACCACCTGGCGCAGAAACCCGGGAGTCTCGCGTCCATCGAGGGCGAATTCCAGCGCCGGCGCCATCTCGGTGCCGCCGCCCGCCTTCAGGCGCGCCACCCACGCCTTCGCGTTGGCGAGGTTCTGCGGCGTCGCCGGCATCGCCGTGTGGTAGAGCGGATGCATCACGGAGTTGAATTCGAGGACGTTGAAGCGATCGCGCTCGGTGAGCGTGGTAAGCGCGTGGATGACCGCGGCCTTGGCCTGCTCCATCGAGGCGCCTTGCATCGAGCCCGACGTATCGACGATGAGGATGGTCTCGCGCGCCATACGCTGGAACGCGGATTTCTCCGCGGCGTTGGGCTCGGGCGGGACCACCATGACAAGTGCGTAGCTGGTGCCGGCGATGTCCTGCGTGAAGAGCGCGGCCTGCGGCGCCGGGCCGGGCGCCACCGTCCACGTGAGCTCGAAGTCGCGGTCGGCGGCCTCCTGCTCGCGGGTGAGGTACACGGCGGTGCGATTTCCGGATTCCTTCTGCACGAAGGCCTCGTGGTACGAGCTCACCACGTTGGCGATCGGCATGCCGGAGTCGATCAGTACCGCGATGTCCACCGGATTGATTTGCCCCCCGCAACCGTCGCCGGCGTAGCTGCCCTCCTGCACCGGGCCGTCGAACTCGCCGGCTTCGACGGCCTTGGGCATGTCGGGCATGGCGACACCGGCCTCGCGGGGGACGTAGCGCGGCGTGACCGCGAGCGGGAAGCGCAGGCGGTACTCGCCTTTTTCGTAGGAGAGGGTCTGCTGGTATTCGATGGTGACGCGAACATTCTCGTTCGGCCCGATGTGCGCGACGGCGTTGGTGAAGAGGTTGGGGCGCTGCTGCTCGACGAGCGCCGCCTTCTTGCCCTCCGATTTCGCTTTCTCGTAGGTGCGGCGCGCATCCTCCTTCTCCTTCACCTGGCCCTCGATGACGCGTTCGCCGATGCGCATCCACAGGTGGTCCACCGCGGCCTTCTCCGGAAGCGGGAACACGTAGACGCCTTCGACGAACTCGCTCCCGGGGTTGTGGAAGACCTGCGTGAGGCGCGTGCGCGCGATCATGCCGGTCACGTGGATCGCAACCTCGGTCTCGACCTTGGGCGCGATCACGTACTCGCCCGGCGTGCCGGTGCGCAACATGAGCGTGCCGGTCTTCGCGTCGTTTAGCGCCGCCGCCTGCGCGCCCCCCGCCAGCGCCAGCGTGATCACGGCCAGCGTCACCGCCGCCGCCAGCCCGCTCGCGAACGCGTTCGCCCCGAGCCGCAGGAAATCCCCGATTGCCGCCTTCTGCATTTCCATCCCGTCCTTTTCCTTTTCTGCCCGTTGTGAGAGTGGGCAGCGTCATTACGCGCGGGCGCGCGGCGCGTGCGCTGGCGCGCAAAGGGCAGGGTGGCGATCAAATGTGGCAAGAAACTGGCGTCGAGGAAAAGTCGTACCTGGCACCACTTTTTCTGGATAATCGCGCCTCATGGCACGCCGCATCGCGCTCGTCGAGGACGACCCCACCATCCGCCAGAACTACGTCGATGCGCTGACGCGCGCGGGATATGAGGTCGCCGCTTTCGGCGATCGCGCGGGCGCCAGCGAGACGCTCGCGGCGCGGCTGCCGGAGCTGGCCATCATCGACATCGGCCTGGGCCCGGATATCGACGGCGGTTTTACGCTCTGCCGGGAGCTTCGCGCGGCGAGCGCGCGGTTGCCGATCATCTTTCTTTCGGCGCGCGACTCGGACTTCGACATCGTCTCGGGGCTGCGCCTGGGCGCCGACGATTATTTGACCAAGGACGTGAGCCTGCCGCACCTCCTGGCGCGCATCGCCGCACTCTTTCGGCGCGTGGACGCGACCTCGCAGCCCGCGGTGGCCGAAGACGTCCTCAATCGCGGCAGGCTCGCCCTCGACGCGCAGCGAATGACGGCGACGTGGAACGGGGCTGGCGTCGGACTTACCGTCACCGAGTTCTGGATGGTGCATTCGCTCGCGCGCCACCCGGGCCACGTGAAGGACCGCGACCAGCTCATGCGCGACGCGGAGATGGTGGTCGACGACGGCACCATCACCTCGCACGTGAAGCGCATCCGCAAGAAATTCCTCGCCGTGGACGCGGCGTTCGCGGCGATCGAGACTGTCTACGGAATGGGATATCGATGGATCGAATGAATCTCGCGTGCGCCGCGCTGGTGCTTGCCACCGGCACATGCGCCGCCGCCGAGGACGCGCGCTGGTACGTGAGGATCGACAACGACGTGGCGTTCGGCACCGACCGCTGGTACACGAGTGCCGCCCGCATCGCGCGCGTGAAGGACGGCCTCGAGCTGGCACTGGTGCAGAACATCTACACGCCCGACGCCAAGAACTGGCACCCCGGCAAGGACGACCGCGCGCCCACCGCCGAGCTTCTCGCGGTGGCGGCGATTCACGGCCGCGGCCCCGAGTACTTCCAGACGCTCGAGCTGGCGCTGGGAGTGCGCGGCCCGTCGGCGCTCGGGCGCCAGGCCACCAATGCGATCCACCACGCCATCCCCGCGCCCGACGTCGACTGGTCGCGCCAGCTCGGCAACCAGGGTGAAGCGCATCTCGCCTTCACGCGCTCGCAGTCGGTGCTGGGCGATCGCGCGAAACTCCATGGCGGAGCCACGCTCGGTAACCAGGCCACCTTCGCGCACGCGGGCTTCGAGGTTCGCGCCGGGGACACGACGCCGGCAAGCCCGCTCCTGCGCTTCGTGTCCACGCCGCCCTTTTCGAGCGCCGCCCATGGCTGGAGCGCGTACGCCGGTGCCAGCATCCGCGCCATCGGCCGCAACGGGCTCATCTCGCGCAATTACGATCCGTTCGGACCCGAGCTCGAGCACCGCCTCGGCATGACGCGTATCGCCGCGGGTGTCGCGTGGACGCGCCCCTGGGGCGCGCTCACCTTCGACATCGCGCAGGATTCGAAGGAGTTCGACGCGCAGACCGCGCCGCTGCGCTTCGGCTCGCTCACCGTGCACCTCGCCTTCTGATCGCTGCCGCCGTGCGCGCGAGCTTCGTCCACGGCATCCGCTTTCGCCTGTTGATGGCCGCGCTGGTGCTGCTGGCGCTGCCGTGGCTCGCGGCCCAATTCATCTCGCGGATGGAATCGTTCCTGCGCGATTCGCAGGAGCAGGCGATAGGAGGCACGGCGCGCGCCGTGGCGTCCGCACTTTCCGACCGGCCGGCGCTCTTCGGCGCGCCGGGCACCGTGGAGGATGCGCAGGACGAAGAGCGCCGGCGCATCGTGGCCCTCTTCGCGTCCGCCGATCCCAGCGCCGCGGCGAGCCTGGGCAACGCGTACCTTCCCTCGGAGGAGATCGAGCGCTTCCTCGCCATCATGGGGCGGCGCTCGTCGCGCGTCTGGGTGGTCGATACGCGCTCGCGAGTGCGCGGGCTCTCGGGCGCATTGCGCGATGAAGCGGTGAAGGCGCGCAGCATCACCAGTTGGCTGAAGCCCCTCGCGGCACTCGTGGTTCCGACGCCGCGCGTGCCGGCGGCCGGCGACGAGTCGCAGCCCATGCGCGGGCAGATCGACCGCGCGCTGATCGGTGTTTCGGGAACGCAGTGGCGCGGCACGCGCGACCGCGACGTGGCGATCCTGTCCTCCGCGCAGCCCATCTACGTAGGCGATGACATCGTAGGCGCCGTCGTGGTCGAGGAGACCACCGGCTCGATCCAGCTCCTGAAAGAGTCGGCGCTCGAGAACCTGCTGGCGGTGACGCTCGCGGTGGTCGCCGCCGCGCTCGCCATCCTCCTTCTCTTCGCGACACGCCTCACCTCGCGCATCAGGCGTTTGCATTCCGAGGCCGATGCCGCCATCGATTCGCAGGGACGCGTGCGCGGCGCCATCACGCCCACGGACGCGCGCGACGAAATCGGCGAGCTCTCACGCACCACCGCCGCGGTGCTCGCGCGATTGAAGGATTACAACGCGTACCTGGAAGCGATGGCCGGGCGCCTTTCCCACGAGCTGCGCACGCCCGTGGCCGTGGTGCGCTCCTCGCTCGATAATCTCAAGGCGCAGGCGCTCACCAGCGAGGCGCGCGTCTACGTGGAGCGGGCGGGCGAAGGCGTCGAGCGCCTGGCGCGGCTCATCTCGCGGCTCTCGGAAGCGACACGGCTGGAGCGGCTCCTGGAGAGCGCGGAACGCGAGCGCTTCGACCTGGCCGCGGTCGTGGCCGGCTGCGTCGAGGGCTATCGCGCGGCGTATCCCACGCCGCGCTTCGAGTATTCGGGACCGGCAGGACCGCTCTGGTGCGAGGGCGTGCCCGACGCGATCGCGCAGCTCCTCGACAAGCTGGTGGAGAACGCAGTGGATTTCGCGCCCGTGGGCGGCGCGATCCGCGTCTCGCTCGCCGCAGCCGGCCGCAAGGCTGTGCTCGCGGTGGAGAACGACGGCCCGGCGATCCCGCAGGCGATGATGGCGCGGCTCTTCGATTCGATGGTGTCGCTGCGCGCGGAGCACGGGCGCGAGGGCGGGCACCTGGGGCTGGGCCTGTATATCGTGCGCCTCGTCGCGCAATTCCACGGTGGGCGGGTGCGCGCGCGAAACCTCTGCGTCGAGCGCGGCGCGCGATTCGAGGTCGAGATGCTTTTGCCGTAAACTCCTCCCTTGAAATCAAGGGGATAAGAATTTGGGCCGCATCGTACTGCTCCTCATCATCGCGTTCCTGGTCTACCTCGTGTTCCGGGGCTTCTTCCGTGCGAACACCGCGAAGAAGAAGCCGGGGCCTCCGGCGAACACCGCGCAGGGCGAGGCCATGGTCACTTGCGCGCGCTGCGGCGTGAACCTTCCCAAGAGCGACGCGCTCATGAAGGACGGCGTCTTCCACTGCGACGACAACCCGCGCTGCAAAGGGCCATGAGCGCGATGGCCGACAACGTCGCGATCGATGCCCGGCGCCCCGCGCGATCGCGGCTGATCGTCGAGGCCGACGACACCACGTGGCGCACGTTATCGGTCCTGTGCGCCTACCGCGTCGTGCTCGCCATCCTGGTGGGTGGCGCTTTCGTCTTCCTCAACCGCTTCTTCAACCTCGGCATCGTCACGCCCTCGGCGGTGGTGCCGACGGTGGTGTCGTACACGATCGCCTCGTTGATCCTGCTGGTGCCGGCGCGGCTGCGCGAGCCCAGCCTCACGCTGCAGGTGACGGCAGGGATCATCGTCGACGTGGTTGCCATCGTGATGCTCATGTACGCCAGCGGCGGCGTGAGGAGCGGCCTGGGCGTGATCCTCCTCGTGTCGCTCGCGGCCGCGGGCCTCATCACGCGCGGGCGCCTCGCCTTCTTCCACGCGGCGATCGCCGCGCTCGCCATCCTCCTCGAGCAGACCTTCCAGATGTGGCGCTACGACGCGGGCGTGCAGGACTTCGTGCAGACCGGAATCACCAGCGCAGCGTTCTTCGCGACCGCGGGCCTCGCCTCCACGCTGGCGCGCTACGCGCGCACCAGCGAGCAGATCGCCGAGGAACGCAAGATCGACTTGGCGAACCTTTCGCAGATCAACGAGCTCGTGATCCGTGACATGCAGGATGGCATCCTGGTGGTGGACGGCAACGGGCGCATCCGCCAGAACAATCCGCGTGCGATCCAGCTCCTCGGAGCGCTGCCCTCGGGGCGTTGGCCGACCATCGCCGAGTACGCGCCGGAAATCGCCGGGCTCCTCGAGGCCTGGCGGCGCGGCTCCGAGACGACTTTCATGCAGCTGCGCACGCCGCGCGTGGCGGGTGAATTGCAGGTGCACTTCGTCCCGATCGGCGCGGGGGACCCGGCGCCCACCGTCATCTTCGTCGAGGACGTGGGCCGCATGCGCCAGCAGGCGCAGCAGATGAAGCTGGTCGCCCTCGGGCGCCTCACGGCATCCATCGCGCACGAGATCCGCAACCCGCTTTCGTCCATCGGCCACGCCGCCGAGCTTCTCGAGGAGGACCGTGGCCTGAAGGATGGCGAGTTGCGCTTGATCGAGATCATCCGCGGCAACGTGACGCGGCTGGATCGCATCGTGCAGGAGATCCTCTACCTCAACCGCCGCGACCGCGCGCAGCCCGAGGCGATCGACGCTACCGCATACCTCGCCAATTTCAACAAGGAATTCTGCGCGACGGAAAAAGTGGGCGACGATTGCCTCGACGTGCAGGTGCGCACCGCGCAGCGCCTCTGGTTCGACCGCCAGCACCTGGACCAGGTGCTCTGGAACATCGCGCGCAACGCGTGGCGGCACGGCCGCCGGGGCACGGGCTCGGTGCGCATCATGGTCGCTCCCTCGCCCGCGCCCGGGCGCCTCGTCATCGACGTGATCGACGACGGCCCCGGCGTCTCGCGCGAGACCCAGGCGCACCTCTTCGAGCCGTTCTTCACCACCGAGGCGCAGGGCACGGGCCTGGGCCTCTACATCGCCCGCGAGCTCTGCGAAGGCAATGGAGCGCGCATCGAGTACGTCGAGGGCGCCGGCGGACACTTCCGAATCACGTTGAAAGGCGCCTGATGATCCGCAAAGCGGTCCTGATCGTCGACGACGAAGCCGACATCCGCGAGCTCCTCGTGCTGACACTCTCGCGCATGGGCGTGGACGCCGACACGGCCTCCTCGTTCAAGGAAGCGCAGGAAGCGCTGAAGACGCGCCAATACGACCTGGCGCTTACCGACATGCGCCTTCCCGATGGCGATGGCCTGATGGTGCTGCGCCACATCGCCGACAACCACGGCAATACGCCGGTGGCGGTGATCACCGCGTATGGATCGACGGAGAACGCGGTCGCCGCGCTGAAGGCGGGTGCCTTCGACTATCTCGCCAAGCCGATCAAGCTGGAGCAACTGCGCCCGCTCGTGATGAGCGCGTTGAAACTGCCGAAACCCGCGCATGGCCGGCGCGTGGCCACCGGTGAGGGCCCGGGATCGGGCCTGCCGCGCCTCCTCGGCGAGTCCGCCCCGATCGCGCGCGCCCGCGACATGATCTCCAAGCTCGCGCGCTCGCAAGCTCCCGTATACATCACCGGCGAATCAGGCAGCGGCAAGGAAGTCGCGGCGCGCTTGATCCACTCCGGCTCGGCGCGCGCCGACGCTCCCTTCATCGCGGTGAATTGCGGCGCGATTCCCGAGAACCTGATGGAGAGCGAGTTCTTCGGCTACAAGAAGGGCGCGTTCACCGGCGCCGATGCCGACAAGATGGGGTACCTGAAAGCGGCCGAGCGCGGCACGCTCTTCCTCGACGAGGTGGGCGACCTTCCGCTGGCGATGCAGGTGAAGCTCCTGCGCGTGATCCAGGAGAAGAAGGTGCGCCGCGTCGGCGACACGCAGGAAGACCCGATCGACGTGCGCATCATCTCCGCCACGCACCGCAGCCTTTCCGAGCAGGTCGATGCGGGCGAGTTTCGCCAGGACCTCTTCTATCGGCTGAACGTGATCGAGCTGAAGATGCCGAGCCTGCGCGAAATCCCGGAGGACATCCCGCTCATGGTCGAGCAGGTGGTCGAGCGCCTCGCGCGCCAGAGCGGCAACCCGCCGCCGGCGATCTCGGAGGAAGCGATGCTGGCCCTGCGCCGCTACGACTTCCCCGGCAACGTGCGCGAGCTGGAAAACATCCTCGAGCGCGCGCTGGCGCTGTGCAGCGACAACAAGATCATCGAGGGCGACCTTTATCTCACCCAGGCCACCGCCAAGGACAAGATCGCGCCGCTGGACGGTGCTCTCGGCACGCGCGGTCTTCCCCTGCACGACTTCCTCGACCAGGTCGAGCGCGAGGCCATCACCAAAGCCCTCGAGGCGACGCGCTTCAACAAGACCGCCGCCGCGAAGCTGCTCGGCATCACCTTCCGGTCGCTGCGCTACCGGCTCGATCGCCTGGGGATCGACTGATGAAATTGGTGTCAGGTACACATTTCGGATGCGTCGGCCCGCCGTCGCTTCGGCCCGAAATGTGTACCTGACACCAATTTCATGTCCCCCCATTTCGACGACCGGCCCGAGGGCGAGAAGATTTCGCTCCTGGTGATCCACAACATCTCGCTGCCTCCGGGCGAATTCGGCGGGCCGTGGATCGATGACCTTTTCATGGGCACGCTCGATCCGGCGGCGCATCCTTATTTCGAGGAGATCGCCGGGCTCCGGGTGTCGTCGCACTATTTGATTCGCAGGGACGGTTCGCTCACGCAGTACGTGCCAGCCGACAAGCGCGCGTGGCACGCGGGCGTGTCGAGCTGGAAGGGACGCGAGCGCTGCAACGACTTCTCCATCGGCGTCGAGCTCGAGGGCGCCGACGACGTTCCCTTCGCCGAGCCACAGTACGAGACCCTCATCGCCCTCACGCGCGACCTTTTCGAGCGCCACGGAAAGCTCGATATCGCGGGACACAGCGACATCGCCCCGGGCCGCAAGACCGATCCAGGGCCCTGGTTCGAATGGGACCGTTTCCGCGCGTCCATTACGTAAGGGTTACTTGCTCATTCCTTACGCAGGAACCGCTCGCAACATGCTGAAGCGCAAGTCAAAAAAGAATTAAAAAAGTTCTCTTGCTTTGCCGATTCGCCTTTACTAGACTTTGTGCCCAAGACCTCTCCAACCACTATATGTTGTGGATGAGGCGGTGAATAAGCTGTTCAAAACCGGGGGATAGTTTCCCCGAAACAGTCGTGGAATCCGGCAGTTACCAGGTCCAAGAAAGCCTGTCGCCGAAGAGCTCCTCCCGGGTTGCGCCACCCCCGAGGCCGGTAAAACAGATCAGGAGAAGACTCATGCGCTTGGCATCCGATATCAATCCCGCCGCCCCGCTTGCCAACCCCATTCTCGGGGAGGAAAGCAGTACGCAGCAGCAGGAGAGATACGCGGATTACAAGATCATTCGGCGCAACGGCGCGGTGGTCGGCTTCGAGCCCGACAAGATCGCGGTGGCGATGACCAAGGCGTTCCTCGCTGTGTCGGGCAACTCCGCGGCGGCCAGCGCCGGCGTGCGCGACAAGGTGCACGCGCTCACCGAGTCCGTGGTGCAGTCCCTCATGCGCCGCCATCCCGCCGGCGGCACGTTCCACATCGAGGACGTGCAAGACCAGGTGGAGCTCGCGATGATGCGAGCCGGCGAGCACCAGGTCGCGCGCTCGTACGTGCTCTATCGCGAAGAACGCGCCCGCGAGCGCGCCAAGCGCGTGCAGGAAGCGGTCGAGTCGCGCCAGCCCGCGATCCACGTGATGGTCGGAGGCGCCAAGGAGCCGCTCGATACCGCCAAGCTCGAGGTGCTCATCACCTCGGCCTGCGCAAACCTCGGCGCCGACGTCGATCCGAAGAAGATCATGGACGCGACGCTGCGCGATCTCTACGACGGCGTGCCCCTGGAAGAAGTGCACAAATGCGCCATCCTCGCCGCGCGCATGCTGATCGAGCAGGATCCCGATTACACCTATGTCACCGCGCGCCTCCTCCTGCACACCATCCGCCGCGAAGTGCTCGGCGCCGAAGTGCTGCACGAGGAAATGGCTACGGGCTACGGCGAATACTTCCCGACCTTCATCAGCCAGGGCGTGAAGGCCCAGCTCCTCGACGAGCGCCTCGCCTCCTACGACCTGAAGCGCCTGGGCGCCGCGCTGAAACCCGAGCGCGACCTGCAGTTCAACTACCTTGGCCTGCAGACGCTCTACGACCGTTATTTCCTGCACATCCAGGAAAAGCGCATCGAGCTGCCGCAGGCGTTCTACATGCGCGTGGCGATGGGCCTTTCGCTGCAGGAGATCAACCGCGAAGAGCGTGCCATCGAGTTCTACAACGTGCTGTCGAGCTTCGACTTCATGTCCTCGACGCCCACCCTCTTCAACGCGGGGACGCTGCGCTCGCAACTGTCGTCGTGCTACCTCACGACCGTCGCCGACGACCTGGACGGGATCTACGAGGCGATCAAGGAGAACGCGCTGCTGTCGAAATTCGCGGGCGGGCTCGGAAACGACTGGACGCCGGTGCGCGCGCTCGGCTCGTACATCAAGGGGACCAACGGGAAGTCGCAAGGCGTGGTGCCCTTCCTAAAAGTTGTAAGCGATACCGCGGTGGCTGTAAACCAATGCTTCGCGCCGGACACCGGCGTCTACACCGCCGACGGCCTCAAGGCCATCAAAGACGTGAAGCAGGGCGATCTCGTGCTCGGCAAGTCGGGCACCTATCGCGAGGTGGAGCGCCGCTACGCCTACAACCAGACGGATCGCATGGTCGCGGTCAAGGTGAAGCATTCGATCGATGCGCTGCTCGTCACCGCGGGCCATCCGTTCTATGCGATCCAGGCCGTGCCGATGGAGCAGGCCAATGGGCGCACGCTCGATTGGCTCGCGAAGGGCAAGGTCGCGGCGCAGTGGGTCGACGCCGGCAACCTGCGCGCGGGCGATTACGTGGCGCAAGTGATCCCGACGGAAGTCGTGAATGCCGCGGGTCTCGGCGAAGACGATGCGCGTCTCTACGGCGTTCTGCTGGGCGATGGCCATCTTTCGAAGGACGGGATGCAGTGGGGCGTCTCCGGCAATCCCGCCAAGGACGAGCACCTGGCTTTCGTGCGCTCGTACCTGGAAGAGCGCGGCATCCACTATTGGGAAACGGCGCGCGGCGAAAGCTACGCACAGGTGCATTGGGCCTTCGGCCGCGGCGTGAAGCGTGACGCCACCACCGGCCGCATCGTGGGCGCGGGCGCCGCGACCATGCCCTTCGGCTACGAGGACATCTACGACGAAGCCGGCTGCAAACGCATCTCGCGACGCTTCTCCCACTTGCCCAAGCCCCACACCCACGCGCTCATCCGGGGATTGCTCGAGACCGATGGCGGCGTCTCGCGCGGCAAGGAGATCTACTTCACCAATACGTCGAAGCCCGTCATCGAAGGGCTGCGCTATCAGTTGCTGCGCATGGGCGTTCCGACGGCGGGGCAGTATCGCGAGCGCGACACTTCCCACGAAGCGACCCGCTCCGATGGCTCGACCACGCAGTTCTCGGGCGTGACGAAATGCTTCGACCTGCGCATTCCCGCGGTGCCGGAAATCGCGGCGCTGGTGGGCTGCAAGCCCATCGTGAAGCGCAACTGGCTCGAGATCGAAGGCAAGCTCTTCTCGCGCGTGACCGAAATCCAGGACATCTCGCCGAAACCGTTCGTATACGACCTGAAAGTCGAAGGCGACAAGTCGTACATGACCACTGGCGGTCTCGCGCACAACGGCGGCAAGAGGAAGGGCGCGGTCTGCTGCTACCTCGAGACCTGGCACCTGGACATCGAGGAGTTCCTCGAGCTGCGCAAGAACACCGGCGACGACCGCCGCCGCACGCACGACATGAACACGTCGAACTGGATCCCCGACCTCTTCATGAAGCGGGTGATGGAAGGCGGCGACTGGACGCTCTTCTCGCCGTCGGATGTCCCCGACCTCCACGACAAGATGGGCAAGGCGTTCGAGGACGCGTACGTCGAGTACGAGCGCAAGGCCGCACGCGGGGAATTGAAGCTCCACAAGAAGATCGCCGCGCAGAGCCTGTGGCGCAAGATGCTGACGATGCTCTTCGAGACCGGGCATCCGTGGATCACGTTCAAGGACGCGTCCAACATCCGCAGCCCGCAGCAGCACGTCGGCGTCGTGCACTCGTCCAACTTATGCACTGAAATTACCCTGAATACAAACGCCGAAGAGATCGCCGTCTGCAACCTGGGCAGCGTGAACCTCCTCGCCCACGTGAAGAACGGCAAGCTCGACCACGACAAGCTGAAGCGCACCATCACCACCGCGATGCGCATGCTCGACAACGTGATCGACATCAACTACTACGCGGTGAAGAAGGCACGCGACTCCAACATGCGCCACCGCCCGGTGGGCCTGGGCATCATGGGCTTCCAGGATTCGCTGCACGAGCTTCGCATCCCGTACGCGAGCGACGCCGCGGTGGAGTTCGCCGACAAGTCGATGGAAGCGGTCTGCTACTACGCGTACTGGGCCTCCACCGAGCTCGCCAAGGAACGCGGCCGCTACTCGAGCTTCGTGGGCTCGCTATGGGACAAGGGCATCCTCCCGCACGATTCGCTGAAGCTCCTCCTCGACGAACGCGGCGGCTATGTGGAAGTGGACATGTCCGAATCGATGGATTGGAACGCACTGCGCGCCCGCATCAAGGAGCACGGCATGCGCAATTCCAATTGCGTCGCGATAGCCCCGACCGCGACCATCTCCAACATCATCGGCGTGTCCGCCTCGATCGAGCCCAACTACCAGAACCTCTTCGTCAAATCGAACCTCTCCGGGGAGTTCACGGTGGTGAACGAGGCGATGGTGAAGGACCTGAAGAGGATGGGCCTGTGGGACGCCGTGATGGTGAACGACCTCAAGCACTTCGACGGCTCGATCGGCAAGATCGACCGCATCCCCCAGGACGTCCGCAACCTCTACGCCACGGCCTTCGAGGTGGATGCGCGGTGGCTGGTGGAAGCCGGCGCGCGCCGCCAGAAGTGGATCGACCAGGCGCAGTCGCTCAACATCTACATGGCGGGAGCATCCGGCAAGAAGCTCGACGAGACCTACAAGCTCGCGTGGCTGAGGGGGCTGAAGACCACCTATTACCTCCGCACGCTGGCTGCAACCTCGGCGGAGAAGTCCACGGGCAAGGGCGGCGAGCTGAACGCGGTGAGCGCGAGCGGTGGCCAGGGCGCGATGGGCGCGGCGGCCGGCGAGGGCGCGTCGGAGGAGGCGAAGTTCTGCTCCATCGACAATCCCGACTGCGAGGCTTGCCAATAAGGAGTTTTGGGTAGGTGGTTACGTTGGGCGAATCAGGGATGAGGGGAGGCGAGAACCGCCTCCCTTTTTTTTGGCTCCCGAGGTGGCGTTCAGTCCAGCGCCGCCGCCGCCACCAGCGCGAGCGCCGTGCCGATCCCGGCGGGCACGGCGATGCGTTCGATCTTCGACACTTCGTCGCCGGCCACGAGCTCCACAGGCACCGTGGACAGCTCCAGCACTCGATGAGTCGTCGAGCTCTCCAGCATCCGCGTGAGGGAGTTCTTGCGCGAGGTGGTCATCACGATGTGGTCGCAGCCGAGCCGCGTGGCCTCGTGGGCGATGATAGCCGCGCGGTCGCCGGTGCGCATGTGCACGGTGTAGGCAATGCGCTGCTTGTCGAGCAGCTCGCGAGCGGGCTTGAGCATCTCCTCGGCGCGCTCGCGATGGAAGTCGTCGCGGTTGGCGCGCGGCAGGAACTGCGACACGTGCCGCGAGAAGGGGGCCTGCACGTTGAGCAGGTGCACGTGCAGGTCGGGCGTGCGGCGCGCCTCTTCGGCCACGCGGTTGATGGCGAAGCGGATGTTGCGTGAGGATCCGACGGGAACGAGGAGCGTCTTCATGGCGATTCCTGGTTGGTTGCGGGAAGGGTCGGCGGCAGCCGCGGCCTGGAGGAGCTTCAACTGGGCGATGCGAGCGGTGATGCGCGATTCGAGGTGGCGGTGGTTGTGCGCCAATCCGGCAAAGAGCACCCCGCCGGTCACGCCGAGATAGAGCAGTGCCGCGAGATACCAGCCGTGGCCTTCCATGACGCTCTTCACGAAAGGCTCGGAGAGCATCATCTTCACCGCGGTGAATGCGAGCACGCCGGCGCCGAAGTACACGATGGCGGGAAAGCGCTCCACCCAGCGTAGCAGCAGCCCCGAGCCCCATACCACGATCGGCACGCTGATGAGCAGGCCCAGCACCACGAGCACGTAGTTGCCGTGCGCGGCGCCCGCCACGGCGAGCACGTTGTCCAGGCCCATCACGGCGTCGGCGATCACGATGGTGCGCATGGCGCGCCAGAAGCCTGTCGGCCCCTCGGAGGCACCGCGTCCAGTGTCCACGGCGTCTTCCGGAAGGAGAAGCTTGTAGGCGATCCACACCAGCAGCGCGCCGCCGACGAACAGCAGCCCGGGGATCTGCAGCAGCCACACGACGACCAACGTCATGAGGCTGCGCACCACGATGGCGCCGACGGTGCCCCAGGCGATGGCGCGTTTCTGCAGGTGCGCGGGCACGTTGCGCGCGGCGAGCGCTATGACGATGGCGTTGTCGCCGGCGAGCATCAGGTCGATGACGACGATCGCGGCGAGGGCGGAGAAGAATTGCGCCGAGAGGATTTCCATGGGTCGATTGTCGCTAGCCGCTCGCGCCGCGCAATCGGGTTTGGAAATGCCCCCAATGAGAATCTCGATAGCGTCCGAAGGGATCTTGCGCCACCGCGTGGAGCCGGTAAGATAGTCGTCACGTGTTCCGCGCGAGCGGAACGCTCCCTTCAAAGGGGAGTAGCTTTAGCGGTCGCGTCGTCAAGACGGGCTTCGGCCCCGGCGCGATCGGCTGGCCGGGCGCTGCCCGGTTCGTTAGCGAGACCTTTGGCTGACGAACCTATGGAGTCGCCAATGGCCCGCCCTCGTTTCCGCCACTTCCTGCGTCACGGATTCCTTCCCCAGCTGATGGCCTTCGAGGCGTGCCTGCGCCTGGGCAGCGTCACGCGAGCGGCCGAGGAGCTCGCCCTGGCGCAGCCCACCGTATCCGGCTTGCTGAGGCGGCTCTCCGAGACCGTGGGCGAGCCCGTGCTGCAGCTGCGCGCGGGGCGCATGACGGCCACCGACGCCGGCCTCGAGGTTGCGATCCTCTGCAACGAGATCTTCGATGCGCTCGAGCACTACGAGGGGCGGCGCCCACGAGCGGTCGCGCCGGCGACGGAGGGAGAACTTCGCTTATCCTTGCGCGTCTGAGATCTTCGGGCCACCAACGACAAGAAAGCCATGGAGCATCGCCCCGGAACCGCCTTTCCCCTCGAAGTCACCCCGCGCCTGCCCACGGAGCTCGTTCGCCTCGAGGAGCTCGCCAACAACCTCTGGTTCAGCTGGGATCGCCCCACCCGGGCGCTCTTCGCTCGCCTCGATCCCGCGCTCTGGGAGGCGGTGAACCAGAACCCGAAGGCGCTCCTGAAGAACGTGAGCCAGAGGCGGCTCGAGGAAGCGGCGCGCGATCCGGCATTCCTGCACGACTACGACCGCACGCTGGCCGCCTACGACGCCTATCACTTCCGCCCGCCGGGATTGAACGCCACCGGCGAGCTGAAGGAGGGCGAGCTGGTCGCGTATTTCTGCGCGGAGTTCGGCTTCCACGAGAGCCTGCCGATCTATTCGGGGGGCCTGGGGATCCTCGCCGGCGACCACTGCAAGACCGCAAGCGACATGGCGCTGCCCTTCGTCGCGGTCGGCCTGCTCTACCGGCAAGGCTATTTCCAACAGGCCATCGACGGCGAAGGCTGGCAGCACGCGGCCTACGGCGACAACGATTTCTCCGACCTGCCGATCACCGCGGTGATGAAGGATGGCAAGCATCTCGAGGTGAGCGTCGAGTTCGGCGACCACGACGTCCACGCGCGCGTCTGGCATGCGCAGATCGGGCGAGTGAACCTCTACCTCCTCGATACCGACCTCGAGACCAACAAGCCCGAGGACCGCGCCACCGCGCATCGCCTCTACGGCGGCGATCGCACCACGCGCATCCAGCAGGAGATCGTGCTCGGCATGGGTGGCGCGCGCGCGCTCGCCGCGATGGGCATCAAGCCAACCGCTTGGCACATCAACGAGGGCCACGCGGCGTTCCTCATCCTCGAGCGGATGCGCGTAGCCATCCGCGAAGGGCTCGACCTGCCTTCGGCGCTCGAGGCGGTCGCGGCCAATACCATCTTCACCACGCACACGGCGGTGGCGGCGGGGCACGACCATTTCGCCTCCGAGGTGATGGCACGCTACTTCTCGCGCTACTGCCGCGAGCTCGGCATCGACACCGAGGATCTCCTCGCCCTCGGGCGCACCCCGAAGGGGAGCGACTTCAACATGACGGCGCTGGCAGCGCGCGGTTCGCGCTTCCAGAACGGCGTCTCGCGCATCCACGGCGATGTCTCGGCCCTCATTCTCTCCGACCTCTGGCCCGAGGTGCCCGAGCGCGAGAACCCGGTCCTCTACGTGACCAACGGCGTGCACGTGCCGAGCTTCCTCGCGCCCGAGATGTCCGACGCGTTCGACAAGTTCATCGGCAGCGGCTGGCACCGGCGAATGGCGGACCCGCACGCGCTCGACGCCATCATGGACATGCCCGACCACGTGTTCTGGAGCATCCGCCAGCACCTGAAGTCACGCATGCTGACGCTGGTGCGCCAGCGCGTGCGCGAGCAGTCATTCCGCAACCACGGCAGCGAGGCGCACGTCGACCGGCTGCTGCGCCTCGCGGACCCTGCCAATCCGAACGTGCTCACCATCGGCTTCGCGCGCCGCTTCGCCACCTACAAGCGCGCGACCCTCCTCTTCGACCAGCTCGAGTGGCTGAAGGAGATCGTCGGCGGCGCCGAGCGCCCGGTGGTGTTCCTGTTCGCGGGCAAGGCCCACCCGGCCGACGAGCCCGGCAAGGAGATGATCCAGCGCGTCTACGAGGTCATGGCGATGCACGACTTCGAGGGCCACGTGCTCTTCGTCGAAGGCTACGACCTGCGCCTCGCGCGCCGGCTGGTTTCCGGCGTGGACGTGTGGCTCAACAACCCGATCTTCCCGATGGAAGCCTCCGGCACCTCGGGCATGAAGGCGGGATTCAACGGCGTGGTGAACCTGTCGGTGCTCGACGGCTGGTGGGGCGAGGGCTACGACGGCCGCAATGGCTGGGCGATCAAGCCCGCGTCCGAAAGGCTCGACGACGGGCGACGCAATGTGGAAGAGAGCCGCTCGCTCTACGAGCTCCTGCAGGACAAGGTGATCCCGCTTTACTACGACCGCGGGACCATGGGATTTTCGCCGGAGTGGATCAGGATGGCGAAGCACTCGATCACGACGCTGCTGCCGCGCTTCAACAGCCAGCGCATGGTGGGCGAGTACCTGTCGCGTTTCTACGTGCCCGCGTCGCATCGCGGCAAGCAGATGATCGAGCGCAACTACAAGACCGCGCGCGATCTTGCCGAGTGGAAGCGCAAGGTGCGCGCCGCCTGGCCGCACGTCACCATGCGAAGCCTGGGCAAGCCCGAGCCGCGCGTGGCCTTCGGCGACAAGGTGCGCTTCAGCGTGGGCGTGCACATCGACCGGCTCGTGCCCGAGGACATCAAGGTGGAGTTGCTGCTCGCGCCCGCGCTAAAGGACCTCGCCGACAAGCAGGCGCCGAACGGCTTCGCGTTCACGCCCGAGGGTGTCGACGAGCACGGCGACCATCGCTACGTGCTCGACCTCGCCCCGGAGCTTTGCGGCAAGCTCGAGTACCGCGTCCGCGCCTATCCGCACCACCCCGCGCTCTCGCATCCGTTCGAGCTGGGGCTCATGAAATGGGTTTGACGGGCCTGATGCGCGCGTAGATATCGGCGTAGGCGCGCGCGGCCCGATCCCAGCCGAAATCCCGGGCCATGCCGTTCTTCTGCAGGCGCGTCCAGCGGGCGTGATCCCGGTGCGCGATCACTGCGCCCTCGACGGTTTCGACCAGCGCCTTCACGGAAAGCTCGCTCATGAGGAAGCCGGTGTCCGCGGAGGGATCGTGGCCCTCATCGACCACTGTATCCACAAGCCCCCCCGTGGCGTGCGCGATCGGCGGGGTGCCATAGCGCTGGCTGTACATCTGGTTCATCCCGCACGGCTCGAAGCGCGACGGCATGAGGAACATGTCGGCTCCGGCTTCAAGAAGATGCGCGAGCCCTTCGTCGAAGCCGATGAAGGCGCCGAGATGCTCGGGGAAGCGCTGGTGCGCGTCGCGGATCCTTTCTACCAGTGCCTGCTCGCCCGAGCCCACGATGGCCACTTGAATGGGAATGCGCGCGAGCTGCGGCATCGCATCCACGATGACGTCGATGCCCTTCTGGCTGGTGAGGCGGCTCACGATCGCGGCGAGCGGCACGTCGTCGGGGCCGCCCAGCCCGAGCCTTTCCTTGAACGCGCGCTTGTTCGCGGCCTTCTTGTCGAGGCTCGCGGCGCTGTAGCGGCTCGGGATCCACGGATCGGTCGCGGGATTCCAGAGCGCCATGTCGATGCCGTTCAGGATCCCGCTGAGATCCCTGGCGCGCGAGCGCAGCACTCCATCCATGCCGAAGCCCCCCGGCGCGGTCTGGATCTCGCGCGCGTAGGTGGGGCTCACGGTGTTGATCGCATCCGCGTAGACCAGCCCGCCCTTCAGGAACGACACCTTGCCGTAGAACTCGACGCCTTCCATGCCGAGGCTGTCGTCGGGAAGGTCGAGGGACTCGATCTCCGAATAGGGGAAGACGCCCTGGAACGCGAGGTTGTGCACGGTCACGAGCGACGCCGCGTGGGCAGACGCGGCGAACTTGAGGAAGAGCGGTGCCAGGGCGGTCGGCCAATCGTTGCAATGCACGACTTCGGGGCGCCACTGCAGCGGGCTCACGTCGGTGCCGAGAATCGCGGCGGTAAGCGACAGAACGCCGAACCGGATGGCGTTGTCTGTCCAGTCGTCGCCGTTGTCCTGCTGGTAGGGGCCGCCGAGGCGCTCGTAGAGCTCGGGCGCGTCGAGGATGAGCAACGGCACGCCGCTGGGCAGTTTCGAGTCGAGGATGCGTACCTTGTGGCCGAGCACCTTGAAGCTCGCGAGCTCGACGGCGTCCGGATCCGCTTCCTTGACCGCGGTATATCCGGGAAGCAACACGCGCACGTCGATGCCGATGGCGTGAAGCGCGGCCGGAAGCGCGGCGCTCACGTCGCCCAGTCCGCCGGTCTTCACCAGCGGGGCGCATTCGGGGGTGGCGAAGAGTACTCTCGAGGGTTGCGTGTCGTGCTTTTGCGAGGGAGACAAGATTGATTTTGGCGGGTGACGTGGGTGCGACCAAGATTTTGCTGGAAGTCGGCGAAACGCGCACCGGCAAGTGGCAAAGCGCGCTCGCGCGGCGCTACGAGACGAAGAATGTGGAGAACTTTCCCGCGGTGCTGACCGCGTTCCTGGGCGAATGGAACGGGGTGCGCGAGAAGGGCCAGCGTATCACCGCGGCGGGTTTCGGCGTTGCCGGGCCCGCGCAGGCCAACAAAGTGAAGATGACGCATCGCCCGTTGATCGTCGATGGCGACGCGATCGAAAGTCGCATGCTGATCCCGAAGGTACGTGTGGTGAACGACCTCGCCGCGGCCGCGACGGGACTCGACATGCTCGGGCCACGCGACCTGGTCACCGTGCAGGCGGGCAAGGCCGCGACCGGTGAAGCGCGCGTGGTGATGGGAGTGGGCACGGGTCTTGGCATTGCATATCTCGTGCCCGATGACACTGGTTATTGCGTGGTACCGGGCGAGGGCGGGCACGCGGGCTTCGCGCCTTCGACGCCGCGCCAGCTCGACCTGTGGCAATCGATCTTCGCGGCGCATGGCCGCGTGGCTGCCGAGGACATCGTTTCCGGCATGGGGCTCATGCGCGTCCTTTCCTTCCTGCAGGAAGGTGGGGCGCATAAGCACGGCGGCCGCGAGGACGCGATCAGCGCCGAGGGGATCGCCGAGCGCGCCGACAAGGGCGACCTCGAATGTTCCGGCGCCCTCGACCTGTTCATCGAGTGCATGGGAAATGTCGCGGGAGATCACGCACTTGCGGTGATGGCGCGCGGCGGCGTGTACCTGACCGGCGGGGTGATTGCGCGTCTCTATGCCCGGCTCGCGGATTCGCGGTTCTGCGAAGCCTTCTGCGCGAAGGGCGTTTTCTCCTCGACGCTGATGAAAATTCCCGTCCGCGCGGTAACAAGTGAGCGCGTCGTATTGCTGGGCGCCGCGAAAATGGTGATGTAGGCAAGCGCCGACAGAAAGTGTCGTGAAGCGGTGTTGTGATGTTCACATCACATCTTTGCGCGGAGGCTGCCATGGCAGTCGTCGAGGAAAAAGTCCGCCCACGGCAGGACATCGCAGCGCGCAGCAGCACCACTCGCTACTCGGGGTACGCGGCCAAGAATACCGTCGCCATGGTGTTGGCCGGCGGGCGGGGCACGCGCCTGAAGCAGCTCACCGACTGGCGCGCCAAGCCCTCGGTTTCCTTCGGCGGCAAATTCCGCATCATCGATTTCACGCTGTCGAATTGCCTCAACTCCGGCATCCGGCGCATCGACATCTGCACGCAGTACAAGGCGCATAGCCTCATCCGCCACATCCAGCGCGGCTGGAGCTTCCTCGACACGCGCTTCGACGAGTTCGTCGAGGTGCTGCCCGCGCAGCAGCGCACCAACGGCGGCTGGTACCAGGGCACGGCCGACGCGGTGTACCAGAACCTCGACATCCTGCGGCGCCAGGGACCCAAGCTCGTGCTCATCACCGCGGGCGACCACATCTACAAGATGGATTACCGCGCGATGATCGAGGAGCACCTGGCGACGCAAGCCCAGGTCACCGTCGCGTGCGTGCAGGCGCCGGCCTCGGAATGCTCTTCGTACGGAGTGGTGCGCGCCGACGAGCGTGGCCGCATCACCGCCTTCCAGGAAAAGCCCACGGTGCCTTTCACCGTCCCGGGGCACCCGGAGCGCGTGTACGCGAGCATGGGCGTCTATGTATTTGACGCCGCGTTCCTCTATGAGCAGCTCCTCGCGGACGGCGAGCTCGAGGATTCGACCCACGACTTCGGCAAGGACGTGATTCCGCGCATGGTGAAAGGCGGCGCCGAGGTCTATGCGCACGACTTCGCGCGCAGCTGCGTGAACATGATCAACGGCGAACCGTACTGGCGCGACGTCGGCACCATCGACGCGTACTGGGAGGCCAACATCGACCTCACGCGCGTGGAGCCGGAGCTGAACCTCTACGACCGCAACTGGCCGATCTGGACCTTCCAGGAACAGATCCCGCCCGCCAAGTTCGTCTTCGACGACGAGAGTTGCCGCGGCATGGCGATCGATTCCATAGTGTCAGGCGGCTGCATCGTGAGCGGCTCGAGCGTGAAGCGCTCGCTGCTGTCTTCCAGCGTGCGCGTCCACAACCGCAGCACCGTCGAAGACTCGGTGATCCTGCCCGGCGCCGAAATCGGCCCCGCAGCCGTGGTGAAGAATGCGGTGATCGACAAGCACTGCCGCATCGCCGAAGGGATGCAGATCGGCGTCGACCTCGCCGCCGACCGCAGGCGCTTCCACGTCACCGAGAATGGGCGCGTGTTGGTGGTGCCCGAGATGCTCGGGCAACAAATTCATCACCTGCGTTGAACGGAAAAGTGGTGTCAGGTACGACTTTTCGGTGACGGAGTCACTCCTCGAAAAGTCGTACCTGACACCAACTTCCTAACGTTTCCAGGTCGCGCGAAGCAGGTTCTCGTCGCGGCTGTAGCGCAGCTTGAGGTCGCCCTTGTATTCCTCGTGCAGGGCCTCCCCGATGCCGCGAGCGAGGCTCGAATCGGTGGTGGTCACCTGCAGGCCCTCCCGAACGTCCTCGATGGCCATGATCCGTTGCAGCGGATGCTCGGCCTTCTCGCGGTCTACCTTGGAAGTGATGAGAGCGATGATGTCGTCACGGTTTTCCTTCAGGAACTCGCCCTTGATCAGCACATATCCGGCGGGGAATTTGTCGTGGATGCGCTGGCAGGCCGGGCAGATCTGCTCGAAGGCATCCTCGGGCTTGCGCTCCCAGGTCCACCGCCCGCCGTGGAAGACAGCCTTGCAGGTGGGGCAGAAGGCGTGCCCGGGGGGCTTCGACGTCCGGTACGGCGGTTCATCGTTGGCGGCGGTGCGCTGCTCCTGCGGATTTTCGCGCGAAACGAGGCGTGGGGTGGATCGGAACGGTTTCATAGGGGGGTGACGTTGTCGCCTCGGTTGTCGCGGTGGGACTTCACGTCTCCGCGTTGGCGGCGAACGGTGTCTTCGAGCTGGCGCGTGACCACCTCGAAAGCCTCGGTGATCGCCACATAGGCGTCGGTGTTTGCCTTCTTGGTGGCCACGATCTCGCTGCCGGGAATGTGCAGGTCGACGTGGACCTCGAAGAGGTTGCCCTTGGTTTTATGCCGGTCGGTCTCGTCGACCACGACGTGGCAGCGGGTCATCTTGGGGTGGAGGTGTTCCAGCCTGGCCGCCAGCTCTTCGATTCGGGCGTCCATGGTGGGGGAATGGGGCATGCCACGGTACGTGATTTGGGGATTCGCCATATTTTTAAGACACCCGGGGAATTGTTTTGGTCCCCGATATGACTAATCCATAAGGACTACGGTTTCATACTCCCTCCCCGTAGCTGTGACACTTGAAATGTCTAGATTGGGTCCAACGGCAACGAAAACCAGCCTTGGAGAGAAGAAATGGACCAGCAACTCCCGAATTGGCTCACGGACGCGGTTCACGCCGCAGGGATGACGGCGTACGCGGACGATCTGTACCCGAAGGTCGGCAAGGACGTGGGGCTGGAAGCGCCCTCGATCCTGGACGTGGCCCCCCTTCACTGAAGCGTTTTGGGTTACTTCGGGCGCGACCACGCCCCCAGTAACACTCTTGAGGCGCCCCGGATGACCGGAGGCGCCTTTTTTTTGGGCCCATTTCCCGCCCGTTTTGTCCCCCGGTTGTACCTGCCTTATCCACAGGTAATCCACAAAATAGACCCCGGGAAGGCCCTGGAAAGTACCATATCTTGTGCCCCGACCCTTGACCGGGCCATCCCCTTGTAGCAAAGTACCTCCCGGAGGACACCAACAATCATCAGGGAGGTGTGCGATGGGAATTCCGGTGCACATGGCCATGTTGGAGGACCTGAAGCGGGCAGCCTGGGCACGTACCGGCCCCGTCTCCGCGAGGCAGCTCAACGCCTGGGAATTCCGCAAGGACAGCCTCGGCAACCTGGTTCGCTACGCCGACTTCGGCAACCGCCATTCGCCCTTCGGCTGGGAGCTCGATTTCATCCTCTCCCGCGCGCTGGGCGGCGGCACCAGCCCGGAAAACCTGCAGGCGTTGCACTGGAAAGCCGGCGCCGCCCGCAGCGAGACATTACCCGTGGGCCTCATGACGGAGGCGAAAGCCGCCGCCTGAAGGCTTTAATTCCAAACAATCCACAGAACTAAAACAACGATAAAAAGTGGCGCTTCCAAAAAGCGCCAGACCCAGGAGCCGATTGACGATGCTGAGCTTTGAAGACGACACCCCCATGGCCGCGCTGAGCGTGGGCCTGCAGACGATCCACTCCACGCCGTCCGGCCGCACCAGCCCCGCCGAGGAGCAGCCCAAGGCCGCGCCGCCCAAGGCTCCGTCTGTCCCCGCGTCCCCAACCCACACCCGCGTGCGCGCCGAGGACAAGCGCGTCATCAACGCCCGCACGGACGTGAACCAGCTCGTGCCCTTCAAGTACAAATGGGCGTGGGAGAAGTACATCGCCGGCTGCGCGAATCACTGGATGCCGCAGGAAGTGAACATGAACCGCGACATCGCCCTCTGGAAAGACCCCAACGGTCTTACCGACGACGAGCGGCTCATCGTGAAGAGGAATCTCGGCTTCTTCGTGACGGCGGACTCGCTCGCCGCCAACAACATCGTGCTCGGGACGTATCGCCATATCACCGCGCCCGAGTGCCGCCAGTACCTGCTGCGCCAGGCGTTCGAGGAGGCGATCCACACCCACGCCTACCAGTACATCGCCGAGTCGCTGGGCTTGGACGAGAGCGAGATCTTCGCCGCGTACAAAGAGGTGAAGTGCATCCGCGACAAGGACGACTTCCTCATCCCGTTCATCAACGTCCTGACCGATCCCCACTTCAAGACCGGCACGCCCGAGACCGACGCGACGTTACTCAAGAGCCTCATCGTCTTCAGCTGCATCATGGAAGGCCTCTTCTTCTACGTGGGCTTCGTGCAGATCCTCTCGCTCGGCCGGCAGAACAAGATGACCGGCGCCGCGGAGCAGTACCAGTACATCCTGCGCGACGAGTCGATGCACTGCAATTTCGGCATCGACCTGGTGAATACGATCAAGTTCGAGAATCCTTCGCTTTGGACGAGCGAGTTCAAGCGGGAGATCACCGAGATATTCCAGAAGGCGGTGGAGCTGGAGTATGCATACGCTGAAGACACGATGCCTCGCGGCGTGCTTGGGTTGAATGCTCCGATGTTCAAGGAGTACCTGCG
>JANLXC010000121.1:0-6376 GCA_031364925.1 Burkholderiales bacterium | reverse complement strand
GGGGGGGGGTTTAACGGGGGGGGGCCCCCCCCGTCTATGTTGTTGTTAAAAATGTCAAAAATTTTTATGTGGGTTTCTGTTTATTTGTCTGCTCGCCCCCCCCCGTCCGTCTTTAGTACCCCCCCCCCACCACTTTTCGTTCTCCATGGATAAGGGCTACGTCCTCCACAGCTACCCGTATCGCGAGACGAGCCTGATCCTGCAGGTGTGGACCGAGAAGCACGGGCGCATGGGGCTGGTGGCCAAGGGCGCGCGGCGCCCGAAGTCGGCGAGCCGCGCCGTCCTCATCCCCTTCCAGCCGCTCTGCCTCGACTGGTTCGGCCGCGGCGAGCTGCGCACGCTCAAGACCGCCGAGCCCGCGTCGCCCGCCACGCCCCTGGGCGGATCGAGCCTGCTGTCCGCGTTCTACCTGAACGAGCTCCTGTTGAAGCTCACCACGCGAGACGACCCGCACGAGGGCCTCTTCGAGGCGTACGACGCCGCGATCACCGAGCTGCGCGCGCTCTCGCGCATGGCCTCGCGCGCCGCGGCGCACGAGCTGGCCGAACCCGCGCCCGAGCCCGCGCGCGACATCGAGCCGATCCTGCGCCGCTTCGAGCTGCGCCTCTTGCAGGAGCTGGGCTACGCCCTGGAGCTTGCGCGCGAGGCGGGCAGCGGCAAGGCCATCGAGCCCGTCCACGACTACTGGTACGTGGTGGAGCGCGGCCCGATCCGGGCCACCGAAGGGGCCACCTACTCGAATGCGGTAAAATTGCGCGGGCAAACGCTCATCGACCTCGAGCGCGGCCATCTCGAAGCTTCCGCCACCGTCGCGCAATCCAAGCAACTCATGCGCCTCTTGATCCATCATTGCCTCAACGGCCAGGAGCTCGCCACGAGAACGCTCGTGCGCGACCTGCAACGCTTGGACGAGGGCGAAGCGTGATCGAGCTCGGCGTCAACATCGACCACGTCGCCACCATCCGCCAGGCGCGCCGCACCTACGAGCCGGACCCGGTGTGGGCCGCGGTCGAGGCGCACCTGGGCGGCGCCGACGGCATCACCGTCCACCTGCGCGAGGACCGCCGCCACATCCAGGACGAGGACGTGAGGAGGCTGCGCGAGCTCACCCACATCAAGCTGAACCTCGAGATGGCCGCCACCGACGAGATGATCGCGATCGCCTGCCGCGTGAAGCCGGAGATGGCGATGCTGGTCCCCGAAGGGCGCCTCGAGGTCACCACGGAGGGCGGGCTCGACATCGTGAGCCAGGAGGCGCGCCTGAAGGGCGCGGTCGCCAGGCTCGCCGACGCCGGCATCGTGACGAGCGTCTTCATCGATGCCGAGGCGGCACAGGTCGAGGCCGCGGCGCGCATCGGCGCGCGTGTGTGCGAGATCCACACCGGCCCCTACGCGCACGTGTTCCATTCGAAGGGTCGCGACGCGGAGGCCAAGCCGGTGCTGGCCGAGATCGAGAAGGTGCGCCGCGCGGGCGAGTCCATTCGCGCGCTCGGCATGCGCTTCAACGCGGGCCACGCGCTCAACTACGCCAACGTCGAGCCCATCGCGGCGCTTGCCGGCATCCGTGAGCTGCACATCGGCCACGCGATCGTGAGCCGCGCGGTGTTAGTCGGCATGCGTGAAGCCGTGCGCGAGATGAAAGCCCTCATGGTGGGCGCGAGATGATCGTGGGAATCGGGACCGACGTCTGCTCGATCGAACGCATCGGCAAGAGCCTGGAGCGCTTCGGCGAGCGTTTCGTGAAGCGCATCCTCACGCCGGAGGAGCGCCCGCGCTTCGAGCGCACCAAGGACAAGGCCGGCCACCTCGCCAAGCGCTTCGCGGCGAAGGAGGCGTTCTCGAAGGCGATCGGCACCGGCATCCACGCGCCGTTCACGTGGCATTGCATCTCGGTCACGCGCAATCCCAAGGGAAAGCCCGGCATCAAGCCGAACGCGATCATGGAGAAGCACTTGAAGAAGCTGGGCGTGACCCAATTCCACATCTCCCTCACCGACGACGCCGGCGTCGCGGTCGCGTTCGTGGTGCTGGAGGCCGGATGAAGCTAGGACCCGTGCTCGCCGACGTCTCCGGCCTGGAGCTCACCCCCGACGACGTCGAGCGCCTGCAGCATCCGCAGGTGGGCGGCGTGATCCTCTTCGCGCGCAATTTCGCGGCACCCCTGCAGCTGATCCAGCTCGCGGCCTCGATCCGAGAGCTGCGCTCGCCGCAACTCGTCATCGCCGTGGACCACGAGGGCGGTCGCGTGCAGCGCTTCCGCCACGGCTTCACCGCGATCCCGCCGATGGCGGCGCTGGGCGCGCTCTGGGACCGCGACCCGGCGCAGGCGATCGCCGCGGCGCGCGGCTGCGGCTTCGTGATCGGCAGCGAATTGCAGGCGCACGGGGTGGATTTCAGCTTCACGCCCGTGCTCGACGTCGACTACGGCGAATCGAGCGTCATCGGCGATCGCGCGCTGCACGCCGACCCCAACGTGATCGCGGTGCTCGCCGAAGCGCTGCAGGCTGGCCTCAACGCCGCGGGCATGGCGAGCGTCGGCAAGCACTTCCCCGGACACGGCTATGTACGCGCCGACTCGCACCACGAGATTCCCATCGATGACCGCACACTGACCGAGATCTCGCACAGCGACCTGGTGCCGTTCCAGCGCCTCGCGCGCTCCGGGATGGGCGGGATGATGCCCGCGCACGTGATCTATCCCAAGGTGGACGCCAAGCCCGCCGGGTTCTCGAGCATCTGGCTGCAGAAGATCCTGCGCGACAAGCTCGGCTTCGACGGGCTCATCTTCTCCGACGACCTGTCGATGGAAGGCGCCAGCACCGCGGGCGGCGTGATGGCGCGCGCCAACGCGGCATTGAACGCGGGCTGCGACATGGTGCTGCTGTGCAACGATCCGCGTGCGCAGGACACGCTGCTGGAAGGCCTCGAGCGGCGTCCCATCTCCCCGCTGCTTGCGAAACGGCTCGAAAGAATGCGCGGCAAGGCGATCTCCTCCGTGGCGATGAAGGCCAACGCCGCATACCTCGCCGCCACGGAGAACCTGGCTCGAATCCGGGCGACGTGACCTTCGATTCCGCCGAATTCGTCGCGGGGCTGCCCAACCTCCCGGGCGTATATCGCTTCCACAACGCCGCCAACGAGCCGATCTACGTCGGCAAGGCGGGCGATCTCAAGAAGCGCGTCGCGTCGTACTTCCAGAAGAACCTGGCCAGCCCGCGCACCGCGATGATGGTCTCGCAGATCGCGGCCGCCGAGACCACGACGACGCGCACCGAGGCCGAGGCGCTGCTGCTCGAGAACAACCTCATCAAGAGCCTGCAGCCGCGCTACAACGTCCTTTTCCGCGACGACAAGAGCTACGGCTACATCCTCGTCACCGGGCACAAGTTTCCGCAGATCCGCTTCTATCGAGGCGCCCACCAGAAGGGCAACAAGTACTTCGGGCCGTTCCCGAGCGCGTGGTCGATTCGCGAGACCATCGGCCACCTGCAGAAAATCTTCAAGCTGAGAACCTGCGACGACACCGTCTTCAACCATCGCTCGCGGCCATGCCTCCTGCACCAGATCGGGCGCTGCTCGGGGCCGTGCGTGGAGCTCATCACCGAGGGCGCGTATGCGGCCGACGTGCGCCATGCCGAGCAGTTCCTCGACGGCAAGGAGAGCGACGTGATCGAGGACCTCACCGCCCGCATGCAGCTCGTCGCCGAGGAGCGCAATTACGAGCAGGCCGCGCTCTTCCGTGACCAGATCCGCATGTTGCAGAGGATCCTCTCGGGGCAGGCGGTGGAGTCGGCCAGCAAGGGCGATGTGGACGTGATCGTCGCGGTCGAGCGCGACAGCACCTGGTGCGTGACGCTCGCGATGGTGCGCGGCGGCCGGCACCTGGGCGACCGCAGCTTCTTCCCGTCGAACGCCTCCGGCACCGACGCCTGCACCGTCGTCGAATCGTTCATCGACCAGCATTACGCCCAGCAGCCCGTGCCCGGGCGCGTGATCGCCGACCAGCTCGTGGGCGCGGCCGAGACGCAAGCGCTTCTGGCCGACATCGCGGGACGCGCGGTGAAGCTCGTCACCCACCCGATCGGCGAGAACCGCACCTGGGCGGAGATGGCGCGGCGCAATGCGTCGCTGGCGCTTGGCCAAAGATTGGCGACGCAGGCCAACCAGGAGGTGAGGGCGGCCGCGCTGCAGGAATTCCTCGGCCAGGAAGCGCCGATCACGCGCATCGAGTGCTTCGACATCAGCCACACGATGGGAGAAGCGACGGTGGCGTCGTGCGTCGTCTACGACAAGGGCGCGATGCAGAACTCCGAGTACCGGCGCTACAACGTGAAGGGTGTCACGCCCGGCGACGATTACGGCGCGATGTGCTACGCGCTGGGCGTTCGCTACAGGAAGCTCGCGCAAGGGGAGGGCAAGACCCCGGACCTCATCCTCATCGACGGCGGCCTGGGGCAGATCAATGCCTCGCGCGCGGTGATGCACGATCTCGGCCTTCACGCGATCCGCATGATCGGTGTAGCCAAGGGCGTGGAGCGCAAGGCCGGGATGGAGCAGCTCTTCGTCGCCGGCGAGGAGGAGCCGAAGCGGTTGCCTCCCGACCATCCGGCGCTGCACCTGATCCAGCAGGTCCGCGACGAGGCGCACCGCTTCGCGATCACCGGCCACCGCGCGCGCCGCGGCAAGGCGCGCACTGCTTCGCGCCTGGAGGAGATTTCCTCGGTCGGCCCGCGCCGGCGCCAGAGGCTCCTCGAGCACTTCGGTGGACTTCAGGGCGTGTTGGCTGCGAGTATCGAGGATCTGGCGCGCGTGGAGGGCATCAGCCGGACCCTCGCCGAGCGCATCTACCAGGAGCTTCACTAGGTGAAGGCGCGCTTCAACTTTCCGCTGTTCCTCACGTGGCTGAGGATCATCGCCATTCCCGTCTTCGTGGCCGTCCTCTACGTCCCGGAGGACTGGATCGCGGAAGGAACGCGCAACGTCATCTCGATGTGGATCTTCATCGCGGCGGCGACCACCGATTGGCTCGACGGCTGGTTGGCCCGGCGCTGGAACCAGACCACCTCGTTCGGAGCCTTCCTCGATCCGGTCGCGGACAAGTTGATGGTGGCGGCGGCGTTGATCGTGCTGACCGAATTCGGCCGGATCTACGCGATCGTGGCGCTCATCATCATCGGGCGTGAGATCACCATCTCCGCCCTGCGCGAATGGATGGCGCAGATCGGGAAATCGAAGAGCGTGGCCGTCAACGTGGCGGGCAAGGTGAAGACGGTCGCCCAGCTCGTGGCGATCCCGTTCCTCCTCTACGACAACTGGCTGTTCGGGCTTTTCCACACGCGTCCCGTGGGACACGCTCTGATCCTGTTTGCGGCCGGGGTGACTCTCTGGTCGATGGTCGTGTACCTGCGCGCGGCGTGGGCGGCCCGGGAACTCTGATCGGAAATCCGGTCTTATTCCTTGCGATTCCGTGGGATGCGGCGATATCGAGGTTGAAGAAAAACCCCGGAAAAGCTATAATTCGTCGTTCGTCGCGGCAGTAGCTCAGTTGGTAGAGCGCAACCTTGCCAAGGTTGAGGTCGAGAGTTCGAGACTCTTCTGCCGCTCCAGTATTCGCGGGGGAAATCGGCGCAAACCGGTTTCCCTCGTTTGCCTTGTAAAATGCAATCGTCGTTCCCCCGGCGGGGTAGCAAAGAGGTTATGCAGCGGATTGCAAATCCGTCCAGGCCGGTTCGATTCCGACCCCCGCCTCCAAACTCTCCTGTAGAACAAGAGCCGCTCCTGCGGCTCTTGTTTTTGGAACTTCCGGCCGAGAGGCCGAGTCCCTAGAATTCGCAACCGATATCGACGGAGAGAAACATGTCGAACAAGCAAGGACAGCAGACCAAGACGGGCAATCAGGAGAGCCAGGGCAACCAGCCCCATCAAGAGAAAAGCAAGCAAGCGACCCAGCAGAAGCAGGACGGCGGCACCGGCGGTAATCAGCAAGGCAGCGACGCGCAAAAACAGGGCACCCAGCGCGGCAGCCAGAAGGACAAGAACGGGAAGCTGGGCTGATCCGCTCCGCGGCTACTCCATCGGGAACAGTCCCTCGACCGAAAGGTAGCGTTCTCCCGTGTCGTAGTTGAACCCGATCACGCGCGCGCCCTGCGCAAGTTCGGGAAGCTTCTGCGCGATGGCCGCGAGCGTCGCCCCCGAGGAAATGCCGACCAGCATGCCTTCCTCGCGAGCGGCGCGGCGCGCCATCTCCTTTGCCGCGTCGGCTTCGACCTGGATCGTGCCGTCGAGAATCGCGGTGTCGAGGTTTTTCGGGATGAAGCCCGCGCCGATGCCCTGGATCGGGTGCGGCGAGTGGCTGCCGCCGGAAATCACGGGGGAG
>JANLXC010000151.1:0-25009 GCA_031364925.1 Burkholderiales bacterium | reverse complement strand
CTTGAGTCGTTCGGCCTACTCAACATGAATCGTCCCACCATCTATTTTTATCTTGGAGTGGCACTGCTCGTGATCGGCACTGTTATTTCAATTCTGTGGCTCCGGGAATCCATTACAGTCGGCAGGGGATTCATCTCGAAGTATCTCGCTCCAATCGGGTTGGGCTCTCTATTGGTCTCAAATCTCCTAATAGCTTTTGACAGACGAACCAGATCCAAGAGGCCAAAAGATGATTGAGTCCGATTCTAATTCCTATCTGCCTGCTATGGTGTCAGCGGCAAAGCCAGGGCAGCGCTCTGGCCCTGCATGCGACGGGCAAACTCCGCGACGAAAGGACTCGACATCGGTGGATGCGAACGGGCCATGTCCGCGACAACCAGAATGAGACTCTTGGGATCCTTTTCGGCGGTCTCTATCATCTGGCCGGCCCAATCGTGGGCGCGATTGCGATCCACTCTGTCACTCGCGATGCGGGTACCGGCGCGTCGCAGATTTTCGATCAAGGCCAGGCGAATCATGATCGGAATGGCCCACAATTCGCCGACCTTGAGCGGCGTGACCGTCTGGTACGCCGCGACGAACCTGGAAAGGCTCTCGACGTCGACCCTGCCGTCGCCATGAGAGATGGCCTCCAGCGCCAGGTCGTAGACCCGCGGACGCTTGGCCGAGGGCCCATGCGACAGCCGCGGAAGCTCGCGGCTGTACCCCTTGGGCAAGTGCCGCTTGGCCGTGCGGATCTGCTCTTCGACCAGATAGAAGTTGTCGAGCAGCCATTCCGCGGCGGGCGTGATGCGGTCGCTTGCCGTGACCGCCGCGGTCAGTTGCGCGCAGACTTCCACCAGGATGCGTTCGTTCTCGGCGAGCCGTGCCAGCAGCTGGTCGGGAGCGCGGCCCGGCGCCAACCGGTGGGCCAACGCGAGGCTCTTCCCGTGCTGCTCCATCTGATCGGCGCTGAACAGGTTCGATCGCAGCGGCGGTTCCTGCTCGACCTGGATGCCGAGCGAGTCTGCGCGGCCGAAGCGCGACGCAATGTCGAGCATGCGCTCGAGTCTCGACGCGACGCTTGCGTTCAATTCACGTTCCTTTTTTCCGGGGCCGATCCCGGAATGGCAGCGAGAAGGAGATGAGATGCGTTGCCGGGTGGGCGTAAGGGGGTTGCACCAAAGCCTGCCGTTATGGAGGCATCGAATGAGGATATCGCCCGGCAGTGGGACCGTCTGTACGCTGACGTACAGACGGATGCCCTCGTCTGTACGTCAGCGTACAGATTCGGGATCCCCTTCCGCGTATATTTCGTTGCGTTGAAACGCATCCGCCACCCAAAAGGAACCGCTTATGTACGCATTCAGCGCTCAGCTAAAGGGGCCCTTCGATTCCGCCGTCGTGAAAGTCATCGAGGCGCTGAAAAAGGAAGGGTTCGGCGTGCTCACGGATACCGACGCGAGCCTCAAGACGTGACGCCCGGGAGATTGAAGATGAAGCGGGCCATCACAAGGATCATTGGAGTGGCGATCGGCGCAAGCTGCCTCTCGACAGCGAAGAAATGAAGGCGATGATGTCGTATCTGAAATTTCTTTCGACCGGCATTCCGGTTGGCGCGAAACTCGAAGGAGGCGGCACGCTGCGGCTCAAACCGCTTGCTCGCGCTGCCGATCCTGTGGCTGGAAAACAGGTCTACGCGACCATCTGCGTGGCCTGCCATGGCGCTAACGGCCAGGGCTTGCGGCGCGGCAAGGCGGGCGATGCGGACGGCTACCAATTTCCGCCGCTATGGGGCGCCGACAGCTATAACGACGGCGCGGGCATGGCGCGGGTTACTTTGGCCGCGGGGTTCATCAAGGGCAACATGCCCAGCGGCATCACCCACACCAGCGCGGTGTTGACGGATGAGCAGGCCTTCGACGTGGCGGCTTACGTCAACAGCCAGCCACGGCCGGGCAAGGCGAATCTCGAAGCGGATTTTCCGGCACGCAAGAATAAGCCCGTGGATGCCGCGTTTGCGCCATATACGCCGGGCTACTCGGCAGAACAACACAAGTACGGCCCGTGGCAGCCGATTCTGCAAGCGCGAGAGAACGGGGTATTTCCGCCCAAATGACGCGCCGAGTGGTTGGGCGAGGACAACAGCCGTGGACTCCTCGCCATGCTTCAGGATAGGAAACGTCGCCGCCTCATGAAGGCGGGCCTCGGGTTGTCCGTATTGGGCGCGGCCGCGGCGACCGGGTTTTGGGGCGTGTCGGCGATGCGCAACCCGTGCGCCCGGCGCAGCGATCCCGGGCACGCGATCTCGAGTGAGTTGCACGAGCGGCTGTGGCGCGGAATCGATCCGGAAGCCTTCGTCGATATGCACGTGCATGTCTTCGGCAATGTTTCCGATGAGCCAGGGGCGCAATCGTGGGTGAATCCCGAGATGACGCGCGTTTACAACCCCTTTCTGCTCGCGCATTTCGCCGTGTTCGCGGATGCGGCCTGCGTCACTGAGAGGCCGCTCGAAGCCGGAGCCGCCTACGTCGGACGACTCATGGAGCTGGTCGACGAGTTTCCACCCGGGGCGCGCTTCATGCTGCTGGCCCTGGACGGGTGGCACGACGCGGAGGGCAATTGGGTTCGGCGAAACACCGTGCTGAAGGTGAGCAACGAATTCGTTGCCGGCATCGCCCAGAGCGCTCCAAAGCGCTTCCTCTGGGCTGCATCGATTCATCCCTATCGAAAAGACGCGCTCGGCGCCCTCGAGCATGCGGCGCTCGCCGGAGCCGCGGCCGTGAAGTGGATTCCCTACCTGATGGGAATCGATCCGGCTTCGTTCCGATGCGACCCTTTCTATGCCAGGCTCGCGCAGCTGGGCCTGCCGCTGGTCGTCCATTCCGGCTGGCAGCATTCCCTGATACCCGACGCGGACCAGGAATGGGGCAATCCCCTGCGGCTGCGGCGACCCCTGGAGGCGGGGGTCAAGGTCATCGCCGCACACTGCGCGACGCAGGGCGACATGCGCGACGACGAGGCCGCTGGCTCGCCGGTGGTGCCGGCGTTTCACCTGCTGCGGCGTCTCATCGAGGAGACCAAGTATCGCGAGCTCCTCTTCGGGGACATCTCGGGCGTCGTAAGCAACTGGCGAGAACCGGATATCGTGCGTGAGCTGGTCGTCGACAAAAGGTGGCAGGGTCGGCTCGTCAACGGATCCGACTACCCGCTTCCCGCCGCATCCATCCTGACGTCCCTCGAGCGCATCGTGGAGCTGGGCTTCCTGTCTCCGGAAGAATCGCGGAGCATCGGGCATATCCAGGGACACAATCCCCTGCTGTTCGATTTCGCGCTCAAGCGGCTGCTGCGCATCGGCGAGCATTCCATCGCTCCAAATGTGTTCCAAGCCGCCGCGTGGGCGGCCGGCCGCAAGTCCGTCGCAAATCCTCAAATCTGGCTCGGGGCTCGGGCTGGCGATTGAATCGGGTTGCCCTCCTGCGATTCATTCCGTCGCGAATTGACCCACCCATCCCGTTGTCCGCGTGCATCGAGGATGCGGCAGTGGTCCATGAAGGGCGCGCGTGACGGGCGCTGAGCGGATCGCAAGGATGCCTGCGGTGCCCGCTGCGACGCGCCCGCGCCTGACCGGTTCGGGTTAAGTGGAATTCCCGGCTCGACCGTTCACGTCATTTCTTTCCGAAGATCACGGAGAAAAGCACCGCGCCAATTATTGCGACGAGCAAGGTCGGAAGCCACATCCAGCTAATCCCCCCCATGCTTCCGCTCCCCATCATCCCGCCACTCATCATGGTACCGGTTGCCATTCCGCCTCCGAAGAAAAACAGAAGCAAGGCTGCGACGACGAATGCGATGACAAGGGATGTCTTGTTGGTTGCTTCCATGTATGAACTCCTTTTTGGCAAGTCAAGTCAAACGTCGCGTCGCCAAGGTCGACAACATCGGAAGTCAGCCGCCGCTGGGCGCCAGGAACTGCTTCAGGAAAGCCTCGGACTGCTTCTTGTCGAGCTTGCCGGTCTTCTTGGTGTCCATCTTGTCGAACATCTTCTCCATGTGCTGCATCATCTCGGCCTTGGACATCATTCCGTCCTTGTCCATATCGCACGACTTCATGAACTCTTCCATGTTGACCATCTTGGACGTATCCGCCCCGAATACCGCGGGTGCGGCCAACAGCGATACCGCGAACATCGAGCTTGCAAGCGTTTTGAGCAGTTTCATTGCATTGTCCTTTTCTGGTTTGGTGGAGCTCAGCGGTGTGCCCGGGCCCTCCTCCTTGGCTTCGAAGTTGGGCATTTCGAGAGTAGCCTGCATTGCCCGCTTCTCTTTGACATGGATCAAACGGCGGGTGCGGAGCGTACAGTAATCAACGCGAGGACGATTTTTAGAATGAAATCATCTTGAAGAGCGGTCAATCGACGCAGCTGAGAGCTGCTCGAGCGGCAACGAAAAGCGCCGTCGATGGGTACGCCATCCCTATGGACGCGAAGCTTGGCACGATCGCGTGCGTTGGTCTCTTGTCAGCGCTCGCATTTGTCCCGAGTCTGGCATGGGAGATCAGCCACGCCAGGCTCTATACGATGTGGAGAGAAGCCGATGGCCTGCGCATCGCGTGGAACATATTGCATTGCTCCCTGGGTGACGTCCTGATCGCCCTCGCCGCGTTCGCGTTAGCCGGTCTTGCGCTCTGGCGTGTGGATTGGCCGATCTCGCGACCGTGGACTGGAGGCGCAATCGCGGTGCTCGGCGCGGTGGGCTTTACGGCCTGGAGCGAGTTGCACAACGTTTATCACACGGGCGCCTGGGGCTATACGTCCGAAATGCCGATGATTTACGGGGTGGGCCTTTCCCCGCTATTGCAATGGCTGGTGGTTCCGGCGGTGATGGTGCTGGCCTACAGAGCGGCCCGTTACCATCGAAGCCAATAGCACACTACCCGGGAGGGCCAGAGAAGCGCGGACGCCGGCAGGAGCCGCCACGTAGACCGATCTCGGCCCGGAAATTTTCTGGCCCTGCCGTGCACGATCCATATCCGTCTCTCCCAGCATTGGACGCAATGGTGCCGGAAGAGCACAAAGCGCGCCTATGTTGGCAATCGCACCGACGCTCGCGGAGTTGGCGGCTAGGCTCCCATCCAGAATTCAAACCCGGGAAGATCGAAATGAGTTTGTCTGCAGGAGTTGACGGCGCCTGACGTTCGCGGACAGCCCGCCACAGCCGCAATGCTCGTCGATGTGCCGCGGCTCGTCACGGCGTACTATGCGCGGCGATCCGATGCGGCATGTGGCCTCAGTCGCAAGCTTTTTCGTGAGCCGCATCGATCAGCTGGTCGACCCGCTGCTGGAAACACGAATGCGTGGACAAGTTGCCATCGCCAGCGCGAAGGCGGCCTATCGGATTTACCGTGAGGTTTTCAGCGGCGATCGGTTCCTCCGCCTGGCCGTCAAGAGCGCGCGGCCCCAGAGGCTGCTGTGGGCCAGCACCAGCTCCAAGAACCCCGACGACGACGACATAAAGTACGTGGAAGCCCTCATCGGGCCGTACACCGTCAACACGCTTACGCTTGAAACGCTTGCCGCCTACCGCGACCATGGCAACCCGAAGACTTCCATCGACAGCGACGTCGAGGAGGCCAGGCTGATCCTGGCGCGATTGCCCCAGTTGGGCATCGACATCGAAGCCGTGGTGCGGCAACTCGAGAACGAAGGCGTCGATAAATTCACGGTGCCCTTCGACAAGCTGCTGGCGAGGATCCTCGAAATGGCAGGTGCCGGTCAAGGAACGATCGTCCCTTGAAGCAAGACCAGCCGCACGTCCTCGTGTTGAATGGCGGCTCATCGAGCATCAAATTCGCCTTGTATCGGACGGGCGACTCGCCGCGGCGAGGGCTGCATGGCAAGGTCGATCGAATCGGACTGCGCGGCACCCATCTCGCGTTCGACGACCTGGACCGCGACCTGCGGGAGAGCCGCGATATCGGCGACCTCGATCACCCGTCGGCGGCGGCCTTCCTGATCGACTGGCTCGATGGGCAGATCGGTCTCGCGTCGATCACGGCGGTGGGCCACCGCATAGTCAATGGCGGCGCCCGCTACCGCGAGCCGCAACTCGTCCGCCCTGAGCTGATGGAGGAGCTGCGTCGCATCAGCGCGTACGCCCCCGAGCACTTGCCCGCCGAGATTGCGATCATCGACCTGATTCACCGCAGGATCGCGTCCATCCCGCAGGTGGCTTGCTTCGACACCGCCTTTCACCGGGACATGCCACGAGTCGCGAGGATATTGCCCATCCCGCGGCGTTTCCAAACGCAGGGCGTCGAACGCTACGGTTTCCACGGGCTGTCCTATTCGTTCCTGATGGAAGAGCTGGCGCGCCTCAACGGCAAAGCGTCGACCGGGCGGGTAATCCTGGCCCATCTCGGCAACGGGGCAAGCCTCGCGGCGGTTCGCGGCGGCAAATGCATCGACACCAGCATGGGCTTCACGCCGGCCGCGGGAGTGCCCATGAGCACCCGCTCCGGCGATCTCGACCCGGGGCTCGCCTGGTACCTGTCGCAAACCGCGCACATGACCCCGGAGCAGTTTCATCACATGGTCAATCACGAGTCGGGATTGCTGGGCGTGTCCGAGACGAGCTCGGATCTGCGCGACCTGCTGGCGCGCGAGGCCGAAGATGTCCGGGCCGCGGAAGCCGTTGCCCTCTTCTGCTACCAGGTGAGGAAATTCATCGGCGCGTTCGCAGCCGCGCTCGGTGGGCTGGACACGCTGGTCTTTGCCGGCGGCATCGGCGAGAACGCCGCCGAAATTCGCTCGCGCATTTGCGTCGACCTCGGTTTTCTCGGCGTTCGATTGGACCCGATCCGCAACACGGCAAACGCGCCGGTCATCTCGGCCGCGGACGCGCGAGCCGATGTGCGCGTCATCCGTACCGACGAAGAGGTAATGATCGCGAAGGCGGTCCGCAAACTTTTGGGAGCAGGCACATGAACTTGCCATTGTCTTCGACAGTCCTGCAGAAAATGCACGCCTATTGGCGTGCCGCCAACTACCTCTCCGTCGGGCAGATTTATCTGTACGCCAACCCGCTGCTGAAGGCGCCGTTGACGCTGGAACACGTGAAGCCCCGGCTGCTGGGGCACTGGGGCACGTCGCCGGGGCTCAATTTCATCTACGTGCACCTGAACCGGATCATCAAGCAGCACGACGTCAACATGATCTACGTGGCCGGGCCGGGCCATGGCGGCCCCGCGCTCGTGGCCAATACTTATCTCGAGGGGACGTACAGCGAGGTCTACCCGGAGGTTTCGCAGGATGAGCGCGGCATGCAGCGGCTCTTCAAGCAATTTTCCTTTCCGGGCGGCATTCCCAGCCATGTGTCGCCCGAAGTGCCCGGCTCGATCCACGAGGGCGGCGAGCTCGGATACTCATTGATGCATGCCTATGGAGCGGCGTTCGACAACCCGGATCTGCTCGTCGCGTGCGTGGTGGGCGACGGCGAGGCCGAGACCGCGCCGCTCGCGGCTAGCTGGCACTCGAACAAGTTCCTGAACCCCGCTCACGACGGCGCGGTCCTGCCGATCCTTCACCTGAACGGCTACAAGATCGCGAGCCCCGCGCTGCTCGCCCGCGTGAGCCACGAGGAGCTCGAGCAGCTGTTTCGCGGCTTCGGGTATGAGCCGCATTTCGTCGAAGGCGAGGAGCCTGACGAGGTGCACCAGGCAATGGCGGGCACACTGGACCTGGTGATCGAGAAAATTCGCGGCATTCAATCGCGCGCGCGCTCGAACCCGGGAAGCAAGCGGCCGCTGTGGCCGATGATCATCCTGCGCACGCCGAAAGGCTGGACCGGACCCAGGACCGTGGATGGGCTGCAGACGGAGGGTTCCTGGCGTTCGCATCAAGTACCACTCGCGAATCTCGCGGCGAAGCCCGAGCACCTCAGGCAGCTCGAGCAATGGCTGAGGAGCTATCGACCGGAGGAGCTGTTCGATGCAAATGGCAAGCTCCTCGCCGAGCTTGCCGACCTTGCCCCGAAAGGCGAGCGCCGCATGGGCGCCAATCCGCACGCCAACGGCGGTGCGTTGCTGCGGGATTTGAAAATGCCCGACTTTCGCGACTACGCCGTCGATGTCCCGAACCCGGGTGGAGTGACGGCTGAAGCGACGCGCGTCACCGGCGCCTTCCTGCGCGACGTGATGAAGCTCAACATGGCGGCGCGCAATTTCCGTGTCTTTGGTCCTGACGAGACCGCGTCGAATCGGCTCGGCAACCTGTTCGAAGTCACCGGCCGTGCGTTCATGGGAGAGCTCAAGCCCTCCGATACCGAGATATCGCCGGATGGCCGTGTCATGGAAGTGTTGAGCGAGCATCTGTGCCAGGGCTGGCTCGAGGGTTACCTCCTCACCGGCCGCCACGGCTTTTTCTCGTGCTATGAGGCGTTCGTCCACATCGTCGACTCCATGTTCAACCAGCACGCGAAGTGGCTGAAGGTCACGCGCGGGCTTGCGTGGCGGCGCCCGATCGCCTCCCTCAACTATCTCCTCACCTCCCACGTGTGGCGACAGGACCAGAACGGCTTCAGCCACCAGGATCCCGGTTTCATCGACCACGTGGTGAACAAGAAATCCGACGTGATCCGCGTCTATCTGCCGCCCGACGCGAATACGCTGCTGTCGGTCACAGATCATTGCCTGCGCAGCCGCCACTACGTGAATGTGATCGTCGCCGGGAAGCAACCCGCCCCGCAGTGGCTCGACATGGCCGCGGCCGTCGAACACTGCACGGCGGGGCTGGGCATATGGCGCTGGGCGAGCAACGATGCCGGAGGCGAGCCCGACGTCGTGATGGCCTGCGCGGGAGACGTGCCGACGCTCGAAACGCTCGCCGCGGTGGACATGCTGCGCGAGCACCTGCCGGAGCTGAAGATTCGCGTCGTCAACGTCGTCGACCTGATGGCGCTGCAGCCGCCGGGCGAGCACCCTCACGGGATGGGCGACAAGGATTTCGACGCCGTCTTCACCCGCGACAAGCCCGTCATCTTCGCCTACCACGGCTATCCCACCCTCATCCATCGGCTCACCTACCGCCGCACCAACCACGCCAATCTCCACGTGCGGGGCTATAACGAAGAAGGAACGACGACGACACCATTCGACATGGCGGTCCTGAACCGCCTCGATCGCCTCCACCTGGCGCAAGACGTCGTCGAACGCGTTCCCGGACTGGCAAAGCGAGCCGCGGATCTGACGCAACTCGTTCACGACAAGCTTATCGAGCACAAGCGCTACATCGAGCGCTACGGCGAAGACATGCCGGAAATCCGCGACTGGCGCTGGCCCGTCGCGTAGCCGCCTTTTCGACGACGCAGAAGTGAGCCGCGCGCTGCCAATGGTCCACCTCGTGCGCCACGGCAAAACTGCTAGGCGACATCGACCGCGCCGAGCGCAGCGTGCGCTTCGAGAGCCTCATCCTGACGTCGGACACCGTTGGACGGGTATTCGTGGAAGCGCTAAGCGGCTGTGCCTCGCGCGGAGTGGAAGTTTAGTTGCGCGTGGTTCACGCCGGCTCGTGGCGCGAGCGGAACCACACTGACATCGTCGCGATGCGCGCGGCCGGCTACTGGTGCCCGGCAAGAGCGAGGTGCCGCTCGCGCAAACCCAGGAGGCCGAATTGGTTATTGCGACGCGGTGGAGCCGGCAGCCTTGGCCGGAACGCATCGCGAAGGTGGTCGGCTGGTTGGGCGCGGCGGTGGCTCTAGTCAGGGCGCTTCGGTAAATACCGGCGCGAAGCCCCCTCCTGGCGTGCGGAAGTTCGTGGTCTGCCCCTGATATAGCCGCGCCGCGACGAGCTTTACCACTCCGGCATAGGCATAGTCGCGAACATCGGCTTTCAGCGCCGTGCCAGTCTGTGGGACGGCGACGTGCCGCTCGCTCGGCGTGACCAGCGCCTGGGCTACGTACATACCCTTGGCCATTTCCTCCCACACCCGCTTCGTCACCTTGTCGCCGCGATAGGCGGCCTTGCTCCCGAAGCCGGCGGCCGGCTTGAAGAAAAGCTCGCGGCGCTTCGACCAGAGCGCATCACGGTTCCCCGCTGTCATGATCTCCGTATGGGGAATCGCGGCGAGCAGCGTGGCAATCGCCTCGTCGGTGACGCCCGTCTCGCGCAAGAACGTTTCCTCGCCGAGCAAGGTGAGGTTGCGCTTGTCCGCGTACAGCGCGTGCGCGCGCGGATGAGGGCTCAGGACAATTTCCCCGGCAAGGTACGCGGCCTTGAGCTCATTCTGGCCGGGCTGCTCCAGTGCGAAATCCGTCAACCGGTTGTACACGAAATCGATGGGCTGGCTTCCCTTCCACAGTCGCGCGTCTTTCCGGACGAGTTCCCGGGGATCGCAGATCGTCGCCTCGACGCCGTGGCGGCTCAACAGCTGCCGGTACAGGAGAAACTCCGGGTAAAGGTATTGCTGCTCCGGCGCTTCGTCGACGATCGCCACCGACAGCAGCTCGCCACGCTTGCGCTGCAGACGCCACTCGATCATGAAGACCTCGAACAGCGCTTCCTCGATGGCGTCGGCTTCCATGGGGGCCATCGCCAATACGCTCGCGGCCGCGCAACACGACCTATGCGCGCGCCCCATGACCGCGTTGAGCAGTGCTCCGCCTGGATTCGTGTTGATCTCTATCAGTTTCGGTCCTGTAGTAGTCAGGTGGAAGTCATATCCCAGCAGTCCGCCGGGCGAGCCTGGATCGAAGCGCGCGATGTCGGGCGCCCACGCCAGCGCCGCGTCGCGAAAGTTCGGCGATGCGACAACTGCCTCGACCGCCTCGATCACGCGTGCCATGGCTTCGATGTGCTCGCGTGAGACGAACATCGGCACGGATGCGAAAAGATGCGGATGCGTCGCCGCCATGGCGCTTGACAGGCCGCGCAGGCCCAGATCCGCCTCGAGACCGCGGCGCAATGCTTCCTCGTCCAGGCTGAGGCAATAGCATGTGCGATTCAGAGCGTCGATCGACGCCGCCGCTTCGCAACTCTCACCGCATCCCTCCGGCAAAGGCTGCACGATCATCGGAATACCAGCACCGGGACCTTGGCGTGCGAGAGCACCTTCTGTGTGACGCTGCCCATCATCAGCTTTGACCAACCGGGGAACGCATGATTTCTCCTGCCTGGCGAAGTGGTGCGCGACCTGGCCAGATTTCCTGTTGAAGTATAGGAAGGCGGCGCCAGAACGTATGTTCGCCAACGCACATTGCTCATGGCAAGAACCGAGGAGCAGTCGATCTGGCGTCGATTGGCCTCCCTGTCCGTCCGGCCGTTGGACAGTCGATCGGTCAACAAGAGCCCATGCGCAGGGCAGGTTTCCGGCAATGCTGGAAGCGGCGGGCTTGCATGCTCGCAAGACAGTTCTCATCCAGGCTCCCATGGGAACTGTCGGGGTATGGCACTGCGTCCGGCGCTGATCGATGTCACTTTCTCCACGCTCGCCAACGCATGGACCGCCTCCGAATCGTGAAGGTGTCGCTCTCGGACGGTGAGACGACAGTGCAATACGACGAGCCCGAGGTGGGATGATTCCTCAGTGCGCTATCGAACAGACCGCTTCACGGCCCCGGGGTAGTCTCGACGGCTCGTCTCGAGCTGCCACAACATGATCCGCCCATGAAAATCCTGCTTGCCGCCGACGGCTCCCGCTTCACCCAGATCGCCGCGCGCCACCTTGTGAACCACGTGCAATGGTTCGCGAAGCCCCCCGAGGTGCACGTCCTCCACGTCCACCCGCCGCTGCCTTATCCGGCCGCCTCGAGCGCCGTCGGCAAGGCCGCGGTGGAGAAATACCAGCGAGAGGAGAGCTTGGCCGCGCTCGCGGTGGCCGAAAAGGAGCTGGCGACCGGCGGGGTCGTGCACGTTTCCTCATGGGCGGTGGGCGACGTGGCGCAGGAAATCGCCAAGCACGTGAAGGAGCACGGCATCGACCTGGTCATCATGGGTTCGCACGGCCACGGCGCGCTGGCGAACCTGGCGCTGGGTTCGGTTGCGACAAAATGCATCGCCACGCTCGACGTTCCCGTCATGATCGCGCGCGGCGCCCTGGCGCCCAAGCCCCCCAGCCGGCGCGAGAAGGCCTACGGTCCGCGCAAAGCCTGAGCATCCCAGTCCCCTGTAGCGCGCCACGGTGAGCATCCGCAACCTCGATCGGCTTCTCGAGCCGAAGTCGGTCGCGGTCATCGGGGCGTCAGGGCGCATCGCAAGCGTGGGCGGCACCGTGTGGCGCAACCTTCGCACCGGCGCGTTTGCCGGGCCCATCTACGCCGTGAATCCGAAGCACGCCACGCTCGACGGCGTCGCTGTCTTCGCACGCGTTGCCGACCTGCCGCAAGCCCCCGACCTCGCCATCATTTGCACGCCGCCGCAGAGCGTGCCGGGCCTCATCGAGGAGTTGGGGCGGCGCGGCACGCGCGCGGCGATCGTCATCACGGCGGGCCTGGCCGCCGCGCAGAAACAGGCGATGCTCGCCGCCGCGCGGCCCCACGTGCTGCGCGTGCTGGGTCCCAATTGCGTCGGGCTGCTGTCTCCCCACCTCGGCTTGAACGCGAGCTTCGCGCACACCGGCGCGCTGCCGGGAGAGCTGGCCTTCGTCTCGCAGTCGGGCGCGCTCGTCACCGCGGTCCTCGACTGGGCGAAATCGCGCCGCATCGGCTTCTCCCACATGGTGTCGTTGGGCGAGCGCAGCGACGTGGACTTCGGCGATTTGCTCGATCACCTGGCGAGCGATGCCCGCACGCGTTCGATCCTCCTCTACATCGAATCCATCGAGGCGCCGCGCAAGTTCATGTCGGCGGCGCGCGCCGCCGCACGCAATAAGCCGGTCGTCGTGGTGAAGGCGGGCCGCGCGGGCAACGGATTGAAGGCGGCAGCCTCGCACAGCGGCGCGATGGCAGGATCCGACATCGTGTTCGATGCGGCCATCCGGCGCGCTGGAATGCTGCGCGTGGACAACCTCCAGGAGCTCTTCATGGCCGCCGAGACCCTGGCTCGGTTCGGCGCCAACCGCGACGAGACGCTCACCATCATGACCAACGGCGGGGGCGCTGGCGTAATGGCGGCTGATGCCGCCGCGCTCGCCGGCGTGCCGCTGCACGAGCTGGGCGAGGCCCTCCGCGCGAAGCTCGACGCGTTCCTCCCGCCCACCTGGTCCCATGCAAATCCGATCGACATCATCGGCGATGCGCCCGCGCAGCGCTATACGCAGACGTTGGAGGCGCTCCTCGCCGACCGTGAAGCCGGCGCGATCCTGTTCATGCACGCACCGTCGGCCATCGTCGGCAGTGCCGACATAGCGATCGCTTGCGCGCCGCTCGCGCAGGCCGCTGCCGGCCGCGTCATGGCCTGCTGGCTGGGGGATGCTGCGGTGGCCGATGCGCGTCGGATCTTCGCGCAAGCCGGCGTCGCGCAGTACGCCACGCCGGAAGAAGCCGTGAATGCATTCGCGATGCTGGCGACCTATCGTCGCAACCAGGCACTGCTGCTGGAAGCGCCGACAGCCTGCGAGAACGGGCCGCCCGACATCGCCGCGGCGCGCGCACCGATCCAGGCCGCCCTCGGCGAAGGCCGCGAGATGCTCGACGAGCGCGAGGCCAAGGCGGTATTGATGGCGTATGGAATCCCGGTGGTGAGAACGATCGCCACTGCGCCAGCGCCCGCCGACGCGTTGGCGGCCGCGCGCGAGCTGGGCTACCCGATCGCGCTGAAGATCCTGTCGCCCGACATCAGCCACAAGTCGGACGTGGGTGGCGTGCGCTTGAACTTGCGCGATGACGCGGAGCTCACCAAAGCAGCCGGTGAGATGCTTTCCGCGGTCGCCGTATCCCAGCCGCGGGCACGCATCGTCGGCTTCACCGTGCAGTCGATGATCGTGCGCCCGCATGCACAGGAGTTGATTGCGGGGACCAGCATCGACCCCACGTTCGGCCCGGTGATCCTGTTTGGCCAGGGCGGGACGGCCGTCGAGGTCGTGGGCGATCGCGCGATCGCCCTGCCGCCGCTCAATCGCCGGCTGGCTCGCGAGCTAGTGTCGCGCACGCGAATCGCCCGCTTGCTCGCGGGCTATCGCGACCATGCGCCGGCGAATCTCGACGCAGTCTGCGACGTGCTGATCGCGCTGTCGCAGATGCTCACTGACTTGCCGGAAGTGGCCGAGCTGGATATCAATCCGCTATTGGCCGATAGCGATGGCGTCATAGCTCTCGACGCGCGCATACGCGTGAGCCGAAAGGCGGGTGCCGGCGCCGCGAGGTTCGCGATCACGCCTTATCCCGCGGAACTGGTGGAAACGATCTCCTGGCACGGCAAGGCCCTGGTGCTGCGGCCCATACGCCCTGAAGACGAGGCGCAGCACCGGATCTTTCTCGCGCAACTGGAGCCCCAGGATCTGCGCTTTCGATTCTTCAGCGGACGCCGGGAGCTGCCGCCTACCGAGCGCGCGCGGCTCATCCAGATCGACTATGCGCGCGAAATGGCTTTCGTCGCCGTTCGTACGCTGCCGGACGGCTCGTCGGAAATCCTCGGCGTGGTACGCGCCGTAATCGACCCCGACAATATCGACGCCGAATTCGCCATCATCGTGCGCTCCGACCTGAAGGGCCGCGGGCTCGGCCGCTTGCTCCTGGGCAAGATGATCGCCTTCCTGTCGGCGCGCGGCACGCAGAGAATGGTCGGCGACGTCCTGCGCGACAACGCGGCGATGCGCGCGCTGGCCCGCTCGCACGCTCTCGTTCCGGATCCCGACACCGTGGGCGCGGACGCCCTGCGCTATGTGCTCACGCTGTCGGTCCGGGAGGCTGCGTAACTAGTCCGCGTAACTGGCGACCTTGTTCCTGCGCAGGGACCCGAGGAGCCCGAGACCCAGCACGATGGCAATCACCGCGATCACTCCGCGCGTGAAGAATTTCTTCTCGACGCGGATCGTGTTCTCGGCGACCTTCTGGCCATCCACGAAGATCATGAAGTGGTACGGGCCTTCCTCGAGCTGGTCGAGCTCGGTGTTGAACCGGACCAGCGCGCAATACCAGTAGCCATCGGCCGGAAACTGGTGCGTGGGCTGCGGGTAGTCCACGACGATTTCCTCTTCGGGACCGAAGGTCACAACGCAATGCGTGTCGTACCTGCGCGTGGGATCGCGGCCGGTCCACTTCGTCCAGTACGCGAGCGGCACTCCGACCTGGCCTTTCCTGGGAGTGTCGAGAACCTCGACCAGCCGCAGCGCGGAGTCCTCCTTCCAGAGCGTGCTGAACCCCTCGCTCTGCATGGTTCCCAGCCCGCCGCGGGAGGCGGTGGCCGGCGGCGGCGCGACGCTTTCCGACGCCGGCGCCGAGGTGGAGGACGACCCCGTGGACGCCGACGCGGCGATGGCCGCGGTTGCGATGCCGCCCGCCGCGCGGGCCTGCGCGATGCGCGAAGAGCCGAGCGCGACGGTGAGTCCTTCGCCGAAAGAGTGCGGCGTGGTAACGATTCCGACGAGGCGCCCTTGCGCGTCGATCACCGGGCTTCCCGTCGGGAAGGGACCGGGCTTGTCGAGTTGCACCACCGCACCCTTCGGATCGGCGATCGCCTTCTCGACGCGCGCTTCCTTCAGTTGGGTGGGCCGCGACCCTTCGGCCAACAGCGCGTAGACCCTTTCGCCCGGCGCGGGTTCGGCGCCGCGCGCCTTCACGAAGGAGGCGCCGATCTCCTTCACCTTGAGCGTGCAGATATCGAGCTCCGCGTTGGCGCGCGTGAGCTCGGCCCTCGCCATTCCCGTCGGCAGCAGCACGGAAAGCTGCGCGCCTGCGGGAATGCCATGGCACGTGGTGATCATCTCGCCCTCGGCGGTGGCGATCGCCACCCCCGCGGGCTTGACCTCGCCGGACATGACGGTGCTCTGCAAGCGTCCCACGAAAGGCGACGTGGCTTCGAGGAGCTGATCCGCCGTCAGCGCGGCCGCCTTGGCGGGTTTGTCGGGCGCGCGGAAGAACTTGTACGCGCCCGCGGCCACTACCGCGGCCACTACGGCGGCGACGATCGCCACCATGGGCGCGCTTTTCTTCTTCCGGCTGCCCTCGAGCGTTTCGTCGTAGTCGGCGCGGCGCGCGGGCTCGTACAAGGTCTCGTAGGCGACCTTCATCATGGCGGCGCGGCGCGCATCCGGGACCGAGCTTTCCTTCTGCGTTTCGGACTTGTAGCGTTGGTATGCGAGGCCGATGTCGGTGGGCTTCGCGTTGCACGGAACGCCGAGAACTTCGTAGAGCGTCCTGGTCTTGTTGTTCTGGGGCATGCGGGATAATAAGCATTCGCCATTCCGAGCGCCACCCATGCCCTACCTCGCCTTCGCCTTCGCCATCGGCTGCATGATTCCCCTGCAAGCGGCGATCAACAGCCAGCTCAAGAATCACCTCGCCGGCAGCACCCTCCTCGCCTCCCTCGTGTCGTTCGCCGTGGGAACGCTCGCTCTCGCGATCGTCGCCGCGAGCATCGACCGCGTGCAGAACCTCGCGGGCGTGGTCCAGGCCAAGCCGTGGCAGCTCACCGGTGGATTGCTCGGGGCGGTTTTCGTTTTCGGAACCACGCTCCTCGCCCCGAAGATCGGCGTGGCGAAAATGACGGCCCTCATCATCGGCGGACAGGTGATCGTCTCGATGCTGCTCGATCACCAGGGATGGCTGGGACTCGCGGTGCGCGAGATCACGCCGACGCGGATCGCGGGTGGGGGGCTCGTCGTCGCGGGAGTGCTGCTGGTCAACTACGACCAGCTAGCGTAGCGCGAGGAACCTCGGGGGCGGGAAGCGGGAAAATCTCGCATGAACCCCGGGGCGGGTTGGGCGTCGAACAGCCGTCCAAACAAGGAGAACCCCCATGGCGTCCAGCCCGCTTGATCCCGCAAACATCAGTACCCGCGCCGACCGCAGCCTTGGCCGCGGCCATGGCACCGGGGCGCTCGGCCCCAGCGACAGCTCCGACAGCGGCAGCGACGTGCAGGGCGCCGCCCAGGAGCTCGGCGATGCCGGCCTGGACAGCGATACAGACCGCAGTGGCACCGGCGAGCGCTCCTCGGCCGCGCCCGACAGCGAGATGAAGGATGGCGCAGACATCTCCCCCGACCATATCGAGAAGATCGACCTCGACGACGAAGAAGGCGCCGGGAAATGAAGCTCACCGGGAACCATTTGCAGCGCTACAAGCAGATCGCCAAGCTGCTGTGGAAGTACGGCCGCTCCGACCTCGTCACTCAGATGGGCGACGACGCGATGGAGCCCGCGGAGCGGGAGCTGAAGCCCCCGGTCGAGGGCGAGGCCACGCCGGAGCAGCTCGCCGACGACCTGGAGGCGATGGGCCCCACGTACGTGAAGCTGGGGCAGGTCCTCGCGGGCCGACCGGACCTCATCCCTCCGGCCTATGCCAAGGCGCTCGCCCGCTTGCAGGACAAGGTAAAGCCCTTCTCCTATGCCGAGGTCGAGGCCATCGTCGAAGCCGAGCTCAAGGTGCGCATCTCCAAGGCATTCCAGCGCTTCGACGAGGTACCGATCGCAGCGGCGTCGCTGGGCCAGGTCCACGCGGCCGCGCTTCGCGACGGGCGCGACGTGGTGGTCAAGGTGCAGCGCCCCGGCATCGCGAAGCAGATCGAGGAAGACTTCGAGGTCCTGCAGCAGATCGCGGAATTCTTCGAGGCGCATTCCGAGTTCGGCAAGCGCCACCGCCTGGTCGAGACGCTCGATGAATTCAGGACCACCATCAAGCACGAGCTCGACTACGAGCGCGAGGCGCAGAACCTGATCGCGATGGGCAAGAACCTCGAGGAGTTCGAGCGCCTCCAGGTTCCCCAACCGGTGACCGACTACAGCACGGCCCACGTCCTCACCATGGAGTACGTGCGCGGCAACAAGATCACCAAGCTGGGCCCGGTCGCTCGCCTGGAAATGAACGGCAAGGAGCTCGCCGACGAGCTTTTCAAGGCGTACTTGAAGCAGGTGCTGGTGGACGGGCTTTTCCACGCCGATCCCCACCCCGGCAACGTGTTCATCACCGAAGACAACCGCCTCGCCCTCCTCGACCTGGGCCAGGTCGGCCACACCACCCCGGCGATGCAGGAAAACCTGCTGAAGATCCTGATCGGCATCAGCGAGGGCAAGAGCGAGGACGCGGCCGGCGTCATCATCCAGATCAGCGAGACGTCGGAAGACTTCGACAGCGCCGCGTTCAACAAGCGCATCGCCAAGCTCATCGTCGAGCAGCAGGGCCAGGGCCTGAAGCAGATCAACGTCGGCATGACGCTGCTGGACGTGACGCGTGCCGCGGCCGAGCTCGGGCTCTTCGTGCCTTCCGACCTCACCATCCTCGGCAAGACGCTGCTGCAGTTGGACGAGGTGGGCAAGATCCTCGATCCGGAGTTCGACCCCAACGCCGCCATCCGCCGCCACGTGACGGAGATCATGACGAAGCGCCTCAACAAGGACGCTTCCTCCGGCAGCTTCATGAAGTCGCTCCTGGAGCTGAAGGACTTCACCGCCGGGCTGCCGTCGCGGCTGAACAAGATCATGGACGCGCTCGGCAACCATGAGCTCGAGGTGAAGGTGAAGGCGGTCGACGCGAACCTCTTCATGGAGGGCTTCCAGAAGATCGCCAATCGCATCACTACCGGCATCGTGCTCGCGGCGCTGATCATCGGCGCTTCGCTCATGATGCGCATCGAGACCGCGTCGTTCACGCTGCTGGGCTATCCGGGCCTCGCCATCCTTACCTTCCTCGGCGCGGGCGCGGGCGGCGTGTACCTGCTGCTCAGCATCTTCGTCCAGGACCAGAAGGACCAGAAACGGAAGGGCAAGCGATAGACTCGGCACCCAGAGTCGCGACCGGCTTCATCCGCGTCCGGGGAGCGCGCGAGCACAACCTGAAGAACGTGAGCCTTGAAATACCGCGCGACGCGCTCGTGGTATTTACCGGCGTCTCGGGGTCCGGGAAGTCGTCGCTCGCCTTCGGCACGCTGTACGCCGAAGCGCAGCGGCGCTACCTGGAATCGGTTTCCCCGTACGCCCGGCGCCTCTTCCACCAGCTCGGCGTGCCCGACGTGGACGAGATCGACGGGCTGCCTCCCGCGGTGGCGTTGCAGCAGCAGCGCGGCACGCCCACGACGCGCTCCTCCGTCGGCACCGTCACCACGCTCTCGAACTCGCTGCGCATGCTGTATTCGCGCGCCGGCACCTATCCGCCACGCCAGCCGATCCTCTACGCCGAGTCGTTCTCTCCCAATACGCCCGAAGGCGCGTGCCCGCGCTGCCACGGCCTGGGGCGAGTATACGAAGTCACCGAGCGCTCCATGGTCCCCGACGACACCAGGACCATTCGCGAGCGCGCCATCGCCGCATGGCCACCCGCGTGGCATGGGCAGAACCTGCGCGACATGCTGGTCTCGTTGGGCTACGACATCGACCGGCCCTGGAAGGACCTGCCAAAGAAGGATCGCGACTGGATCCTCTTCACCGACGAGCAGCCCGTGGTCCCGGTATACGCCGGCTGGAACCCCGATCGCACGCGCCGCGCGGTCAAGCGCAAGGAGGAGCCCAGCTATCTGGGCAACTTCTCGAGCGCGCGGCGCTTCGTGCTGCACACATTCGCCAATACGCAGAGCCCGCTCATCAAGAAGCGCGTCGCGCGGTACATGGCTAGCGGCCAATGCCCGGCTTGCCACGGCAAGCGCCTGCGCCGCGAGTCCCTTTCGGTGACGTTCGCGGGCCTGGACATCGCCGACATCTCGAGCCTGCCCTTGAAGCAGCTCGCGCGCCTCATGCACCCGTACGCGCAGGGCAACGCGCCGGAATTGAAGAAGCTGAAAGCCGAGCATCCGGAAAAGGCGGAAGCCACGAAGCGCATCGCCGACGATTTCTGCGCGCGCCTGGGCGTCATGCTCGATCTCGGTCTGGGTTACCTCTCGCTCGAGCGCAGCACCCCGACTCTTTCCCCGGGCGAGCTGCAGCGCCTGCGACTCGCGACCCAGGTGCGCTCCAATCTCTTCGGGGTGGTCTACGTTCTCGACGAGCCTTCCGCCGGATTGCACCCCGCGGACACGGAGGCTTTGCTGCGCTCGCTCGACAGGCTGAAGGCCTCGGGCAATTCGCTCTTCGTCGTCGAGCATGAGCTCGACATCATCCGCCATGCCGACTGGATCGTCGATGTCGGACCCGAGGCCGGAGAGCTCGGCGGGCAGGTGCTCTACAGCGGCCCGCCGCAAGGCCTCGAGCGGGTGGAGAAGTCCTTTACGCGCCGCTACCTCTTCGACGCCGGCGGCAAGCCGGCACGCGCGCCGCGGGAACCGAAGGGGTGGCTGCGACTGGAAGGCGTGACGCGCAACAACCTCGAGAATCTCGACGTCGAATTTCCCCTCGGCGTCTTGGCGACGGTGACGGGCATATCCGGCTCCGGCAAGTCGAGCCTGGTGAGCCAGGCGCTGGTGGAATTCGTCGCCGACGCTCTCGGCGACGAGGTCGCGCCCGAGGACGACGAGGGCGAAGCGCTCGAGCGCACCACGGTCGCCACCCTGGGCGGGCGCATTGCGAGCGGGATGGAAGCGGTCAAGCGCATGGTGCGCGTGGACCAGAAGCCCATCGGCCGCACGCCGCGCTCCAACCTCGCCACCTACACCGGCCTTTTCGATCACGTGCGCAAGCTCTTCGCGGCCACGAAGTCCGCGCGCGCCCACCACTACGACGCCGGGCGCTTCTCGTTCAACGTCGCCAAGGGACGCTGCGAGAACTGCGAGGGCGAAGGCTGGGTGATGGTGGAGCTCCTCTTCCTGCCCAGCGTGTACGCGCCCTGCACCGTCTGCCACGGCACGCGCTACAACCCGAAGACGCTCGAAATCCAATACCGGGGCAAGAACATCGCCGAGGTGCTGCAGATGACGGTGAACGACGCGTGGACCTTCTTCGCCGACGAGCCCCACGCGCATCGCGCGCTCGGCGTGCTGCGCGAGGTGGGCCTGGGGTATCTGCGCCTCGGGCAACCCGCGACAGAGCTTTCCGGCGGCGAGGCGCAGCGCATCAAGCTCGCCACGGAGCTGCAGCGCGCGCAGCGCGGCAACACGCTCTACGTCCTCGATGAGCCGACGACGGGGCTGCATCCCCACGACGTCGAGAAGCTCATGACGCAGTTGGACGGCCTCGTGGATTCGGGCAATAGCGTGCTGGTGATAGAGCACGACATGCACGTGGTGTCGGGCAGCGACTGGGTGATCGACATCGGGCCCGGCGCCGGGGACGAGGGCGGGCGCGTGGTTGCCGCCGGCCCTCCGGCGAAAGTGGCGAGGTCGAAGGAGAGCCGCACCGCGCCCTACCTCGCGCGCCACATGGACGCCGCTCAGTAGCCTGCTGCGAGTCCCGTGTTCTTGCGCGGATCGTTGGCCCCGTAGAAACGATTCTTGCCGACGGGCTTACCGCCCAGGGAAGGCGCGCCCACCAGGATCGCGGACATGTGGTTCGGGGATTGCGGGCCGGAAAACTTCTGCCCCTTCTCCTCGAGGAGCTTGCGCGTGTCGGGGCTCAGCGCGAAATTCTCGACATTGGTAGTCTCGGGCAGCCACTGCTGGTGGAAGCGCGGCGCGTCGATGGCTTCCTGCACATTCATTCCGTAATCGATCACGTTGAGGATGGTGTGCGTGACCGCGGTGATGATGCGGCTGCCTCCCGGGGTGCCGACCACCATCACCGTCTTGCCGTCCTTCAGGACGATGGTGGGGCTCATCGAGCTCAACGGAGTCTTGGTCGGCGCGATCGAGTTGGCCTGTCCCTGCACCAGGCCGTAGAGGTTCGGCACGCCGACCTTGGCGGTGAAGTCGTCCATCTCGTTGTTGAGGAGCACGCCCGTGCCCGCGGCCGTCACGCGCGCCCCGAACCAGTCATTCAGCGTGTAGGTCACCGCCACCGCGTTGCCGTCCTTGTCGACGATGGAGTAATGCGTGGTATTGCTGCCTTCATGGGGAGGGACACCGGGCTTGATGTCCTGCGAGATGCCGGCCTTCGCGGGGTCGATCGCGGCGCGGATCCTTCCGGCGTAGCCCTTGTCGAGCAGGCGATCCAGCGGGTTCTTCACGAAGTCTGGATCGCCGAGATAGCTGTTGCGATCCATGTAGGCGTGGCGCATCGCCTCGATCTGGTAGTGCACCGCCTGGGCGGAGCGGAACCCCAGCTCCTTCATCGGGTAGCCCTCGAGGATGTTGAGGATCTCGCAGATGACGACTCCGCCCGAGCTCGGCGGAGGCGCGGAGACGATGCGATATCCGCGGTAGTCGCATTCCACCGGCGCCATCTCGCGCGTGCGGTATCGATCGAGGTCGGCCTGCGTGATGATGCCCTTGCCGGCGGCGCTCGAGGCCACGATCGCCGCGGCCACATGCCCCTTGTAGAACCCGTCCTTGCCGCGGCGCGAGATGAGGCGCAGCGTCTTCGCGAGGTCCTTCTGCACGAGCTTGTCGCCGGCCAGGAACGGCTCGCCCTTGTTGAGGAAGATCGCCGCGGTCGCGGGATCGGCGCGGAAGTCGTCCGTGGAAGAGCGCAGCATGTCGACATCGCCCTGCCCGAGCACGAAACCCTTCTCCGCCAGCGCGATCGCGGGCGCGATGAGCGCTTCGCGCTTCAGCGTGCCGTACTTCTCGCGCGCGTGCTCCAGGCCCGCGACGCTTCCTGGCACCGCGACGGCGAGGTGGCCCTTCAAGCTCGAGCCCTTGATCACGTTGCCGCTCGCGTCGAGATACATGTCCGGCGTGGCGGCCAGCGGTGCCACCTCGCGGAAATCGATGAACGTCTTGCGGCCATCGGCGAGGTGGATGGTCATGAAGCCTCCGCCGCCGAGATTTCCAGCGGCCGGATACACCACCGCGAGCGCGTATCCCACTGCGACCGCGGCATCGATTGCATTGCCGCCCTTTTTCAGGACTTCCACTCCGACCTTCGTCCCCAGGTGCTGCGCAGCGGCGACCATGCCGTTCTCCGCGGCGGCGGGCGCGATCGATGCCGCGCGGGCGGTGAAGCATGCGGCGAGGACGGCGAGCGCGAGGAGCTTGCGGGTGGAGGTCATGGCGGGTCTCGCGAGGGATCGAGGCGAAAATTGTACTCGCGCTACACTGGCGCCATGGCGAATCGAACCCTGCTGTGCCTCCTCTTCACCCTCCCCGCCCTGCTCCTGCCCGCGACCGTGATTGGTGCGCAATGCGGCGCGCTCATCTCGCACCGGGTCGACGACATCCTGGGCGGCAAGGAGGACCTCTGCCAGTACGCGGGCAAGGTCGTGCTGGTGGTGAATACCGCGAGCTACTGCGGCTACACGCCCCAGTACAAGGGGCTGCAGGCGCTGAACGAGAAGTACAAGTCGCGCGGGCTGGTGATCCTGGGCTTCCCGTCCAACGACTTCGGCAACCAGGAGCCGGGCAACAACAAGGAGATCGCCGAATTCTGCGATCGCACCTACGCGGTCAAGTTTCCGATGTTCGCCAGGACGTCGGTAAAGGAGCCCGGCGGCTCGGCGGTCTTCGACGGGCTCGCCAAGGCCACCGGCGAGCGACCGAAGTGGAATTTCCACAAGTACGTGATCGCCCGCGATGGCAGCCGGGTTGCGAGCTTCGGCTCGAAGGTCGAGCCGGAGTCGAAGGAGTTCGTGGCGAAAGTCGAGGAGCTGCTCAACGCTCGCTAGCGGTGGCGCAGGTGGGTTCTGCTACGCCGCCTTCTTCTCCTTCACCTTGGCCTTGTCGAAGGTGAACACTCCGTTCTTCGAATCCACCACGATGGTGTCCTTCGGCCCGTACTTGCCCTCGAGGATCGCCTTGGACAGCGGGTTCTCGATCTGCTGCTGGATCGCTCGCTTGAGCGGCCGCGCGCCGTAGACCGGATCGAAGCCGGCCTTGGCGAGCTCCGCCACCGCGGAGTCGGACACCTCGATCGACATCTCCATCGCCTCGATGCGCTTCACCAGCTGCTTCAACTGCACGCGGGCGATGGAGGCGATGTTCTTCTCGTCGAGCGCGTGGAACACCACGATCTCGTCGATGCGGTTGATGAACTCCGGGCGGAAGTGCGACTTCACCTCGCCCATCACCGCGAGCTTGATGACCTGGTAGTCCTGGTCGGCCATCTGCTGGATCATCTGGCTGCCGAGGTTGGACGTCATGATGAGAACCGTGTTCTTGAAGTTCACGGTGCGGCCCTGGCCGTCGGTAAGGCGCCCGTCGTCGAGCACCTGCAGGAGGACGTTGAAGACGTCCGGGTGCGCCTTCTCGATCTCGTCGAAGAGGATGACCGCGTAGGGCTTCCTGCGCACGATTTCGGTCAGGTGCCCGCCCTCTTCGTATCCCACGTACCCCGGAGGGGCCCCGATCAAGCGCGCCACCGAGTGCTTCTCCATGTACTCGGACATGTCGATGCGCACGAGGTGGTCCTCGGAGTCGAACAGGAACTCGGCCAGCGCCTTCGACAGCTCGGTCTTGCCGACGCCCGTCGGGCCCAGGAAGAGGAATGATCCGTAGGGTTTGTTGGGGTCCGACAGGCCCGCGCGCGAGCGCCGGATGGCGTCCGAGACGAGGCGCACGGCCTCGTCCTGGCCGACCACGCGCTGGTGCAGGCGATCTTCCATGAGGAGGAGCTTCTCGCGCTCGCCCTGCATCATCTTCGAGACTGGAATGCCGGTGGAGCGAGAAACGACTTCCGCGATCTCCTCCACGCCGACCTGGGTCCTCAGGAGCTTGTTGGTGGTGTCGTTCGCGGTCGTGGACTCGGCTTCCTTCAGTTGCTTCTCGAGCTGCGGGATCTTGCCGTACTGCAGCTCGCTCATCTTCTGCCAGTCGCCCTTGCGCTTGGCCTCTTCCATGGCGAGCTTGGCCTTCTCGAGCTCTTCCTTCACGTGGGTCGAGCCCTGCACGCGCGCCTTCTCCGCCTTGAGGATCTCCTCGAGGTCCGCGTATTCCTTCTCGAGGCGCTTGATCTCCTCGTCGATGTGCGCGAGGCGCTTCTTCGAGG
>JANLXC010000147.1:0-5354 GCA_031364925.1 Burkholderiales bacterium | reverse complement strand
GGCAAGGAGACCACCGCCGAGGGGAAGAGCGTGCGCCACAAGTTCGTGATCGAGCGCCTCGCCATCCGGGGAGCCAGGGTGACGATGTCGACGCAGGGCCTCAAGGGCCAGGGCCTCACCTTCGACCTGCCGGACATCGAGCTACGCGATGTGGGCAAGCGCCAGGGCGGTGTCACCGCGAGCGAGGCCGCCAACGTCGTCGCGAACACGCTCCTCTCGAAGATCGCGCAGAGGGTCCTCACCAACATCGACCTGCTGCGCAAGGGCGGCGTGGAGGGCGCGGTCGATGCTGTGAAGGGACTTTTCAAGTAAGGCTTTGCAACCGCGCAATCCAGTCGCCGTGCCGTTCATCTCGACCCGCCTAAAACCGCATCAACACCCCAAGCGTAATCGTCCCGGTATCCGCCTCGCCCGTGGTCCCGCTACCCCCCACGGCAAACGCCTTGCCGACGTCGTGATAGCGCTCCCACTCGAGGCGCAGCGCCGCATTGCGGGTGAACCACCAGTCGGCGCCGAGCCCGTACTTCAGGACGGTCTCGTTCTGCGTCACGCTGCGCTGGCGATCCCCGGGCGCGTTGGTGAACGCCACGTTGCCGCCGAGCACCGCGTCGGCTTCGAGGCGCGAGCGAAATGCGCCCACCCGGCCGAAGATGGCGAAGCGATCTCCCAGCGGGGCGGTGAAGACCGCATCCACGCCGAATCCGGAAATCTTGCGCTCCATGGCGACCGAGCCCAGCGCGGCGGGGTCGCCGCCGATGAAGCTTGTCGTCAAATGGTGACGGCCCAGGTCGACGTAGCTGGCCTCCACGGCGAACATCTCGTTGTAACGGAAGCCGCCGAAGATCTTCCAGGCATTGTCCTTGGAGTCGAAGTCGCTCTGGATCGTGGAAGGGACCGCGTTCACGACGGTGGACTCACGGTTGCGCACGAGGTCGTCGCTGGTGCGCGACTGTCCCCCGGCGATCCCCGCGTACCAGCGCTGTGACTGGGCGGCGGAAGGCAGGGCGAGGGCGGCGAGGGCGGCGGCAAGCAGTATTTTCTTGCATTGCATGGCGGTCTCCATCGGTAGCGATCCGATATTCTGGCACGGCCTCGAGGGAACTCTTTGCCGATGGCCCAGTCACTATTTGGTAAGCGGCATTCCGTCCGCATTCGGGCCCACTACCATGATCAATATCCTCAAGCGTTTCGCGGTTGCCCTCCTCGCCACCTTCGCCGTCTGCCTGCCCGCCTCCGCCGTGACCACCGGTCCGGATTACACCGACCAATGGTGGAACCCGTCCGAAAGTGGCTGGGGCGTGAACTTCACCCAGCAGGACGACACCATCTTCGCCACCCTCTTCGTGTACGGCGCGGACAGCAGCCCGCGTTGGTACGTGGCCACAATGCGCCCGTCCGGCAGCGCGTTCTCCGGCCCGATGTACCAGACCACGGGGCCCTACTTCGGCAACTTCACGTTCAACCCCGCCTCCGTGGTCGCCACACAGGTCGGCGCCATGACGGTGGCATTCGCCAATGGCTACTCCGGCGCGCTCACCTATTCGGTGAACGGCGTGAACGTCAACAAGTCGATCACTCGCCAATCGTTCGACGAGCAGAACATCGCCGGGAAATACCTGGGCGGCCTCACGGCGAGCGGCACCAACTGCCGCAACTCGCCCAACGGCCCGATCCTGATCTTCGATACGCTCACCGTGTCGCAGACCGGGCGCAGCGTGAGCATGCTGGTGCAGTTCACCTCGACCAATGGCGCGTCGTCCCAGTGCACGTTCGCGGGCACCCTCACCACGCAGGGCCGCGTCGCGCAAATCCCCAACGGCACGTGGAACTGCACGTTCGGCGGCAGCCCCGGCAACGTCGGCAATTTCGTCATGGACATGGTCGACGCAAGCCAGAACGGTTTCAACGCAAGGTTCACGGGCAGCGACCAGTTCTGCTCCTACAACGGCTACTTTGGTGGCGTGAAGGACATTCTCTAGCGGTTTGACGGCGCTCCGGTCTCCCGGGGCGCCGCACCTCCGGGTTCGCGCGGCAGAGGTCCCATCCAGTATCATGGGCAACATAAGACCTTGCTGGCGCGCGCAACCCGAAGAGGTGGAACATGCGGAAGCTCACAGCACTGGCCGTTTTGGGAGCGGCCTGCCTTTCCCCGGGCGCCTGGGCGCAGGAGGCATTCGACGCCTGCGAGATCTTCACCCAGGACGACGCGGAGAAGGCCCTCGGCACCACGGCGGCGGGCGAGCCTGTCAACCCCAAGGTGAAGCGCCCCAAGGTGGTGGCGATATGCACCTATAACGGCGTCAAGGACGGCAAGGCGGTGGCCGCGAGCGCGCAGTTTCGCTTCGGCAAGACCGACGCGGACGCGCACAAGGCGTTCGACGACGCGCGCATGCACTTCCAGACCAAGCCCATGCTCATCTCCGGCACCGAGGCCTTCTGGAGCGCGAAGACCGGGCAGATGAACTTGCGGAAAGGCCGCGCGTGGCTGACCCTCTCCGTCGGGCCGCAGAAGCTCGCCGAGCGCGACCTCAACGACGCGAAGAAGCTCGCGGAGATCCTCGCGAAGAAGATGTAGGCCGGGTGCGGTTCCCGTAGAATCTCGGTGATTCATTTGCCCGGGAAACCTGCATGACCGCCATCGTCGAAGTCGTCGCCCGCGAGATCCTGGATTCGCGCGGCAATCCCACGGTCGAGGCCGACGTGCTGGTGGAATCCGGCGCGATGGGACGCGCGGCCGTGCCCTCCGGGGCCTCCACGGGCTCCCGCGAAGCGATGGAGCTGCGCGACGGCGATCCGCAGCGCTACTTCGGCAAGGGCGTGCAGAAGGCCGTCGACCACGTGAACACCGAGATCTGCGAGGCGATCCTGGGCCTCGACGTCTCGGAGCAGTCGTACATCGACCGCGTGCTCTGCGACCTCGACGGCACCGAGAACAAGTCGCGCCTGGGCGCCAACGCCATCCTCGCGGTCTCGGTCGCGTGCGCCAAGGCCGCGGCCGAGGAGTCGGGCCTTTCGCTCTATCGCTATTTCGGCGGCGCCGCGCCCAAGCGCATGCCCGTACCGCTGATGAACGTGATCAACGGCGGCGCGCACGCCAACAATTCGCTCGACATGCAGGAGTTCATGATCATCCCGGCGGGGCTGCCCACCTTCCGCGACGCGCTGCGCTGCGGGGCCGAGATCTTCCACACGCTGAAGAAGATGCTCGACAAGGAAGGCATGTCCACCACTGTGGGCGACGAGGGCGGCTTCGCGCCGAACCTTCCCAACAACGAGGCCGCCATCACGTGGCTCCTGCGCGCCATCGAGGAGGCGGGCTACCTCGCCGGCGAGCAGGTGATGATCGGCATGGACTGCGCCGCGAGCGAGTTCTTCAAGGACGGCAAGTATCGCTTCGAGGCGGAGAAGCTTTCGTACACCTCCGCGCAATTCGTGGATCTCCTCGCCACGTGGTGCGACAAGTACCCGATCGTCTCCATCGAGGACGGCATGGCCGAAGGCGACTGGGAGGGCTGGGAGCTCCTTACCAGGCGGCTGGGCAAGGACGTGCAGCTGGTGGGCGACGATGTGTTCGTCACCAACACGCGCATCCTCGCCGAAGGCATCCAGCGCGGCGTGGCCAACTCCATCCTCATCAAGATCAACCAGATCGGCACGCTCTCGGAGACGTTCGAGGCGATCGAGATGGCCAAGCGCGCGGGCTACACCGCGGTCATCTCGCACCGCTCCGGCGAGACCGAGGATTCGACCATCGCCGACATCGCGGTGGGAATGAACGCGATGCAGATCAAGACCGGGTCGCTGTCGCGCTCCGACCGCACCGCCAAGTACAACCAGCTCCTGCGCATCGAAGAGGAGCTGGGCGAGTCGGCTACTTACGCCGGCCGCGATGCTTTCTACCAGCTGAAGTGAAAGCGCTCGCCCTCGTCCTCGCCGGACTCCTCCTCGCGCTCCAGTACCCGCTCTGGATCGGCAAGGGAAGCTGGATGAGGGTGTGGGAGCTCGACCGCGGCCTGGCGCAACAACGCCTCGCCAACGCCAGGCTGAAGGCGCGCAACGACGCGATCGACGCGGACGTGAAGGACTTGAAGCAGGGCATGGAAGCCGTCGAGGAGCGAGCGCGCCTCGAGCTCGGCATGATCCGCAAGGACGAGGTCTTCTACCAGGTGGTGACACCCGACGCGAAGGCCGCCCCGGGCCGGTGACACCGCGCGTCTCGATCCTGGTCCCGGCGTACAACGAGGCGTTCTTCCGCGAATCGTTCGCGAGCGCGCGCGCGCAGGAGCACGATGCGTTCGAGATCGTGGTGTGCGACGACTCGCCGGGCAACGCGATCGAAGGGTGGGTCGCCGCGGAACGCGATCCCCGCGTGCGCTATATCCGCAATCCGAAGCGCCTCGGCTTCGAGGGCAACTTCACCGAATGCCTGCGCCAGGCGCGCGGCGGTCTCGCGAAGTTCCTCAACGACGACGACCGGCTGCTGCCCGGCTGCCTCGCGCGACTCGCGGGCGCGCTCGACGCCAATCCGCGCCTGGCGCTCGCCACCAGCCGCCGGCAGGTGATCGACGCGAGCGGAGCGGTGCGCCCCGACATGCCCGCGACCTCGCCCGTTTCCTACGTCTCGTGCCTCACTTCGGGTATCGAGCTGGGCGACCTCGCGCTTTCCAACGGCCTGAACCTCATTGGCGAGCCGACAACGGTGATGTTCCGTACCAAGGATCTGGACTGCGGCGCGGGCGGCGTCTTCACGTGGGGCGCCAAGTCGTATCACTGCCTCGCCGACCTCTCGCTGTGGCTGCGCCTGCTCGCGCGGGGTGACGCGTATTACTGCGCGACGCCGCTCAGCCAATACCGTGTGCACGCCGGGCAGGAGCAGCGCGCGGGCGCCATGGGGATCGGCTGCATCACGGAGCGCCTCGACCTGATACACACCGCTCGCGACGTGGGATTCCTGCGCGCGCGGGAGGCTTACCGCGCGGCGTTGATGCGCTTGGAGGCGCTCGCGGGCGCGTGGCGCGCGCGGGCCGCGCTCGAAGCGACGCAGGCGCGCGCGCTCGATGAGCTTAGCGCCACGGTGGCGGCGCGGCTTGCGGCGATCGCCGCGTAGCGGTTAGTCCACCTTCGCGCCGGAATCCTTCACGACCTTCGCCCACTTGGCGAGCTCGGCGCGGTTGAATGTGGCAAGTTGCTCGGGCGTGCCGCCGCCGGCCTCCGCGCCCTGCTCGGCGAAGAACCTGCGCGTCTCGGGAGATTGCAGGATCGCGTTGGACTCGCGGTTCAACTTCTCGATGATCTCCTTCGGCGTGCCGGCGGGCGCATAAACCGCGTTCCACGAAGTCGAGTCGTATCCCGTG
>JANLXC010000122.1:0-7225 GCA_031364925.1 Burkholderiales bacterium | reverse complement strand
GGCGCGGTCCATGAAATCGAGCGACGGCGCCATGATGATGCCCGAGCGGTGGTGCGCCTGCGCGCCGGGAGCGGGGATGCAGGAGAACTGCGGCAGCTCGGAAAGGGCGACATTCATGCGGAAGGTCGCCGACTCCGATTGAAAGTGGCCGAACGCCTCGCGCCAATCGCTGCCCTCCCCGCCCAATAGCGTGAGAAGCGCGCGCGGATGCGCGTTGGAGACCACGCAGCGCGCGGCGATCTCGGTGCCGTCGTCCAGCGCCACCCCGCGCGCCTGGCCGCCGCGCGTGAGGATCTCCGCGACGCCCTGGCCGGTGCGGATCTCCACGCCACGCGCCTCGGCCTCGCGGCGCATCGCCTGCGTGATGGCGCCCATGCCGCCGATGGCGTGTCCCCACGTTCCCTTCTTTCCGTTCACCTCGCCGAATACGTGATGCAGAAGGACGTACGCCGAGCCGGGCGACCAGGGGCTCGCGAAGTTGCCGACCACCGCGTCGAACCCGAAGCACGCCTTGATGGGCGCGGACTCGAACCATCGCTCGAGCCATTCCGCGGCCGACACCGTGAAGAGGTCGAGCACGTCGCGCTTGGCCGCGAGCGGCAGCGCATTCAGGCGCTTGCCGGACTTCCACGCGCTGAAGAGCTCGGCCACTCCGCCGCCTAAATTGGGCGGCGTCTCGAGAATCAAGCCGCGCAACACGTCAGCCACCGCTTCCAGGCGCGCGTAGTAATCGGGCAGGCGTTCGGCGTCCGTTCTCGAGAATTTCGCGACCTCGCGTTGCGTGGCCTCGAGGCCGCCGCCGACCTTGAGGAAGTTGCCGTCGGGAAGCGGTAGGAAATTCGCGAACGGGCGCTCGACCACGGTGAGCCCGTGCTCGGCGAGGCGCAGGTCGCGGATCACCTTGGGATTGAGGAGGCTCACCGTATAGCTCGCGGTCGAATTGCGGAAGCCCGGATGGAATTCCTCGGTGACCGCGGCCCCGCCCACCACCGCGCGACGCTCCACGACGCACACGCTGAGCCCGCCCGCCGCGAGATAGCAGGCGCAGACAAGACCGTTGTGGCCGCCTCCGACGATCAGCGCGTCGTACGCGCCGGGATCGCGCGGCATGCGATCAGCCCAGCAGGAAGCGCCGGATCGCGAGCACCTGCGCGTCGTCCATCAACATCGGCGCGTGGCCGGTGTCGGCGACCACGTGCGCCGCGGTGTGCGCGCGCTTCTTCATCTCGTCGAGCGTGGCGGCGGTGAGGAGGTCGGAATGCTCGCCGCGGATCACCAGCACCGGGCCGTGCACCTGCTGCCAGTAGGAGCGCAGGTCGATGTCGGCCGGAGGTGTCGCGTGAAAGTTCTTGCCGATGCCCGGGTCGTAGCGGAAACGCCACTTGCCCTTTTCGTCCTGCCTGGCGACGTGCATCGCGAGGTGGCGCCACTGCTCGGCGGTCAGGTTGCCGAAGGGGCTCACGGCGCGCATCGCCGCTTCCAGCGCGCCGAGCGACTCGTAGGGCATCTCGCGCCCGACGTACTCGCCGATCCTCACCAGCGACGCCCTGGGAATCATGCAGCCCACGTCGTTCATGACGAGCTTCCTCACCGGGGAGCCGGGAAGGCTCGCGATGATCATGCCGATGATCCCGCCCATGGAAGTGCCGAGCCAGTCGACCGTCTCCGCGTGCAGGCTCGCGATGAGCGTGGCCATGTCGCCGCTGTACACCGCATACGTGTAGTCGGCGGGGTCGCGCAGCCAGTCGCTGCGGCCGCGGCCGACGATGTCCACGGCGACGACGCGGTACGCGTCCGCGAGGCTCCTTGCGACGTAGTCGAAATCGCGGGCGTTCCTGGTGAGGCCATGGACACAAACCAGCACTCGCGGGTTCTTCGCGTCACCCCACTCCACGTAACGCATGAAGTGGAAACCGTGGGGGTCCAGGCACCTCACCGCACCTTCGCGCATGCCGCTCATCGCTTTCCAGGTCCTTTCGTTCGCGTCATTCGATGGCCGCCGTGCTCTTCGCGCGCTCGCGGAGGATGAATTTCTGGACCTTGCCGGTGGAGGTCTTGGGCAGCATGCCGAAAATCACCGTCTTGGGCGCCTTGAAGCGCGCCATGCGCGCGCGGCAGAACTCGATGATCTCCTCCACGCCCGCCGAAGCGCCTTCCTTCAGCTCGATGAAGGCGCACGGAGTCTCCCCCCACTTGGGATCGGGCTGCGCCACCACCGCCGCCATCATCACCGAGGGATGCCCGTGAAGCACATCCTCGACTTCCTGCGAGGAGATGTTCTCGCCCCCGGAGATGATCACGTCCTTGGAGCGGTCCTTGATCTTCACGTAGCCGTCGGGCTGCGTCACCCCGAGGTCCCCGGAGTGGAACCACCCGCCGCGAAACGATTCCGCCGTGGCCGCGGGATTCTTCAGGTAGCCCTTCATGGTGATGTTGCCGCGAAACATGATCTCGCCCATGGTCTCGCCATCCCAGGGCACCGGGAGCATGGTCTCGGGATCGAGCACGTCCATGCCCTCTTCGAGGAGGTAGGCCACGCCCTGGCGGCCGTTGCGCCGCACCTGCTCCTCGAGCGCCAGGCTCTGCCATGACTCGTGCTTCGCGCATATCGCGGCGGGGCCGTAGGTTTCGGTGAGGCCGTAGACGTGCGTGATGTCGAAGCCGATCTGGCCCATGCCCTCGATCATCGCGGCGGGCGGCGGCGCGGCGGCCACCAGCGCGCGCACTTGGTGCGCGATGCCCTTGCGCCATTCCGCTGGCGCGTTCACCAGCATCGAATGCACGATCGGCGCTCCGCAGTAGTGCGTGACCTTGTGGTCGCGGATGAGCTCAAGGATCAGCTTCGCTTCCACTTTTCGCAGGCACACGTTGGTGCCCGCAGCCGCCGCGACGGTCCAGTTGAAGCACCAGCCGTTGCAGTGGAACATCGGCAGCGTCCAGAGATACACCGGGTGCTTGCCCATCGACCAGTCGAGGATGTTGTTGATGGCGTTCAGGTAGGCGCCGCGATAGTGATACACCACGCCCTTGGGATTGCCGGTGGTGCCCGAGGTGTAGTTCAACGCGATCGCGTTCCACTCGTCGGGCGGGACCGACCATTCGAATCCGGGATCGCCGGCGGCGATGAGCTCCTCGTACTCGACGGATCCGGTCAGCTCGCCGTCCCCCTCGTAGAGCACGTCCTCCACGTCGACCACGAGAGGCAACGACTTCACCAGCTTCAGCGCCTTGGCGATGATCGGCGAAAACTCGCGATCGGTGAAGAGGACCTTGGCCTCGCCATGGTCGAGCATGAAGGCGATGGCCTCGGGGTCCAGGCGCGTGTTGAGCGTGTTCAGCACCGCGCCGAACATCGCCGGCCCGAAATGCAGCTCCACCATGGCCGGCACGTTCGGCAGCATGGCCGCGACGGTATCGCCGCGCTTCACGCCGCGCCTGGCCAGCGCCGAGGCCAGGCGGCGCGCGCGCTCGTAGACCTCGCGCCAGTTGCGCCGCACCTCGCCGTGGATGATCGCGGTGCGTTCCGGGTAGACGGACGCCGCTTTCGCCAGGAACGACACCGGGGTGAGCGGCGTGTAGTTCGCGGCATTTCTCTCCAGGCCCTGCTCGTATGCGTTCATGGCGGCCTCTCGTGTCAGGCGATGCGCGTCTCGGCGTGGGTGCCGAGTCCGGCCAGGCGTTCCGCGGATTTCACCGTGTTGCCGAGCAACATCGCGATCGTCATCGGCCCCACGCCGCCCGGCACCGGCGTGATGCGCGCGGCCACCTCCGAGACGCCGGCGAAATCGACGTCCCCCACGAGCTTGCCGTCGGCGAGCCGGTTGATGCCGACGTCGATCACCACCGCGCCCTGCCTCACCATCGGCGCCGTGATGAGCCGCGAGCGGCCCACGGCGGCCACCAGGATGTCGGCCTGGCGCGTCATGGCGGCGAGGTCGCGCGTCTTCGAATGGCAGATGGTCACCGTTGCACCCGCATTGAGCAGGAGGAGCGCCATCGGCTTGCCTACGATGCTCGAGCGTCCCACCACCACCGCGTGCCGGCCCTCGATCGGGATCGACTCGTGCTCGAGCATCTTCATCACTCCGAAGGGCGTGCATGGATAGAACGCGGGCTCCCCCATGAAGAGCGACCCCACGTTGAAATAGTGGAAGCCGTCCACGTCCTTGTCGGGCTCGATGGCCTCGATCACCGCGCGGCTCTCGATGTGCCTGGGCAGGGGCAGCTGCACGAGAATGCCGTGGATGGCGTGGTCGGCATTGAGGCGCTTGACGAACGAGATGAGATGCGCCTCGGTGGTTTCCGCGGGCAGCGCGTGGACTTCGGAGTGCATGCCGATCGCGCCCGAGGCCAACGCCTTGTTGCGAACGTAGACCTGGCTCGCGGGATCCTCGCCGACGATCACCACCGCCAGGCCCGGGACCACCCCGCGGCGCTTGAGGCGCTCGACGCGGATCGCGAACTCGGCGCGGAATTCGGCCGCGATCGCCTTGCCGTCGATGATGCGCGCGGTCATGGCGCTTCGCTCACGACGCGATCCACGGGGACATCGTGGGAGTCGTGCGGGACGTTGGCCAGCACGAAGGCCGCCGGGAGCGCGGTGACGCAATGCGGGCGCTTGCCGCGGCCGGCGAGGAGGCGGTCGAAGTAGCCCGCGCCGTAGCCGAGGCGATATCCGCTGGGATCGACTGCGAGTGCGGGCACCAGCGCGAAGTCCACGTCGGCCAGCTCCACGCGCCGGCAACGCGCCGGGTCGGGCTCGGGAATGTCCCAGGTGCCGGGGACGAGGTCGCGCGCCATGTCTTCCACGACATGGATCTCGAGGTGGCGCGGCGCGGGCGTGATGCGCGGCAGCACGACCGCCTTGCCGTCGGCGCGCGCGCTCTCGATGAAGGCGCGCGTATCCCATTCGCTGCCGATCGCCAGGGTGGCGAGCACCGAGCGCGCGGCGGCGTACTCGGGAAGCGCGACCAGCTTCGCCACGAGCATGCGCGCGATACGGGCGCGCTGGGTGGCGGGGATGGCGTCGCGCTGCGCGACCATCTCGCGCCGCAACGCCTTCTTGTCTCCGGGGAGGTCGAGCTGGCTTGCCATAGCTCGTATTCTAGTGGCTCCGGGTTCGGGAATTGGGTATTCTCGCCGCATCTCACCGGGAGGATTCATCGCAATGACAAAAGCTCGCCTTCTCGCCGTCGCCTGCGCGGCCATTTCCACCGCCGCGATTGCCGGTCCCCTCGACGCCCTGAAAGGCAAGATGAAGGAGGGAATGTACGAGTACAAGATGGAAATGGACATGGGCGCCATGCCAGGCTTGCCGCCCGGAATGGGCAAGCAGACCCACTCGTTCCAGAAGTGCGTGACCGCGCAGGATATCGAGAAGGGCCAGATGGGTCGCGGCCCGGACCGCCCGGGCAAGGCGGCGCCCGATTGCGAGGTCAAGAACTACAACATGTCGGGCAACACCGCGAGCTACACGATGGTGTGCAGGGAGCCGAAGATGACCACCGACAACAAGATCACGTTCAGCGGCCAAAACTTCGTCATGGACATGAAGGTGGCCATGGACCAGGGTGGAAGCACCATGAACATGACCCAGCACATGGAAGGCAAGTACCTGGGCCCCTGCAAATAAAGGGGGCGGAAAAGGGGTCAGATTACTTTTCGACCCGAAAAGTAATCTGACCCCTTTTCCCTTTTCCTATTCGAGCGCGGCGCGAATCTGCTCGAGGGCGGCCGGGTCTTCGATGGTGGTGAGGTCGCCGGGGTCGCGGCCCTCGCAGAGGGCCTGGATCGAGCGGCGCAAGAGCTTGCCGGAGCGGGTCTTGGGAAGCACGGTGACGAAGCAGACGCGCGAGGGGCGCGCGATGGCGCCGAGCTCGCGATCGACGGTCGCCATGATTTCCTTCTCGTGCGCGGCTGCGAGCTCCGGCGTGGCGGTCTTCGACACATCCTTCACCACCGCGAACGCCATCGGCACCTGCCCCTTCAGCGCGTCGGCCACTCCCACCACGGCAACCTCGGCCACGTTGGAGTGCGCCTGCACCGCCTCCTCGATCTCGCGCGTGCCGAGGCGATGCCCTGCGACGTTGATCACGTCGTCCGTGCGTCCCAGCACGAAGTAGTAGCCGTCCTTGTCGCGCGTCGCCCAGTCGAAGGTGGTGTAGACCATCTCGTCGGCGAACGACTTGTAGTACGTCGAGACGTAGCGCTCGTCGTCGCCCCAGATGGTGGTCATCGCGCCCGGCGGAAGCGGCGGCACGACGCACAGCACGCCCTTCTCGTCGGTGCCGACCTCCCTGCCGGTCTCCTCGTGCTTGAGCTTGAGCGTGTATCCGTAGGCGGCGAAGGATGGCGAGCCGAACTTGCGCGGCGTGTCCTCGATGCCGGGGCACGCGGTGAGGATCGGCCAGCCCGATTCCGTCTGCCAGTAGTTGTCGACGATCTGCGCGCCGAGCGATTCGGACACCCAGCGCGCCGTGGGCTCGTCGAGCGGCTCGCCCGCGAGATAGAGATATCGCAACGACGAGGTGTCGTACTTCTTCATCCACGCCGGGTCCTGCTTCTTCAATACGCGGATCGCGGTAGGCGACGAGAACATCGACGTGACCTTGTAGTCCTGCACGATCTTCCACCACACGCCCGCGTCGGGGCGCATCGGCACGCCCTCGTACATGATCGTCGTGGAGCCGTTGATGAGCGGGCCGTAGACGATGTACGAGTGGCCCACCACCCAACCGATGTCGGACGTGCAGAAGTACGCTTCCCCCGCCTTCGCGCAGAAGATGTTGCGCATGGAAGCGGCCAGCGCCACCGCGTAGCCGCCGGTATCGCGCAGCACACCCTTGGGCTTGCCGGTGGTGCCGCTGGTGTAGAGGATGTACGAGGGCTCGTTGGATTCCAGCCAGGTGATCGGTACCTCCACGCGGCTATGCCTGTCGCGCGCCTGGTGGTAGTCGATGTCGCGTCCCGCCTGGAGCGACGCGTTGGGATCGAGCCCGCGGTCCACGACGATCACGTGCCTGGGCGGCGATTTTGCGAGCCTGAGGGACTCGTCCACGAGCGGCTTCAGCGCGATCATCTTGCCCATGCGCATGCCGGCGTCGCTGGTGACGATCACCTTGGGCTCGGCGTCGTCGATGCGCGCGGCGAGGCTGGCGGCCGCGAAGCCGCCGAACACCACCGAGTGGATCGCGCCCAGGCGCACGGTGGCGAGCATCGCGAATAC
>JANLXC010000079.1:0-16297 GCA_031364925.1 Burkholderiales bacterium | reverse complement strand
TCGCGCGCGTCGTTGAGCGACGACGTTTCGACCGCGCTTGCCCCGCTCTCGTTCGATGATCGCCGAAACGACCAGCGAGCGCCGTAGGTGCCGTTCACGCCCGCCGTAGGCGCTGTCCTACGCCGGGATGAAGCTCGCGTTTGCGAGTGATACCGGGCTCGAACGCGACGAGGCAAGGCGCGCGTTCCGACCGATGAAACCAGGCCAGCGCCTCGTCGCCAGTGGGGGCGCGCAAACCCCCTGCCGGCTTCGCGATTCCCAATGCGGCGGCGAATCGGTCGATCGCCTGCTTTGCCGCGCTGCCGCAGGCGACCACGCCGGCACCATCGGTGCCGCGGCGCTTGCGTGGGACATTGCGAGCGGCGAGCACCCGATCGACCTCGGCTAGCCGCGCGCGTTTACTCGATCTCGAGGCGGTCCTGCCGGATGTAGCCGGCGAAACCCGGGCCGCTCACCGGCTTCGCCCGGAACCAGGGAGGCGACGCTGCCTGCACGAGGATCTTCGCGCCAGGGTCGAGCTGTATGACCAGCCGCGAGTCGACGCTCGCAGCCGCGCGCACGTTCGTCCTGCCAGCGGCGATCGTGCGAGCGGCCTTCCATGGCGCATCACGCGGGGCATTGCGATCATTCGCCGGCGCCGGCGTGAGCCGTGGCGCGGTCGCGGTGGCCGCGGCGACGGGGCGTGGATCCTCCTTCGCGAACGCCGTGGTTTCGCCGCATCGCACGAACACCGCGTCCAGTTCCCTTGCGTACGGCGTGATCTGCAATCCGACGCGCTGGGATTCCTGGCGCCAGGCCGTGGGCAGGGCGAGGTTCTGCAGCACGTCGATCGAAACGCACCGCCGCAGCGCCGCGGACGACAAGCCGCGCGCGAGCGTGTCGCCCAAGGCGCCGATCTCCCAGCTCGCGGCGATTTCGGTTTTCACCACGCCGGCGCCCTGGGGACCGGGGCTGTTGCAGACCAGGCGCGGCAATTCGACCGGGCCCAATCCGCGGTCCGGGGCGCTCGATGGCGCGTTGGTGAGCTCGAGCGCGATGGTCCCGGTTTTCCTCTGGCAGGAAACGTAGGCGTTCGAGAAGATCTTCTCCCCGCGCACCGCGGTGACCACCTCGTTCTTGCGCGCCGCGAACTGGATGGGCCCGAGGACCGCGTGGTCGATCTCGCGCATGTCCCATGAGATGCCCGAATCGACGGCGAAGCGCTTTCCGATGGCGGCGGCAGCCTCCTCGCCATGGCACGGGATGCTCATGATGCAGGCCGCGAATAACAGGGAAACCGGGACTCGTCGCATCGCATCGCGCGGCAGGATGGGAATTCCATTCTAGGCGAGTCAACCGCGGCGCGGGCGCGCTCGTTTTGGAAAGTGCGCGGTGGAGGTAGGCCACCAGACAAAAACCGACAACCCACGAGGCCACCATGCAACTCGATGCCGCACTTCCTATCGTCCGCGCGCTCGCCGACGGCGTGAATCCCGTCACCGGCGAGGCGTATCCCGAACAAAGCCCCTATGCGGAGCCGCGCACGCTGCGCGCCCTCTACTCCGCGGTCGACCTGATGCAGCGCGAGGTCGAGCGCGAGAAACGCCGCGAGCGCCTGCCCGCGAATTTCGGCAAGCCCTGGACCGAGAGCGAGGACCACACGCTCGCCTCGGAATTCGACGTCGGCCTCACCATGGGCGAGATCGCGCGCAAGCACGCGCGCACACAGAGTTCGATCCGTCTGCGACTGGAGAAGCTCGGGAAGATCGCACCGCAGGTCACGCAGTAGCCTGCGCGCCCCGGCGCAAGCCGGGGCTTCTCAGCCCCGCCTGTAGGCGCCCGCTGGCACAGGTCGCACGCCCTTCGGCCCATAATCGGTCGTTATCCCAGGAAGAAGACGGGAAGACCGATGGCCCTTACCTGGCAGCAGAAGCTCGACGCCGCTTCCTCGGAGGCGGCGGTGGTGAAGGTCGCCGAGGAATTCGTCGCGCAGCTGCACGGCGACGTGGTCGAGCGCCTTCCCGCGGACATGCGTCCGGGAAAATTCCGCGACGCGAGTGAAGTGACGGCCTACGCGTTCTCCGTCGCGTTGCACCGCCTGAAGGGCGGCGGCGCCGAGATCGCCGAGCAGGTCCAGGTGATCGCCACCTTCTTCATGAGCGCGGCCACGCGCCTCACCCAGATCATGACCACGCGGCCCGGCGAATCCCGCAAGCCGTAGTCGCCCCCGCTCAGCCGTCCTTCTTCTTCAGGTCGAGCGCCGCGGAGTTCATGCAGTAGCGCAGCCCCGTCGGCTGGGGGCCATCGTCGAACACGTGCCCCAGGTGCGCGTCGCAGCGCGAGCAAAGGACCTCGGTGCGCGACATGAACCAGCTGCGATCGGTTTTCTCCGTCACCGCCTCCTTGGCCACCGGCTTCCAGAAGCTCGGCCAGCCGGTCCCGGAATCGAACTTCGTATCGGAGACGAACAGATCCTGCCCGCAGCAGATGCACTGGTAGGTGCCCGGCTCCTTGCTCTCGGCATACTTGCCGCTGAAGGCGCGCTCGGTGCCGTGCTTGCGCGTCACGTTGTACTGCTCGGGGGTGAGCTGCTTCTTCCACTCGTCTTCCGTCTTCACGACCTTGTCCATGCCATCTCCATGCGCTGATCCCGGCTCCATTTTAGTCGCGGGAAAGGGCGCGCGCATACGCTATGCTTTCTCATCTTGAAATCCCACGACTATTCGGCGGTCTTGCGCGACCGCAACCTCGCCGTCATCGTGCTGCTCGCGTTCGCCTCGGGCCTGCCGCTCGCGCTCACCTCCGGCACCTTGCAGGCGTGGATGACGGTGGAGGGCGTGGACCTGTCCACCATCGGGATCTTCACGCTGGTGGGCATTCCCTACACCTGGAAATTCCTCTGGGCGCCATTGATGGATCGCTTCGTGCCGCCCTTCCTCGGCCGGCGTCGCGGGTGGCTCCTCGTCACGCAGCTTGCCCTCATGGGCGGCATCGGCTGCATGGCGCTCCTCACCCCGCGCACGGACCTGGCGCTCCTCGCGTTCCTCGCGGTGCTCGTCGCTTTCGCGTCCGCTTCCCAGGACATCGTCTTCGACGCGTATCGCACCGACGTCGTGACGCGCGAGCAGCGCGGCATCGCGGGGGCGCTCACCGTGGTCGGCTATCGCGTCGCGATGCTGGTCTCCGGCGCGCTCGCGCTGGTGCTGGTCGCGGGCGGAGCGTGGATCGCGGGGATCGGCTGGCGCAACACCTATCTGCTCATGGCGGGGCTCATGTCGATCGGCATCGTGGCGACCCTGTGGGGGCGCGATCCCGTGGATGTGGCGCCGCACCCGCGATCGATGCGCGAGGCGTTCGTGGAGCCGCTGAAGGAATTCTTCTCGCGCAATGGCGCCGTCGCCATCCTCGCCCTGCTCATCCTCTACAAGTTGGGCGACGCTTTCGCGGGCTCCCTCACCACCGCGTTCCTGCTGCGCGGCGCGGGCTTCTCGCTCGAGGACGTGGGCTACGTGAACAAGGGCATGGGGCTCGCGGCGACCATCGTCGGCGCGCTCTTCGGCGGCACGCTGATGGTAAGGCTAGGCCTGTACCGCGCGCTCCTCTACTTCGGCATCCTCCAGGCCGTCTCGAACCTGACCTTCATGTGGCTCGCGGTCGCCGGCAAGAGCTATCCGGTGATGGTGCTTGCCATCGGCTTCGAGAACCTCTCGGGCGGCATGGGCACGGCGGCCTTCGTGGCCCTCCTCATGGCGCTGTGCGACCATCGATTCACGGCGACGCAATATGCGCTGCTCTCGGCGCTCGCCTCTTTCGGGCGCGTCTACGTGGGGCCGGCCGCGGGCTACGCCACGGATCCCAAATACCTGGGGCTCGGCTGGGCCACGTTCTTCTTCCTCACCTTCGTGGTGGCGCTGCCCGGGTTGCTGGTCCTCGCGTGGAAGCGTCAGACTATCGAAGCACTCGACCGCAAGTAGGAGGTCTCACCGCCATGCCCAAGAAGCCCGTCACTTTCAACGCCGCCCTGGAGCCCCTCGAAGCGGAGCTGCCCGAGGCGCTCGCGGCCGGCATCGGCCAGGTCACCGCGCGCCACGCCTATCTCGACTGGTTGCTGGGGCAGGTGATGTACGACCTGATGGAGATCTCGATCAAGCAGGGGCGCGTGATCATGAAGCTGCCGCGGCCGCGCGTCTACGTCGCCGCGGTGAAGGAGCTCTTCGAGTTCCACGGGCTCGACGCGAAATTCGATTTCGACGATCTCGCGCGCAAGCTCGAGATGGCCCACAACGCCTGCCGCGAGCTGTCGCGCTCGGTGTACATGCGCGACACCAACAGCGACAAGCTGAGCATCCAGCTGGTGAGGAGCCCGTGGGACCCGGGGCCGGGCGGCGACCTCCAGCCCGAGGCGCAGGTCCTCGACGCGAAGTTCCTGGCCGCCAAGAGGAAGGACGTGGAGGACGCGGTGAAGACCGCCGAGAAGCTGCGCGCGCTCACCGACAAGCTCCTCCTCGAATCGCACGAGCAGCGTGCGCGCCCCGGCTTCGACCGGCGCAAGGGGCGCCGCTAGGGCCTCAGGGCTTCCTGCGGAAGCGGAACACGCCGAGGCTTCCGAAAAGGTTCGGCAGGAAGGTCTTGGTGTGCCCCTCGTGCAGCACGCGCTCGTCGAGGATCTCCGCGCCCACCTTCACGCACAGGTCCTCGAAATCCTTCACGGTGCACAGGTGGATGTTGGGCGTGTTGTACCAGGTGTAGGGCAGCGATTTCGACACCGGCATGCGCCCCTGCAGGATGTCGAGGCGATGGCGCCAGTAACCGAAGTTGGGGAAGGTGACGATCCCCTCGCGCCCCACGCGCAGCATCTCGGTCAGGACACTTTCGGCGTTGCGCATCGCCTGCAGCGTCTGCGACAGGATCACGAAGTCGAAGGCGCCGTCCTCGAAGCTGGCCAGGCCGCTCTCGATGTCGGTCTGGATCACGTTCACGCCGTTCTTCACGCTCGCGAGCACGTTGGCGTCGTCGATCTCGATGCCGTAGCCCTTGGCGCCGTTGGTCGCCGCGAGCCCCGCCATGAGCACGCCGTCGCCGCAGCCCAGGTCGAGCACCCGTGAGCGCTCCGGGATCCACGAGGCGATGAGCTCGTAGTCGAAGCGTTGCATCACGTGCCGCTCCTCGCCCCGGCGTAACCGCGCATCTCCTCGATCTCGCTCGCGACGAGCTCGAGGGGCCGCGCGCGGCTGCCGGCGCCGATTTCGGTGGCGATGTTGTCGGCGTAAGCAGCGATGAGTTGGTGGTAGCGCGGGTCGTCGAGGAGGAAGGCGTCGTGGCCATGGGGCGCGTCGATCTCGGCGTAGGTCAGCGCCTTGTTGGAGGCGACCAGCGCCTTCACGATCTCGCGCGAGCGCTGCGGCGGGAAGCGCCAGTCGCTCTTGAACGAGGCGACGAAGAACCCCGCCTTGGCCGCCGACAGCGCGCGCGCGAGGTTGCCTCCCGTCTCCTTGGCGGGATCGAAATAGTCGAGCGCCTTGGTCATGAGGAGGTAGGTGTTCGCGTCGAACACCTGCGCGAACTTGTCGCCCTGGTAGCGCAGGTACGACTCGATCTCGAACTCGACGTCGTAGTTGAAGCCGAGCTCGGTGCGCTTGAGCACGCGCCCGAACTTCTCCATCAGCATGTCCTCGGACAGGTAGGTGATGTGCCCTAGCATCCGCGCGAGCTTCAGGCCCCGCGCCGGCACTGCCTTGTGCGCATAGAAATTGCCGCCGTGGAAGTCGGGATCGGAGACGATCGCCTGGCGGGCGACATCGTTGAAGCCGATGTTCTGCGTGGATAGCCGCGGCGCCGCGGCGATCACGAAGGCGTGGCGGATGCGCTCGGGAAAGGAGAGCGTCCACTGCATCGCCTGCATGCCGCCGAGCGAGCCGCCGATGGCGCCGGCGAGCTTGTCGATGCCGAGGCGATCCATGAGGCGCGCTTGCGACACGACCCAGTCCTCGCAAGTGACCAGCGGGAAGCTCGCTCCGTACGGCTTGCCCGTCGCGCGGTCGATCGAGCCCGGGCCGGTCGATCCATGGCAGCCGCCAAGGTTGTTCACGCCTATGACGAAGAAGCGCTCGGTGTCGATCGGCTTGCCGGGGCCGATCAGGTTGTCCCACCAGCCCACCTTCGCGGGATCGTCGGCGTAGAAGCCCGCGACGTGGTGGCTCCCCGAGAGCGCATGGCACACCAGGATCGCGTTGGAACGATCGGCGTTCAGCGTGCCGTAGGTTTCGTAGACGAGCTCGTACGAGGCGAGGGTCTTGCCCGCCTTGAGGATGAGGGGCTCGAGGAAACCGGCGCGCTGCGCCACCGCGGCTCCCACCGAGCGAGGATCGATGTCGCTCATGAATGAAAAAACCCGACGGACTTAAAGGTCGTGTCGGGTTTTTGGCGCCGCCACTCGCTTTAGCCGTATTTATTGAGCGCCCGCAAGCTGAGTCAAATCGGCGCGTACGCATCGATTCTACCCGTTCCTTCCGCGAGGGGGAAATGGTGGCGTTCGCGGCCTATTGACGCATCGGGAAGATACCAAATCTATCTTCTGAAAATACCTTTGATGGCTGTCATTTGTTACAAAAGCGCACAGACTCGCGGCAACAAGAACAAGAACAACAAAAAATTCCAAAACCGTTACTCCACCGCTCAGGGAAAAAAATCTCCATGCGTACATTCGCCGTGAAGAAGCTCACGTTGCTCGTGCTTGCGACGTTCGCCACCTCCGCAGTCGCCCAGCAGGCCCGCACCAAGGAAGAGGAGGAGCGGCTGAAGGCGGAGAAGATGGAAACCATCACCGTCACCACGGGCTCCCGCTCGCCGAAGGCGGTCGACAAGATCCCGGGCGCGGTGACCATCGTCACTCCGGAAGAGCTCGCGCACACTCGCGCGCTCACCGAAGACGCGACCGCGGTCCTCGCGCGCACAGTCCCCGGATACGCGGAGTCGTCGCAGGCGATGAGCAACTCCGGCGAGACGCTGCGCGGACGCACGGCGCTGCGCCTGTTCGACGGCATCCCGCAAACCTCGCCGCTGCGCGAAGGCAACCGCTCGGCCACCTTCACCGACATGGGCCTCATCGGCCGCATCGAGGTGATCAATGGCCCGTCGGCGTCCGAGGGCATCGGCGCCTCGGGCGGCATCATCAACTACATCTCGAAGATGCCGACGAGGCCGGGGACCGAGGTCACCGTCACTTCACGCTACACCACGCAATTCCACGACGACAGCGGCGGATGGAAATTCGGCGTGGACGTGGCGCGCAAGGAAGATATGTGGGACCTGCTCGTCGCCGCTTCCTTCATCGAGCGCGGCATGACCTACGACGCCGATGGCAGGCGCATCGGCTTGAACACCAGCGGCTCGCTGGCCGACTCGGAATCGAAGAACCTCTTCATCAAGGCCGGGTTCAATTTCGGCGCCAACAACTCGCAGCGCATCCAGGCGTCCCTCAGCCGCTTCCACATCATCGGCAAGGGCAAGTACCACCTGGTGGACGGCAATCGCGACACGGGCCTTACCAACACGTCCGAGCTGGGCGCCCCGCTGGGGGGCAAGACCGAAATAAACGAGTTCAACCAGGGCGCCGTCCAGTACACGCACGACGACCTCTTCGGCGGCACGCTCAACATCCACGTCTACAAGGCGAACCAGGCGATGCGCTTCGTGACGGAGGACGGCGCCGACCGCCAGGATCCTCTGATCGCCCCGCTCGGCACTCTCATCGACCAGTCGGAGATCGACTCGCGCAAGCGCGGCGTGCGCAGCTCCTTCACGCGCCCCGACTTCCTCACGCGCGGCCTGGAATTGCGCGCCGGACTCGACCTGGTCGAGGACGAGTCGCAGCAGCAGCTCGCGTTGACCGGGCGCCTGTGGGTGCCGCCGATGCTCTATCGAAGCAAGGCGCCGTGGGCGCAGCTCTCCTACGACGTGGGCCCGCTCACGCTGTCCGCGGGCTTCCGCCGCGAGGACGGCGAGCTCAAGGTGGACACCTACACGACCACCTACTTCAGGAACCGCGTGGTGGTGCAGGGCGGCAAGCTCGACTACGTCGCCAACCTGCCGAACTACGGCGTGGTGCTGCGCCTGCCGCAGAACTTCTCGGTGTTCGCGGCCTACGGCAAGGGCTTCAGCCTGCCCAACGTCGGCATCCCGCTGCGCAACGTGAATTACCCCGGCCAGAGCGTGGCCGGGATCCTCGACCTGGCCGCGATCATCGTGGACAACAAGGAGGTCGGATTCAACTGGCGCAATTCGGTCGCGAGCTTCAGCGCCTCTTACTACGACTCCAAGTCGGCCCTCGGTGTATCGCTCGCCATCGATCCGGCTACCAACGACTTCATCATGAGGAGGCTCCCGGTCCGCATCAAGGGATTCGAGGCCTCCGGCGACCTGAAGCTCACGCCGAGCCTGAAGCTCTCCGCGCTCTATTCGCGCATCCGCGGCAAGACCGTCTACTCCGAAGGCGGCCCGCTCGATCGCCAGATGGGGGTGCTCGACATCAACCCCGACAAGTTCGGCGCCAACGTCACGTGGAAATTCTGGGACCGCGCCGAGCTCTCGGTGGGCTCGACCACGCTCTTCGACCGCGACCTCAACGTCGGCAGGAGCGGCGAGGAGCACACCAAGGGCTACACGTTGTTCGACGCAAGCGTGAACTACGACCTGCGCAAGTACGGCCGCCTCACGCTGGGCGTTGAGAACCTCACCAACAAGCAGTACATCCTCAGCTGGTCGCAGGTGGTCGGGTTCCGCAACTACTGGGCCGGCCGCGGCCGCACGGTTTCCCTCACCCACACCCTCACGTTCTGATCCCAGGTTCATCGGTGGGAGCCTCCATCAGCCGTCCCTCCCCCGGGACGGCTGATTTTTTGACGCAGCCATGATTGCTTTCGCATCGCTCGCCTGCGCCGGCGCGCTCGCGCTCGCGACAGGCGCCTGGGCCGCGCCGCCGCCGCTGCCGCTGTCGTCGCCCGCGGCCGAGGGCTTTTCGCCCGCGCGTTTCGCGCGCGTGACGCAATTCGTCGAGGGCCTGGCCACGCCGGGTGGCTACCTCGGCGCGGTGAGCCTGGTCGCGCGCAACGGCCGTATCGTGGATTGGCGCGCCTCCGGCCATCGCGACCTCGCGCGCGCTTCCACGATGAAGCCCGACACGATCTTCCGCATCTACTCGATGACCAAGCCGGTGGCTTCGGTGGCGGTGCTGATCCTCCTGGACGAAGGGCGCATCGCCTCGCTCGACGATCCGCTCGACAAGTACCTCGGCGAATTCGCGGGGCGCCCGGCGACCGTGACCATCCGGCACATCCTCACCCACACCAGCGGCTTCGGCGGCGCGACCGAGGCGATGGAGCGCTCCGCGGACCTGAGGGCGTACGGCGAAGCCGCCGGGCGCCTCGAGCCCCTGGGCTACCCGGGCCAGCGCTTCGAGTACAACGCCGTCAACACCGAGGTCGCGAGCCGGCTCGTGGAAGTGGTGTCAGGTACGACATTCGACGCCTTTCTCCGCGAGCGGATCTTTGTACCGCTGCGCATGGTCGATACCGGGTTCAGCGTTGCGGCCGACAAGCGCTCCCGCCTGGCCGACATGACGACGACCGATAGCAAGGGCAGGCTCGCCGCCTATTCGGTGCCCGCGCCGATGTTGCGCCCCTACTTCAGCGGCGCGGGCGGCCTCTATTCGACCGCGGGCGACTACGCGCGCTTCTGCCAGATGCTCGCCAACGGCGGCGAACTCGACGGCGCCTCGATCCTCGGGCGCAAGTCCGTGGAGCTGATGATGACGGACCACCTCGCGCGCTTCGATCCGCCGGTGAAGCGCGAGGGCGGAGAGGGCTTCGGCCTCGGCGGTTACGTGGTGCTCGATGCCGCGTCCCGCGGGCGCGCAGGCTCGGTGGGCGCCTTCGGCTGGGCTGGCGCGGGCGGCACCTACTTCATCATCGACCGGCGGGAAAGCCTCGTCGCGATCCTCATGACGCAGCACATCGCGCAAGGCCTTCCGCGCGACCCGCGCAAACCCAGGGACCGGTTCTACAATCTCGTCCATCAATCGTTGGTGAAGTAATGATCCTCGTCGCCGGCTCGGCCAATCTCGACTTCGTGGTGCAGGCGGCCCATATCCCGGCGCCGGGCGAGACCGTGCTCGGCCGCGACTTCAAGACCTTCCCCGGCGGCAAGGGCGCGAACCAGGCGATAGCGAGCGCGCGCGCCGGCGGAGCGCCCACCGCGATGCTGCTCGCGCTGGGCAACGACGCGTTCGCCGCACCGCTGGAGGCCTCGCTTACCGCCGCGGGCGTTCGCATCCACGTGGTGCGCGCCGAGGGCCAGCCCACCGGAACGGCTTTCATCTGCGTCTCCGACGACGCGCAGAACGCGATCACCGTCGCCCCCGGCGCGAACACGGCGCTGCGCGATTTCCACCTGCCGCCGCTCGACGGCTTCACGCACCTGCTGCTGCAGCTCGAGACGCCGATCGCCGCGGTGAAGGCCTATGCGCTCGCCGCCCGCGCGCGTGGCGTGAAGGTCGTCCTCAACGCGGCTCCCGCGCAGAAGCTGCCGCGCGCGCTGCTCTCGCTCATCGATATCCTCGTGGTGAACGAGGGCGAGCTCGCGATGGTCTCCGGACAAAGCGGCACCGTCCTGCAATGCCTCGAGCGCATCGAGGTGCCCTGGGTCATCGTCACTCTCGGCGAACGCGGCTGCCTCGCGCGCATCGACGGCAGGGTATTCACGCAGGAGGGCTTCCCGGTGAAGGCCGTGGACACCACGGCGGCCGGCGATACGTTTTGCGGAGCGCTGGTCGCCGCGCTGGGGCGCCGGCTTGCGTTCCCGCAGGCGCTGCGCGAGGCCAACGCCGCCGCCGCCCTCGCATGCACCAAGCCGGGGGCGCAGGCGAGCATTCCCACCCACGCCGAAGTCGATTCATTCCTGCAGAAGCACGCCGCGACCACGACATGAGCCGCAAGGATCCGAAGAAGCTGGGGCCCGCGCAGAAGGCCCCGATCGCCCAATATGGCGAGTACGCGCTGCCGCATACCGTCGGCCAGCACCTGCCGACGCCGGGCAAGGCTCCAGGCTGGCCGATGGCCAACATCGGCCAGTGGCGCATCGACGTGAACGCCGCGGTGCCGGTATGGCTCGAGGAGATGCGCGTCTGGCGCGCCGAGCACCTGATCCGCATGGGCTACGACGACTCCGAATACCGCCGCAAGGAGTTGCTCTGGTCGCAGGGCAACTTCGTGCACGTGCAGATGATGGTCGAGGACCGCTACTTCTACGATCCGGTCGCCGGCAAGTACACGGTGGACCGCTACCTCGACGACCTCGAGAAACGCTACGGCGGCATCGACAGCGTGCTCATCTGGTACGTCTACACCAACATCGGCATCGACGACCGCAACCAGACCGACCTCGCAAGACATTTGCCCGGCGGTCTCGAGGCGCTGAAGGGCGTGGTGCGGGATTTCCATCGCCGCGGCGTGAAGGTGTTCCTGCCGACCATGGCGTGGGACAACGGCACGAAGAGCGAGGGCGCGCCCGACTGGGAAGCGGTCACGAGGCTCGCGCGGGACGTGGGCGCGGACGGCGTGAACGGCGACACCTACAACGGCGTGCCGCGCTCGTTTTTGGAAGCGTCGCGCAAGTTGAAGCACCCCCTCGTGTTCCAGCCCGAGTCGGTGCCATACGCCGACGAGCAGCTCATGTGGAACAACCAGTCGTGGGGCAAGACCTGGACCGAGGTCGTGCCCGCGGTGGCGAAGCTGAAGTGGCTCGAGCCGCGCCACATGATCAACATCGAGAACCGCTGGGCGCGCGACCGCACCGATGACTTCCACTACATGTGGTTCAACGGCATCGGCTACGTCGCGTGGGAGAACGTGTGGGGCGTGTGGAACGGATTCACGCCGCGAGACGGCGAGGCGCTGCGCCGCCTGGCCACCATCCAGCGCAAGTTTCCCGGGCATTTCGTGGCCATGGACTGGGAGCCGTACGCCGATGCGCTGCAGCAGGGGGTTTTCGCAAGCCGGTTCCCGTCGGGCGACGCGACGCTGTGGACGATCGTGAACCGCAACGAATACGCGGTCGAAGGCGAGCAGCTCGCGGTGGCCCACGAGAAGGGCGCCCAATACCACGACCTCTGGAATGGCGCGAAGATCCTGCCGCGCATCGAGGACGGCACCGCGTTCCTCGACGTGCCTCTCGAGGCGAAGGGATTCGGCGCCGTCATCGCTTCGAAGAAGAAGGTGGCGCTCCCGAAGCTCGGCGCCAAGCCTTTGCATTCCTTCCCGGGCGAATGGAAAGCGCTGCCGCAGAAGATGGTCGAGATCAAGCCGACCAGGCCCGCGGCGAAAGCGCCGGCCGGCATGGTGACCATTCCCGCCGGCGACTTCACCTTCAAGGTCGCCGGCGTGGAGATCGAGGGCTACACGTGGAAGGGCCTCGATTTCCAGTATCCGTGGGAGAGCTCCGCGCGCCGTGGCCACCTGCGCCGCATGAAGGTGGCCGCGTTCCACATCGACAAGTACCCGGTGACCAACGCCGATTACAGGAAATTCATCGACGCCACCGGCTATCACCCGAAGGACGACCACAACTTCCTGCGCGACTGGGTGAAGGGCGCGCCCCGCAAGGGTTGGGAGAAGAAGCCGGTCACCTGGGTGTCCATCGAGGACGCGCGCGCCTACGCGGCCTGGGCCGGCAAGCGCCTGCCGCACGAATGGGAGTGGCAGTACGCGGCGCAGGGCACCGACGGGCGCCTGTATCCGTGGGGCAACGACTGGAACGTCGCCTGCATGCCGCCGAAGAGCAAGGCGCGCGAGATGCCGGTTCCCGCCGACGTCGATGCGCATCCGCGAGGCATGAGCCCGTTCGGCGTGATGGACCTGGTCGGCAACGTGTGGCAATGGACCGACGAGTTCGCCGACGAGCACACGCGCGCCGCGGCGCTGCGCGGCGGCAGCGCCTACCTGCCGCAAACCTCGCACTGGTATTTCCCGCAGGCCTACCAGCTCGACCAACACGGCAAATACCTGCTGATGGCGCCGTCGAAGGATCGCTCGGCCGGCCTGGGTTTTCGCTGCGTCGTCGATGCCCGGTAGCGTTCGGGCCGCGGCGATGAGCGTGAAGCTCGAGGGCCTCCTCGGCAGGGCGCTCGCCGCGAACGCGCAAGGGCGGCTCAAGCATTTCGTCAGCGACCAAGCGAGCCCGGCGATCGCGCTCTTCGATCCGGCGCGCGCCGCGGGCAATCGCGAAGGGGACTGGTACGGCGAGCATGCCGGCAAGTGGCTCTATGCCGCCGCGAAGGCAGCGCGCCGCACGGGCGATGTGCAGCTACTCGCCAGCGTGCGCGGCGTCGCCGACTACCTTGTGAGCGTGCAGGAGCCCGACGGCTATCTCGGCACCTACGCGCGCGACCGCCGCTTTACCGAGAAACAGCCGCCACCGCAGAAGACGTGGGACGGCGCGCCTTCGAAACGCACGTGGGACATCTGGACCCACAGCTATCTTGTGCTGGGCTTGCTGGAGGCGGGATATGTGGATGCCGCAAGGAAGATCGGCGACCTGGTGCTGGAGACCCTGACAGGCGGCGGCATCGACATCACGGAGCTCGGCAACCATCACGGCATGTCGGCGACGGTGATGCTCGATCCCGCGGTGGAGCTCTACTTCGCCACCGGCGACGCGAAATACCTGGATCTCGCCAGGCTCATCGTCAGGCAGTCCGACGAGCGCGCGGAGTTGCAGCTCCTGTCCAAAGCGCTCGCGGGCGCCGACGCCGCGGACATTGGCACCGGCAAGGCCTACCAGCTGTCGTGGAACCTCGTCGGCCTCGCGAAGCTTCATCGCGCGACGAAGGATGCGCGCTACCTCGAAGCAACGACGCGCGTGTGGGAGAGCATCCGCGCAAACCATCTCACGCTGGGCGGCGGCCCCTGGGGCGGCGTCGCGCACCGCTCGCGCGAGGTGTTCAACGCGCCCGGCGCCTTCAGCCCCCATGGCTACGTCGAAACCTGCTCGACTTTCTCGTGGATCCAGCTGAATCGCGAGCTCCTCGCCATCACCGGCGAGGCGAAATACGCGGAGGAAATCGAGCGCGCCGCGTACAACGATCTCCTGGGCGCGCAGGCGCCCAACGGCGAGGACTGGTGCTACTACTCGTATCCCAACGGCAAGCGCGTGCATACGACCTATTGGCGCTGCTGCAAATCGAGCGGCGCGATGGCATTGGAGGACCTCTGTGACGTCGCCTATGCGGCCGAGGGTGAGCGTATCTCGGTGAACCTCTACGGCCCGGGCGAAGCGCGCCTTTCCACGGGCGCGGGCGAGGTGAAGCTCGCGCAGGAAACGCGCTATCCCTTCGACGGCGCGATCCGGATTCGCGTCACTCCCGAACGCGCGATGCGATTCACGCTGCGGCTGCGCATTCCATCGTGGGCGAAGGACGCCAGGGTCGAGGTCGCCGGCGCCACGCAGCCCGCCGGGCCCGGCACATACGTGGAGATCTCACGCGAGTGGCGACCGGACGACGAGGTCGCTCTCGACTTCCCGATGACGCCCACGCTGCACGAGAAGTCGAGCCGCAACGTGCAGGAGTCGGCCGCGCCCGACGGCTCGCCCGTGGCCCAGGAAGTGATGCGATACGACTACGTCGCCGTCACCCGCGGGCCGCTGGTCTACGCGACCGGGCTCATCGACGGCTTCAAGATGGAAGAGACTTTGCGGCTCCCGGAGTCGCCCGTGCTCGAAGTCTGCGATCCACCGAAGGGATTCGAAGGCCCCGCGATCCGAGTCACTCTCGGCTATCGCGAGCCACTCACTTTCGTTCCGTACTACGAGGCCGGCGGCCGCGAGGACGGCACGTGGCGCCTCACGTGGATGCAGCGTTCGCCTCGTGACCTGCCGCGGCGGCCTTCGCTTCCTGGAGAAACGACGTGACCAGGCGAATGCGAATCGTCGAGCGCGTCCACAGCACGCCGACACGACGCGGCTCCGCGGCGCGCGGCAGCGGTATGCACACCACGCGCAATCCCTCGGGCCAGGGCCGCGCCCAATCGGGCACCAGCGAGACTCCCAGCCCGCGGTCGACCATCACCGCGATCGCGTTCAGGGCGTTCAGCTCGAAGCGCTCGCGCGGCTTGATGCCGACCGTGTGCAGGTACTGGTTCACCTGATGGCCGCCCCACTGGTTGCGGTCATAGCGGATGAAGGGCTGCGTGGCGAGGAGCTCGTGGGGATCCGCGCCCGCCATGCTCTCCGGCGCCAGCACCACCAGCGGCTCCTCGCGCAGCAGCTGCCACGAGCAGGTCTTGGGAAGGGCGAAGGGCGCCTCCAGCACCACCGCGGCGTCGAGCTCGCCGTTCTCGACCGCGCGATAAAGCTCGGGCGAGTAGCCCGGCTTGATGAACACATTGATGAGCGGAAAGCGCGCCACCATGCGCACCAGGATGTCGGGCAGGATGCCGGTCAGCGCGTTGGTGCCCGCGCCCAGGCGCAGCTCGCCTGCGGTCGCCTCGTCGTTGGCCACGGTGCGCAGGTCCGCCACGTCGCGCAGGAGCTCACGCGAGCGCTCGAGGATGCGCGTGCCGGCCTCCGTCACGCTCACGGTGCGCCCGGCGCGCGCGATGAGGGGCGCCCCGATGTCGCGCTCGAGCGTGCGGATCTGCTGCGCCACTGCCGCCGGCGTGATGTTGAGCACGCGCGCCGCCGCCGCCATCGAGCCGCGCTCGACCACGGTCACGAAGGTCGTGAGGTACTGGGTGTTCATGGGCAGGCACGGGAATGAAGCTCACCCATCTTAATATCCCCGCCGCCCTCCTGCTTCTCGCGGCGCTCTCGGCCCGGGCCGAGCCGTTGGTCTCGGTGGTGTCGAGCGCCATCGCAGCGCTCCCCGATTCGGTGGCGCGCGTGGTGCCCGTGGATTCCCGCCCGGTCGCCTTCGGTGAAAAAGGGGTATGGGTCCTCGAGGGGAATCGACAACGCTGGACGCGCACCGACTGGCGCCCCGAGGGCGTAGTGCTGGGCGCCGCGAGCGATGGCCGCGTGGCGTTCCTCCTCATCGGCGCGGCGGTCGAGGGTCCGGTGGAGCGCATCGAGAAGATGACGCTGGCCAGGGACGTGCCGGTGACGAGCGCGCTGCCGGCGCTGCCCGCGCCGCTGTTCCGCGCCCAGGCCGCGGTGCGCGCCGATGCGCTGCACCTGGTCGGCCGCGACGCCGCCGGAAGCGCGCAATTCCTCTCCATCAACGCGCTCGTCCCCGCGCCGGGGTGGACGCCGCATCCCGGTTGGCCCGGCG
>JANLXC010000047.1:0-64749 GCA_031364925.1 Burkholderiales bacterium | reverse complement strand
GGCAAGCTCACGCAGGTCGAGACCTTCCGCGTGGGCTGCATCGGCGCCATCGACGCGAACGAGATGCGCAACGTGTCGGCCGCGGTGGCGGAAACCTTGAAGGAGATGGGCATCAAGAGCGGGGCACCGAGCAAGCTTCCGGCATTCGCATAATGGTGTCAGGTACGAATTCCAAAATGCGTACCTGACACCATTATGCTCGGCGTCCTCTTCGACGGCATCGCCTACGGGAGCCTGCTTTTCCTGGTGAGCCTTGGCCTGTCGGTCACGATGGGCCTCATGAACTTCGTGAACCTCGCCCATGGCGCGTTCGCCATGGCGGGGGGCTACGTCTGCGTGGTCGCGATGACGCGCTTCGGCGTGCCATTCCTCGCGGCGCTGCCATTGGCGTTCGTGACAACGGCGGCGATCGGGGCGCTCCTCGAGCGCCTCCTCTACCGGCGCCTCTACGGCGCGGCGCACCTCGACCAGGTTCTCTTCTCGATCGGCCTCACCTTCATGTCGATCGCGGCGGCGACCTACTTCTTCGGCTCCTCGCAGCAGCCGATGCGGCTACCCGCCTTCCTGCGCGGGCAGGTTTCGCTGGGCGGAGTCGACTTCGGCATCTACCGGCTCTTCCTCATCGCGACCGTGGCGGTGCTCACCGGGGTTCTCGGATTCCTCATCGCGCGCACGCGCTTCGGCGCGCAAGTGCGCGCCGCGGTGGACAACGCGCAGGCCGCGAACGGGCTCGGCATCAATGTCGATCGCGTGTTCAGCGTGGCGTTCGCGCTCGGCTCGGGACTCGCCGGGCTGGGCGGCGCGCTCGGCATCGAGGTGCTCGGGCTCGATTCGACGTTCCCGCTCAAGTTCATGGTGTATTTCCTGCTGGTCGTGGTGGTGGGCGGCGCGGGCACCATCAAGGGTCCGCTGGTGGCAGCACTCCTGCTCGGCGTGCTCGACGTGGCGGGCAAGTACTACGTCCCGCAGATCGGCGCCTTCGTGATCTACGCGGCGATGGTGGTGCTGATCATCGCGTTTCCCGCGGGGCTCTTCGGGAGGCGGCGTTGAGCGTGGCGCGTCCGAAAGTCGCCGAGATTCTCTTCTGGCTGGTACCCGTCGTGGCTTTCTTCCTCCTGCCGGGCTATCTCGTGCTCGGCAGCCAGATCCTCATCGTGGCGCTGTTCGCGTTGTCGCTGGACCTGATACTGGGCTACGCGGGCATCGTCTCGCTCGGGCACGCGGCCTTCTTCGGCCTGGGCGCATACACCGCGGGCATCCTCGCCGTGAAGGGCTGGGGCGAGCCTATCTCCGGGCTCCTCGCGGGCGGCGTGGTCGCGGCGCTGGCGGGATTCGTGGCGAGTTTCCTCGTGGTGCGCGGCGAAGACCTCGCGCGCCTGATGGTCACCCTCGGCATCGGCCTTCTCCTTTTCGAGGCGGCCAACCGCGCGGCGTTCCTCACCGGCGGCGTGGACGGGCTCTCGGGCGTGGTGATGTGGAAGCTCCTCGGCGTCTTCGCGTTCGACCTCGGCGGCAAGACCGCGTACGTGTACAGCCTCGTCGTGCTGCTCATCTTGTTCATCGCGCTGCGCCGGCTGGTGGCATCGCCCTTCGGGCTGTCGCTTACCGGCATCCGCGAGAACAAGCACCGCATGCCGGCGATCGGCGCGCCGGTGCAGCGCCGCCTGGTCGCCGCATACACGATAGGCGCGGCCGTGGCAGGCGTGGCGGGCGCGCTCCTCGCGCAGACCACGCAGTTCGTCGGCCTCGACACGCTCGGCTTCAATCGCTCCGCGGAGCTCATGATCATGCTGGTGCTGGGAGGCACCGGGCGCCTCTACGGCGCCATCATTGGAACCGCGGTATTCATGATCGCGCAGGACTATCTGTCGGGAATCAACCCGGTGTACTGGCAGTTCTGGCTGGGCCTCGGAATGGTGGCGTTCGTGTTCTTCGCGCGCGGCGGGATCCTCGGCGCCCTCGAGAGGCTGCGCCGATGACGCCGGCGCTGCGCACCGCGTCACTCGCGAAGAGCTTCGGCGGGCTGGCCGCGGTGAGCGACGTGAGCCTCGCGCTCCCCGTAGGCGCGCGCCACGCGCTGATCGGCCCCAACGGCGCGGGCAAGACCACGCTCATCAACCTTCTTACCGGCGTGCTCGTGCCCAACGCGGGCGACGTCTTCCTCCACGAAGAGCGCATCACGCCGCTGGGCCAGCACCGGCGCGTGAAGCGCGGCCTCACCCGCACCTACCAGATCAACACGCTCTTTCCCGGCCTCACCGTGCTCGAGTCGGTGGTGCTCGCCGTCCTCGAGAGGAAGGGGCTCGCCGCGCGCTGGTGGAAGCCGGTGGCGAGCTACCGCGAGGAGAACGACGAGGCGATGGCACTGCTCGCGACGTTGAAGCTCGAGCGTGAGGCGGGCCGGCGCACCGCCGAGCTCGCCTACGGGCGCCAGCGCCTGGTGGAGATCGCGCTCGCGCTCGCCACGCGCCCGAAGATCCTTCTGCTCGACGAGCCCGCCGCGGGCATTCCCTCGGCGGAAAGCGTGGAGGTGCTTGGCGTCATCGCCGCGCTTCCCGCGGATGTCACCGTGCTCTTCATCGAGCACGACATGGGACTGGTGTTTCGCTTCGCGCAGAGCATCACGGTGCTGGTGGCGGGGCGCGTGCTCACCGAGGGGAGCCCCGAAGAGATCGCGCGTGACCCGCAAGTGAAGGCGGTTTACCTCGGCAAGGACGTCCATGGCTGAGCTGCTGCGCCTGGACGGGGTGAGCGCGGGCTACGGAGCGTCGGTGGTGGTCGAGGACACCTCGTTGGCGATCGGCGAGGGCGAGTCGGTGGCGCTCCTCGGCAGGAACGGCGTGGGCAAGAGCACGCTGCTGGCCACGGTGATGGGCCTTACGCACCTGCATCGCGGCTCGATCCGCTGGCAGGGCGCCGACGTCTCGCGTGTTGCTTCGTACGAGCGTGCGCGCGCCGGCATCGGCTGGGTGCCGCAGGAGCGCCTCATGTGGAAGTCGCTCACGGTGCTCGAGCACCTCACCGCGGTGGCGCGCCCCGGCCCCTGGACGGTGGAGAAGGTGCACGGTATCTTCCCTCGCCTCGCGGAACGCGGCCAGCATCGCGGCGGGCAACTCTCCGGCGGCGAGCAGCAGATGCTCGCCATCGCGCGCGCCCTCGTCATCAACCCGAAGCTGCTCCTCCTCGATGAGCCCATGGAGGGGTTGGCGCCGATCGTCGTGCAGGAGCTGGGCGAGGTGCTGCGCGCCCTGGTGAGGGCCGGCGCCATGGCGATCGTGCTGGTGGAGCAGCACGCCGAACTTGCCCTCGCGCTCACGCAGCGCGCGATCGTGATGGAGCGCGGGCGCATCGTGCACGAAGGTACCAGCGACGCGCTGCTGGCGGATCGCGGGAGCCTCGAGCGCTGGCTGGCGGTATCCTGACGCTTGGGCCCTGGCCTCACGCCGGGGAGACGGAGTGCCCGATGAACGACGCGCAGACCGTATTTCCGCGAATTCCCGTCTGGGAAGGCGATGGCTCGAGTCGCGTGCCCTTCTGGGCGTACACCGATGCCGACCTCTATCGCCGCGAGCTCGAGCGCTTCTTCTATACCGGGCACTGGTGCTACGTGGGCCTCGAGGCGGAAATCCCTGGCCCCGGCGATTTCAAGCGCACCGCGATCGGCGAGCGCTCGGTGATCCTGGTGCGCGATGCCACCGGCGCGGTGAACGTCGTCGAAAACGTCTGCGCCCACCGCGGCGTGCAATTCCTGCGGCCGCGCTTCGGCAACCGGCGCGATTTCATCTGCCCTTATCACCAGTGGTGCTATTCATTGAAAGGCGACCTGGAGGGCGTGCCGCTGAAGAAGGGCGTGAAGCTGGACGGCCGGGTGCAGGGAGGCATGCCGGCGGAATTCCGCACCGAGGATCACGGGCTCACGAAGCTGAAGGTCGCTACGCGTAACGGCGTGGTCTACGCCTCTTTCGACCACTCGGTGCCGTCGCTCGAGGAATACATTGGCCCGGCGATGCTCGAGTATGTCGATCGCACGTTCGACGGGCGCAAGCTGAGGATCCTCGGCTACAGCCGCCAGCGCATCGCCGGCAACTGGAAGCTCATGCAGGAAAACATCAAGGACCCTTATCACCCGGGCCTCTTGCACACCTGGTTCATCGTGTTCGGCCTCTGGCGCGCCGACAACAAGTCGCAGCTGGTGATGGACGAGCATTTCCGCCATGCGGCGATGATCTCGCGGCGCGGCAACGAGGGAATGACGGGCGAGGCGACGAAAGGCGTGTCGAGCTTCAAGCAGGGTATGAAGCTGAACGACGACCGCTTCCTCGACGTGGTGCCGGAGGAATGGTGGAAGGGCCCGACCGTGGTGATGACCACGCTCTTCCCGAGCGTGATCCTGCAGCAGCAGGTGAACTCGGTTTCCACGCGCCACATCCAGCCCCGCGGACCCGGCGAGTTCGATTTCGTCTGGACGCACTTCGGCTTCGAGGACGACACGCCCGAGATGCAGCGCCGGCGCCTGCGGCAGGCCAACCTCTTCGGTCCGGCGGGCTTCGTCTCCGCCGACGACGGCGAGGTGATCGAGCTGTCGCAGAACGGTTTCGAGCAGAAGCCCTTCCACCGCACGGTCGCGGAGCTGGGCGGCTATGGATGCGAGAACACCGACCACCTCGTCACCGAGACCCTGATCCGCGGCATGTACGACTACTGGCGCCGCGTGATGCAGCTATGAGCGGGGTCGACCCGAAGGCGTTCCTCGAGCTCGTGCAATTCCAGGCCGAGTACGCCGCGGCGCTCGACGCCGGCGACTGGGACCGCTGGCCGGATTTCTTCCTGGAAGAATGCACCTACCGGATCCAGCCGCGCGAGAACCACGATCGCGACTTGCCGCTTGCCACCATGTCCTTCGAGAGCCGCGGCATGCTCAAGGACCGCGTCTACGGAATCAAGGAGACGCTCTTCCACGATCCCTATTACCAGCGGCACGTGGTGGGTCTGCCGCGCATCCTGAAGAGCGACGCCGATCGCTACGAGTGCGAGTCCAACTACGCGGTGTTCCGCACCAAGATCGACGACTACTCGCGTGTCTTCAACGTCGGACGCTACCTCGACGTCATCGTGCGCACTCCGGCGGGTTTGAAATTCGAATCCCGCCTGTGCATCTTCGACAGCGAGATGATCCCCAACTCGATCATCTACCCCATTTGAATAACTGGTGCCAGGTACACATTTCGCTGGGTGAAATGTGTACCTGACACCAGTTATTTTTTGTATTTGGTGACGATGCCGAGGCGTTGGCCGGCGGCGGAGTCGGCGATGAGGGCGGCCAACCGATTGGCGCGCGTCTCGGCGCGCTTGGCGCTCGCCACCCACTTGATCGCGATGCGGCGGTAGCCGGGCGGCTGGGATTCGAAGAAGGCCCACGCGTCCTTGCGCGCGCGGAATGCCTTTTCCGCCATGGCGTCGAGCGCGGGTTCCGGCGCGCCCTTCTGCTCGAAAGCGTAGATGCCGGCGCGCTTCGGGTCGCGAAGCTTGAACGCGGCAAGACCCGCGGGCGCCATCAGCCCCAGCTTGGTGAGCTCGGCCACGCGGCGCGTGTTGACGTTGCTCCAGATGCTGGTGGCTTTGCGGGGCGTGAAGCGGATGGTGTACGACCGCGGGCCCAGGCTCCTGCGCACGCCGTCGATCCAGCCGAAAGACAGCGCCGCGTCCACCGACTCTGGCCAGGTGAGCGAGGGCTTTCCGGTGTGGACCTTGTGGAAACCGACCAGGAGTTCCTTCGCGCTGCCGTGGTGCTTCTCGAGCCAGCGCCGGAACGCACCGGGCGATTTGAAGAACACCGGCTTCGCACGGGGCATGGTGATAGAGCCCTCTAGCGCTCGCCGGTACCCTTCGCCGGGAGCGTCTTCAGGTACGCGTGCATCGCGTTGAGATCGACGTCGTTGATGTTGCGAAGGCTCATGAACGGCATGACCTTGCTCACGGCGCTGCCGTCGGGGCGCTTGCCGGTGCGCATCATCGCCAGGAACGTTTCCGCCGTGTCATAGCGCGCCATCACACCGCCCTCGCCGGGCGTGAGATTGGCGGCTGGCGGCCATTCCGGCGGCATGCCTTGGATCGGGCCGCCCGCGAACGTGGCGCCATGGCAGCTCACGCACATGGTGGCCACATAGGCGCCGTGCTGCACCGTGGCCGCGACCGGCACGGGCTGCGACGCGGGCTTCCTGTGGTCGATCTTCTCCGAGGAATCCTTGATCGCACCCAGGCCGTAGAGACCCTTCATCATCATCGGCAGGCGGATCGCCGCGCTCTCGCCCGCGACCGGCGCGAGGCTGCGCGTGTAGGCCACCAGCGCCGCGAAATCGCCGTCGTTCATGCGGTTGTAGTCTTCGCACGGCATCGCGAGGAGCGCATGCCCCTTGGGATTCACTCCGTGGCGGATCGCGCGCACCCAATCGCCCTCGTTGTAGTCGGACACCACGCCGCCCGCGCCGCGCGTGATGTTGGGCGACTTCACGTACATGCCCGCGGGAGAATCGATGAAGGCGATGCCGCGCCCGTCGTCGCCGTGGCATTCGCCGCAGCCGCGCGACTCGTAGAGGTACTTGCCGCGCTTCAGCGCAGCCGCGTCCTTGGCGTACGGCACCGGCACGACGCGAATGTCCACGGTGCGCGAAAGCTTGCGTTCGCCCAGCCACGCGGCGCCGAAGAAGGCCAGGCCCGCCATCACCGCGAGGACCGCGAACGCCGCCACTGCTACTTTCAGGAACGTTTTCATTGGCATTCAAGGCAGTGCGGCAGGGAGGCGCAATGGTAACCGAGGCTATCATCGCGCCGTGGCTTCATTCGATCTCATCGTAGTGGGCGCCGGCATCGTCGGCCTCGCGCACGCGCTCGCGGCAGCGCGCCGCGGGCTCGCGGTCGCGGTGGTCGAGCGCGACACGCGCGCGATGTCCGCCTCGGTGCGCAATTTCGGCTTCGTCACCGTGAGCGGCCAGGCCGACGGCGATACGCGCCGGCGCGCGCTGCGCTCGCGCGAGGTGTGGACCGAGGTGGCGGCCGCGGCCGGGATCGATGTGTTGCAGCGCGGCGCCGTGGTGGTTGCCCGGCGCGAAGAGGCGCTCGCGGTGCTCGAGGAATTCGCGGCGGGGTCGATGGGCCAGGGGTGCGAGATGTGGAATGCGCGCGACGCGGCGAGCCGCGTTCCCGGCGTGCGCGGCGATTGCCGCGGAGCGCTCGCGAGCCCGCACGAGCTGAGAGTCGAGGCGCGCGAGGCGTTGCCGCGCATCGCACGGTGGCTCGGGGAGCGCCACCGCGTACGGTTCTACTGGGGCATGACGGCCCTGGGCATCGAGGGGACGACGCTGCGCCACACTTGCGGAACGCTCGAAGCCCGCGCGATCGTCATCGCGCCGGGGACGCAGCTTGCCTCCTTCGCGCCCGCGCTCGCGGCCGAGGCGCGCGTGCGGCAATGCCAGCTGCAGATGATGCGCGTCGCCGGAGTCGAGGCGCGCCTTCCCTGCGTCGTGATGACCGACTTGAGCCTCGCGCGCTACGAGGGCTTCGCGGCGCAGCCTTCGGCGGCGCGCTTGCACGCGCGCCTCGCGCGGGAGTGCGCCGCGCAGCTCGCGCACGGCGTGCACCTCATCGTGGCGCAGGGCGCCGACGGCACGCTCGTGGTGGGAGACTCGCACCATTACGGCGACGACGCGGATCCGTTTGCGAGCGCGGAAGTGGAGGCACTGATCCTGGACGAGCTGCACACGCTCTTCGACTTCCCCGCGGCGCGGGTGGTCGAGCGTTGGATCGGCCACTACCCGGTGGCAGAAGTGAGGCCCCTCGTCTCGCGCGCGCTCGGCCCTCGCGTGCACGCCGTCACGGTGACCAGCGGTACCGGGATGAGCACCGCGTTCGCGATCGGCGAGGAAACCATCGGGGAGCTCTTTGGCTAAGGATCCGCACTTCGACCTTCCGCCCTCCGCGTGGGTGCAGCGCTGGGCTCCTTCCATGCGCCCCGGGGGCGTGGTGCTCGACGTGGCCGCGGGGTCGGGACGCCACGCGCGCTGGCTCGCGCAGATGGGCTTCGAGGTCGAGGCGGTGGATCGCGATGTCTCACTCTTCGCCGACCCGCCGCGGGGGGTGCGCCTCGTGGAGGCGGACATCGAGGGCGGGCCCTGGCCCTTCGAGGGCCGCAGGTTCGACGGCATCGTCGTCACGAATTACCTCTTCAGGGCGCTCATCCCGGTGCTGGTGGCGTCGCTCGACCCGGGCGGCGTGCTGGTCTACGAGACCTTCGCGCGCGGCAATGAGCGTTTCGGCAAGCCGTCCAATCCCGATTTCCTGCTCGCTCCGGGCGAGCTCCTCGAAGCCGTGCGCGGCACGCTGCGCGTGCTGGGCTACGAGGACCTGACGGTGGCCGAACCCCGTCCCGCGGCGCTGCAGAGGCTGGCCGCGCGCCGGGATTAGCGAGAAAGGAAGGTGCGCGGCGGTCGGCAGGGCTTTCCATAGGTTAAAATTGCCGACTTCGATCGATACCGAGTCCTGAGTTTTCGCATGCTCACCGGAAGTCTTGTCGCCATCGTCACCCCGATGCTCGCCGATGGCGCGCTCGACCTGCCGCGCCTGAAGTCGCTCATCGACTGGCATGTGGCCGAAGGCACCGACGGCATCGTGATCGTCGGCACCACGGGCGAGTCGCCGACGGTGGACGTCGCCGAGCATTGCAGGTTGATCGAGTCGGCGGTGGAATTCGCCGCGGGGCGCATTCCGGTGATCGCGGGCACCGGTGGCAACGCCACGCGCGAGGCGATAGAGCTCGCGAAGTTCGCGAAGGCCGCCGGCGCGCAGTATTCCCTCTCCGTCGTGCCTTATTACAACAAGCCCACGCAGGAAGGCCTGTATCGCCACTTCAAGGCGATCGCGGAGTCCGCCGACATCCCGATGATCCTGTACAACGTGCCTTCCCGCACTGTGGCGGACCTGCAGAACGACACCGTGGCGCGCCTGGCCCAGGTGCGCAACATCGTCGGCATCAAGGAAGCGACCGCCAGCGTCGAGCGCGCCACCGACCTCATGAAGCGCGTGCGCAAGGATTTCCTGGTCTTCAGCGGCGACGACGCATCCGCGCTCTCGTACATGTTGCTCGGCGCGCACGGTGTCATCTCGGTCACCGCGAACGTGGCCCCGCGCCTCATGCACGAGCTTTGTGTCGCGACGCGCGCCGGCCAGACCGCGCAGGCCATCATGATCAACAATAGGCTCCTCGGCCTGCACAAGAACCTTTTCCTCGAGGCCAATCCCATCCCGGTGAAATGGGCGCTGGGGCGCATGGGTCGCATCGCGGAGGGAATCCGCCTGCCGCTCACGCCCTTCACCGCGCCGCACCACGAAATGCTCGCCGCCTCGCTTCGCGAAGCCGGCTGCATCGAATAACCAAGGATCTTCAATGAACCGCCTCCCCCTCCTCGCCATCCCCGCAGCGCTCGTGCTGCTCGCCGGCTGCTCCGGCTTCGGCAACAAGTCCAACGAGTACAAGGGCGCGACGGCGCGCGCGGCGCAACCGCTCGAAGTTCCGCCCGAGCTCACCGCGCCCACCATGGACGACCGCTATTCGATCCCGGATCCGCGCGCCCAGACGACCTACTCGGCGTATAGCCAGAAGCCCGCCACGGCCGGCGGGCCGGCGCTGGCGGTGGTGTTGCCCAAGTTCGACGGCGTGAAGCTCGAGCGCTTCGGCGACCAGCGCTGGCTGGTGGTCAAGGGAGAGCCGGAGAAAGTGTGGCCCGTGGTGCGCGAATTCTGGATCAACACCGGCTACAAGCTGCTGCGCGAGGCGCCGGAGCTGGGACTCATCGAGACCGACTGGTTCGAGGATCGCACCAAGGTCCCCCAGGACATCGTGCGCCGCACCATCGGGCGCTTCATGGAGGGGCTCTATTCGTATCCGCGCCGCGACAAGTTCCGCACGCGCCTGGAGAAGGGCGTGGAGCCGGGCACCACCGAGATCTTCGTGAGCAACCGCAACGTGGAAGAGGTGTACTCGAGCTCGACGCAGGACCGCACCATGTGGCAGGCGCAGCCCGCCGACCGCGAGATGGAAGCCGAGATGCTCTCGCGCCTGCTGGTGAAGATCGGCGGTGGCGCTACCACGGTCACGACCGCTTCGGCGCCGCTGCCGGGCCGCCGTGGCGTGACCGTGCCCGCGCCTTCGACCAACGACCCGAAAAACGCCGTGCTGCAGAACGCCGGCGCCGGCCCGCTGGTGGTGAACGACAGCTTCGATCGCGCATGGCGCCGCGTGGGCCTGGCGCTCGACCGCGTCGGCTTCACCGTCGAGGATCGCGACCGCTCCAAGGGCCTGTTCTTCGTGCGCTACATCGATCCCGAGGTCGACCTCAAGGACACCAAGGAAGGGTTCATCGACAAGCTCAAATTCTGGAAACCGACGCCGAAGAGCGCGCAGCCGCAGTTCCGCATCCACGTGGCCGATGCGGGCGCGAGCATGTCGCAGGTGCAGGTGCAGGATTCGAAGGGCGCGGCGGAAGGCTCCGCCACCGGCAAGAAGATTCTCGGCCTCCTATACGAACAACTGAAATAGGTGGCCCTTCGTTTCACCTCGCTGGGAAGCGGCAGCTCGGGAAACGGGCTGGTCGTCGAGAATGGCCGCACGCGCGTGATGATGGACTGCGGCTTCTCGCTCGCCGACACCAAGGCGCGCCTGGAGCGGGTGGGCCTCGCGCCCTCGGACATTACCGCGGTGGTGGTCACCCACGAGCATGAGGACCACCTGGGCGGCGTGGCGCGCTTCGCGAAGCGCTACTCGATCCCGGTGTACCTCACGCGCGGCACCGCGCAGTGGCTGCCCCCGGATTTCCCCGCGGTGCTCGCGCACTACATCGACTCGCACGAGGCCTTCGAGGTGCAGGAGCTTGCCATCGATCCCTTTCCGGTGCCCCACGACGCACGCGAGCCGGTGCAGTACGTCTTTTCCGACGGCGATGCGCGCCTGGGCGTGGTGACCGACCTGGGCACCATCACGCAGCACGTGGTCGAGAAGCTCTCCGGATGCCATGCGCTGGTGATCGAGTGCAACCACGACCTCGACATGCTGATGGGTGGGTCCTATCCGGACGGGCTGAAACGCCGCGTCTCCGGACGCTTCGGGCATCTGTCCAATGTCGACGCCGCGCGCCTGGTCGCCGGGCTCGAGCGCAGCCACCTGCGCCACCTCATCGCCGCCCACCTGTCGCAGCAGAACAACACGCCCGCGCTCGCCGTGGAGGCGCTGGCCGGGGCCGTCGATTGCGAGCACGGATGGATCGGGGTCGCCGGCCAGGAGGTCGGGTTTACCTGGCGGCAGGCGTAAGGCCAACAAAAAAGCCGGCGTAAGCCGGCTTTTTTTGCGACTGCCGAGCCCGTTACTTCTTGGTTTCGGTGGTCGTGGACGTGGCGGTGCCGGTGCGTCCGTCGGGCGTGGTGATGGTGGTCTGCTTGGTCGTCTCGGTGGTGCTCGGCGTGGCCGGGGCCCCCGGGGTCACGACGACGGTGCTGCTCGCGGGCGGCGCGGTCGGAGCGGCGGCGGGCGTCACCTCGACTTTGGTGGTGGAGGAAGGGGCGGGGACGACTTCGGTCTTGGTGCAGCCAACGACGCCAAGGGCGAGGAGGGCGGCGAGGATATACGGCGATTTCATTGTTCGAATTCCTTCAGCGGGGTGGGTTGTTCGAATGTGCGGCGACGGCCGCTCCAGGGTACGTAGTGCCTTGGACGCACGGCACTTGTCTCGGTTCCCGAGAGCGTGAGCCAGCGCAACATTATACGGAATTCGCTGCGCTGCATCAAAGTCCCAGCGTGTTGGCGGAAACCGCCGGCTCCGAGAGCTCCCAGATCTCCTCGAAACGCTGGCTGAGGGGAAGCGCGTCGGCCGGCGAGTGCAGTGCAACAATCGCGCGCGGCTGCGCGAAATGGAGCTGGTGCCACACGCTGTGGTCGTCGGCCAGCACGCACGGATCCGTCGCATCGCGCGCCTGCATGATGGTGCGGTGGATCTCGATCGACATCGGGAACTGGCGCAGCAGCACCAGCAGGCGCGGGCATTCGCGCTCCAGGCTTTCGGGGCCGTGCAGCGCGATCAGCACGCGGTGGGCGCGGCCGCGCACCAGGAACTCGCGCAACTGGTCGGCGCGCTCCGGCGAATTGAAGCCGCGGTTTGCGAGCGTGATGTCGAAGATGCGGATGGTGCGCTCGGCGGCGGCGATGACCTCGCCGATTGCGGCGAGCGACTCCGCCGTGCCGAAGAGCTTCCGGTAGCTCGGCTCGTTCGGTGCCTGCGGTGCCGCGGTGGTGTCGCTCATGTTGCCTCCCCTGCGTGCGCGAAGCCTTGCAGATACCAGGCGTGCGCCACGTCCCAGAATTCCCGCGGCGCCTTCACGGGCCCTTGCAGCCTTCGCTCGTCGGCCAGTTGCTGGAGCATCGCGCGGGCCTTGGCGGGCGCTTCGACCTCTTCGCCGTTCAGGAAGAACATCGTGCCAGAAAACATGAGCCGCGAGCGCGGATCGAGCGCCACGCCGTGGCGCGCCGCTTGCCGCGCGAAGCGCGCGCTCGTGAGGGGCTTGCGCGGGGGCGTGAAGAACACGTGCGCCTTGGGCTCGGTGAGGAAGCGCCCGGTGAACTCACGCAGCTCCGCGGTGCTCCACCGGATCGACTCCATGGCGTGGCCCGCGTGAGCGAAGAGCTCCGCGGGGATCTCGCCCGGATGGCGCGCCGGCGTGGCACCCGGATCGGCGTAGTGGCCGGTGGGCGCGAGGCGGTCGCGCAGGAAATCGAGGAAAGCCGCGACCAGCTCCGCGTCGCTCGGCGCTCGAAAGCCGATCGACCAGGTAAGGCATTCCGTTTCCGCAACGCCGTGGTGCGCCACGCCGGGCGGAAGGTAGAGGACGTCTCCGGCCTCCAGCACCCACTCTGCCTGCGGCGTGAAACGCTCGAGGATCTTCAGGTCCAGGCCGGGAACGAACGAATGGTCCTTCTGCCCCGAAATCTGCCAGCGGCGCTTGCCGTGGCCCTGCACCAGGAAGACGTCGTAGGAGTCCACGTGCGGGCCGACTCCGCCGCCGGGCACCGCGTAGCTCACCATCACGTCGTCGACGCGCGCGTGCGGGATGAAATCGAAGTGCGCGAGGAGCGCGTCGGCGCGCGGCGAGAAGTGGTTGGCGTCCTGCACCAGAACGGTCCAGTCCCGGCGTGGAAGTTGCTTGAAGCGCGAGGGGGGAAACGGCCCGTGCTCGAGGGACCACGAAGTGCCGCGGTGGCGCACGAGCCGCGAGGAAGCGTCGGCGGAGTTGGCGAGCGCGAGGATTTCACGCGCGGCGAGCGGATCGGCGAACCCGGGAAACGCGCCGCGCAGCATGAGCGGCTCGCGCTGCCAGTGGCGGCGCATGAAGGCCGCCGGATCGAGGCCCACGGGGTTCTTGCGTGTCATTGAAATGGATTAGAATCGATTCGACAGTCGAGCGATTGCGGGTGCCATGCTACACGTAGGCCAACCAGCACCATCATTCCAGCTCCCCGACGCCAGCATGGAGATGATGGATCTCTCCAGCTACCGGGGAAAGAAGAACGTCGTCCTTTATTTCTATCCGAAGGACGGCACGCCCGGCTGCACCATCCAGGCCATCGGCTTCAGCGACCGGGAGAGCGAGTTCGTGAAATTGGATACGGTGGTATTCGGCGTATCGCGCGACGACGTGCTCTCGCACCAGGCGTTTCGCGACGAGCACGGCCTGTCGGTGCAACTCCTCGCCGACACCGAGCAGGAAGTCGGCCGGCTCTACCAGGTGATCCAGGACAAGATCGTCGACGGCCATCCGAAGTCCTGCCTGCAGCGCTCCACCTTCATCATCGACAAGAAGGGCGTGGTGCGCCACATCCTCCAGGACGTGACCCCCCGGGCGCACGTCGAGGAGGTCCTGAAAGTCTGCAAATCCCTCGATTTCGCGCATGCCAATTAAACGCGGTTCGGTTGTGAAGCTCGACTACGAGCTGAAGGCGGGCGACGGTGAGCTCCTGGAAGATGAGGGCTCCCAACTCGAATACCTCCACGGCGGCTTCGGCGGCATCTTTCCGAAGGTGGAGGAAGCGCTCGAAGGCAAGGACCTCGGCCACGAGATGGCGCTCACCCTCGAGCCCGACGACGCCTTCGGCGAGTACGACGCCGAGCTGCTGCGCGTCGAGCCGCGCGAGCGCTTCCCGGAGACGATCGAGGTCGGCATGCGCTTCGAGGGCGTGCCGGGCGACCGCGAGGACGATGCGCTCATCTACACGATTACCGACATCACGCCGGACAGCGTGGTGGTCGACGGAAACCATCCCCTCGCCGGCGAGCGCCTCTGGTTCAAGGCCAAGGTGAGCGGGCTGCGCGTGGCTACCACGGACGAGCTCACGCATGGGCACGTGCATGGAGGTCATGGCGTCCATGCGCATTGAACCCCGGGCCTGACCTCAGGGCGCGACAAACGCCTCGGTCTTCGGCTCGAAGGTGAATACCTCGGGCCGGTCCGGATCCACGGTGACCTTCACCCAACCTACGAACGGGCTTCCGTAAGTCTCCAGTCGCGTGATGTTGAAGACCGGTTGGCCGAGCGCGTCGGTGAAGGGCGTGTCGACGCGATAGGTATGCGTGTCGCCGTGCGCGAAGAGGATCGGCTTCTTCAAGCGGCGCGCGGCCTCCTGCAGCTGGGCGAGGAAAACCTTGTAGACGGACTTGCGCGTGTCCCATGGGTTCGCCTGGATCGCGACCACCAGCGCGCGCGTGCTCGCGTCGGCGCTCTCGTCGACGGCGCGCGCGAGCCAGCGCCGGTTCGCCTCGTTGCGGCACGCCGCCTCGTCGTCGGAGGCCTTGTCGAAACCGACGTTGTTGTCGCTGCCCGGGATGTTGAGCGTCACGAAGCGAACGCGCGAGCGCATCCAGGCTCGATTCTCGGGGTATGGGCCGCAGGGCGCCTCGCGATCTTCCTGCACGCGCGTCTCGATTCGCTCGATGCCCAGCGACCAGCCCTCGGCGAAGAACACGCGGCGCAGGGCGGCGAGGCGCTCCAGCGGGTCGGTCCCGCCGTTGGATTTGCGCCGGCAGTCCGTCCATTCGTTGTCGCCGGGCGTATAGACGATCGCGTGCCTGGAGCGATCGAACTGAGCGCGGCGCTTCGCGAAGAGCTCGTCGCTGCACGGCGAGTTGCTGCCTGCCTTGATGTCGCCCACGTGCACGATGAACGCGAGCGGCTCCCCACCCATGCGCTCGAGCATCTTCACGAAATGCGCCTCCTCGCGGTCGTTGTACGGCGTGTCCCCCATCACACCGAACACGAACCCCTCGCCCGTCGGCGGGCGCGCGGCGCACCCGCCCAGCATCAGCGCCGCGAGAATAAGTGGTGTCAGGTACGACTTGATATGTGGTGTCAGGTACGACATTCGAGATCCGTGTGGGAGCGGCGCGCGCGAAATGCGATGATGCACCATTGCGATTCCGGCAGATGAGTCCATGAGCTCGCTCGAGGCCGATCCCGACCTGCGAGCGCTGCGCCGCACGGGACTGGCGGTAGTCCTCACCTGTTTCGTCTTCAACATCTTCAGCCGCGGCATCGGCGATGCGTTCACCGTCATGGTGATCCCGCTCGAGCGCGAGTTCGGCTGGAGCCGCGCCGAGCTTACCGGCATCTATTCGGTGTACCTGCTGGTGAGCGGGCTCGTCGGGCCCGCGGCGGGCTGGCTCTTCGACCGCTTCGGCCCGCGCGTCGTATACGCCACGGGGCTGGGCATCGCCGGCGCCGCGCTCCTCGCCGCCTCTCACCTCGACCGGCTGTGGGGTTTCTACCTCGTGATCGGGCTCGCCGTCGGCATCGGCGTGGGACTGCTGGGGATGGTGCCCGCGGCGGCGCTTCTCGCGCGCTGGTACAAGAGGCGCCTGTCCACCATGATCGGCATCGTGTTCTCGGCCGCGGGCGTGGGAGCGCTCATCATCGTGCCGCTTGCGCAATACCTTGTTGCGCTGCACGACTGGCGCGGCGCCTACCGGGTGCTGGGCGCCTGCGTCCTGGTGACCGCCGTCGTGCAGCTCTTCGCCGTGCCATGGCGGCGCTTCGCGGTGGGGGACCCGCGCGTCGAGGCCCTCCATGCAGCCGACGTCGGGGCGGTTCCCTGGACCATCAAGCGCGCCATGGCCACGACGCTCTTCTGGGGCTGCGTGCGTGTCTTCTTCTTCACCTCGATGGGCATGTACGTGGTCCTGGTGCAGACCGTTTCCTACCTCATCGACCTGGGCATTGCACCCCTCACCGCTGCCAGCGCCTTCGGCGTCATGGGCATGCTGTCGGTGGCGAGCGTGATGTCGAGCGGCTTCCTCGCCGACCGCATGGGCACGCGCCGTACGGCGATGGTGAGCTTTGCCGGCACGGCTATCGGCATCCTGCTATTCCTCGCGCTGTCCTGGGGGCCGGCGCCGCTGTTGATCGGCGCGTGCATCCTCATCTTCGGCCTCTGCCAGGGCGCGCGCGGCCCACTGGTTTCCGCGCTGGCCGCCAAGGGCTTTGCCGGCAAGGGCCACGCGACGGTGTATGGGACGATCCTCGCCAGCAACGCGATCGGCGCGGCGTTGGGCTCCTACGCGGCGGGGATGTTGCATGACCTGACTGGCGGCTACCGCGCGAGCTTCGTGTTCTCGCTGGTGTCCATCGTATTTGCCGCGATGCCGTTCTTCACCGTAAAGGAATTGCGGGAAGCGCGGTAGGTTACTGGGGGTTGCGACCGCGCAATGCGGGGGCCATTGGTTACTTGACCAACGCTTTCAAACGATACAACGCCTCCAACGCTTCCTTCGGCGACATCTCGTCGGGCTTCAGCTTGAGCAATGCCTCGAGAGCGGCGTTGCTTTCCTCGATCTCGACGGGAGCGGCGGGCTGCGTGAAGAGGTCGGGCTGGGCGCCCTCGGCACGCAGCTGTTTTTCCAGCTCGCCCAAATGGCGGCGCGCGGCGCGCACCACGTCCTTGGGAATGCCAGCGAGGTGCGCCACGTGGATCCCGTACGAGCGGTCCGCGGGCCCGCCTTCTAGCCGGTGCAGGAACACGATGCGATCCTTGTGCTCGACCGCGTCGAGGTGCACGTTGGCGACGTGGGGAAGCTCGGCGGCGAGCTGCGTCAGCTCGAAATAGTGCGTCGCGAAGAGCGTGTAGCAGCGCACGTGCTCGGCGAGGTGGCGCGCGATCGCATAGGCGAGTGCGAGGCCGTCGAAGGTCGACGTGCCGCGGCCGATCTCGTCGACCAGCACCAGGCTCTTCGGCGTCGCGTTGTTGAGGATGGACGCGGCCTCGGTCATCTCGACCATGAAGGTCGAGCGCCCGCCGGCGAGGTCGTCGGAGGCGCCGATACGCGTGAAGATACGATCGATCGGGCCCAGTGTGGCCGACTTCGCCGGGACGAAACTCCCGCAATAGGCGAGCAGCGCAATCTGGGCGACCTGGCGCATGTAGGTGGACTTGCCGCCCATGTTCGGGCCGGTGATGAGCAGGAGCTGGCGCGAGCGACTCATGCTCGCGTCGTTGGGGATGAAGTCATCGACTTGGCTCTCGACCACCAGGTGGCGGCCCTCGCGGATGTCGATGCAGTCCTCGCCAGTGAAATGCGGTTGCGCGAGCCCGAGCGTCTCCGCGCTCGCGGCGAGCGCGCCTAGCGCATCGAGCCCGGCGGCGGCCCCGGCAATCTCCTGGAGACGGACGATGTGCGCGTTCAGCTCGTCGACCAGCGCCTCGTAGAGCATCTTCTCGCGCGCGAGCGAGCGTTCCCCCGCGGCCAGCGCCTTGTCCTCGAATGCCTTCAGCTCCGGCGTGATGAAACGCTCGGCGTTCTTCATCGTCTGGCGCCGCTTGTATTCCACCGGCACCTTGTCGAGCTGGCCCTGCGTGATCTCGATGAAGAACCCGTGCACGCGGTTGAACTCCACTCGCAGGTTGGCGATGCCGGTGCGCGCGCGCTCACGCTTCTCCATGTCGAGGAGGAAGGCGCCGCAGTCGTTCTGGATGGCGCGCAGCTCGTCCAATTCCGCGTCGCGCCCGTCGCGAATCACGCCCCCTTCCCTCAGGACCGCGGCGGGCTCGTCCTTCAGCGTGGCGGCGAGCGTCGCATGGACTTCATCCGCGGGCCGCAGCGCCGTTGCCGGCGCCTCGAGCCCGGCCTGCGCGCTGTCCACCAGCGCGGCGTGGAGATCGGGGAGCGTGGCGAGCGTATCGCGCAGGCCTGCGAGGTCTCGCGGACGCGCAGTGCGCAACGCTATGCGCGCGGTGATGCGCTCGACATCGGACCACGCGGCGAAAAGCCCGGCGAGGCGCGGATGGCGTAGCCGCGACGCCGGGTGCGCGAGCGCGCCGATGGCGGCATGGCGTTGCATGAGGGGTGCGGTGTCGCGCAGTGGATGGTGCAGCCAGTGGCGCAGCCTGCGGCTGCCCATCGACGTCGCGCAGCGGTCGAGGAGCGAGAAGAGCGTCGGGGACTCCGCGCCGCCGAGCGTCTCGGTGATCTCGAGGTTGCGGCGCGTCGTGGCATCCATCATCACGAACTCGCTGTCGCGCTCGACGCGTAGTGCCGTCACGTGCGGCAACGTCGACTGCTGGGTGAGGCGGCAGTAGGCGATGAGCGCGCCGGCCGCGGCGATGGCGCATTCCATCCCCTCGACGCCGTAGCCGGAAAGGTCCACGGTGCCGAACTGGCGCGAGAGCTCGCGGCTCGCCACCACGGCGTCGAACTGCCAGGGGTCCAGGCGCTTCATCGCTGGAGCGGGGGAAAGCGCGACTTCCAGTTCATGCACCGCGAGAATCTCGGCGGGCCGCAGCCGCTCGAGCTCGCCGTCGAGGCGCGCGCGCGGCACTTCCATTACGGCGAGGCTGCCGCTCGCCAGCGATATCCATGCGATTCCCGCCGTGGCCCCGGCGACGTGCACAGCGGCCAGCAGGCTCTCGCGCGACGCGGCGAGGAGCGCCGAGTCGGTGATGGTGCCCGGCGTCACGATGCGCGTGACCCGGCGCTCCACTGGCCCCTTCGAGGTGGCGGGATCCCCGACTTGCTCGCAGATCGCCGCGGACTCGCCCGCCTTCACCAGCTTGGCGAGGTAGGGCTCGAGCGCGTGGTATGGAATCCCCGCCATGCGGATCGGCTGGCCGCCGGAATTGCCCCGCGCGGTGAGGGTGATGTCGAGGAGCTTCGCCGCGCGCTCCGCGTCGCCGTGGAATAGCTCGTAGAAGTCGCCCATGCGGTAGAAGAGCAGCATGTCGGGGTACTCCGCCTTGAGGGCGAGGTACTGCTGCATCATCGGTGTGTGGGCGGGCGCGGGCGCTTCGAGCTTCATCGGGCTCTATTGTAGTCGGGCAAAATAGCAGGGCGGGCGCCATCCGCGAGCCCACCTATCTGGAGAGACCATGTACGAAGACCTCAGCCTTTACATCGACGGCGAATTCATCAAGGGCGGCGGGCGCCGCGAGCAGGACGTGCTCGATCCGGCGACCGGCGATCTCCTGGGCAAGCTGCCGCACGCCACCAAGGCCGACCTGGACCGCGCGCTCGCCGCCGCCGAGCGCGCCTTCGAGAAGTGGCGCACGGTCTCGCCGATGGAGAAGAGCGCGATATTGCGCAAGGTCGGGCAGATGACGCGCGATCGCTCCAAGGAGATCGGCCGTAACATCACCCTCGACATGGGCAAGCCGCTCGCCGAGGCGATCGGAGAGGTGACGCGCTGCGCCGATCACTGCGACTGGCATGCCGAGGAGTGCCGGCGCATCTACGGTCGCGTGATTGCGCCGCGCAGCCCGAACGTGCGCCAGCTGGTGCTGCGCGAGCCGATCGGCGTGTGCGCGGCGTTCACGCCGTGGAATTTCCCGTACAACCAGGCGATCCGCAAGATCTGCGCGGCCATCGGCGCCGGCTGCACCATCATCCTGAAGGGCCCGGAAGACACGCCGAGCGCGGTGGTCGCGATCGCGCGCATGTTCCACGAGGCGGGCCTGCCGCCCGGCGTGCTCAACATCGTGTGGGGCGTGCCGTCCGAGGTCTCGGAGCACCTGATCCGCTCCCCCATCGTGCGCAAGATTTCGTTCACGGGCTCGGTGCCGGTCGGCAAGCAGCTCGCCGCGCTTGCCGGGGCGCACATGAAGCGCGTCACCATGGAGCTGGGCGGGCACTCGCCTGTCATCGTCTGCGAGGATGCCGACGTCGAGCGCGCCGCGGACGCTCTCGCGGGACTCAAGTTCGCCAACGCCGGGCAGGTGTGCGTTTCCCCGAACCGCTTCTATGTCCAGGAGAAACTATTCGACCGCTTCATGGCGCGCTTCATCGACAAGGCGGGCAAGATCAAGGTGGGCCCGGGGATCGACCCCGACACCAGGATGGGTCCGCTCGCCCACGAGCGGCGCGTGCCGGCGATGATGGAGTTCGTCGAGGACGCCACCGAGCGCGGCGGTCGCGTCGAGCTGGGCGGGGCGCGCATCGGCGCGAAAGGCAACTTCTTCCAGCCCACCGTCATCAGCAATCCACCCGACGACAGCAAGGTGATGACGCTCGAGCCGTTCGGCCCGATCGCGCCGTGCGTGCCATTCGCCGACCTTGACGACGCGATCCGCCGCGCCAACTCGCTTGCCTATGGCCTGTCGGCGTACGCGTTCACCACCTCTTCGAAGAACGCGCTGCGGCTGCAGAACGGGCTGGAATCGGGGATGGTCAATATCAACCACTTCGGTGCGGCGTTGCCGGAGACGCCTTTCGGCGGCATCAAGGACAGCGGCATCGGGAGCGAGGGCGGCACCGAGACTTTCGATGGCTACCTCACGACCAAGTTCGTCACGCAGATGGACTGACCCCTTTCATGCGCTAGTGGAGCTTCACCTTCGGCTGCGTCTGCCGGCGCAAAATCTGCGCGAGTGTGTCCAGCGCCATTCGCCAGAATCCGTAGAGAGCCCAGATGTGCTGGCGATAGAGGGAGACGTAGAAGAACTTGGCGAGCCATCCCTCGACGCGGAATTTCTCGCTCGAGATGAAGCCCATCAGCTGGCCCACGGTGTCGTAGCCGCCGAGGGAGACGAGGGAGCCGAAGTCGCGGTAGTGAAAGGGACGCGGAGTCGCGCCGGTAAGGCGCCCCGTGAACGTTTCCACCAGGTGGCTCGATTGCTGGTGCGCGGTCTGGGCTCGTGGCGGGAGGAACTTGTCGTCCTTCCACGGGCACGCGGCGCAGTCGCCGAACGCGAACACGTTCGCATCGCGCGTGGTATCGAGGGTCGTCTTCACCGCGAGCTGGTTGATGCGTGTGGACTCGAGGCCGTCGAGATCCTTCAACACCTCGTTGCAGCGGATGCCCGCGGCCCACACGGTGAAGTCGCCCGGGATCTCGCGCCCGGTGGCGGTCTTCACGAGCGTGGAAGTCACCTCGACCACCTTCTCGCCGGTCAGCACATCGACGCCCAGATCCTCGAGGACCTTCAGGGTCCCCTCGGCGATGTGATCGGGGAGCCCGGGCAGGATGCGCGGCCCCGCTTCGATGATGGATATGTGGATCTGGCGCTCGGGATCGAAATTCTCGAGGCCGTACGCCGCCATGACGCGGATCGTGTTGTGCAGCTCCGCGGCGAGCTCGACCCCGGTCGCGCCCGCGCCGACGATGGCGATGTGCAAGGTGCGCGCGTCCTTCGAGTAGTTCGCGCGAAAGCACGCGTTCACGAGGCGTCGGTGGAAGAGGTTCGCCTGCCACGCGTTGTCGATGGTGAACGCGTGCTCGCGCACTCCCGGCGTGCCGAAGTCGTTGGACTCGCTGCCGATCGCGATCGCGAGCGTGTCGTATCCGATGCGCCGCTCGGGAAGGATCTCCTCGCCCTCGTCGTCCAACACCCGCGCGACGACAACCTCGCGCGCTGCACGGTCGAGGCCGGCAAGCGCGCCGAGCGCGAAAGTGAAGCGGTGCCAGCGCGCCTGCGCGAGGTAGTCGAGCTGGTGCTGGTGGATGTCCATGCTGCCCGCGGCTACTTCGTGAAGGAGCGGCTTCCACAGGTGCGTGCGGCTGCGGTCCACGAGAGTCACGTGGGCGCGCCCTCCGCGCCGCAGCTTGTCGCCCAGCCTCGTGGCGAGCTCCAGGCCGCCCGCCCCGCCGCCGACGATCACGATGCGGTGCTGCGCGGAAGCGATTGCGGTAGGCTTGGCCAAGGGATCGAGGGGGGCGATGGGATCGTTCGCGGATTATAGGGGCACGCCCGGCATCGAATCGTGGACGCGGCAATTGCTCGCCGATCCCGCGATGGCGCGCATGGGCCACGGTCAGCGCGCCGACGACGCGAACCTCGGATTGGGTTGGGTGTATTACGGGCTCGCGCGCGCTTTGCGCCCGCGCTCGGTGGTCGTGATCGGCTCGTGGCGCGGCTTCGTTCCCCTCGTCTTCGCAAGAGCGCTCGCCGACAACCTCGAGAGCGGCGAGGTCGTGTTCATCGATCCCTCGCTGGTCGACGATTTCTGGAGCGACGCGGCGCGCGTCGGCGCGTATTTCCTGCGCTTCGGCGTCGCCAACATCCGCCACCACCGCGCGACCACGCAGGAGTTCACGGAAAGCACCGCGTATCGCGAGCTGGGCGAGGTCGGCATGCTCTTCATCGACGGGCTGCATACCGCGGAGCAGGCGCGCTTCGACTACGAGGCGTTTCGCGATCGCCTGGCTCCCGGGGCGCTGGTGCTCTTCCACGATACCCTGCGCGTGCGCACCTCGCGCATCTACGGTGACGACAAGCCGTACGAGCATCGCGTGAAGGATTTCGTCGAGCAGTTGCGCGCCGATCCCGCGCTGGAGCTGCTGAGCCTGCCGGTCGGCGACGGGCTCACGCTCTTGCGCAGGAGGCCCGCCGCGTGAGGGGCGCGGAACACTGGGCGGTGACGTGCCTGTTCAATCCGCAGGGATACCGGCGGCGCATCGCGAACTATCGCGCCTTCCGCCGCCACCTCGAGGTGCCGCTGGTCGCCGTCGAGCTTTCCTTCGACGGGCGCTTCGAGCTCGATTCGAAGGACGCCGACATCCTGCTGCGCATCGACGGCGGCGACGTGCTATGGCAGAAGGAGCGGCTCCTGAACCTCGGCGTGGCGAGCCTGCCGCGCGAATGCCGCGCGGTCTCGGTGCTCGATTGCGACATCGTGTTCGAGAAGCGCGACTGGTCGAAGGACGCGCTCGAGCGCCTCGCGCGAAGCCCCGTGGTGCACCTTTTCTCCGAGGTCCATTTCCTGCGCGCCGACGCCGGCCCCGGCTTCTCGCTCGCCGGCTCGCATCGCTGCGAATCCTGCGCGCGCGCGATCCGGGCCAACGTGCCGGTGCGCGATTGCCTGGGAGTGCAGGCGGGAGACGGACGCGGGCGGCACCTGCCCGGGCTGGCCTGGGCGTTCCGGCGCGAGCTCCTCGACCGCCACGGTCTTTTCGACGGCTGCGTGATCGGCGGGGGCGACACGGCGATGGCGTGCGCGTCGTGGGGCGCTTTCGACGCGGTCGAGGAGCGACACTCCATGAACGCGCGTCAACGCAGCTACTACCGCGCCTGGGCCGAGCCCTGGTTCGAGAGCGTGCGCGGCAACGTGGACTTCATCGACGGCAAGCTCTTCCACCTGTGGCACGGCGAGATCGCCGACCGTCGCGCCGCCGCGCGCCACCTCGACCTCGCCCCCCACGACTTCGATCCGCGGTGCGACCTTGCAAGCGACGGCAACGGCCCCTGGCGCTGGGCGAGCCCCAAGCCGGAGATGCATCGCATGCTCGCCGATTATTTCGCCGCGCGGCGCGAGGACGGCTGACGCAGTGGCGAGCGGGATCCTCATCGTTCGCCATCCCGAATTCCAGAAGGGCTTCTACGACGAGGTGCTCGACTGGGCGCGCGCCAATGCGCCGCAGTGCCTCGAACACCTCGACATCCGCGACCTCCCGCTCGGCGTCGTCGACTGGCCCTCGGTGCGCCTCCTCGTGCCGTGGCTCCAGGACCCTGTGCAGGCCTGGTCCACGCCGCTCTACGACTACATGAACTCGATGGCGGCGCATTGCGACTCACTCGGCGTCCCGGTGGTCAATCGCGTCGAGCGCCTCGCGCTCGCGGGCAAGACCGCGGGCGCGCAGGCGATCGCCGCCGCCGGGCTGCGCACGCCGCGCACGGTGCGCATCACCGATCCCGCGGCGTTTCGCCGTGATTTCGCCGGGCTCGCATTCCCGCTCTTCGTGCGCGAGGACTGGGGGCATGGATGGCCCATGACGCGAGCGAACACGCCCGCTGAGGCGCGCGCCCTGCCGCTCGAGGACATGGTGCTGCCCGCGGCTTCCGAGCTCGTCGACGTGCGCGACGCGGGCGACGGCCTGCACTACAAGTACCGCTACCTCGCCTGCGGCGACACCGGCGTGTCGCACCACGTGCAGGCTTCAGAAGATTGGGTGACGCGCGGCGCCGACCGGGTGGGCAACGACACGACCCGCGCGCGCGAGCTCTCCTACATCTCGCGCCCCGACGTGCACCACGCGCGCTTCCAGGCAGCGCGGCGCGCGCTTGGGCTCGATCTTGTCGCGTTCGACTATGGCTACACGCGCGAGGGCGAAGTGGTGGTGTGGGAAGCCAACCCTTTCCCGCACATCCAGTTCGCGAAGGCCGCCACGGGCTATCGCAACCGCGCGATCGAGAGGAGTGCGGCGGCGATGCTCGCGATGTACATGGAATACGCGCGCCTGCCGGTGCCCGCTGCGATCGCCGCCGGTGTTGCGTACGCGTAGCGCTACTCGTCCTTCTTCAGCTCCTTGCCGCCGAGAAAGATGGCCGACCAGAGCTTCGACCAGCGCTCCCATTCTTCGAGCATGAGCGCCGGGTCGATCAGCTCGTAGCGGAACTTGTTGAGCGGGCTGTCCACCGCGCGGCTGGAAGGCACGCGGTTGCGCGACTTGATGATTTCCTGGCCTTCGCGCGAGACGACGAAGTCGGCGAGGAGGAGCGCGGCGTTGGGGTGCGGCGCGCGCCGCGCCACTCCGACCGAGCTCGGCTGGCCGAACGCCGGCTGCAAGGCCTTCCACTGGATCGGGGCGCCCTTGTCCTTCAGGCGCGCCACACCCTGAACGTGCGCGTCGAGCGCCATGTCGATCTCGCCCGCGGCGACCAGCTCGACCATCAGCGTGTGCCCGCTGCGAATCGACGGCTTCATCGCCGCCAGCCGGCGGAAATAGGCGATGCCTTTCTCCTCGCCCATCGATTTGGCGACCGCGGCGAACCACGCGACGTCGGCGGCTTCGATGGCGAAGCGCCCCGTCCATTTCGGATCGAGCAGCGCCTCGTATGAATCGGGGACTTCGGAAGCGGGGACGCGCTGCGTGTTGTACGCGAGCACGTAGAGGCTCAGGCGCGTCGGCACGTAACCCTTGTGCGCGGGAAGGAGGTGGGCGGGGATCTCGGCGATCTCCGGACTCGTGAACGGTGCGAGCTGCCTCTCGCGATGCAGGATCTCCATCTGCGCGCCGTCGGTCTCGACGACGTCGACGTCGAAGCGGCCGCCGCGCGCCTCCGTGACGACGCGCTGCGCGACTTTCTCGCCGCTCGCGCGCCACAGGCTCACCTTGATGCCGTACCTCTTCTCGAAGGCCTCGGTAAGGGGGCGCGAGTCGACCAGCTGCATCGAGGTATAGAGCGTGACGGCGCCTTCCTTCTTCGCCCGTTCGACCAGCGCGGGATCGGCCTGCGCGGCGGCTGCGCCAGCGGCGACGGCGAAGGCCAGGGCGGCGAGGCGCATCAGGCCTTCTGTTTCAGGACCTTCAGTAGCGCGCCGAAGATCTTGCCGTTGGAAGCGACGACGCGACCGGTGTCGAGGAATTTGTCCTCGCCCTCGAGATCCCCGATGAGGCCGCCTGCCTCGCGCACCAGGAGCGCGCCCGCCGCCATGTCCCACGGCGAGAGCCCGATCTCCCAGAAGCCGTCGATCCTTCCGCAGGCCACCCACGCGAGGTCGAGCGCGGCGGCGCCGGGCCGGCGCACCCCGGCGCAGTTGAGCGTCATGTTCTTCAGCATGCGCAGGTAGTCGTCGAGGTTGCCGACTTCCCTGAAGGGGAAACCGGTTCCCATCAGGGCGTCTTCCACCTTGTCGACCTTGCTCACGCGGATGCGCCGATCGTTGAGGTACGCGCCCACGCCCTTCGAAGCGGTGAAGAGCTCGTTCCTGTTGGGATCGAACACCACTGCCTGGTTCGGCACGCCTTTGTGCAGAAGGCCGATGGACACGCAGTACTGCGGGAAGCCGTGCAGGAAGTTGGTGGTGCCGTCGAGGGGATCGATGACCCACACGAACTCCGCGTCGAGGTCGGTCGAGCCGCTTTCCTCGGCGAGGATGCCGTGCGCCGGATAGGCTTCGCGCAGCACTGCGATGATGGCCTCCTCGGCGGCGTGGTCCACCTCCGAGACGAAATCGTTCTTGCGCTTGCTGCGAATCGTGAGCCGGTCGATGTCGGAGGAGGCGCGGGTGATGATGCTGCCGGCCTTGCGCGCGGCCTTCACGGCCGTGTTGAGCATGGGATGCATGGGGCAATTTTACTCCATGGCTGCCGCCTTTTTTTTCGTGGTGAGGCACAATCGCGCCGATGGACAGCGAAGCATTGCGCCGCATCGCGGTAGTGCTCTCACGCACCAGCCACCCGGGCAACATCGGCGCGGCGGCGCGCGCGATGAAGACCATGGGCTTCTCCGACCTCGTGCTGGTGGAGCCGCGCCACTTCCCCGATCCGGACGCGAGCGCCATGGCGGCCGGCGCTGCCGGGCTCCTCGAGGGCGCGCGCACCTACAAGACGCTCGATGCCGCGCTCGCCGACCGCGTGCTGGTGGTGGGCTTCAGCGCGCGCGGGCGCGGCCTTTCGCACGAAGCGCGGGCGCTGCGCGAGGCGGCCCCGGAAATCCTCGAGGCCGCGTCCCGTGGGCCGGTGGCGCTTGTCTTCGGCAATGAGACGTCGGGCCTTTCGAACGAGGAGCTCTCGCGCTGCCAGCGCCTCGTCTCGGTGCCCGCCAACCCGGAGTATTCGTCCCTCAATCTCGCGGCCACGGTGCAGGTGGCCTGCTACGAGCTCGCCACTACCGCCGCTCGATTCCAGATGGCGGCGTCGAAGGCGGGAGAGCCCGCTACGCGCGACGATGTCGAGGGATTCTTCGCGCAGCTCGAGTCCACCGCGGTGGCCTCGGAATTCCTCGATCCGCGCAATCCGGGCCGGTTCATGGAGCGCATGCGCAGGCTCTTCGCGCGCGGAGGCCTCGAGCGCGAGGAAGTGAAGCTGTTGCGCGGATTGATGAATGCGTGGGCCGCGAAGCGCCGTTGAACGAAAGCTAGGCGCGCGCCCGCCGGGCCGCCCCCGAGGTCACCGCCAGGCCGATGACCGCCAGGGCGGCGACGATCGCGGCCCCGGTGGCGAAAGCCGAGCGCAACCCCGTCGTCTCGACCAGCAAGCCGCCCAGCGCCATGCCGGCGCCGAGGCCGCTCACGATAAATGTCGAGGACCACGTGAAGGCTTCGGTTGCGTACTGCGCGGGCGCCAGGCGCGAGATGAGCACCGACTGCGCGGCGATCGACGGCGCGATGAGCGCTCCGGCGAGGAAGGCGACGATCGCGAAGCCCACGGTGCCGGAGACCACGGTGTGCAGGAACACGGGAATCGCCATGAGTCCCAGCACGCAGGCGAACTGGCGCTCAACCGGCGCGCGCAGGTGGAGCCCGCCGAAGATGGCCCCGCCGAGCGCGCTGCCCAGCGAGTTGATCGAGAGCAGCACCCCGCCCAGCGCGGGCATGGCGAGCGCCGTGGCATACGCGGGATATCCCACCTCGAGGAGCCCGTAGCAGGTGGTCATGCCGAAGGAGGCGAGGAAGACCAGCCACAGGCGCGGCTCGGTGAGCGGACCGAAGAGATGGCGCTCGGTCGATTCGCTCTTCGCGAAATAGCGCAGCGTCGGCCCGGCGAGAAAGACGATCCAGGCGACGACCACCACCGCGATGGCGAAGCCGAAGGCAGCGGTCGCGCTCGCTTTCGCGAGGAGGAGCGCGATCAGCGCCGGCCCGAGAGTGAAGTTGAGCTCGATCATCACCGCGTCGAGCGAGAATGCAGTGCGCCTGTCGTCCTCGCGCTCGAACCGGTGGCGCCACGCGGTGCGCGTGAGCGTCGTTATGGGTGTGGCGAAGGCGCCGGCCAACGCCGCGCAGCCGGCGACAACGGCGAAGGCCATTCCCGTCCGGGCGGTGAAGAGAACGCCGAGGAGGGCGAGCGGCGCCACGGTGCCGGTCACCAGGAGCGGCACTCGCGGCCCGTGGCGGTCGATGATGCGCCCCACCACCGGCGCCACTGCGGCCATGGCGACGAAGTTGATGCCGACCGCGGCGCCGGCGAGGGTGAAATTGCCGAGCGTGTCGCGCAGGAACATCAGCATCGCGAAGCCCACCATACCGACCGGCATGCGCGTGAAGAGCGCCACCAGCAACAGGCGGGACACGTCGGGCTGCCGGATGAACTCGACGTAGCGTTTGAAGAAGCTGTTCACGGGGGCGTAGGCGTTCACCCGGACGGGCGAATAGTTGATAATTTTACTCGGGAATACTAGACTTAGTCCATCCAGACAACACCTTAACGACGAGCTTCCTCCATGTTCCGCCGCATCCGCGAAGATATTCAGTGCGTTTTCGAGCGCGACCCGGCCGCGCGCTCGGTGTGGGAAGTGCTCACCTGCTATCCGGGCTTTCATGCCCTGCAGATGCATCGCTTCTCCCACGCCTTGTGGCGCATCCAGCTGCGCTGGCTCGCGCGCTTCATGTCGCACATCGCGCGCTTCCTCACTGGAATCGAGATCCACCCGGGGGCGACCATCGGCCGGCGCGTCTTCATCGACCATGGCATGGGTGTCGTGGTCGGCGAGACCGCGGAGATCGGCGACGAGTGCACGCTCTATCACGGGGTGACCCTGGGCGGGGTCTCCTGGAACAAGGGCAAGCGCCATCCGACCCTCGGCAGAGGAGTGGTGGTCGGCGCGGGCGCCAAGATCCTCGGCCCATTCATCGTCGGCGACGGCGCGAAGGTCGGCTCCAACTCCGTCGTCGTGAAGGCGGTGCCGGCGGGGGCGACCGTGGTCGGCATTCCGGCGCGCATCGTCGAAGCCGGGCCTGCGCTGGGCGTTGGGGGGCGCATGGCGTTCGACGCCTATGCAGTGACCGCGGACCAGGACGATCCGCTGAACAAGGTTCTGCTGGCGCTGGGAACGCGGACCGAGGACATCGACGAACGCCTCCAAGCAATCCTGGACCGGCTAGAAGGACTTGAAAAAGAGTCGAATGGCGGCGAACTTCGTCGAAAAACGGGTTGAATCATTCTTGACTGTTTTTGTCGGACTTTATACAATACTTGAGTGAATCGCTCAGGATTGATTTCCGAAGGCGACTGGCAGCGAGGAAGACTCCATGAGACTGACGACTAAAGGACGCTTCGCGGTGACGGCGATGCTCGATCTCGCGCTCCATGGCGCCGCGAGCCCGGTCACCCTGTCCGGCATCAGCGAGCGCCAGAAGATTTCCTTGTCCTATCTCGAGCAGCTTTTCGGCAAGCTGCGCCGCCGCGAGCTGGTGGAGAGCGTGCGCGGGCCGGGAGGCGGCTATCACCTCGCCCGCGACGCGTCTCAAGTCACCGTTGCCGACATCATCCGCGCGGTCGAGGAGCCGATCGATTCGACCCAGTGCGGCGGGCGTGAGAACTGTCACGACAGCCACCGCTGCATGACCCACGACCTGTGGGAAGAGCTCAACAGCACGGTGTATGGATTTCTCGCCGGCGTGACGCTGTCCCAACTGGTGGAGAGGCAGCGCACCAAGCCCGTATCGCTGGTACGCGGCGCCCACTTGCGCCAACCCCATTTCGTTTCCTCCTGATCGCCATGAGTCCCGTCACCCCCATCCGCAAGAAGCCGATCTACCTCGACTACTCGGCCACCACGCCGGTCGACCAGCGCGTGGCCGAGAAGATGATCCCGTGGCTGACCGAGCAGTTCGGCAACCCCGCCTCGCGCAGCCACGGCTACGGTTGGGAGGCCGAGGAGGCGGTGGAGAACGCGCGCCTCGAAGTCGCCAAGCTGGTGAACGCCGACGCGAAGGAAATCGTCTGGACCTCCGGCGCCACCGAATCCAACAACCTCGCCCTCAAGGGCGCGGCGCATTTCTACAAGACCAAGGGCAGGCACCTCGTCACCATGAAGACCGAGCACAAGGCCGTGCTCGACACCATGCGCGAGCTCGAGCGCGAAGGCTTCGAGGTGACGTACCTGGACCCGGAACCCGACGGCTTGCTCGACCTCGCGAAGTTCCAGGCGGCGCTGCGCCCCGACACGATCGTCGCCTCGATCATGATGGTGAACAACGAGATCGGCGTGATCCAGCCGATCGCTGAAATCGGCGAGATCACGCGCGCCAGGGGCATCATCTTCCACGTGGATTCGGCGCAGGCCACCGGCAAGGTGGCGATCGACCTGGAGAAGCTGAAGGTCGACCTGATGAGCTTCTCCGCGCACAAGACCTACGGCCCCAAGGGCATCGGCGCGCTCTACGTGCGCAGGAAGCCGCGCGTGCGCCTCGAAGCGCAGATGCACGGCGGCGGGCACGAGAAGGGTTTCCGTTCCGGCACCCTCGCCACGCACCAGATCGTCGGCATGGGCGAAGCCTTCCGCCTCGCGCGCCTCGAGATGGCCGTGGAGAACGAGCGCGTGCGCATGCTTCGCGACAAGCTTCTCGCCGGATTCGGGGACATGGAAGAGATCTACGTGAACGGCGACCTCGAGCACCGCGTCGCGCACAATTTGAACGTGAGCTTCAACTTCGTCGAGGGCGAGTCGCTCATCATGGGCATGAAGGAGCTCGCGGTGTCTTCGGGGTCGGCGTGCACCTCGGCTTCCCTCGAGCCTTCGTACGTGCTGCGCGCGCTGGGGCGCAACGACGAGTTGGCGCACAGCTCCATCCGCTTCACCCTGGGGCGCTTCACCACGGAAGCCGACATCGACTTCGCCGTGAAGCTCATCAAGGAGCGCATCGGCAAGCTGCGCGAGATGAGCCCGCTCTGGGAGATGTACAAGGACGGCATCGACTTGAATTCGGTGCAATGGGCTGCACATTAGCTTCAGGAGACTCACATGGCATATAGCGAAAAAGTCATCGACCACTACGAAAACCCGCGCAACGTCGGCTCCTTCGGGAAGGACGACGAGGGCGTGGCCACCGGCATGGTGGGCGCCCCCGCGTGCGGCGACGTGATGAAGCTGCAGATCAAGGTGAACAAGCTCGGCATCATCGAGGACGCCAGGTTCAAGACCTACGGCTGCGGCAGCGCGATCGCGTCGTCCTCGCTCGTCACCGAATGGGTGAAGGGCAAGACCGTGGACGAGGCCGCCACCATCAAGAACACGCAGATCGCCGAGGAGCTCGCGCTCCCGCCGGTGAAGATCCACTGCTCGATCCTCGCCGAGGACGCTATCAAGGCGGCCGTCGCCGATTATCGCAAGAAATACGGCTCGGGCGATGCCGACGCCGACAAGAGAGCGGCCGACTGATGGCCGTCCAGCTCACCGACCGCGCCGCGGACCACGTCAAGCGCTACATCGAGAAGCGCGGCAAGGGCGTGGGCCTGCGCCTGGGCGTGCGCACCACCGGCTGCTCGGGCCTGGCCTACAAGCTCGAGTTCGCCGACGACATCCAGCCCGAGGACACCACGTTCGAGTCGAATGGCGTGCGCGTCCTCATCGACCCGAAGAGCCTAGCCTACCTCGACGGCACGGAGCTCGACTTCGTGCGCGAGGGGTTGAACGAGGGCTTCAAGTTCAACAATCCGAACGAGAAAGACCGCTGCGGCTGCGGGGAATCATTCAACGTTTGATCCCTGATTTCTCGCGCGACCATTTCGAGCTGCTCGGCGTTCCGGTGAAGTACGCGGTCGACCCGGCGCGCCTCGAGAGCGGCTTTCGCGACCTCCAGTCCCAGGTGCATCCCGATCGCTTCGCGTCGGCGACCGAGGCCGAGCGCCGCGTCGCCATGCAGTGGGCGACGCGCGCCAACGAGGCATTCCGCACGCTGAGGGATCCCATCGCGCGCGCGCGCTACCTCCTCCAGCTGAAGGGCTACGATACCGAGGAGGAGACCAACACCGCCATGCCGCCTGACTTCCTCATGCAACAGATGGAATGGCGCGAGGCGGCGGCCCATGCGCGCGCGCCACTCGACACGAGCCAGCTCGAGCGCCTGCGAAGCGACATCGCCAAGGCGCGTACCGACATGCTGCGCGTCCTCGAGCGCGCGCTCGACGCGGACGCCAACTACGTGGCCGGCTGCTCGCTGGTGAGGAAGCTGCGTTTCCTCGAGAAGCTCGAGGAGGAGATCGACGAGGCCCTGCATGGTTGACCGGGACAGGGGCTGATGGCCCTCCTGCAGATTTCCGAGCCGGGCGATTCGCCCGAGCCGCACCAGCGCAAGCTCGCGGTGGGCATCGACCTGGGCACCACGCACTCGCTGGCGGCGACCGTGCGTAGCGGCGTCGCCGAAGTCCTCGCCGACGAGGAAGGCCGGCCCCTCCTGCCGTCGATCGTGCGCTACTTCCGGGAGGGGCACGTCGAGGTGGGCCATGGCGCACGCGCGGCGCAGGCCGACGACCCGGCCAACACCATCGTCTCGGTGAAGCGCTTCATGGGCCGCGGCGTCGCCGACGTCGCCAAGTACGGCGCGCTTCCGTATCACTTCCAGGACGCGCCCGGCATGGTCGCCATCCAGACCGTGGCGGGCGTGCGGTCCCCGGTGCAGGTCTCGGCGGAAATCCTCAAGGTGCTGCGCGAGCGCTCCGAGCGCGCGCTCGGCGGCGAGCTCTTCGGCGCGGTAGTGACGGTGCCCGCCTACTTCGACGAGTCGCAACGCCAGGCCACCAAGGACGCGGCGAAGCTTGCCGGCCTGAACGTCATGCGCCTCCTCAACGAGCCCACCGCCGCGGCGATCGCCTACGGCCTCGACCACGCCTCCGAAGGCACCTTCGCGATCTTCGACCTGGGCGGCGGCACGTTCGACATCTCGATCCTCAAGTTGACGCGCGGAGTCTTCGAGGTGCTGTCCACCAATGGCGATTCGGCCCTGGGCGGCGACGACTTCGACCAGGCGATCGCCACCCACTGGCGCGTGGTCCAAAAGCTCGCCGACGCGGGCGGCGGCGACACGCGCCGGCTCCTCGCCGCGGCGCGCGAAGCGAAGGAAAAGCTCTCCGCGCACGCCGAAGCCGACGTGCACGTGATGCTCTCGTACGGGCAGAAGCTGCACCTGCGACTTACGCGCGCGGAGTTCGAGCACCTCACCACGGCCCTCGTGCAGAAGACGCTCGGCCCCACGCGCAAGGCGTTGCGCGACGCGAAGCTGCAGGCGCGCGAGGTCGATGGCGTGGTGCTGGTCGGAGGAGCCACGCGCATGCCGCACCTGCGGCAGGCCGTGGAGACGCTCTTCGGCCGAGCGCCGCTGAAGGACCTCGATCCCGATGCCGTCGTGGCGCTCGGCGCGGCGATCCAGGCCAACGTGCTCGCCGGCAACCGCGCGCCCGGCGACGACTGGCTCCTCCTCGACGTGATCCCGCTTTCGCTCGGCCTCGAGACCATGGGCGGGCTGGTGGAGCGCGTGATCCCGCGCAATTCCACGATCCCGGTGGCGCGCGCCCAGGAGTTCACCACCTTCAAGGACGGGCAGGCCGCGATGGCCATCCATGTCGTGCAGGGCGAGCGCGAGCTGGTCTCCGACAACCGCTCGCTCGCGCGCTTCGAGTTGCGCGGCATCCCGCCAATGGTCGCGGGCGCGGCGCGCATCCAGGTCACCTTCCAGGTCGATGCCGATGGGCTCCTGTCGGTCTCGGCGCGCGAGAACACGACGGGCGTGGAAACGGCGATCGTGGTGAAGCCCTCGTATGGCCTTTCCGACGACGAGGTCGCGCGCATGCTGCAGGAAAGCTTTTCGCACGCAACGCATGACCGCGACGCACGCGCCCTGGCCGAGCAGCGCGTCGAGGCCGAATCGCTCCTCACCGCGATCCGCGCCGCGCTCGCCAAGGACGCGGACCTCCTCGCAGAAGACGAGCGCGCGCGCCTCGAGGGCGGCATGGCCACGCTCGAGAAGGCCTGGAACACCACCGACCACCGCGCCATCAAGTCGGCCGTCCACGACCTGAACGAGGCGAGCCAGGCCTTTGCCGGGCGGCGCATGGATCGGGCGGTGTCGGGCGCGCTCACCGGGCGCAGGGTCGACGAGGTGCGCACCAAATGACGCGCCTCACGGTCCTGCCGCACGAGACGCTTTGCCCCGCCGGCGCCGAGATCGACGCGGCCCCCGGCATCTCCATCTGCGATGCGCTCCTCGACCACCACATCGAGATCGAGCACGCCTGCGAGAAGAGCTGCGCCTGCACCACCTGTCATGTGATCGTGCGCGAAGGCTACGAGGACCTCGATCCGCCCACCGAGAAGGAGGACGACCTCCTCGACAAGGCGTGGGGGCTCGAGCTCACCTCGCGGCTCTCGTGCCAGGCGCGCATGAAGGACAAGCCCATTACCATCGAGATCCCCAGGTACACGCTGAACCAGGTGAGCGAGGCCAAGCGATGAAATGGACCGACACGCGCGACATCGCGATCGCGCTCGCGGAGAAATTTCCCGATGTCGACCCCGCGGTGGTGCGCTTCACGGACCTGCACCGCTGGGTTCTCGAGCTCGCCGATTTCGACGACGACCCGAACCGCTCCGGCGAGAAGATCCTCGAAGCCATCCAGGCCACCTGGATCGAGGAGGCCGACTGAGTGCCGATCCGATCCTCGTTGATTTCGGGCGCCTGCGCTTCTTCATCGCGCTCGCCTTCGAGACGGTGGGGATGCCGTCTGCCGACGCGCGCACGGTGGCCGCACTCATGGCCGAGGCGGACCTGCAGGGCTCCGACGGCCACGGCGTAATCCGCCTGCCGCAATACCTGAAGCGCATCCGCGCCGGCGGCGTGAACCTGCATCCCGACATTCGCGTCGAGCGCGAGCGCGCCGCCATGGCGTTGATCCATGGCGACAACGCCATGGGCCACCTCGTCATGAAGCGCGCCGCCGAGCTCGCCATCGAGAAGGCGCGCATCGCCGGCGTGGCCTGGGTGGGCGTGCAATGGAGCAACCACGCGGGCCCCGCGTCGCTGTACGCGCGCATGATGCTCGCGCACGACATGATCGGGCTCTACTTCGCGGTGGGCAATGCCAACCACCTGCCGCCGTGGGGAGGCATCGACATGTTGCTGTCCACCAACCCGATCGCCGCGGCGATTCCCGCGGGCGAGGAGACGGCGATCGTGCTCGACATGGCGACTACGGTCGCGGCCTACGGCAAGGTAAAGGCGAAGGCGGCGCGTGGCGAACCGATGCCCGAGGGCTGGATGATCGACCGCGAAGGCAAGCCGCTCACCGATCCACGCCGCGCCAACGAAGGCTTCCTCCTTCCCATCGGCGGCTACAAGGGTTACGGCCTCGCGCTGGTGGTCGGGCTCATTGCCGGCACGTTGAACGGCGCGGCCATGGGCAAGGACGTCATCGACTTCAACCACGATGCGCAGACCGCGACCAACACCGGGCAGTCGATCGTCGCCATCGACCCATCGGCTTTCGGCGACATCGCGCAATTCAAGGCCGCGGTCGACAAGCTCATTCGCGACCTTCATGCTTCCGAGCGCATGCCGGGCGTCGATGCGATCTTCGTTCCCGGCGAGCAGAGCCACGCGCGCATCGTCGCGCAGCGCGCGGGCGGCATCGCCATCGCGCCCTCGCTCATGAACACCCTCGATCGTTTGGCCGAGGAGCTCGAGATTCCCCCGCTGCGTACCCATTGAGGCCCACCCATGAATATCACGCGCATCCTGATTTGGCTCGCACTCGCACTGCCGTTCGCGGCGAACGCCCAGCAGGGATATCCCAGCAAGCCGATCAGGATGATCATCCCGCTGGCCGCCGCAAGCGCCGTGGACAACGCGGCGCGCATCGTCACGCAGAAGATGTCGGCCAACATGGGCCAGCAGATCGTGGTGGAGAACATTCCTGGCGCGGCGGGCCTCATCGGTACGCAGCAGATAGCGAAGGCGGCGCCGGACGGCTACACCATCGGCGGCTTCAACGACAGCATCATGACGATGCTCCCCAACATGGCGAACAAGCCGTCGTGGGACATCCTGCGCGACTTCGAGCCGGTTTCGCTGGTGGCCACCATCGAGTGGGGCCTGGTCACCACGCCGACCTCGCCGTACAAGAGCGCGGCCGACCTCATCGCCGCGGCGAAGGCCAAGCCCGGTGAAGTGAACTTCGGCTCCGGCGGCAACGGCAGCCCGCAACACATCGCCATGGCGCTGTTCGCTTCGCAGGCCGGGATCACGCTCACGCACGTTCCCTACAAGGGCGCGTCGCAGGCGGCGCTCGGCGTGGCGGCGGGCGACGTGCCGGTCGCATTCCAGGGGTTGGCCACCGTCGCGGGGCTCACGCGCGGCGGGAAGCTGCGCTTGATCGGCGTGTCCACGCCCGCGCCGCTGCCCCAGTTTCCCGAAGCGCCGACGGTCGCCACCTCGGGCCTGCCCGGATTCCAGTTCAATTCGTGGTTCACGGTGATGGTCCCCGCCGGCACGCCGAAGGAAATCGTCGCGCGGCTCAACGCCGAGATCCTCAAGGCGCTCGCCGATCCCGAGGTGCGCGACAAGCTGCGCGACCAGGGCCTCACCGTGCGCGGCACCTCCCCCGAGGAGCTCGGGGCGGCGACGCGCGAGCAACTGGCGCGCTACGCCCGGCTTTTCAGGGAAGCCGGTATCAAGGGCGAGTAGCCCGGCGGGTGTAGTGGCGGTTGTGCTTTTACCGCGAGGGAGCGTAGAGTTTTCCTCGCGACACCCCTTCGGAGAGAAAAAACATGAAAATCACCACCCTGCGTCTCGCCGGCGCTTGCCTTTCGGCGTCCCTCGTCCTTGCATCGCTGCCCGCGCTCTCGCAGACCAACATCGACAAGCTGAAGCAGATGAAGGTCGCCACCACCGACCTCAACATCCCGCCGGTACCGCAGAGCGGGGTCAACGCGGACGCCATCCGCGCGAACCTGAAGCGCGTGAAACTGCCCCCGGGCTTCAAGATCGACCTCTATGCGATCGTCCCGGACGCGCGCCACATGGCGGTTGCGCCGTCCACCAACATGCTCTTCGTCGGCACGCGCAAGACCACCGTCTGGGCGGTCACCGACCGCAACAGCGATGGCATCGCCGACGAGGTGAAGGCGTTCGCGCCATCGCTGAAGTTCAGCGTCCCCAATGGCGTTTGCTGGACGCGCGACGGCTTCCTCATCGTGGTCGACCACAACCGCGTGCTCAATTTCCCCGCCGCCGAGTTCTTCTATGAAGGGCCGGACGTCGCCGTGATCGAGGTCGTGCCGCAGGGCAAGCTCATCCCCGTCGAGGAAGAGTCCTACAACCACGGCGCGAGGACCTGCCGCGTCGGCAAGGACGGCATGCTCTACATCACGCTCGGGCAGCCCTTCAACGTGCAGCCGCGCGAAAAGCTGAAGCTCTTCGACGAGGTCGGAATCGGCGGCATCGTGCGCATGAACGCCTTCGACGGCTCCAAGCGCGAGGTGTATGCGCGCGGCATCCGCAACTCCGTCGGCCTCGAGTTCAATCCCAAGGACAACACGCTCTGGTTCACCGACAACCAGACCGACGGCATGGGCGACGACATCCCCGCGGGCGAGATCAACCGCGCCACGCAGGCCGGGCAGTTCTTCGGCTATCCGTGGATCCAGGGCAAGACCCGCATCACCGAGTTCGGCTATGACAAGGACCCGTTGCCGCCGAACGTGACCAACCCGCAGGTCTACACGGACGCGCACGCCGCCGACCTCGGGCTCGCGTTCTATACCGGCAAGCAGTTCCCGGCGAAGTACCAGGGCGGCCTCTTCAGCGCGCAGCACGGCTCGTGGAACCGCACGACGCCAATCGGGGCGCGGGTGATGTTCACCAGCCTCAAGGCCGACGGCACAGCCGACAAGACGGAGGTGTTCGCCGACGGCTGGCTCGACGAGGCGACGGGCCTGTATCGCGGCCGCCCCGTGGACGTGGCGATGATGAAGGACGGCTCGATGCTCGTTTCCGACGACTTCGCCGGCGCGATCTATCGCGTGAGCTACGTGGGCGGGGCGCCGCGCCGTTGAAGGCGATCGCCATGCTGCTGCTCTTTTCTTGCGCGGGCGCGCTCGCGGCGGATCCGCCGGGGCGCGCCAAGGCGCAGGCGTGCGCGGTATGCCACGGCCTGCTGGGCGTGAGCACCGCGCCCGACGCGCCCAACCTCGCGGCCCAGCCGCGCATCTACGTCGCGGAGCAGCTGAAGTCTTTCCGCAGCGGCAAGCGCCAGCACGAGGTGATGAACGTCATCGCCAAGCCCCTTACCGACGACGACATCGCCGACCTCGCGGAGTGGTACGCATCGATCTCCATCGAAGCACGCAAGCCGTCCTGAGCGCCGCCGCGGCGCTCCTCGCGTGCTTCGCCGCGGCGAGGGCGCACGCGCAGGACGCCGCACCCATCCCACTCGACACGGTCGTGGTCACCGCCACGCGCGTGGAGACGCCGGCCTTCGACGTTCCGGCCGCGATCACGGGCGTGGGCGCCGAGACGATCCGCGCCGCGGGCCCGATGGTGAATCTTTCCGAGGCGCTGGTGCGCGTGCCCGGCCTCACCGTCCTCAACCGGCAGAACTACGCGCAGGACCTGCAGCTGTCGATCCGCGGCTTCGGCTCGCGCTCGACCTTCGGCATTCGCGGAGTGCGGCTCATCGTCGACGGCATTCCCGCCACCATGCCCGATGGCCAGGGGCAGGCCTCCAACGTGAGCCTCGCCTCCGCGGCGCGCATCGAGGTGCTGCGCGGCCCGCTAGCGCTTCTCTACGGCAATGCGGCGGGCGGCGTGGTCCAGGTATTCACCGCCACGGGCGCGCGCGAGCCGACGCTTTCGTTCTCGGATTCCGCGGCCTCCTTCGGCGCGCGGCGCGTCGGCGCTACCTTCGCCGCCACCGAGGGTGCTCACGCGTTCAGCGTCGACGCTTCGAGGTTCCACACCGACGGCTACCGCGACCACAGCACCGCGTCGCGCGACCAGCTCAACGCCAAGTGGAGCTGGCAGCTTGGCGGCGCCACGCGTCTCGACACGGTGGTGAACGCCTACGAGCAGGACGCCGAGGATCCCCTCGGCCTCACGCGCGCGCAATGGGAGGTCAACCCGCGGCAAGCCCCGGCGATCGCGCTCACGCAGGATTCGCGCAAATACGTTCGCCAGAAGCAGGCGGGCAGCGTGCTCGAGCATCGCCTCGGCGACGACACGACGCTCACCGCGCGGCTGTACGCGGGAAACCGAAACCTCGACAACAAGCTCTCGGTGCCGCCCGCGGCGCAGGCCCCGCCTACCTCAGCGGGCGGCATTGTCGCCTTCGACCGCGCGTACGCCGGCGCGGCGATCCACCTCGCGCGCCGCTTCTCGCTCGGCGACTCGGTGGCGGCGCGCATCGTCGCCGGCTTCGAGCACGACCGCATGACCGACGACCGCCAGGGCTACCTCAACAATGCCGGCGTGCGCGGGGCGCTGCGCCGCGACGAGGACGATCGCGTCGCCAGCAACGACGCGCTGCTGCAGGCGAGTGTCGACGTGGGCGAGCGCTTCAGCGCCATCGCCGGCGTGCGCGCGAGCCGCGTGCGCTTCGAGACATCCGATCGCTACGTCGCCGCCGGCAATCCCGACGACAGCGGCTCGCTCGATTACCGCGCCACCAATCCGGTGGCGGGCCTGACCTGGCATGTGTCGCGTGCGCTCAATGTCTACGCCAACCTCGGCCGGGGTTTCGAGACGCCGACCTTCACCGAGGTCGCCTATCGCAACGGCGCTTCCGGAATCAATACCGACCTCAGGGCCGCGCGCGGAAACCATGCCGAGGTGGGCGCCAAGTGGCGCACCGAGCGCCACGGATGGGAGGCGGCGTTCTTCGATATCCGCACCCGCGACGAGATCGTCGTCGACACCAACGTCGGCGGGCGCTCGACCTTCCGCAACGCCGGGCGCACCGCGCGCCATGGCGGGGAGTTCGCCTATTCGGGCCGGTGGAGCGACACGATCCGCGCGGCGCTCTCCGCTACCGCGCTCACCGCGCGCTTCGACAACGGCAAGCGCCTTCCCGGGACACCGGAGCGCAGCGCCTTCGCCGAAGTGGTCTATACCCCCCGTGCGGGGATGCACACCGCGATCGAGGTCGTCCACGTGGGACGCATCTTCGTCAACGACGCCAACGAGGATGCCGCGCCCGCCGTGACGGCGCTGAACCTGCGCGCGGGAGTGAAGTTCCACCTGGGAGGCCTGGAAGTCGAGCCCCTGCTGCGCCTCGACAACGCCACCAACCGCAAGTACGCGGGCTCGGTGATCGTGAACGAGGCCAACCGGCGCTTCTTCGAGCCCGCGCCCTCGCGTGGCTGGCTCGCCGCCGTGACGGCGCGCTACCGCTTCTGAGCGATCGAGGGGGAGTGAAAGATCCCGGCCTCTCGAGGAGGCCGGGAAAGAGGTGATTTACGCGGGAACGGCGTCGCGGACGCGCTGCGGCTTCCTGCCCGCGGCTTTCGCGAGCTGTGAGGCGATGAAATCCATGAGCGGCGGCGAGAGGCAATCGTAGGGCGTGAGCCCGGCCTGCCTCAGCGTCTCGCGGACGTCATCCATCTGCGCGGGATCGGCCCCGGATTCGATCACCGACGATACGAACGCCGCGAATCCCGGCGGCTCCCAGCCTTGCTGCGGCGAGAGCTCGGTGTGGATGAAATCGAAGCCGTACAACGGGTGGCCGGTGTTGTCGATGCGCCCGTACATGTGCACGCCGCACGCCTTGCAGGCGAAGCGCTTGATGACCGCGTTGGGATCGAAGACCTTGAGCTTGTCGGCGTTCGCGGTCACCGAGAGGTTGTCGCGCCCGACCGCCGCCACCACCGAGAAGAGCGCGCCCTCGGGCTTCCAGCACTTGGTGCAGCCGCACACGTGGTTGTAGGCCGACTGGCCCTTGATCGTCACCGCGACCTTGTTGTCGGAACACTTGCAGAACAGCGTGCCGCCGGCGAAGCCCGGCGCCGCTACGGCCGTGATGCCCTTGTCGACTGTGGGATGGATCGCAACGCGTGCCATGGTCATTCCTCCTGGTTGGCTCTCGGGTCAGTCTCCGGGTTGCGCGATCTTCGTCCTGCCGGACTCGGCGCCCGTCGCGCGCGGGCGCTGGTCCTCGTAAGTCACCACCGAGCGGATCGACGTGCCTTCGTGCATGAGGTCGAAGCCTTCGTTGATCTTCTCCAGCGGCAGCACGTGCGTGATGAGGTCGTCGATGTTGATCTTGCCTTCCATGTACCAGTCGACGATCTTCGGCACGTCGGTGCGGCCGCGCGCCCCGCCAAAGGCGGTGCCTTTCCAGGTGCGCCCGGTGACGAGCTGGAACGGCCGCGTCTTGATCTCCTGCCCGGAGCCGGCGACTCCGATGATCACCGACACGCCCCAGCCGCGATGGCAGCATTCGAGGGCCTGGCGCATCACCTCGACGTTGCCGATGCATTCGAAGCTGTAGTCGGCGCCGCCGCCGGTGAGTTCCACCAAATGCGGCACCAGGTCGCCGCGGACGTCGTTCGGATTCACGAAGTGCGTCATTCCGAACTTGCGCGCGAGCGCCTCGCGCGCCGGATTCAGGTCCACGCCGACGATCTTGTCGGCGCCCGCCATGCGCGCGCCCTGGACCACGTTGAGCCCGATGCCGCCCAGGCCGAACACCACGACGTTGGCGCCGGGCTCGACCTTGGCGGTGTTGATCACCGCGCCGATGCCGGTGGTCACGCCGCAGCCGATGTAACAAACCTTGTCGAACGGCGCGTCCTCGCGAATCCTGGCGACCGCGATCTCCGGGAGCACGGTGAAGTTGGCGAACGTCGAGCAGCCCATGTAGTGGTAAAGAGGCTTGCCGCCGAGGCTGAAGCGGCTGGTGCCGTCGGGCATGAGGCCTTTGCCCTGGGTAGAGCGAATCGCGGTGCAGAGGTTGGTCTTGCGCGAAAGGCACGACTTGCACTGCCGGCATTCGGGCGTGTAGAGCGGAATGACGTGGTCGCCTTTCTTCACGCTGGTCACGCCGGGCCCGACGTCGACCACGATGCCGGCGCCCTCGTGGCCGAGGATCGCCGGGAAGAGGCCCTCCGGGTCGGCTCCGGAGCGCGTGAATTCGTCGGTATGGCAGATGCCGGTGGCCATGATCTCCACCAGCACCTCGCCAGCCCTCGGGCCCGCCAGCTGCACGGTCTCGATCGAGAGGGGCGCGCCGGCCTTGTGGGCCACCGCCGCGCGGACATCCATGATGGGTCTTTCGAAAAGTACCGAGAGACCCACCAACATATTCCTTTCGCCTGCGGGCTGCAAAAAAAACGGGGCGGGTTTTTGGACCCGCCCCACAAGGCGCACTCTTGAATCCAGGGGGTGACTATCTTCAGGAGGTGGGATGAAATCCGCCTGGGGACAGCGCTCGAACCGAGCGGCACCTCTTGCGAGGTGCTCGATGTACTAATGAGCAAGGACGATGCCAATGCCCCCTTTAGCTGTTGCTTCAAGGGTTTACGATTTCACTCGCTTAAATGGATGCCGCCGCGCCCCGCCAGCCCGTCGCAAACAAACGACAAAGAGTTGAGGTATATCTCTCAACTCTATGATTTGTTTATAGCTTTTATGTCGTTGTAGAGCGACAGCTACAGCCCGTAAAGGGCGAGCTACAGGGTTATTTCACGTCGGACTTGGCATCCACCTTGAAGATCGCCGCCTCGATGCCGTGGCGCTGCAGGAGCTTGTAGAACTCGGTTCGGTTGCGACGAGCGAGCTTGGCCGCCTGCGTGACGCTGCCCTTGGTGAGCTTCAGGATGCGCGTGAGGTAGTCGCGCTCGAAGCGCTTGCGCGCGTCCTCGAACGACGTCATCTCGTGCATCTCGACCTGGATGGCCTGCTCGACGAATGCCTGCGGGATGATCTCCGTGGGGCACAGCGCGATCGACTGCTCGACCACGTTGAAGAGCTGGCGCACGTTGCCGGGCCATGTCGCCTTCACCAGCAGCTCGAGGGCTTCGGGCGAGAACGCGGCCTTCTCGCGCCCGTAGCGCGGCGAGAGCTTGGACAGGAAAAACGCCGCGAGAAGGGGAATGTCCTCGGGACGCTCGTCGAGGGACGGCAGCTTCAGCGTCACGACGTTCAGGCGGTAGTAGAGATCCTCGCGGAAGGTGCCGACTTCCTTTTCCTTGGCGAGGTCGCGGTGCGTGGCCGAGATGATGCGCACGTCGAAGGCAATCGAGCGCGTCGCGCCGATGGGGCGCACTTCGCGCGTCTCGATCACGCGCAAAAGCTTCACCTGCAGCGGCAGCGGCATGTCGCCGATCTCGTCGAGGAAGAGCGTGCCCTTGTCGGCGGCGACGAATAGTCCCCGCTGGTCGGCGATGGCGCCGGTGAAGGAGCCCTTCATGTGGCCGAAGAGCTCGCTTTCCAGCAGCGTTTCGGGAATCGCGCCGCAGTTGATCGCGACGAAAGGCTGGTTGGCGCGCGGGCTCGCGCGGTGGATGGCGCGCGCGAGGAGCTCCTTGCCGCTGCCGCTTTCGCCCTGGATCAGGATGCTCGCGTCGCCCGCGGCGACGCGCTGCGCTTTCGCGAGGAGGTCTTCCATCAGCGAAGAACGCGTGACGATGTCCTCGCGCCAGAGCTGTCCGATGCCCGCCTGCTGCGATGCGCTGCCGCCATGCAAGGTGAGGGCGCGCTGCACGTGATAGAGGAGCTCCTCCGCGTCGTAGGGCTTGGTGAGATAGCCGAACACGCCGCGCTTGGTGGCGGCCACCGCATCGGGGATCGTTCCGTGCGCGGTGAGGATGATCACCGGCAACCCCGGATACGAAGCCTGGATCTCCTGGAAAAGCGCCATGCCGTCCATACCGTCCATGCGCAGGTCGGTGAGCACGAGGTCGGGGCGCGACGCCGAGATCGACGCGAGGGCGCGCTGGCCGCTCTCGACCGCGGTCACGTCGTAGCCGTTGGCTTTCAGCCGGATGGTGAGGAGCCGGAGCAGATCCGGATCGTCGTCAACCAGCAACAGTGAGGCTTTTCCTTGTTTGGGCATCAGCGGGTCGTACTCGGTCGGTCGGAAAGGCTTTTCTCGAGGTCGGTGAGGGCATCGAGCTTCTGCTGCAAGGCGTCGGCGCGTTGCTTTTGCGCCTCCTGCGTGCGGCGCTCGTCACGCAACCGGACTCCGGCGGCCGCGGCGCTTTCCTTGAGCCGGCGGCGTTCGTTGACGACAACCTGCAAGAAGCCTGCCATCGCCCGCAAATCGCGATCCCCATTGTCCTTCTTCGCGACCGGATCCACCAGCGAAAGGATGTCGCTTTCGTCCGATTGCGAGGCAAGCGCGAGCGCAAGCGCGGCCTTCACGCGCGCGGCATCGCTCGCGTCGCGCCGCTGGCGGGCGGCCTCGGCGGCGAGCCCCGCGTCGTTCATGCCGCGGATGCGCGCGAGATAGGCGAGGAGGTCATCGCCGGCTGAGCGGCTGGCCGAGATCGCGGGCACCGCGGAGCGCGTCTCGGCGGGGCCGGCAGCGCGATCGAGCACCGTGCACGCGCCGAGGAGCACGAGCACGGCGAGGGCGGCGGCGCGCCTCACGCGGCCTCCTGCGCGCCGTCGGCCTTCTTGCGCGGGAAGCGAACGAGGAAATGCGCTCCGGGGCCCGCGAGCACCTCGATTGCGCCTTTGTGAAGCTGCACGTATTCCTTCACGATGGAAAGGCCGAGCCCGCTGCCCTTGATCGCAGCCACCGGCATGTCGGTGCCGCGGTAGAAGGCCTCGAAGATCTTCTCGCGGTCCGTGGGCGAGATGCCCGGGCCCTCGTCGAGCACCTCGAACACCGCGTCGCCGCTCGCCTTGTAGAGCTTGATCGAGATGAGGCCGCGCTCCGGCGAGTACTTGACCGCGTTGGACAGCAGGTTGTCGAGGACGATGCGGATCTTTTCCTCGTCGCAATAGGCGGTCACATGCTCGCAATTGAGCTCGATGCGGATCTCCTTGGCGACGATGGCGAGCTTGCGGTCGTTCACCACGCGGCGCACCACGTCGCGCAGCTGCACGATCTTGGCGTCGAGGTAGGAAGCCTGCGCGTGGACGGCGCTGTAGTTGAGCAGGCCCTCGATCAGCTTCCTCAGCTCGATCGAGTTCTCCTGGAGGATGCGCGCGATCTCGCGCTGCTCGGCGTTGAGATTGCCGACCACGCCCGAGGCGAGGAGGTCGGAGCCTTCGCGCAGCGCCGTGAGCGGGGTCTTCAGCTCGTGGGAGATATGCTGCAGGAAGCGCGTCTTCTGCGCTTCGAGCGTCACCAGCCGCTCGCGCAGCCAGTCGAGCTGCGCCCCGAGGCGGACCATGTCGCCCGGGCCCTCGATGCGGATCGGGCGCGCGAACTGTCCCTCGCCCAGCCCGCGGATGCTCTCGGTCACCTGGGTGATCGGGCGCGAGATGAGGAAGGTGAAGGAGGCGATCAGGATCACCGCCGTCGGGATGAGGGCGATCATCAGCCAGAAGACGTTGTTGCGCGATTTCTCGGCCTCGGCGCGCAGCTGCTCGATGCCCTCGTCGATCACCCGGTCGCCCATCGTCACCAGCGTCTGGGCGCGCTCGGCGAGCGTGGCGAATTCCCGCGGCAGGCGCCGCGACAGCTCCGGCGTGGGCCCGGTGCGCGTGATGACCTGGTTGATGCCCTCTTCCTGGCGCTCGATGGCGGCGACTTCGGAGCGCTGGTTGTCGGACAGGGCCATGTTGTCGAGGTTCTTCGTGATCCTGAGGAAGCTCGCGCGGTTGGCGCGATAGGCTTCGAGGAAGGTCGCTTCCCCGGCCACCGCGTACTGGCGCGCGGAGCGCTCCAGCGAGGCGATGACGGTGAGCAGCGCGCGGCTCGCCTGCGTCACCTTCACCGCCGAATGCACTGCCTGCTCGGAGAGCCCGGCGAGGCGCTCGAAGGCGAGCGCGTTGGAAAACAGCGCGAAGAGCAGCGGTGCGGCGACGATCGAGAATCCGATCAGCAGCAGGGAGAGGAACGAACGCGGATAGGATATGCGCATCTGACCCGATTATAATGTCGGTGAATCAACCGCTTTCCCGAAAGCCATGTACGAATCCGAAGTCACCCGCTTCATCCGCGATTTCCTCGCGAAGAACCCGCAGGTGGTCGAGCAGCAGAAGAAGAACCGCGCGACCTGGTGGGACAAGCCCCAGGATCTCGAGACCACGCACGAGCGCGCCGAGTCCGCGGTGCCGCAGCCTTCCTATGTGTACTTCCCGCTGCCCGAGCGCGACGAGGCCAAGCCCGACGAGTCGGGGAACAAGGTGAGCAACCCGTCGAGGCCCGCGTAGTCGAGGCAGTAGTCGGCCTTTTCCTTGACGACGGGTTTCGCGTGGTACGCGACGCTCGTTCCCGCCTGCGCCATCATCAGGAGATCGTTCGCGCCGTCGCCGATCGCCATCGCGCGCCCGCGCGGGATGCCGAGCTCGTTCTTCAGCCGCGCGACATGGGCGGCCTTGCCCGCCGCATCCACGAGCGGCCCGGTGACCGCGCCTGAGAGGCGCTTGCCTTCCACGACGAGCGTATTGGAGTACGCGTAGTCGAAGCCCAGCGTGTCGCGCACGCGGTCGGTGAAGTAGGTGAAGCCGCCGGAGACGAGGAGGGTCTTCACGCCGTTCCTCTTCGCCGCCGCGAGGAGCTTCTCCGCGCCCTTGTTGAAGCGAAGGCGCTCGGTGTAGACGCGCTCGAGCGCGCCTTCGTCGAGCCCCGCGAGCGCCTTCACGCGCCGGCGCAGGCTCTCCGGCCAGTCGATCTCGCCGCGCATCGCCGACGCCGTCACCGCCGCCACCTCGGCCTTGCGCCCGGCGAAGTCGGCGATCTCGTCGATGCACTCGATCGAGATCAGGGTCGAATCCATGTCCATCGCGATGAGCCCGAAGTCCGCGAGCGTGCGGCCCTCCTCGACGAAGCCGAAATCGAGCCGCGCCTTGCCCGCATGCGCGGCGACCGCCGCCTTCGTCGCGGGGTCGGCTTTCGTGATGCGGAAAGCGTCGTCGGAGATGCGCTCGATCGTTTGGCCGCGGGCGATGCGGTGCAGCTCCTTGAGATCGGGCGTTTCGATCTCTTCTCCCTGGATGACGAGGTTCATTCTCAAGCGAGCTTTTTCAGGAATTGGCGGACCTCGTTGGACCGCAGCCTGAGGTCATCGTGCTTCATCTCGATCCTCACGCGGTCGGGACCGGGCAGGCGATAGATGCGGCTCGACTGCACCAGCTGGAGCACGCGCTTCGGGTCCACCGGCGGCTGCGGGATGAATTGCACCACGATGCCGCCGGGGGCGGCGTCGATCTTCTGCACGCCGAGGGGCGCGCCCTGGATGCGCAGCTTGTGGCACTCGAGGAGCACGCGCGCGGCGTCGGGCAGCGGCCCGAAGCGGTCCACCAGCTCCTCGGTGAGGCGCTCGAGCTCCTCGTCGGCCTGGCAGTTGGCCAGGCGCTTGTAGAGGACGAGGCGCTCGTGCACGTCGCCACAGTAAGTCTCGGGCAACAACGCCGGCGCGTGCAGGTTTACCTCGGTGGCGACGCTGAAAGGGCTTGAAAGATCGGGCTCCTTGCCCTTCTTGAGCGAACGCACCGCGTGCTCGAGCATCTCGGTGTAGAGCGCGAAGCCCACGTCATGGATTCCGCCCGACTGCGATTCGCCGAGCACCTCGCCCGCGCCGCGGATCTCGAGGTCGTGCATCGCGAGGTAAAAGCCCGCGCCCAGGTCCTCCATCATCTGGATCGCCTCGAGGCGCTTCTTTGCCGCGGAGGAGAGCGCCTCCTCGGGCGGCGTGAGCAGGTACGCGTAGGCCTGGTGGTGCGAGCGCCCGACGCGACCGCGTAGCTGGTGCAGCTGCGCCAGGCCGAACTTGTCGGCGCGATGGATGAGGATCGTGTTGGCGCTCGGCACGTCGATGCCGGTCTCGATGATGGTCGAGCAGAGGAGCACGTTGGAGCGCTGGTGGTAGAAGTCGCGCATCACGCGCTCGAGCTCGCGCTCCGGCATCTGGCCGTGGGCCACCGCGATGCGCGCTTCCGGGAGGAGCTGCTCGAGCTCCTCGCGGCGGTTCTCGATGGTCTCGACCTCGTTGTAGAGGTAATAGGCCTGGCCGCCGCGCTTCAACTCGCGCAGCACCGCCTCGCGCACGATGCCGCTGGAAAGGCGGTTCACGAAGGTCTTGATCGACAGGCGCCGCTGCGGCGCGGTGGCGATCACGGAGAAATCGCGCAATCCCTCGAGCGACATGGCGAGGGTGCGCGGGATCGGCGTCGCGGTGAGGGTCAGCACGTCGACCTCGGTGCGCAGGCGCTTGAGCCCTTCCTTCTGGCGCACGCCGAAGCGGTGCTCCTCGTCGATGATGACGAGGCCGAGGTTCTTGAACTTCACGTCCTTCTGGATCAGCTTGTGCGTGCCGATCACGATGTCGATCCTGCCGGCGGCGAGGCCCTCGAGGGACTTCGCGACTTCCTTGGGGCTGCGGAAGCGTGAGAGCTCGGCGATGTTGACCGGGAAGCCCGAGAAGCGGTCGCTGAAATTCTGGAAGTGCTGCTCTGCCAGGAGCGTCGTGGGCACGAGGATCGCGACTTGCGCGCCGCCCGCCACCGCGATGAAAGCCGCGCGCATCGCGACCTCGGTCTTGCCGAAGCCCACGTCGCCGCACACCAGGCGGTCCATGGGGCGTCCCGACGTCATGTCCTCGATCACCGCGTGGATCGTCGCGGCCTGGTCGGGCGTTTCCTCGAAGGGGAAGGTGGCGGCGAAATTCTCGTAGTCCTGCGCGGCGAGGGGGAATGCGTGGCCCTGGCGCGCGAGGCGCTTGGCGTAGAGGTCGAGGAGCTCGGCCGCGGTGTCGCGCACCTGGCGCGCGGCCTTGCGCTTGGCTTTCTCCCACTGGCCGCTGCCGAGCCGGTGCAGCGGCGCGTCCTCGGGGGCGGCGCCGGTATAGCGGCTGATGACGTGCAGCTGCGAGACGGGCACGTAGAGCTTGTCACCGCCATCGTATTCGAGGTGCAGGAACTCCATCTCGCCTTCGCCCAGGTCGAGGGTGACCAGGCCCAGGTAGCGCCCGATGCCGTGCTGGCTGTGCACCACCGCGTCGCCCGCCTTCACCTCGGCCAGGTCGCGCACCATGCCTTCGGCGCTGGAGCGCGCGCGGCTATCGCGCCGCCGCGACTGGCGTACCTGTCCCGGATAGAGCTCGGCCTCGGTGATGACGGCGATGTCGCGCTCGGCAGTGATGAAGCCCTGTGCGACGGGGCCGTAGGCGAGCGCGACCGGATGGGTCGAGTCGAGGAAGCGGCTCCAGTCGTCCACCAGCACCGGATGCAGGCCGTGCTCGCCGAAGAACGAGGAGATGGTCTCGCGCCTTCCGGGGCTCTCCGCGACGACGAGCACGCGCCCGTCGAAGGACTCGGCGAACTTCGTGAGGTGCTTCAGCGGTTCGATCGAGCGGCGGTCGACGTCCACGGGCAGGTCGGATTGGGTTCCGGGCGTCGTGGGCACGACCGTCATGTCGACGCGCGGCAGGTCCTTCAGCGCCACGAAGAGGTCCTCCACCGGCATGTAGAGCTCGCGCGGCTCCAGCAGCGGCCGGTCGCGATCGCCGTGCAGCAGGTCATAGCGCGACTTGAGATCCTTCCAGAACGCTTGCGCCGCGCCCGGCACATCGCCATGGACCACGCAGGTGATTTCCGGGGGCAGGTAGTCGAAGAGCGTTGCGGTCGCTTCGAAGAAGAGCGGCAGGTAGCACTCGACGCCCGCGGGCGCGATGCCGTTGGAGACGTCCTTGTACACGCGGCTTCGCGTGGGATCGCCCTCGAAGCGCTCGCGGAAGCTCTCGCGAAAATGCGCGCGCCCTTCCTCGTCGAGAGGGAACTCGCGCGCCGGCAGCATGCGTACTTCCGACACCGGGTAGATGGAGCGCTGCGTGTCGACGTCGAAGGTGCGGATGGTCTCGATCTCGTCGCCCAAAAGGTCGAGGCGGTAGGGAACGGCGCTGCCCGTCGGAAAGAGGTCGATGAGGCCGCCGCGCACGCAGAATTCCCCCGGGCTCATCACTTGCTGCACGTGCGCGTAGCCCGCGAGGACAAGCTGCCCGCGCAGGGACTCGAGGTCCAGGCGCGTCTTCGCCTTGAGCTGGAACGTGCGCCCCGCAAGGTAGGCGCGCGGCGGCAGGCGCTGCAACGCGGTGGTGACCGGCACGATGCCGGCGTCGAAGTCCCCGTTGGCGAACTGCCAGAGCGTGGAGAGGCGTTCGGAGACCAGGTCCGGGTGCGGCGAGAACTGGTCGTAGGGAAGGATCTCCCAGTCCGGCAGCCGGTGGACCCTGAGCTTCGGATCGAACCAGATCATCTCCTCGCGCAAGCGCTCGGCGTCCTGCGCCGCGGCGGTGAGGATGAGCAGCGGGCGCCGCGGGAGCGTCTCGCGCGCAAGCCAAAGCGCGTCCGACGACCCGCTCGACTGGAGCGTGGTTCTCGTCATCGGATCCGGGGCCTGCCTATACGACCGCGACCGGGATCTTGCCGATCCTTGCGCGCCACTGCGCGGGCCCGGTCTTGTGCACGGCGCTGCCGGTGGAATCGACGGCGACCGTCACCGGCATGTCCTTCACGTCGAACTCGCGGATCGCTTCCATGCCGAGATCTTCGAAGGCGAGGATGCGAGACGCCCGAATCGCCTTCGACACCAGGTACGCCGCGCCGCCCACCGCGATGCAGTAGACCGCGCCGTGCTTGCGGATGGACTCGATCGCGACCGGGCCGCGCTCGCTTTTTCCCACCATGCCGATGAGGCCGGTCTGCGCGAGCACGGGCTCGACGAATTTATCCATGCGGGAGCTGGTGGTCGGCCCCGCGGGCCCCACGACCTCTTCGCGCACCGGGTCGACGGGGCCCGTGTAGTAGATGAAGCGGTTGGTGAGATCCACGGGCAGCTTCTCGCCCCGGGCCATCATGTCCACCATGCGTTTGTGCGCGGCGTCGCGGCCAGTGAGGAGCTTTCCCGAAAGGAGCAGGCGCTCGCCGGACTTCCACGCGGCGATCTCGGCCTTGGTGAGCGTGTCGAGGTTCACGCGCCTGCTCGTCGATTGGTCGAGGGTGAGCTTGGGCCAGTCGTCGAGCGAGGGCGGGTCGAGGTGCGCGGGACCGCTGCCGTCGAGGATGAAATGCGCGTGGCGCGTCGCGGCGCAGTTGGGCAGCAGCGCCACCGGTTTCGACGCGGCGTGCGTCGGGTAATCCACGACCTTCACGTCGAGCACGGTGGACAGGCCGCCGAGGCCCTGCGCGCCGATGCCGAGCGCGTTCACCTTCTCGAAGAGCTCCAGGCGCAGCTCCTCGGCGCGCGTCGCGGCACCCCGCGCCTTCAGCTCGTGGATGTTGAGCGGCTCCATCATCGCCCACTTGGCCATCAGCATCGCCTTCTCGGGCGAGCCGCCGATGCCCAGCGAAAGCAGGCCCGGCGGGCACCAGTCCGCGCCCATGGTCGGCACGATCGACAAGACCCAGTCGACGATCGAATCGCTGGGCAGCAGCATCGCGAATTTGCTCTTGTTCTCCGAGCCGCCGCCTTTCGCGGCGACGATCACTTCCACCTTGTCGCCGGGCACGAGCTCGACGTGCGTGACGGCCGGCGTGTTGTCGCCGGTGCTCTTCCTCTTGCCGTCCGGGTCGGAGAGCATCGAGGCGCGCAGCGGGTTGTCCTTGTCCGTGTAGGCGCGGCGCACGCCCTCGTTGACCAGCTCCTCGAGCGACATCTTCGTGTCCCAGCGGACTTCCATGCCGACGCGGACGAAGGCGATGCAGATGCCGGTGTCCTGGCAGATCGGGCGGTGGCCCTCCGCGGCCATGCGCGAGTTGATGAGGATCTGCGCCATCGCGTCCTTGGCGGCGGGCGATTCCTCGCGCTGGTAGGCGGCCCACAGGTCGCGGATGTAGTCGGCGGGGTGGTAGAAGCTGATGAACTGGAAGGCGTCGGCGACCGATTGGATGAAGTCTTCCTCGCGGATGGTGGACATTGCGAAGTTCCTAGTGGGGGCGCAGTTTTTCGGGTGCGTGCGGCATGATGCGGTCGCTCCAGGCGATTGCCAGCGCCGAGAGCAGGAAGGTGAGGTGGATCGCGATCTGCGCCATGATCACCCGGTCCTCGTAATGCTGCGCGTTGATGAAGGTCTTGAGCAGGTGGATCGACGAGATGCCGATGATGGCGGTGGCGAGCTTCACCTTGAGCACCGAGGCGTTCACCGACGAGAGCCATTCGGGTTGGTCGGGATGGCCTTCGAGACCCATGCGCGAGATGAACGTCTCGTAGCCGCCCACGATCACCATGATGAGCAGGTTGGAGATCATCACGACGTCTATCAAGCCCAGCACTACCAGCATGAGCACGTTCTCGTTGGGCTTGACGGGACGCTCGCCGCCCTCCACGGTGACGGCGTCCAGAACGTGGACCAGCGAGTCGGCGTTGCCGAAAGTCGCCATGACGAGGTGGAAGAGTTCCTGCCAGAAGATCCAGACGTAGATCGCCTGCGCGACGATCAGGCCGAGATAAAGGGGCAGCTGCAGCCAACGGCTCATGAAAATGAGGTTGGGCAGCGGCTTCAGGGGCCGCATCTTGGAGCGCTCGTCCATGGGTTCTTCCGGGATCTGAAAAAAAGCTCTAGGCCACGGAACGCGCGGTGGCGATCTGCGGAGTGATTTCTCGACGCAGAATTTTACCATTTCGCGTGCGCGGGAAATCCTTCGCGAGGTAAACGATTTTCGGCGCCTTGTACGCGGCCAGCTTCTCGCGCCCGAAGGCGAGGAGCTCGTCGGGACTGGGCGCCGCCCCGGGCTGCGGGATCACGTAGGCCACGACCAGGCGCTTGTCGCTGCCCGCGTCCTCGGCGATGCAGGCGCAGTCGGCCACCGCGGGATGGCTTTTCAGCACCCGCTCGACCTCGTAGGGCGAGACGCGGTAGCCGAAGCTCTTGATGATGTCGTCCTTGCGCCCGAGGAACCAGAGGTAGCCGTCCGCGTCGTAGCGCGCGTAGTCGCCGGTGAAGAACCAGCCGTCGTGCTTCAGCTTCGCGGTCTCGTCCTCGAGGTTCCAGTAGCGCAGGAACAATCCTGGGTCGCCCTCGGGGATGCAGATCATGCCTTCCTCGCCAGTGGGCGCCTCTGCCAGCGTCTCGGGATCGAGGAGCTTCACGCCATGGCCCGGCTGCGGAAAACCGGCGCTCCCCGGGCGGATCGGGCGCAGCTTGCTTTGCGAGAGGTAATAGCTGAACTCGCTCATGCCGACCGCCTCGTAGATGTCGAGCCCGAAGCGTTCCTTCCACTGGGTGAACACTTCGTCGGAGAGGTGCTCGCCCGCGCTCATGCAGTGGCGCAGCGTCGGCACGTCGGCCTTCGTGAACGCGGTCTTCTGCAGGATCTGCCGGTAGATGGTGGGCACGCCGATGAAGATGGTCGCGCCGTGCCTGGCGATGAGGCGCGGCCAGGCCGATGCGTCGTTGCGTCCCTCGTGCGCGATCACGGTCTTGCCGCGATAGAGCGGGTCCATCAGCGCGGAGCCGAGCACGTAGGTCCAGTTGAACTTGCCCGAATGCATGATGCGGTCGACCGCGTTGTCGTCGAAGTCGAACCAATACGTCGACGCGGGCGAGCGCCCGATGAGCGAGCGGTGGCCGTGCAGGACCCCCTTGGGATAGCCGGTGGTGCCGGAGGTGTAGACGAGATAGGCCGGATCGTCGGGGCGCGTGCGCGCGGTTGGCGCCGTGGTCGAGATCGCGGCGAGCGCGCGCTCGAGCTCCCCGCCGCCCAGGATCACGCTCGCGAGCTTGCCGGCACCCTCGAGTGTCGCCTTCATCGTCGTCCATGCCGGCTGGTCGATCACGATCGCGGTGGCGCCCGAATCCTCGACGAGGTAGCGCACCTCCTCGGCGGTGAGGAGAGTGGAGGTCGGGACCGCGATGGCGCCCAGCTTCATCGCGCCGAGGAAGGCAGTCGGGTAGTCGATCGAGTTGGGCAACCTCACCAGCACGCGGTCGCCGGCTTTCACGCCCTGGTTCGCGAGAAGCCGCGCGAAGCGGCTGGTGCGTTGGGCGAGCTCGCGGTAGGTGATGGAGCTGGTGCCGAGGTCGTCGTCCTCGACGATCATCGCGACGCGTTCCTCGACCGGCGTTCCCAGGTGCGCGTCCGTGCACGCGACCCCGATGTTGAAAAATTCCGGGATCTCCCACTGCCACTCAGGGAATGGTTTGAATTTCTGCATGAAAGGACTTAAGAAGTCGTCACGGAGAGCACGGAGAAAGGCCGGAGCAAGCGGGGCGATGCAGGCAACCGGCTGTCGGGCGGATCATTGGCACCACGCTCGCGAAACTCATGCGCAAGATGCTTGAGCTTCCCCGCTTGCTCCGGCCTTTCTCCGTGCTCTCCGTGACAACTTCTTGAATGTGCCGCAAAGCGACGCAGTCGGGTTAGAGAATGACGCCGTAAGGCCAGTTCTCGCGAACCACCTGCGCCGGCAGCTTCTTCAGGACCTCGATCGCGAACGCGGTGTCCTCCGCGGAAAGGGCGTGCAGCGCGTGCGCCTTGAGGAGCGTCTGCAGCGCCTTGCCGAACATCGGAGGGTCGAGCATCTCGCCATTGAACTTGATGGCGCCGCCCAGAAGCGCATCGGCCTCGATGGCCGCCTGCAGGATCGCGACCTTGGTCTTGATCTCGGAAGGCGAGGGCGTGAAGGCGACCTTGCAGGGATGGATATGCGAGGGGTGGATCACCTGCTTGCCGGAAAGCCCGAGCGAAGCCTCCTCGAGCGCGTGGTTGTAGACCACGCGCGATTCCTCGTCGCCGTGCAGGTCCAGCCAGCGGCGCACATCGTCCGGCTCGATGAAATCCTCGGGCATTGGGGACTGGCCGATGAGCGTCTCCACCGCGCCGATCACGCCCTTGCCGGCGATGCGCGCCTCGAAGAGGATGTCGTGCAGGTAGAACTTGAGCTCGTTGATCCAGTTGCGCGGCGTGATGTGGATGCCCATCGCCTTGGAGAAGTCGTGGATGCCGAACACGACATGCTTCACCGTCGCGTATTGCATGAGGTCCGGGCAGATCTTGAGCGACTTGGGGTGCTCGATGATCGGCTGGATGGTGATCTTGTGGTTCAAGCCCACGAGCACCGCGGACAGGTCGCGGATTTCCGGGGCGCCGTAGGCTTCACCCGCCTTGGCAAGCATCACCACGTCGAAGAACGAGGACAGGTCGCGCACCAGCTGCAGGTCCTTCTCGTACTCCTCCGTGCGGAACGGGTTGATGCGCACCGCGATCTGGACTTCCTTCTTGCGCGGCAGGTTGGGCAGCTCCCGCCTCAATAGCTCGCGGCTCATCTCCTTCTGGCGGCAGCCGTCCTCGAGGTCGAAGAGGAGCGTATGGGACGTCGTGTTCCAGCCGTGCTTGCGGAAGCGTTGCGCCGCTTGCTCGAGGTCCTCGTAGATGCCGAGCGAGGGCGCGTACTTGACCGGCGGGTAGTAGATCTGGATGCCGGGCCAGTAGTCGCCCAGGATGTCGACGGAGCTGCGGCTCGGCTCGAAGCTGCCGGCGGGGGAGGAAGTCGGGGCGAGGGCGCTCATGGTGGGTCGATTCTAAGGGTTAACCCCGATGGCCGGGGGTGGCGGGGCTATGCTATAAATTGACGCTTCCCCGAGGAGGAAAACGCCATGTCCACCATCGAGTCGACGCAACAAGCGTCGCGCGCCTATCCGCCGCCCGCCGCTCTTGCCAAGAATGCCGCGATTTCCGGAATGTCCGCGTACCAGGCGCTGTGCGCCGAGGCCGAGACCGATTTCGAGGGATTCTGGGCGCGCCTGGCCCGCGAGGAGCTGCTGTGGTCGAAGCCTTTCACGAAGGTGCTCGACGAATCGACCCCTCCGTTCTTCAAGTGGTTCCACGACGGCGAGCTGAACGCGTCCTATAACTGCCTCGACCGGCACCTGAAGACGCAGCCGACCAAGGTCGCGATCATCTTCGAGGCCGACGACGGCAAGGTGACCAAGGTCACCTACAAGGAGCTTTATCACCGCGTCTGCCAGTTCGCCAACGCGCTGAAGGCGCAGGGCATCCAGAAGGGCGAGCGCGTCCTCATCTACATGCCGATGTCCGTCGAGGCGGTGATCGCGATGCAGGCGTGCGCGCGCATCGGCGCGACGCATTCGGTGGTGTTCGGCGGCTTCTCGGCGAAGAGCGTGCACGAGCGCATCCTCGACGCGGGCACGGTCGCCATCATCACCGCCGACGGCCAGTTCCGCGGCGGCAAGGAAGTGCCGCTCAAGCCCGCCATCGACGAGGCGCTCACCATGGAGGGCGCCGGCATCGTGCGCAGCGTGATCGTCTACAAGCGCACCGGCTCGCCCACGCAGATGAAGGCAGGCCGCGACCATTGGATGGAAGACGTCGTGCGCGGCCAGGCCATGGAATGCGAGCCCACGCCCGTCAACGCCGAGCATCCGCTCTTCATCCTCTACACCTCGGGATCGACCGGCAAGCCCAAGGGCGTGCAGCACTCCACGGGCGGCTACCTGCTGCACGCGATCCTCACCATGAAGTGGGTGTTCGACATCAAGGCCGACGACATCTTCTGGTGCACCGCCGACGTGGGCTGGGTCACCGGCCACACCTATATCGCCTACGGCCCGCTCGCCTGCGGCGCGACCGAGGTGATCTTCGAGGGCGTGCCGACCTATCCCGACGCGGGACGCTTCTGGAAGATGATCCAGGACCACAAGGTGAGCATCTTCTACACGGCGCCCACCGCGATCCGCTCGCTCATCAAGGCGGGCGGCGACCTGCCGAAGAAATACGACATGAAGGCGCTGAGGATCCTCGGCAGCGTGGGCGAGCCGATCAATCCCGAGGCGTGGCGCTGGTACTACGACACGGTGGGCGGCGGGCGCTGCCCGATCGTCGACACCTGGTGGCAGACCGAGACCGGAGGGCACATGGTGACGCCGCTTCCCGGCGTGCATTCTTTGAAGCCCGGGTCGTGCCAGGCGGCGCTCCCCGGAATCATGGTGGACATCGTCGACGAGACCGGCCACCCGGTGGGCAACGGCAAGGGCGGCATCCTCGTCATCAAGCGCCCATGGCCCTCGATGATTCGAAATATCTGGGGCGATCCCGAGCGTTTCAAGAAGAGCTACTACCCCGAGGACTTCCAGGGCAGGTACTACCTCGCGGGCGACGGTGCGACGCGCGACGAGGAGGGCAACATCACGATCATGGGGCGCATCGACGACGTGCTGAACGTCTCGGGGCACCGCCTCGGCACCAACGAGATCGAGTCGGCGCTGGTGTTGAACTCGAAGCTGGTCGCAGAGGCCGCGGTGGTCGGGCGACCCGACGACCTCACCGGGGAAGCGGTGGTCGCCTTCGTCGTGACCAAGGGGCCGCGGCCCACCGGCGAGGACGCGAAGAAGATGGCCAAGGAGCTGCGCGACTGGGTCGCCAAGGAGATCGGCCCCATCGCCAAGCCCAAGGACATCCGCTTCGGCGACAACCTGCCGAAGACGCGCTCGGGGAAGATCATGCGCCGGCTGCTGCGCTCGATTGCCAAGGGCGAGGAGATCACGCAGGACATCTCGACTCTCGAGAACCCGCAGATTCTGGATCAGCTGAAGCAAAACCTCTAAGCTCCCGGGACAGCCCCGGGACAAGGGGCGCCCACCCCCGGAGGACGCGATGCCCAAGTCGAGCCGCAAGGGGCAGCGGCTGGTCGGGCTCTTCCTGCTCGGCTGCCTGCTGTTCAGCTACCCCTTGCTTGCCATCTTCAACGTGCGCGCGACGCTGCTTGGAGTCCCGCTGCTCTACGCGTACCTGTTCGCCGCCTGGACGCTGGTGATCGTCCTGGTCGCGCGAATCATGGAACGGCCCGACTAGGGCCCGCGCCAAGATGCTCCAGGCGTGGGTCGTCGTCCTCGGCTCGTTCGGCTACATCGGGCTGCTCTTCGCGATCGCGTACTACGCCGACCGGCGCGCGCGGGCGGGCCGCTCGGTGATCGCGAGCCCGGTGATCTACAGCCTGTCGCTTGCCGTGTACGCCACCGCGTGGACCTTCTACGGCAGCGTGGGGCGCGCGGCGCACGACGGCGTGGGCTTCCTGCCGATCTACATCGGTCCGACGCTGATGATGGTGCTCGGCTGGTTCGTGCTGAGGAAGGCGATCCGCATCTCGAAGCTCGCGCGCATCACCTCGCTCGCCGATTTCATCGCCTCGCGCTACGGCAAGAGCGCCTTGCTGGGCGGGCTCGTCACGGTGATCGCGGTGATCGGCATCCTGCCCTACATCTCGCTGCAGCTGAAGGCTGTGTCGTCGAGCTTCCAGATCATCTTCCAGTATCCCGAGATCGTGATGCCGGAAAAATCCGCCAGCAACCCGATCCTGCAGGTGACGGCGTTCTACGTGGCGATGTTCATGGCGCTGTTCACCATCGCCTTCGGCACCCGCCACGTGGACGTGGGCGAGCGCCACGAGGGGATGGTCGCGGCGATCGCGTTCGAGTCGATCGTGAAGCTGGTCGCGTTCCTTGCGGTCGGCGCCTACGTGACCTTCGGGCTCTTCAACGGCTTCGGCGACATCTTCGAGCGCGCCGCGGCGCGCCCCGAGCTCGCGAGCCTGATGACGCCGTTCGCCAGCGAGGGCGCGCTCGCCAACTGGGCGTGGATGACCGTGCTGTCGATGCTCGCCATCGTGTTCCTGCCGCGGCAGTTCCAGGTCGCCGTGATCGAGAACGTCGAGGAGAAGCACCTCAAGACCGCGATGTGGCTTTTCCCGCTCTACATGCTGGCGATCAACGTCTTCGTGCTGCCGATCGCCTTCGGCGGCCTCCTCGTATTCCCCACCGGCGTCGATCCGGACAGCTTCGTGCTCACGCTGCCGATGTCCAGGCACATGGAGGGGCTCACGTTGCTGGTCTTCGTGGGCGGCATCTCGGCGGCCACCGGCATGGTGATCGTGGAGACCATCGCGCTGTCGACCATGGTCTGCAACGACCTGGTGATGCCGATCCTCTTGCGCTGGAAGGGCCTCAACATCGCTTCGCGCGGCGACGTCACCAGCCTCCTGCTCAACGTGCGCCGTGGCGCGATCGTCGTGATCCTGTTGATGGGCTACCTCTATTTCGTCGTGGCGGGCGAAGCCTACGCGCTGGTATCGATCGGGCTCATCTCGTTCGCCGCGGTGGCGCAGCTCGCGCCGACGTTCCTCGGCGGCCTCTACTGGAAAGGCGGCACCCGCAACGGCGCTCTCGCGGGGCTGACCGCGGGCTTCGCCGTCTGGTTCTATACGCTTCTCCTGCCCGCGTTCGCCAAGTCGGGATGGTTCGGCATGTCGATCGTGGAGCACGGAATCTTCGGCGGCGACATCCTCGTGCCTACGCGCCTTTTCGGGCTCGGCGGCCTCGACCAGATCACCCACGCGATGATCTGGAGCATGGTCGCCAACATCGGCGCGTTCGTCCTGGTGTCGCTCACCGGGCGGCAAAGCGCGGCCGAGCACAGCCAGGCCACCCTCTTCGTGGACGTCTTCACCCAGACCGGCGAGCGCGGCCTGCTGTGGCGCACCACGACCTCGGCCTCCGCGCTGCAGGCCCTCCTCGGCCGCTTCCTCGGCCCGACGCGCGCCGCCGAGCTCTTCCTCACCTATGCCAGCGCGCGCGGCCTGAAGTCCGTGGAGGAGCTGGAGGCCGACGCCGAGCTTCTCAACTACGCGGAGCTGCAGCTCGCCGGCACCATCGGCGCGGCTTCGGCCCACGCGATGGTCGCCACCATCGCGCAGGAGGAGCCGCTCGGCATGGACGAGGTGATGACGATCATCGACGAGGCCTCGCACGTGATCGCCTACAGCCACGTGCTGGAGGAAAAGCAGCACGAGCTCGAAGCCGCTACCGCGAGCCTTACCGCCGCAAACGAAAGCCTGAAGGAGCTCGATCGCCTCAAGGACGACTTCATCTCGACCGTCACCCACGAGCTGCGCACGCCGCTCACCTCGATCCGAGCGTTCTCGGAGATCCTGCACGACAACCCCGATATCGACCCCGTCGAGCGCCATCGCTTCCTCGGCCTCATCATCAAGGAGTCCGAGCGGCTCACGCGGCTCATCAACCAGGTGCTCGACCTGGCCAAGCTCGAGTCGGGGCTCGCCGAGTGGCAAAGCGCCAGCATCGACCTGCGCGAGATCGTCTCCGACGCGGTGGGCTCGACCAGCCAGATCTTCAAGGGCCATGGCGTGAAAGTGGAAGCGGAGCTGCCGGCCTTCGTGCCGGCGGTGGTGGCCGACCGCGACCGCGTCATGCAGGTGATGCTGAACCTCCTGTCCAACGCGGTGAAGTTCAGCCCCTCGGGCACGGGCCGCGTGGTGGTGCGCCTCGAGGCCGAGGGCACGAGCGTGCGCGTGGACGTGCAGGACAACGGCGTGGGCATCAGCCGCGAGCACCAGGCCGCGATCTTCGAAAAATTCCGCCAGGTCGGCGACACGCTCACGCAGAAGCCCGCGGGCACGGGCCTTGGCCTCGCGATCTGCCGCCAGATCGTGGCGCGCCTGGGCGGCAGGCTCTGGGTGCAAAGCGAGCCCGACCGCGGCTCGGTGTTCTCCTTCACGCTGCCGCTGGCGATCCAGCCCGCGCCGGCGCACCCGCTGGCCACGGCATGACCAAGCGCGTGCTCATCGCCGAGGACGAGGAGAGCATCGTCGCCTCGCTCGAATTCCTCATGCGCCAATGCGGCTTCGCCACGCAGGTCGCGCGCGACGGCGACGAGGCTATAGCGGGACTGGGCGGGTTTCGCCCCGACCTTGTCCTGCTCGACATCATGCTTCCGGGAAGGAGCGGCTTCGAGGTATGCCGTTTCATCCGCGGCCAGAAATCCCTGGCGGGAGTGCGCGTGCTGATGCTTACCGCGAAGGGTGGCAGGGGCGAGGAGGCGAAGGGCATGGCCGCCGGCGCCGACGACTATCTCACCAAGCCCTTCGCCACGCGCGAATTGGTCGCCCGTGCGCGCGCGCTCCTCGGCGTCGCGGCGCCGTGAATGCCGTCACCACCACCGTGTTCGTCGTCGACGACGACAACTCGACGCGCGAGCTGATGTCCTTCCTGATGAAGAGGAGCGGCTTCGCGGTCGAGGTGTTTCCCGATGCGTCGAGCTTCCTCGCCGCCTATCGGCCCGATTGCCCGGGGTGCCTGGTCCTCGACCTCAACATGCCGGGCATGAGCGGGCTCGACCTGCAGCAATACCTGAAGGAGCAGGGTGTGTCGTTGCCGGTGATCTTTCTTTCGGGACGCGCCGATATCCCCAAGGCCGTGCAGGCCGTTCGCGAGGGGGCAATCGACTTCATCGAGAAGCCCTTCGACTACAAGCACGTGGTCGAGCGGGTGCGCGATTGCCTCGAGCGCGACCGGGTGGCGAGGGCGGGGGCCGACCGCAAGCGCCAGGCCTGCGAGCGCCTCGGGCAGCTCAGCCAGCGCGAGCGCGAGGTGCTCGACCTGGTGGTCGCGGGAAAGATGAACAGGGAAGTCGCCGAGGCCCTCGACATCAGCATCAAGACGGTGGAGGCCCACCGCGCCCGCCTCATGGAAAAGCTCGGAGTCAGCTCCGTCGCGGAGCTCGTCCAGGCGGTGGTGGCGGCCGGTTAGGGTTTACCCCTATTGTGGGTCTCCCGGCGGGCGGCTAGCATCGGCCCGTTCTCGGGAAAGTCCCCTCAAAGTGGGGCGCTGCACCACCCGGGCAAAAAGAGATGTTCCATCTTGGCGAATTGGAGGAGGACCCAATGGCAACTACGACGATGAACGACGTCGACCACAAGGAAGAGAAGAAAGTCATCTTCGCTTCCTCGCTGGGCACGGTGTTCGAGTGGTACGACTTCTACCTGTACGCGACGCTCGCGCCATTTTTCGCGGCGCTGTTCTTTCCCAAGGGCAATGCGACGGCGGCGCTGCTGTCAGCGTTCGCCGCGTACGCGGCAGGCTTCCTGGTGCGCCCCTTCGGCGCGCTCCTCTTCGGGCGCATCGGCGACCTGGTGGGACGCAAGTACACCTTCCTGGTGACGATCCTCTTCATGGGTGGCGCGACCTTCCTGGTCGGATTGCTGCCCACGTACGAGCAGATCGGCTGGCTCGCGCCCATCCTGCTGGTGTCGCTGCGACTGGTGCAGGGCCTCGCGCTCGGCGGCGAGTACGGCGGCGCTGCGACTTACGTGGCCGAGCATGCTCCGCACGGCAAGCGCGGCTTCGACACCGCGTGGATCCAGACCACGGCCACGCTCGGCTTCTTCCTGTCGCTCTTCGTGATCGGCATCTGCCGCTTCAGCGGCGTGATGACGCCCGCGGAATTCGCTAGCTGGGGCTGGCGCATCCCGTTCCTGGTGTCCGTGATCCTGCTCGCGTTCTCCGTGTACATCCGGCTCAAGCTGAACGAGTCGCCGGTGTTCCAGCGGATGAAGGCCGAGGGACGCGGATCCACGAGCCCGCTCACCGACAGCTTCCTGCGCTATCCGAACAACAAGTACGTGCTGCTCGCACTCCTGGGCGCCACCGCGGGCCAGGGCGTGGTGTGGTACACGGGCCAGTTCTACGCGCTCTTCTTCCTCACCATCACGCTCAAGGTGGATGGGCAGACCGCGTACACGCTGATCGCGATCGCGTTGCTGCTGGGCACGCCGTTCTTCATCGTGTTCGGCGCGTTGTCGGACAAGATCGGGCGCCTCAAGATCATCCTGGCGGGATGCCTGATCGCTGCGCTCACCTACTTCCCGCTGTTCCAGGCGCTCACGCATTACGTAAACCCGGGGCTGGAGACGTTCGCGAAGGCCAACCCGATCACGGTGCAGGCGAAGGAATGCAACTTCCACATCTTCGTCGGCCCCTGGTCGAACTTCACCGATTGCGACCGCGCCAAGGATTTCCTCACCAAGTCGGGCCTGTCGTTCGTCTCGACCGACCTGCCGGCGAGCTCGCCGGACAACGTGATCATGAAGATCGGACCCACGGAGGTGAAGGGCTGGAACGAGGCGAACGTGAAGAAGGCGCTCGCCGACCTCAAGTACCCGACCTCCGCGGACAAGAACGCCATCAACTGGCCGATGGCGCTCCTGATTCTGTTCATCATGATGATCTACGTGACCATGGTGTACGGACCGATCGCGGCGTTCCTGGTGGAGCTGTTCCCGACACGCATTCGGTACACGTCGATGTCGCTGCCTTACCACATCGGCAACGGCTGGTTCGGGGGCATGTTGCCGCTTTTGGCAACCGCAATGGTGGCCGCTTCGGGAGACATCTACTACGGCCTCTGGTATCCGATCGTGGTCGCCTTGATGACCGTGGTGATCGGCGCGCTGTTCCTGAGGGACAACAAGGACGCCGACATCAACACCTAGCACTTGGGTTGACTCCTCGACCCCGACGGGCAGGCGCCCGGCGGGGTTTTTCTTTACAATCGGCCATGGCAGCCGGCGATATCCATCGCAAGACGGACAAGGGCGCCGCGGAGATCGCGGGACGCAGGCTAAAGGTGAGCCCGCGACTGCGCACGATGCTGATCCTCATCGACGGCACGCGTCCCGAGTTCCTGGTGAAGGAGGAAGCGGCGAAGGTCGGCGCGCCACCCGACTTCCTCGAGCAGCTCGCGGCGCTCGGATTGATCGAGAAGGCCGTGCGCGCGGGCGGGGCGCCGGCGCCAGGGCCTCCCGGCGACGAGTATTCGCGCTTCCGCGTCGCCAAGGACTTCATGAACACGACCATCGTCGACGCGATGGGCATCAAGTCGTTTTTCTTCACGCTCAAGCTGGAGCGCGCCGGCACCGTGGCGGACCTGCGCGAGCTCGCGCCCGCGTATCGCGTGGCGCTCGAGAAAGCGGCGGGCGAAGGCGAAGCCGAGGTCCTGTCGCTGCGGCTCGACGAAATGCTGCGCTGAATTGCTGCTTCGCTACATCACGCGCGAGATCCTCGCGTCCAGCCTCCTCGTGCTGGCGGCCTTGCTGGCGCTGTTCGGCTTCTTCGACCTGATCCGCGAGCTGGACGACCTGGGTCGCGGCAACTACCGCATCAACGCCATGCTTGCGTACGTGGCGCTCACGCTGCCCTCCCACGCCTATGTGCTGCTGCCCGCCGCGGGGCTCATCGGCACGCTCTTCGCGCTGGCGCGCATGTCCGAGAACTCCGAGATCACAGTGATGCGCGCATCCGGCCTGTCGCTGCGCCAGCTCGCGCTGCACGTGGGCGTCGCGGGGCTGGTGATCGCGTTGGTCACGCTCGCGTTCGGCGAGCTGGTCACGCCGTTCACGGAGGAAGCCGCAAAGGGACTGAGGCTCAAGGCCACGCGCTCGATCGTGGCGCGCGAGTTCCGCTCCGGGTTCTGGGTGAAGGACGACCGCAGCTTCGTGAACATCCAGGACGTGACCGCCGACACGCATCTGATGAACCTGCGCATCTACGAGTTCGACCCGGCGTTCCGCCTGACTGCCATCAGCCGCGCGGAGAAGGGCACCTACGCG
>JANLXC010000156.1:0-37596 GCA_031364925.1 Burkholderiales bacterium | reverse complement strand
TCGGGGGGGGGCTGGGGTCCCCAAATGGCAATGGCTATTTATGTGGTTTCTGTTACTAATTTGGTTGACTTACCTCACACCACATTTCAGTAGGCGATGATCGCGACGGCGGCGAAGACGGCGAGCACATAGGCGGCGACGATGATCGCGCGTACGCGGTCGAGCTTGCGCGGGCCGGGCTTGGCGGGGACGGTCCATCCGGCGCGCGAGGTCGTCGCTTCAGCGTCCGAGGGAAGCACAGAGAGTCGCGCGAGACCCTCGCAGGAATCGAAGCGCGGCGACGGGCGCAGCTCCAGCGGCTCGTCGCGCACGAGGCCGGCAGGGCTGCCCTCGGGAGCGACCTCGGGATTGTTGGGAACGGTCTTCGCCCCGGCGCGCTCGCGGCCCGCCATTTCCGACGCCTGCACTTCCCGCATCGCCTCGCGCAGGTCCCTGGCGAGCTCCGCGGCGCTCGCGTAGCGCTCGTCGGGCTTCTTCTTCAGCGCGCGCGCGACGATATAGTCGATGACGGGCGGAAGGTCAGGGGCGATGTGGCTGGGCGGTTTCGCGGGCATGTTCGCCACCTTGAACATGAGCTCCGGGATGTCGTCGCCCTGGAAAGGTTTCGATCCGGTAAGCATCTCGTAGAGCACCAGGCCCAGCGAGAAGATGTCGGCGCGATGGTCGAACGGCTGGCCCACGATCTGCTCGGGAGACATGTACTGCGGCGAGCCCAGCAGCACTCCGGTCTGCGTCTTCACCGTGGGCTCGTGCAGGCGCGCGATGCCGAAGTCCATGATCTTCACGCGCCCGTCGGGGAGCACCATGATGTTGCCCGGCTTGATGTCGCGGTGGACCACGCCGCGCTCGTGCGCGTACGCGAGCCCCTCGGCCACGGTGGCCGCGATCGACACCGATTGCGATGGCATCATGCTCACGTCTCGAATCATCTCGCGCAGGTCGCGCCCCTCGAGGAGCTCCATCGCGATGAACGCCGTGTCGCCCTCGCGGCCCACATCGTAGATGGTTATGATCGCCGGGTGCCCTATGCTTCCCGCCGCGCGCGCTTCCTGCTGGAAGCGTGCCTCGTGCATGTCGCGTTCGGCGGCGCTGCCGGTGAGCGCGATGGTCTTGATCGCCACGGTGCGCCCGAGCGCGGAATCCTGGGCGCGATACACCACGCCCATGGCGCCGCGGCCGAGCTCGTCGATCACCTTGAAGCGTCCGAACTTCTCGGGGAGGTTTTCGGCCATCTAACTTCCGAACTTCTTCTTCAGGTCGCGCCATAAATCCGGCTTGGATGGGACCTGGGGACGAGTGAACGTGTGCGCGATGGTCGTGCGCTCCCCGGGCTTCAGGTCCAGAGTGATCTCGAGCGGCGGGTATCCCGGATTGCGCAGCTGCACGATACGCTTGCCCGCGGTCACCTCGATCTCCTGCAGCGGCGGCGAATGGCCCCGCGACACGCCGTCGACGAAAACCTCGCCGCGCGGCTTCACGGTGAGCTTGATCACGGAGGGCAGCGGCGGGAAGAGGCGCTTGGCCGCCTCGCGGCCCGCAAGGCCGAGAAGCAGGATGCCCGCGACCCCACCAACTCCGTACGCGAGCATGCGGCGCCGGTACTGGGACCCCAGCTTCGCGTCCGGCGTGTAGAACGAATGCAGGCGCACGCGGGTGTCGGTGAAATCGCCCGCGGTCGCGAGCGCCGCGGCGCGCGCCGGGTGCTTCAGCTGCAGCGCCTTGGCGAAATCCCCGGTGACGAGAATCTTGTCGGCCGAGGCGAAGCGCGCGGCCGCCGCGGCGGCGGACAAGCCGTCGCCGAGCACGCGCCCCTCCGAGCCCCGTGAAGTCAGCGCGAGAGGGCCGTAGCTGAGCCCCGCCTGCAACGGCGAGTCGCTCGAGGCCGCATGCAAGACCTGCACGACGTCGAGCGCACGCGCCGGATCGCAGAAGAGCACCAGGACCAGGCCATCCTCGGCGTCGAGCACGGCGCGCTCTTCGGCGGGGACCGACTCGATCGCGAGCTTGGCGCGGCTTTCGAGCCTTTCCTTCAACGCGGCCTGCTCGCCCACGGGACGAGTGCTGAACTGCGGGATGCGCAGGAAGGCGACGTTGGCGTATACAGGCGTGGAAGCGGAGCTCATTCGACTCACATTGTAACTTTGGCGCGCTGTAAGCCGCTTCCTACTGAGAGCAGCCGCCGGTTGTGGTAAAAATGGAGCCTCAAGCCATCCCCGAGCGCCCCCATGAATACCTGGTTCAAGGAAATCGACCGTGCGACCACGGAAGCAGAGCTCGTGGCGAACGCGCGCGATTACTGTGCCCTCATGCACCCCCGGGACCTCGCCCCCCTGCACATGGAAAGCCGCGAGATCCGCATCGACAGCGACTCGGACATCCCGCGCCTGCGCGAGAAACTCGCGCAAGGATATGCGGGCGTTCGCAACCAGGCATCGGATGTGGAAAAGCTGGGCGACTTGGTGAGCTACCTCTCCAAGGTCACCGAGCGGCTGGGCGAGATTCGCCGCGGCTAGCTAGGATCGCGCCGCGTCAGGCCACTGCGCCGTAGAAGTCCCCGGCTCGGCGCGCCAGCTGGCGGCACCCTGGGCGTCGGGGGCGGTATTGCGCAGTACCCAGCGCCCACCCTCCTTCACCCAAACGTGGAATGGCAAGTCGACATCGGCGAATACGAATTTCTCGGTCATGGGAACACTGTACCGACCGCGGCGCGGCGCGTCGGTCGGAAGGGCCCGAATCCCGCTGTAGGAATCGAGGGTGCGGCCCGAGTTTCGCTACTTGAGGGCCTTGAAGCGCAGCCGGTGCGGGGCCGCGGCCTCGTCGCCGAGGCGCTCGTGCTTGTCTTCCTCGTACTCGTGGTAGTTGCCCGGGTATAGAACCCACTGCGAGTCGCCTTCGGCGGCGAGGATGTGAGTGCAGATGCGGTCGAGGAACCAGCGGTCGTGGGAGATCACCAGCACGGTGCCGGCGAACTCCGTCAACGCGTCTTCCAGCGCGCGCAGCGTTTCCACGTCGAGGTCGTTCGACGGCTCGTCCAGCAGCAGCACGTTGCCGCCGTCGAGGAGCGTCTTGGCGAGGTGCAAGCGCCCGCGCTCGCCCCCGGAAAGCTGGCCGGTGAGCTTCTGCTGGTCGCCGCCGCGGAAGTTGAAGCGCCCGAGGTAGGCGCGCGACTGGATCTCGAACTTGCCGACGGTGAGGATGTCCTGGCCGCCGGAAATCGCCTGCCAGACGTTGTCCTTCTCGTTGAACTTGCGCGTCTGGTCGACCACCGACATCTTCACCGTGTGGCCGATCTTGATCTCGCCCGAGTCCGGCTTTTCCTTGCCGGTGATCATTCGGAAGAGCGTCGACTTGCCGGCGCCGTTGGGGCCGATGATGCCGACGATCGCTCCCGCCGGGATCTTGAACGAGAGGTTGTCGATCAGCACCCGGTCGCCGTAGCTTTTGGTGACGTTCTCGAACTCGATCACCTCGTTGCCCAGGCGCTCGGCCACGGGAATGAAGATCTCCGCGGTCTCGTTGCGCTTCTGGTACTCGTAGTCGTTCAACTCCTCGAAGCGCTTCAGGCGCGCGATGTTCTTGGTCTGCTGGCCCTTGGCGTTCTTGCGAACCCACTCCAGCTCCTTCTTGATCGCCTTCTGGCGCGCGCTCTCGCTCGACTCCTCCTTCTGGAGGCGGTCGCGCTTCTGCTCGAGCCAATCCGAGTAGTTGCCCTTGTACGGATGCCCCGAGCCGCGATCGAGCTCGAGGATCCACTCGGCCGCGTTGTCGAGGAAATAGCGGTCATGCGTCACCGCGACGACGGTCCCGGGGAAGCGCGTGAGGAACTGCTCGAGCCACTCGACGCTCTCGGCATCGAGGTGGTTGGTGGGCTCGTCCAGCAGCAGCATGTCGGGCTTGGAGAGCAGCAGGCGGCAGAGCGCCACGCGGCGCTTCTCCCCGCCGGAAAGCACATCGACCTTCGCATCCCACGGCGGCAGGCGCAGCGCGTCGGCAGCGACTTCCAGCTGTGTGTCGAGCGTGGACGAATCGGCCGAGGCGAGCAGCTTCTCGAGCTTCTCCTGTTCCGCGGCCAGCTTGTCGAAGTCGGCGCCAGGCTCGGCGTATTCCGCGTAAACCTGCTCGAGGCGCTTCTTGGCCGTGAACACTTCACCGAGGCCTTCTTCCACCGCCTCGCGCACGGTGTGTCCCGGCTCGAGCTGGGGCTCCTGCGGAAGGTAGCCGATGCGTATTCCCGGCATCGAGTGCGCTTCACCCTCATAGTCCTTGTCGAGGCCCGCCATGATCTTGAGGATCGTGGATTTACCAGAGCCGTTCAGGCCGAGCAAGCCGATCTTCGCCCCGGGATGGAAGGAGAGCGAAATGTTCTTGAGAATTTGACGCTTGGGCGGAACGATCTTGCCCACGCGGATCATCGTGTAGACGTATTGAGCCATGGGGAGCGCGCGTGCTTAAGCGAGGTGATTCAAAGGCAGGGCCGAAGGATACAGGACTTCCCGCGCAAGCGAAAAAAAATCGCCGGCGGGATTTCTCCGGCCGGCGTGAGGGAGCGAAGGTGCTTCTAGGGGTGGCTTACTTGGTCGCGGAGCCTACCGGATAGGCATCCGGTTGAGTCGGGATCACGTTGCCCTGGCTGTCGCGCAGGATCAACGGACCGGTCGCATAGCTGGTGGTGCCGTTGCCGTTGTTATAGACCATGAGCTGCTGCTCGAAATCGTCCTTGGTCCAGGTGCCGGCGACCCACGTCTGCCGCGCGCCACGGGTTTCCCAATGGCCGGGGGACCAGATGTAGCCCGCGCGCGGCGCCGGCATCACGATGGTGGTTCCGGGAGCGGACTTGCCGACATTCGCATACCACTCGAAGTCGACGTCGGGATAGATGTTCAGCGCCAGGGCGGGAATCGCAGCGCCCACGAGGGCGATGGTGGCGAAACCGGTGGAAATGAGGGTTTGCGTCTTCATGGTCGGGCCTCCAAAACTTGCTGCGCGCGGTCGGCGCGGGACGATGGATCACTGCGTCCACGTTAGCCTCGGCCCTTCGCCAGCGATGCCAGCAACTCGCGGTTTCGCGGGTCGGTGGTGGCTGACACGAACCCGAGAACCCGGCCCGGTTACTCCGCGGCGATGCCGCGCTCCTTCATGAGCTTCGACCACTTCGCCTGGTCTTCGAGGATGAATTGGGCGAACGCGCGGGGCGTGTCGCCGGAGGGCTCGGCGCCGACGACCTGCATCCTCTGCTTCACCTGTGCCTCGGCGAGAACCTTGTTCGCATCGGCGGAAAGCTTCGCGACGATCGCGGGCGGAGTCTTCGCGGGTGCGAGCAATCCGAACCAGCCCACCGCCGCGTACCCTGGAACTCCCGATTCCGCCACGGTCGGCAGGTCGGGAAACAGGGAAGAGCGACTGGCCCCGGTGACCGCGAGCGCGTTCAGCTTGCCGGCTTGCACGTGCGGCATTACCGTTTGCGCCGGGGCGAACATCACGTCGATCTGCCCTGCGAGGAGGTCGGTGACCGCCTGGCCCGTCCCCTTGTACGGGACGTGCAGCATGTCGATCCCGGCGAGCGCCTTGAAGAGCTCCGCGGAAAGGTGCGATGCGGCGCCGGTGCCCGACGAGCCGAAGGTGAGCTTCCCGGGATTCTTCTTCGCGTAATCCACGAGCTCGCGCACGGTGCGTGCCGGTCCCTTTGGGCTGGAAACGAACACGTAGGGCGAGGCGGAAACGAGAGTCACCGGCGCGAACTGGGTCACGTTCTTCTCGGTGAGGGACGCCGTGGAGCTCATCAACAGCGTGTACCCGTCGGCCTCCGAAGCGGCCACGAAATCCGCGCCGATGTGTCCGCTCGCGCCCGGCTTGTTCTCGATGATCACCGGCTGCCCCCAAAGTTTCGCGAGCGAGGGCTGCATGATGCGCGCGAGCGCGTCGGCGCCCCCGCCCGGGGGAAACGGCACGACGATGCGCACCGGCTTGGAAGGAAACTCCTGCGCGGCCAAAATAGGGGCATATGCAATCCCCAGCCCTGCGATCGCGAGGGCCCCGGCCCTGGCGATGTTCATTGCGCCGCGGTGGGAGCGACGATGGTAGTGCGCAGCGTCGTGATGCCTTCGATCGAGCACTCGACGACGTCGCCCACCTTGAGGAAGAGCTCCTTGGCGTTGGGCTTGCCAACCGCGACCCCGCCGGGAGCGCCTGTGGAAAACATATCGCCCGGCTCGATCGGGATGGTGCGCGAGAAATGCTCGAGGATGTCGGGCATCTTCCAGATCTGGTCGGCGGTGCTCACGCGCATGCGCTCCTCGCCATTCACCGAGCAGGTCATCCAGAGGTCGTAGGGATCGCCGATTTCGTCCATGGTCACGATCTCGGGCCCGAGGGGACCGAAGCCCGGGGCGTTCTTGGATGTCCAGAAGCGCGAGCCCGAGGCCACTTCGCGTTTTTGCATGTCGCGGTCCGTGAGGTCGTTCAGCACGGTGACGCCAACCACGTAATCCATCGCGTCGTCGTCTTTCGTTACGCCCAGCGCGCGCCGGCCAATGACGAACACCAGCTCCGGCTCGTAGTCGAGATGCAGGACACCGTCGGGCTTGGCGACCTTGGCGTTGTGGCCGACCAGGGAAGAGGTGAGCTTCACGAACCCGGTGACCTCCTCGGGGATCTCCTTGATGAGATCGTTCTTCTTCAGCTCTTCCAGGTGCGCGCGATAGTTCTTGCCGACGCACAGGAATTTATCGGGATCGGGCACCGGCGGCAGGAAGCGGATCGCTCGCTCCTCGACCATGGCACCCGAGAAGGGACCGGCGTTCGATTGGGCCGCCTTGGCAAGCGCCTGCACGCGGGATAGCGCGCCTCGCCCTTCCCTGAAGAGGGCCTTCATCGTTCCGGGTAGGGGCTCCCCGTTCACGCGCGACGCGGCCTCGATGTCGAGCACGCGATGGCCGACGCGAACGCCGATCCGGGGAGGTCCGCCTGCAGTGGTGTAGGTGATTAGTCGCATGGGCAAACCGACATCATCGCCCCAGCGGCCGAAAAAGGGAATGCCGGCCATGGGGCCGGCATTCCGGGTGCTGCGGGAGCGCGTTCAGCGGATCGACGAGATCGCCACGTTGGCGCCGGCCGAACCGCTGTTCCAGGAAGCCGGAACATGTCGGGGCAGCGTCATCGCGCACGCGGCGACCATCGTCGCCAGAAGCACTCGTCTCGTCCACATGATCGCCTCCTCCGGATTGGGTAGTTGCTGATTAACAAGTTACCGTCTGAAGAGAGCGATCAATACCGGACTGGTCCCGAATCGGCGTCAGAGCGCGCCAATGTGACGCGTCGGACAGGGACCTACTCCATTGGCACTACTGGCCCGAGGAACGCCCGGTGGAAAGAGGCTCGTTAACAGGTCGCGATTGCGTCCCGATACGAACTTCTTACGTGGCGTCCAACAAAGTTACCGATATCTCTTGCTTAGCGGCGTGTGAGGGCCGAGGAGCTTCCCGTGAGTGCCGGGCTGGGGCCATCGTCGGGCATTTCGTTCGAACGATCGGCGCCGGTGCGCGGCGCGATGCTTTGCAGCAGCTGCCCGTTCCTGCCGATTTTCTTGCGGTCGCGTTCCACCTGCTGGATGGCGCGGTCGAGGTTCTTCGAGGAGCGCGCCGCCTCTGCTTCGATAGAGGCGCCGGCGGAGCCGTTGTTCTGCATTGGCGCATTGCCGTTCGACTGGTTGTTGCCGCGTGTGTCGTCGAGGCGCTCGCCATCGCTGCTGACCGCGCCGGTCGTGCTGTTGAAGATCCCCGGGACGACCACGGAGCCGGCGGTGCCGACCCTGTTGTTCGTATCGGTATTGTTGCCGTTCGAGCTCGACGAACCGTTGGTGGTGGCGCCATTGGCGCTCGAGGAGCCTATGGGGGAATTGGCGGCCGAGCTATTGGTGTTGGATCCCGAGCGGGAGCCATTCGCGCTCCCGGAGTTGGCATTCGCGGAAGTGGCGTTGCCGTTCGCGGTGGTGCTTCGGTTCGCAGTATTCGCGGCGGAACTATCGGTGTTGTTTCCCGAGCGGCTGCCATCGACCCCGCCAGAGTTGTTCGTCAACCCATTGCTGATGGTCGTGCTGGTCGTGCCGTCAGCGTTGGTCGTGGTGGTGGTGGTGAAGTTGCCGTTCGTGGTGCTCGACGTGATCGCCTGGTTGGCGGTACCGCTCGTGCGATTGACGCCGACTTGGGGCGCCCCCGTGGTCTGTGCCCCGGAAGTCGCCACCGACGTGCCCGCCGGGCGCGCTGCCGTTTGCGCGAAAGCTGAGCCAGCGACCGCGATGACGACCGTTGTGACTACATACGCGGGTGATAGCTTGCGCATCGTTATCTCCTTGGTGAATTTATTGAAGTCCAAGGAGATAACGGTGCAATACACGTGCCCGTCCGGATAGTCCGATCAGCGTCGGTAGGGATTGTCCGGAAAGCGGTCGCGGTGATCGGGAACGCCGTCACCGTCGCGGTCGCTCCAGCGCGCGGGCGTATACACGTAACCAGGGCGGTAGCGCGTGTAATGCCCGCGCACCCAGTAGTGTCGGCCATGGCGCTGGTCCCAATAGCCCGGAACCCAGATGAGTCGCACGCGTGGCGCGGCTACAGGCTCGTAGAAGACTGGGGGCGGCCCGACGTTGACAAAGAAATCGACGTTGGTTCGAGCCGCGGCGGGTAGAGCGGCAGCGCCGAATGTTGCTGCGATAAGGCCGGTTGCCAGAAGCTTGATCACTTTTGTCACCTCCGTGCCCTGTTAACGCCCAGGAGCCGTGGCGGGATGACAAAAGAAAAAGGGGCCGCCCCTCTGCAAAGAGGCGGCCCCGACAGGAGCAACGATGTACAGCTTCTTATACGAACTCTTTATTGGCGGCGGGGATTGTTCGGCGCGCTGTCGTAGCGGTTGCGCACCCCGTCGCCGTCCCTGTCGCGATCCACGCGGTTAGGCACGCCATCGCGGTCGCGATCGCCGCCACGGCGGTCGACGAAACGTGCACGGTCCCAACGTCCTTTTTGGAGTACCCACCGACCATCCCGCTGTTCCCAACGGTTCGGATGGTAGTAGTAGCCACGGCGCTCACGCTCCCAATGGCCTTTCGCCCACACATGGCGATTGGCACGCCAATCCCAATAGCCGGGGACCCAGACGTAGCCCGGGCGCGCCGTGGGGACGACTTCGTGGCGAAGGGCGGGGGGTGCGACATCGACGAAGAACTCCGCAGCCGCGGCCGGGAGGGGAAGGAAGCCGATCGAAGCGCTCGCCACGGCGCCGAGAAGAAGTTTTCTTGTCCACATATGCGGGTCTCTCCAGGTCACGGAGTGAAAGTCACTCGAATGTACCTATCAACGCATATCCCCTACTGCCGGATGTCGCCCATTTGGGGGTCGGCATTGTCTGACGCGCCTGTAGGCGATTGCGGTAAATTGGCGGTCCCAGAGCGAGGATTCCAAATGACGATACTTTCCGACCAACTCGAGCTCGGCCCTGAGGATCTTGCTTCCTATTGGATGCCGTTCACCGCGAACCGCCAGTTCAAGGCCGCCCCGCGCCTCTTCGGCAAGGCCGAGGGCATGTACTACTGGACCAGCGACGGGCGCAAGATCCTCGACGGCTTCGCGGGGCTCTGGTGTTGCAACGCGGGCCACTGCAGGAAGCCGATTGTCGAGGCGATCCAGAAGCAGGCCGCGACCATGGACTACGCGCCCGCCTTCCAGATGGCGCACCCGCTCGCCTTCGAGCTTGCCAATCGCATCGTCGATCTCACGCCCGGCAAGCTCGACCACGTCTTTTTCTGCAACTCCGGCTCCGAGGCGGTGGACACGGCGCTGAAGATCGCCATCGGCTGGCATCGGGTGCGCGGCGAAGGCGCGCGCACGCGCCTCATCGGTCGCGAGCGCGGCTATCACGGCGTGGGCTTCGGCGGCATCTCGGTGGGCGGCATCCCGGCCAACCGAAAGATGTTCGGCACGATGCTCGCGGGCGTGGACCACCTGCCGCACACCCACAACCTCGAGAAGAACGCCTACTCGAAGGGCCAGCCCGAATTCGGCGCGCACCTCGCCGAAGAGCTCGAGCGCCTGGTGGCGCTGCACGACGCGTCCACCATCGCCGCGGTGATCGTCGAGCCGATGGCCGGCTCCACGGGCGTGCTGATTCCGCCCAAGGGGTACCTGCAGCGTTTGCGCGAGATCACGAGGAAGTACGGCATCCTCCTCATCTTCGATGAGGTGATCACCGCCTTCGGGCGCCTGGGCGGCAGCTTCGCGGCCGACGTCTACGGCGTCGAGCCCGACATGATCACGTTCGCCAAGGGCGTGACTTCCGGCACGGTGCCGATGGGCGGCGTGATCGCCTCCACCGACATCTACCAGGCGTTCATGTCGGGGCCGCCGGGCGCGATCGAGCTCTTCCACGGCTACACCTACTCCGCGCATCCGCTCGCATGCGCCGCCGGCATCGCGACCCTGCAGCTCTACAAGGACGAGGATCTCTTCGCGCGCGCGGCGCGCATGGCGCCGGTGCTGGAGAAGGCGTTGCATTCGCTGAAGGGCGCGAAGCATGTGATCGACATCCGCAACCAGGGGCTGGTCGGCGCGGTGGAGCTCACCCCGCGCGCCGGCGCGCCGGGGGCGCGTGGCTTCGAGACCTACCTGCGGTGCTACGAGAAGGGCGTGCTGGTGCGCTCCACCGGCGACATCGTGGCGATCGCCCCCGCCCTCATCGTCGAGGACAAGCACATCGATCAGATCGTCTCCACGCTGCGCGAGGCCCTTGCCGCCATCGACTGAAATGTCGTGTCAGGTACAACTTAACAAGTCGTGTCAGGTGCAACTTAAAAAAGGAATTCGCAAATGGACGCAAAGGGCAAGGTCGCGCTCGTCACCGGCGCGAGCGCAGGGATCGGAAAGGCTTCCGCGCTCGCGCTGCTGCGCGAGGGCTATCGCGTGGTGCTCACCGCGCGAAGGCGCGAGCTGCTCGACCAGGCGATCGCGGAATCGGGGGCGGGCGATCGCGCGCTGGCGATCACCGCCGACGTCGGCGATCCTGCATCGGTGAGCGCTCTCTTCGCGAAAACGAAGGAGAAGTTCGGCCGCCTCGACCTCCTCTTCAACAACGCCGGCATGGGCGCACCGGCGACGCCGATGGAAGACCTGCCGTTCGAGAAGTGGCAGGCGGTGGTCTCGGCCAACCTCACCGGCACATTCCTCTGCTGCCAGGAAGCGGTGCGCATCATGAAGTCACAGGACCCGAGGGGTGGACGCATCATCAATAACGGCTCCATCTCGGCGCACGCGCCGCGCCCGATGTCGATCGCCTACACCGCGACCAAGCACGCGATCACGGGAATCACCAAGACCATCTCGCTCGACGGGCGCAAGCACGACATCGCGTGCGGGCAGATCGACATCGGCAACGCCGCCACCGAGATGACCGAGCGCATGGTCAAGGGCGTGATGCAGGCCGACGGCGAGATGGCCGTCGAGCCACGCATGGACGTGAAGAATGTCGCGAGCGCGGTGGTCTACATGGCCAGCCTGCCGCTCGACGCGAACGTCCAATTCATGACGATCATGGCGACGAAGATGCCCTTCGTCGGCCGGGGCTAGATCGCGGTGCGAAGGCGCTGCGTTTCCTTCTGCTTCATCGAGATGTACTCGTGCTTGTCCATCTCGTGGAGCTGCCGCGGGTATTTCTCGGTCGCGGCGAACCAGTCGTTGAGGCGTTTCTCGACCTGCGTGCCGGGCGGCGCCGACAGGGAGGAGAGGTAGCAATCGATGGCGAGGAAGTAGCGCATCGTGTTGCGCTCGGTGGCGCCGAGCATGCCGCCCACGTATTTCGGGTTGCCGTCGGGCTCGCGGCCCACCGCGGTGAAGCCGACCTTATTGGCGCCCACCGTGGACAGGTAGGTCTGCATCGCGAGGCGCGACATCACGCCGAAGCCATAGGAGTAGCCGAGGTGGATGAAGGTGCGTCCCTCGTCGAGCGGCGTGGCCTCGAGGCTGATCTGGTAGTCGCGCGTGCCGAGCGGGCCCGTGTCGGCCTGCAGCACGATGCGAAGGTAGTCGGGGGCGCGCGTGGCCACCCGATAGTTGAAGACGATCGGGAAGGCCTGCTCGGCAGGCTGGTCGGCCTTGCGCCCGATGCGTACCGCGAGCTTGGTCGTGCCCTCGCCCGGCGCCGCGTAGCAGTGCTTGGTGTTGAACGGCAGGATGAGGACGTCGCACCAGGTAGCCGCCTCGCGGAAGCCGCGGTCGACCAGCGCGAACGGATGGTTCACGATGCCGTAGACGTCGCCCCTCAGCATGTTCGAGCCCTCGTTCGAGGTGAGGTAGAGAGGCCGGCCGTAGGGGTTGTTGGCGAGCTTCTCCTTCAGCACCTCGTGCTTCGCGCGCAGGGGCTCGGCCGAGTCCGCAGGCGCGGCGGCCGCAAGGCCCACGCCGGCGGCGCAGAAGACGGCGAAGCCGACGAGGGCCAATATCTTGTGCACGCTTTTCACAATGTATAAAGACTAGCGCAAGCGCGCCGGGGTTCATAAAAAGAAAAACCCCGCCGGGGCGGGGTTTCGGGTGGACCGGATCGGCTAGGCGGGAATGGCCTGTCGTTCGAACGCTTCCTGATCCTGCTGGGCGGGAGATGCATCGCGTGGCAACCGGCGCACTTCGTCCTTCTCACGGGCGCGACGGGCCATTTCTGCGTAGGCGCGCTTCACCATCTCGAAGTCGTATTCATAAGTCATGGGCCACTCCTCTCGTGAATACCATTTTCAGTTTGCGTCATCCTCACGGTAATCCACCATAGGAATCGTCCTACGTGGCGCAAATAAATGCTGGAATAATGGCGGTAGTGCGCGCTCACAACCAAGTCAACTACGAAGGGATTCGGGGTGAAGGATTTCGACGTCGCCGTGATCGGCGGCGGGCTCGTCGGATCGGCTCTCGCGTGGGGTCTCGCGTCGGCCGGCCGCAAGGTGGGAGTGCTCGACGAGGGCGACGTCGCCTACCGGGCCTCGCGCGGCAACTTCGCCCTGGTATGGGTGCAGAACAAGGGCATCGGCATGCCGCGCTACAGCGCATGGACCCAGCGTTCGGCAGCGGAATGGAACGCTTTCGCCGACATGTTGCTGGTGCAGACCGGCATCGACGTCTGCTATCGCCGGCCCGGCGGCTTCCATCTGGCCCTGTCCGAAGAGGAGCTTGCATACCGGGCCGCGCAGCTCAAGAGCCTGCACGCGCAGCCCGGCGTGCCGCGCTACGACTACGAGATCCTCGATCACGCCGCCGTGAAGGCGATGCTGCCGGAAGTGGGGCCCGAGGTGGCGGGCGCGAGCTTCACCCGGCTCGACGGCCACTGCAATTCCCTCAAGCTCTTTCGCGCGCTGAATAACGGCATGCAGCAGCTCGGCGCGAAATACCTGCCAGATCATCAGGTCGTGACCATCGACCACGGCGCCGGCGAATTCCGCCTCACCACGGCGCGCGGCGTCGTTCACGCCGGGCAGGTCGTCCTCGCCGCGGGCATCGACAACGCGCGCCTCGCCCCCATGGTCGGGCTCGAGGTCCCGGTGCGGCCGCAGCGCGGGCAGCTCATCGTCACGGAGAAGACCGCGCCGTTCCTCCACTACCCCGTCTCCACCGTGCGACAGACCGACGAGGGCGGCGTGATGCTCGGCGACTCGCAGGAAGAAGCCGGAGTCGATTCCGACGTACGCCAGCCTGTGATCTCGGTGCTGGCCGATCGCGCGGCACGCATGTTCCCGCGCCTCGCGACATTGGCCATCGTGCGCACGTGGGCGGCGTTACGCGTGATGACGCGGGACGGCTTCCCCATCTACGACCAGTCGCTGCAATTTCCCGGCGCATTCGTCGCGACCTGCCACAGCGGCGTGACGCTCGCCGCGGCGCACGCGCTTCTGCTCGCGCCCCTCATCGCGGCCGGAGAGCTTCCCGCCGACCCGTTCGAAACGTTCAGCTCGCGGAGATTCGATGTTCAGAAGGCTGCCTGACGACACCCGCGCCGCGGTGCGCATCACCGTGGATGGACGCGAAGTGGAAGCGCGAGAAGGTGACAGCGTGGCCGCGGCCCTGCTTGCCGCCGGGTTCACGAGCTGCCGCACGACGCCGGTGTCCGGGGCTCCTCGCGCGCCCTTCTGCATGATGGGCGCGTGCTTCGATTGCCTGGTGGCCATCGACGGGGTGGGAAGCCGGCAGGGCTGCATGGTGGCCGTGCGCGAAGGCATGAAGGTCGCGACGCAGCGCGGCAAGCGCGAGCTCGGCCGATGAGCGCGATCGATTCCGAGTACGAAGTCGCCGTTGTCGGCGCCGGGCCCGCGGGCCTCGCGGCGGCGAGCGTGTGCGCGCGCGCCGGGCTCTCCACTGTCCTCTTCGATGAGCAATCGGCGCCGGGCGGCCAGATCTACCGCGGCATTGGCTCCACCCCCGTGAAGGATCGCGCGATCCTCGGTCCCGACTACTGGCACGGCGAGAAGCTGGTGAGCGAGTTCCTCGCGAGCGGCGCGCAATACGTTCCGGGGGCGAGCGTCTGGAGCCTCTCGCGCGAGCTGGAGATCGGCGTGTCGGTGGGCGGGGGCTCCGCGCTCACCAGCGTGGCGAGCGTGATCCTCGCTACCGGGGCGATCGAGCGTCCCGCTCCCATTCCCGGCTGGACGCTGCCGGGCGTGATGACCGTCGGCGCGGCCCAGGCCCTCCTCAAGAGCTCGGGCCTTCTTCCGCGCGGGCACACGGTGCTCGCGGGCACGGGCCCGCTACTCTGGCTCCTCGCGTCCCAGTACCTCGCCGCGGGGCTCACCATCGACGCGATCCTCGACACCACGCCCCACAAGAACCGCGCGCGCGCGTTTCGCTACCTGCCAGGCTTCCTCTTCTCCCCCTATTTCCGCAAGGGCCTGAAGCTGATCCTTGCGGTGCGCGGCAAGGTGCCGATCGTGCCGGGGGTGAGCGAGCTGCGGGCGGATGGCTCGAGCAAGGTCGAGAGCATCTCATTTCGTACTCCCGACGGCGGCGGGCGAACGCTGCCGGTGGACACGCTGCTCTTGCACCAGGGCGTGGTCCCGAACGTGAACCTTGCGATGTCGGTGGGCGTCGAGCACTACTGGGACGACCATCAGGTGTGCTGGTGTCCACGCCTGGACCCCAACGGCGGGACCACTGTGCCGGGCGTCCTCGTCGCGGGCGATGGCGCGGGAATCGCGGGCGCGCAGGCGGCGGCATGGCGTGGCGTGCTCGCCGCGGAGGCCGTCGTGCATTCGATGCGCCCGGGCAAGAGGCCACGGACGGCCAAGCTCGCGCTCACGGCCATCGAGCAGTTCACGCGCGGGCGCCATTTCCTCGATGCGCTCTATCGCCCGGCGAGCGCGTTTCGCAGGCCATCGGGCGACACCATTGTCTGCCGCTGCGAGGAAGTCACCGCGCGCGAGATCCTGGAAAGCGTGGCGCTCGGCTGTCCCGGTCCCAACCAGATGAAGGCGTTCCTGCGCTGCGGCATGGGTCCCTGCCAAGGACGCATGTGCGGCCTCGCCGTGACCGAGCTCATCGCCAAGGCGCGCGGAGTCCCGCCGCAGGAAGTCGGCTATTACCGCATCCGCCCTCCCGTCAAGCCGATCACCGTGGGCGAGCTCGCCGCGCTTCCCAAGACCGAGCAAGCGGTAAAAGCAGTGGTACGCATCCAGTAGAATTCGCCATGGACCTTCCCCGCAATTCCTTCAAGCATGCGATCCGCGCCGGCCAGCAACAGATCGGCCTGTGGGTCTCCCTCGCGGATGCATATTGCATCGAGATCGTCGCCGGCTCCGGCTTCGACTGGCTGCTCATCGACGGCGAGCACTCGCCCAACGATCCGATCACCGTGCTGCCGCAACTGCAGGCGGCGGCGCCCTATCCGGTCACATGCATCGTGCGGCCCGCGTGGAACGACAAGGTGCTCATCAAGCGCTACCTCGACGTCGGCGCGCAAAGCCTCCTCATCCCCTACGTGCAGACCGAGGAGGAGGCGGCCGCGGCGGTGGCGGCGATTCGCTATCCCCTGCGCGGCTCGCGCGGCGTGGCGGGCGTGACGCGCGCCTCGCGCTTCGGGCGCGTGGGCGAATACGCCAGGCGCGCGGAGGAAGAGCTCTGCCTCCTGGTGCAGATCGAGACGCGCGAAGGCCTCGACAACCTCGAAAAGATTGCGCGCATGGACGGCGTCGACGGCGTCTTCATCGGCCCGGCCGACCTGGCCGCTGGCCTGGGCCACCTCGCCGACATCGGCCACGCCGAAGTGCAGTCCGCCATCAAGGACGCCATCGCGCGCATCAAGGCGTGCGGCAAGCCCTCGGGCATCCTCACGGTCGACGAGGCCCAGGCGCGCCGCTACATGGAGTGGGGAACGACGTTCACCGCCGTCGGCCTCGACGCCGCCCTTCTCGCACGCGAATCCGAAAAGCTCGCCGCGAAATTCAAGAAATAACTCGTGTCAGGTACAACTTAATAAGTCGTGTCAGGTACGACTTCTGACCGCGGCCGGCCCCGAAGGACCGGCCGCTTCGTCATCGAACCCATCCCGCGCCCCGAGGCATGCCTCGACAGGCGCGAATGGGCGGCGACCCGAAATCCTCGTTAGGCGGGCCGCGCACAGCCCGCGAAGTCGCCGGACGGCCCGTTCCCGGGCCGATCCTCTTCGTCAAATCATCAGCCACGCGCGCATCGCCGCGCGCGCTTCGTGCTCATGGCGCAAACGCCTCGCGCGCCACTTCCATCTCTGTCTCATTGCCCTGTTCGCCGCGTTCATCGCCGTATTCCCCTGTCGTCTTGCGGTTGCAAAAGCACGAAGCCCGGAGGTTTGTCTCTCCGGGCTTCGCTGGGAATTCGAGATCGACGAGCGATTCTGTTATTCCGCGGTTCTCCCGGAGAGGGCGCAATCCATTACCAGGCGCTTGGAGCCCTGCGCATGGCAGGACCCAAAGGCTGCCCAGCGCGCCTTGGTCGGTTGGTTGATGGATGTTTTCATCATGTCTCTCGGAAAAACCTCGTGTGCCTGTCGATGATCGGATGCTGCCATGCAGCATTCAGATCGTCAACCCCCTTTTGCACGATAATCGTCGGTTCATCACCGGAGATCGCCATGACCCACCCCATTCGCATCGCCACACTCATCGCGGCCGCGCTCGTTGCCGCGTCCGCGGCCCCGGCGTTCGCGCAGTGGCCGGATCGCCCGGTCAAATGGATCGTGCCGTTCGCCCCGGGGGGCGCCAACGACCTCATGGCGCGCGCCGCGGCCGAGGGGGTCTCGAAGCGCATCAAGCAGCCGGTGGTGATCGAGAACAAGCCCGGCGCGGGCGCGGCGATCGGCGCCGAGTACGTGGCGAAGTCCAAGCCCGACGGCTACACGTTCCTCATCGGCGCGGCCGGCGTCATCACCAACAGCATGATCCGCAAGGACATGCCCTACGCCGACGCCGACCTCGTTCCGGTCGGCATGATCGCGGTCGCGCCTTCGGTGATCGTGGTGCACCCGAGCATTCCCGTGTCCAACATGAAGGAGTTCGTCGCCTGGGCGAAGAACCAGAAAGACAAGGGCGTCAACTGGTCGACCGCCGGCACCGCGAGCACGCCGCACTTCGTGGCCGAGATGCTGAAGGAGGCGGGCGTCAACAACATCAACATCATTCCCTACAAAAGCGGCAGCGAAGCCGTGACGGCGGTCATCTCGAACAACGTCGCGGGCACCTCCGAGGCGAGCATCGTGGTGATCCCGCAGATCAAGGCCGGCAAGCTGAAGGCGATCGGCACCACGTACGACACGCGCATCACCGCGTACAAGGACATCCCGACCACCAAGGAGCAGGGATTCGCCGGCGTGAAGATCGGCCACTGGGCCGGGCTCTTCGCGCCGAAGGGCACGCCGCAGCCGATTCTCGAGCGCATGAACGCGGAGCTCCTCGCGGTAGTGAAGAGCAAGGATTTCCAGGACAAGCTGATCCCGCAAGGCATCGAGCCAGCGCCGTACTCGATGTCGGCCTACCTCGCGTTCCTCACGGCGGAGCGCGCTCGCCTTGGCAAGATCGCGAAGGCGGCGAAGATGCAGGCGGACTAGGCACGAGGCGCGAAGCAGCCATGTATTCGGTGAAGGAGATCTTCTACACACTGCAGGGCGAAGGCGCCAACGCCGGCGCCCCCGCGGTCTTCTGCCGCTTCGCGGGGTGCAACCTGTGGTCGGGCCGCGAGGAGGACCGCGCGAGCGCCACATGCAATTTCTGCGACACGGATTTCGTCGGCACCGACGGTGAGGGCGGCGGCAAGTTCGTGGATGCGCAATCCCTGGCCGACGCTGTCGAGCGGGCTTGGCCAACGGCAAAGCCTGAGCACCGCTTCGTGGTTTGCACCGGTGGCGAGCCTCTGCTGCAGTTTGACAAGGCCGCGATCGACGCGCTGCACCACCGCGGCTTCCGCATCGCGATCGAGACCAATGGCACCATCGCCGCCCCCACCGGCATCGACTGGGTTTGCGTGAGCCCGAAAGCCGATGCCGCCCTGGCGCTCGCCGCCGGGGACGAGTTGAAGCTCGTCTACCCGCAAGCGAAGGCGCCGCCCGAGCGTTTCGAGTCCCTCGACTTCGAGCATTTCTTCTTGCAGCCCATGGACGGCCCCGCGCGCGCGTCCAACACGCGCGAGGCGATCGACTATTGCCTCGCCCATCCGCGCTGGCGCCTCTCCCTGCAGTCGCACAAGATCATCGGCATCCGCTAGCCCCGTGGAAATTTCTTACCGATTCGGCTTCGACGCTGCCCATCATTTCGACAATTTTCCCGACGGCCACCTCTATCGCGGCGTGCACGGGCATTCATTCCAGGTAGAGGTCGCGCTACGCGGAAAGCCCGATCCGGCCACCGGCTTCGTCGCTGACCTGGCCGAGGTCGAGGCCGCTTGCCTCGTGGTGCGCAAGGATCTCGACCATCGCGTCCTGAATGACATCGAGGGCCTCGACAAGCCCAGCCTCGAGAATCTCTGTCTCTGGATCTGGGGCGCGCTCGCGCCGCGCTTCGCCAATCTCGGCCGCGTCACCGTGCGCCGAGATTCCTGCGGGCAAAGTTGTTCCTACACGGGTCGTTACGAGTGATTTTGGAACTGACTTTGTAAGCACGCGGTCGCACTAACGAGAGCCGCGTCCTGCAGCCGAAAAGCTGTCCTACAAATCGAGAGTCCTACACGGCGCGGCGCCGAGATTCGTAGTGTCATCGCGAAAGGAGTCGCCGTATGAGGCCGCCGTCCACCCCCACGGGCAACAACGGGAATTCACAGCGCACGCGCACGCGCGGGGCGATCCGCACGCACCTCGGGCGTAAACGCACCGGGCCCCGCAACCGCATGCTGAAGCACGGCACGCTCGATAACATCAGTGAGATGACGGGCGCGGAGCGCCATCGGCAGGAAGACCTCTTCGACCGGCTGAGCGGCAAGTTCCAGGACGTCTTCCAGCACGCGGGCGAAACCACGCTGGCCGCGTTCGACGGCGCGCTGGAGAGCGCCTTCGAGGGCCTTGTTGCCGCGGGGGAAGTCACTGCGGAGAGTGGCGAGCACCTGCGTCACTACCTTCGCCGCGACCTCCTGCATCGCGACAATCCCACGCTTACGTTCCGCACCGGCGACATCACCAGCGCTGGCACCCTGTCGTGCGTCGGCTGCAACTGGACCATCATCACAACGCGGACCACGGTGCTTCCGCCGTGCCCGCAATGCTCGGAGACTTCATTCCGCAAAACGGAGTGAAAGAGCCGCGGGCTCGATCATCGAGGGCAGCCCGCGGCTCCGCAAGTATTACGAATAAATCCTAGCGCTTGCCGACCTCGTGGCCAACCACGCCGCCAATCACCGCGCCACCGACCGTGCCAGCGGTGCTGCCATTGCTCACCGCCGAACCGGCCACGCCACCCACGACGGCGCCGACGGCGGTGCTCTTCTCTTCACGCGTCATGCCCGAACAGCCCGCCAAAACGAGGGCGATCATGGTCGCGGCGAAAGTTGCTTGGATGCGGGTCTTCATATGATGCCTCCGGAAGTATGTGAGGTGCGAATGCACGATTCATGAGGATGGCTCCAAACGCGTGCTAGTAACATCGGCCGTTCCTGAAATCGATGTCCGCGTGGGCTTGCGCCATGTGGGCGCCGTCCGACCGCAATGTCGCTAGAATTGCGCTCGAACTCCAGGAGACTTCCATGATGAACGCCCTGAGGGCCGCCGCTCTCTTGCTCGTGTCGCTTTCCCTCAGCGCTTTTGCGCAGTCCTATCCCAGCAAGCCGGTGAAGATCATCGTGCCCTTCGCCGCCGGCGGCCCGGCCGACATCTATGCGCGCGTGATAGGCGAACGGCTGCAAACCTCGCTCGGCCAATCGTTCGTCATCGAGAATCGCCCCGGTGGCGGCGCGATCGTCGGAACCGACGCCGTGGCGAAAGCCGCGCCCGACGGCTACACGCTCCTCATGATGTCGAATACGCATACCGTGAACGAGTCGCTCTTCGCGGAGAAGCCCTACCAGCTGATGCGCGACCTTGTCCCGGTGGCGCCGGTGAACTACTCGGACCTGCTGCTGGTGGTGCATCCATCCGTGCCCGCCTCGAGCCTGCAGGAGTTCCTCGCGCTCGCCAGGGCAAAGCCCGGCACGCTCAACTACGCATCGTCGGGCCCGGGCACGCCGTACCACATGGCGGGCGAGCTGCTGAAGGCGATGGCCGGCCTGGACATCGTCCACGTGCCTTACAAGGGAAGCTCCGGCGCGCGCACCGACATCCTCGGCGGGCAGGTGCAGATGATGTTCGACGCGATCACCACGATGGCGCCCAACGTGCGCGCCGGCAAGCTGAAAGCCCTCGGCACCTCCGGGAAGGCGCGCTCGACGGTGCTGCCCGAGGTGCCGACGGTGAGCGAGGCCGGCGTTCCCGGCTACGACGCGGTGATCTGGCTCGGCATCATGGCGCCGGCGGGTACACCGCGCGCGATCGTCGAGCGGCTGAACAACGAGATCACGCGTGCGGCAAATTCCGCGGAGCTGAAGGAGGCGTGGGCGAAGCAGGGTGCGGTCGCGATGTCGATGACGTCCGACGAGTTCGGCCGCTACATCCGCGAAGACATCGAGAAGTGGGCGCGCATCGTGAAGATCTCGGGAGCCAAGCCAGACCAATGACTACGCTCGATTTCGTGAGCGCGGGCGCGGCGCACGGCCTGGTGACGACGATCGCACGCGAAGCGAGTATCGAAGTGGCGGGAAGCTTCGGCGCAGTGGGCGCGATGCTCGAGAAATTCCTCGCCGGCGAGGCATGCGACGTGGTGATCCTCACGCAGGCGCAGATCGCGACGCTTGCATCGAAGGGAGCGCTCGTCGCGGGCCCGCAAGGCGACCTTGGCGCGGCGCCGACCGCGATCGCGGTGCGCGCCGGCGAGCCCGTGCCCGATGTGGGCAACGCCTCATCGTTGCGCGCGTCTCTCCTCGCCGCCGACGCGATCTACTTCCCCGATCCCGCCAAGGCCACCGCCGGCATCCACTTCGCCAAGGTCCTCGAACTGCTCGGCATTCGTGACGCCGTCGCGGCACGGGTGAAGAACTTCCCCAACGGCACGACAGCGATGAAGGCGATGGGCGAGGCGCGCGGCCATCCGATCGGCTGCACCCAAGCCACCGAAATCCTCGCCGTGCCCTCCGTGCGCCTCGCCGCCCCGCTCCCCAAAGGCTTCGACCTCGCGACCGTCTACACAGCCGCCGTCAGCGCCAACGCCTCGCACCGCGCCGAGGCGGAAGCTTTCGTCCGCAAGCTCGTGGGCGCCGATGCGCGAAGCGCCCGCCTCGCGGCGGGCTTCCAATAAGTCGTGTCAGGTACAACATTTTAAGTTGTACCTGACACCACATTCAGGCGGCTTCGCCGGCCGCGTGTCCGGAGGCCCAGGCCCACTGGAAGTTGAAGCCGCCGAGGTGGCCGGTGACGTCGACACCCTCGCCGATGAAATGCAGTCCCGGCACGGTGGTGGCCTCCATGGTTTTCGAGGAAAGCCCGCGCGTATCGACGCCGCCCAGGGTGACCTCGGCCTTGTTGTAGCCGAGTGTGCCGGACGGCTGCACGGGCCAGTCGGCCAATCGCGCAGCGGCATCGTCGAGCGCGCGGTCGGAGAGCTGCGCCACGGGCTTGTCGATGCCGAGGGCTTCGCACCACTGCTGCGCGAATCGTTTGGGAAGGCGTTGCGCGAGCACGGTCGAGAGGCTCGACTTCGAGCGCCGCTCGTCCTCGAGCCATGCGCGCGCGTCGACGCCCGGCAGGAGATCGACATGAATCGGCTGCGCGGCGTCGTTCGCCTGCCAATAGGATGAAACCTGCAGGATCGACGGACCCGAGAGGCCGCGATGCGTGAAGAGGAGTGCCTCGCGAAATCGCCCATCGCCGCACCACGTCTGCGCGTCGAGCGACACGCCCGATAGATCGCCGTAGCGCGCGAGGAGCTCGGGATCGAAGCTGAGCGGCACCAGCGCGGGCTTCGGCGGCACGATGGCAAGGCCGAACTGCTCGGCGATGCGATAGGCGAATGGCGTCGCGCCGATCCCGGGCACCGTGAGCCCGCCCGTCGCGACCACCAGCGAGGCGCAGCGCAAAGGTCCCATCGCGGTGTCCACCAGGAAGCCCTCGCCCCCGCGCCGCACGCCCGTCACCGAGCACGGCTGGCGCCACTGCACCCCGCCCTTGGCGCACTCCGCGACCAGCATGTCGATGATCTGCTTCGCGCTCTCGTCGCAGAAAAGCTGGCCCAGCGTCTTCTCGTGGTAGCGGATGCCGTGGCTTTCCACCAGCGCGATGAAGTGGCGCGGCGTGTAGCGCGCCAGCGCCGAGCGGCAGAAGTCGCGATTGCGCGAGAGGAAGTCGCGGTACGTCGCGTGCAGGTTGGTGAAATTGCAGCGCCCGCCCCCGGAGATGCGAATCTTCTCCCCGACCTTGTCGTAGTGGTCGATGAGGACGACCTTGCGCCCGCGCTGCCCCGCCGTCGCCGCGCACATCATGCCCGCGGCACCCGCCCCGATTACGACCACGTCGCACGCTTGGGCGCTCAACGCCTCGCCCGTTTCGCCGGTCTCACGGCCCCGGTGCGCTTTTTCGCGCAAACCTTCCCCACGTGCGAACCATTCGATGGATAAACGTCAAATGTTGCGCTTTTTTATCGCCTCGGTAAATCAGCAATGAGTGGTTCGAAACAAAACGCAGACCGAAATGAAACCCGACGCGAGAGGGGCTTCATTCCCGGGGGACGCTGGTAAGATTCCAGCGTCCCTTTCGCTTCATCCCCCATGCCGTTGCGATACCTGTGGCTCTTCGCCACGTTGCTTTCGACTTCCGCGGCGCTCGCACAGCGCCCGACGCCGCCCCCCGCGGCGCCCATTGCTCCCCCACCCGCCCTCTCCAACGCCGCAGAGCGCGTCTATGACCTGTCCAAGCCGCGCATCCTGCAGATCCGCACGCTGCTGCAAGCCGCGGGCCGGCAGTCGGGGCTGGGCTCCGGATTCCTGGTCAGCGCCGACGGCCTCGCGATCACCAACTACCACGTGGTATCGCAGTTCGCTCTCGACCCGAAGACCTATCGCCTCGAGTACCTCGCCCCCGATGGCGCCAAGGGCACGCTGCAGCTCCTCGCCTTCGACGTGCCGCACGACCTCGCGGTGGTGAAGGTCGAGCGCGCGGGCCTGCCGTTTTTCGACTTCGATCCGCGCGCCCTCGATGATCGCCTGCCGAAGGGCGAGCGCATCTACGCGATGGGCAACCCGCTCGACCTGGGCTTCACGATCATCGAGGGCACGTACAACGGCCTCGTGGACAAGAGCTACGACGAGCGAATCCACTTCTCCGGCGCGATCAATCCCGGCATGAGCGGCGGGCCGGTGGCGGGAAGCGACGGGAAGGTCGTCGGCGTGAACGTCGCCAAGCGCCTCGACGGAGAGCAGGTGGGCTTCCTCGTGCCCGCACGCTTTGCCGCCGCGCTCCTCGAGCGCGCGCGCAAGGGCCCGCCGCTGGCCGTGGACAAGGCGCGCGAAGAGGTGGGACGCCAGCTCGACGGCTGGCAGGCGTCGTTCTACGAGTCGCTCAAGGGGCAGGGATTCCGCAGCTCCAACTACGGTCCTTACCGCGGGCTGGAAAGCGCCGCGCCGTGGATGACCTGCTGGGCCTCGACCAACGCCGACCAATTGCCCAAGCCGCGCACGGCGGTGAATACCACGCGCTGCTCGAGCGCCACCGGCATCTTCGTCTCCGACAAGATCCTCACCGGGCGCGTCGACGTGAGCTATTCATACTACAAGTCGATCGACCTGAACGCGTTCCAGTTCTCCAAGGAGCTGTCGCAGCGCTCGTGGGGCTTCGATCGAAGCGGCGGCAAGCGCCTCACCGAGCAAGAATGCCGCGACGACTTCCTCGCCGCGGGCAACGGCGCGCGCCCGCCGCTGCGCGCCACGTGGTGCATGCGCGCCTACCGCGAGTTCGAGGGCCTCTACAATGTGACGCTCCTCGCGCTCACCCAGGACCGCTCGCGCGAAGCGCTCCTCGCGCAGCTCTCCATGCAGGGAGTTTCCTACGCCAATGCCGTCGCCCTCGGCAGGCGCTTCCTCGAAGCGATCGAATGGGCGCGGTGATGTGGATCGAGGTGCTGTCGCGCCACGGCGAAATCGCCCAGCGCCAGCGCATCGAGGCGGACGAAGCGCGCATCGGCCGCGCCTTCGACAACGACGTGGTGGTGGACGACCCGCACGTGGCTCCACATCACGTGCGCATCCATCGCGGCGACGACGGCGTGCTGGTCGCGGAGGATCTCGGCAGCCTCAATGGCCTCTTCGCCGAGCACGGCGCGCAGCGCTCCACGCACATTCCCCTCGCGGCGAACCCGGGCCTGCGCATCGGCCGCACGATCCTGCGCGTGCATGACGCCGCGCACGCAGTGCCCGCGGAGAAACTCCTCACCCCGCCGCGCGCGCACGCACGGTGGGCCGCGGGCCTCGGCGCCCTGCTGCTGCTGGGATTGTTCGCGCTCGAGTGGTTGAGCCTCACCTCGGAGCCCAGCGCCAACCTCATGCTGTTGCCGCTCCTCGGCTTCATCACGGTGCTCGCCTTGTGGACCAGCGTCTGGGCGATGCTCTCGCGCATCTTCCTCGGCCAGGCGCGTTTTTCGCTGCAGCTGCGCATCGCGGTCAGCGCCTGCATCGCGCTGGTGCTGTGGGACCAGCTGACCGAATCCCTTTCCTTCTCGTTCGCGTGGCGCGAGATGGCGGAGTACGCAGGGCTGGGCGCGTGGGCGGTGCTGGCGGCGACTTGCTTCGCGCACCTGCAGGCGATCGGGCCGCGCCACATGCGCGCCGCCATGGGGCTCGTGATCGCGCTCATCGGCACCGGCGCGGCGCTGCAGTACCTGGGCAAGTCGGAGACGCGCAAGCTCATCGGACAGCGCGCCACGCTGGGCGACCTTCGCCCGCCGGCGTTCCGCCTCGTGCCGCTGGCGAGCGCCGACGATTTCTTCAGGAAGGCCGATGCCGCGCGCGTGAAGGTGGACCGGGCGCGCGTAAAGGACCCGTCACCCGGCGGCCTGCTTTCCGACCTCGAGAGCCCCGACTGAGAGGCTAGGCTGCGGACAACCATGTGCGCGCGGCGTCCAGGTCGTGGAAGAGCCGCACGTTCACGCCGCGATTCATCGCCACGGTCTCGGCGAACTTCATCTTCTCCGGGTTGCGGCCGAAGTTCGCGCGATCCACGTAGGCGATCTTGCGCAGCTTGGCGGCTATCGCGGTGCGCTGCGCGACCACGTCGAAGATGGTCGATGAATCGAGGCTCGGGCCTGCCAGGCTGAATTCGAGCAGCAGGGCCGAATGCCCGGATTTCGTGCAGGCATCGAAAGCGTCGGTAAGGAAGCGCAAAGCGTTCGGGGCGTTGTGATCCCCGGTGACGGTGGCCTGCAGGTAGCTCGGGTGTTCCTCGAGGACGAGGCGATAACTCAGGCATCCTCCTTGCGGCCGTCGGTCTTCCTGGAGAATTTCCCCAGCAGGTCGGCCGCGGCCTTCGAGGAGCTTTCCTCCAGCTCGCGGCGCTTCTCGGGCGACAGGCCCTTCTCCGGGAACATCCTGATCTCCTCGCGCTTCTTCGCGCTGCGGCGTGCGGCGCCGCGCAGGTACGGGATCGCGGACCATGCGGCTCTCCCGTCGAAAGGACCGATCGGCAGGAGCGCCACGATCATGAGGACGATGTTGAGATTGATGAAGACCACGAGGATGGGCCGCGCGATCGCCAGCACGATCGGATGCGAGGCGAGGTCGAGCGAATAGCGCACCACCAGCGCGAGCACGAGGATCGCCAGCTGCGCGGCGACTCCCGCCCATGCGATGAGGATTTCATCCTTCTGCGAGGCGTAGCCGTAGGCGGTCTTGCCGTGAATGCCGTAGAGCGCGATGCTCTCGACCGCGATCTTGCGCCGGCGCAGCGCCACCACGTGGCCGAATTCGTGCGCCACCAGCAGGAAGAAGAACGCGGCCGAAGCGATCGCGGTCGCCAGCACATCCCAGAAGTACAGGTACAGCCACACGAAGATGAGGAGCACCGTCCAATGCATCGAGACGGGAATCCGCCCCCAGGTGCCGAGTTGCCAATAGTTCTGTTCCATCGTTCCCAGACTACCGCATCACGAGGCTACGGGCTCTATTCCCCCTCGAGGCGCCGCGTGAGGTTTCCGTTCTCGTCGAAATACAGGATCAGCGTGCCTCCCGGATAGGGCTGCGGCGTCCCCTTCCCGCTTTGCCTGGTCAGCTGCACCCACACGCGCCATTGCTTGCCTTCGTGCTCCGGCCGAAACTTGCACGGCGCCTCGGCAGTGCAGCGAGCCTTGAGGTAGCGCTTGGCTGCCGCGATGGCCGACGCGCTGTCGGTGATCGGTAGTTCCCCCGCCGCCAATGCCACTGCCGCGGCGAGTACTGCGAGCACTCCAGCCAGCGCTTTCATCCCACTGCCTGCGCCGGCACGACGGTGAAACCATTGCGTCGATAGGCCTGCGCTGCCTCGTTCACCACCGCGAACACTTGCTCGAGACCCGTTTCCTTGAATTGCGTGATCAGCATCACTTGTCCTGCAAGCGCATTGTCATGAACACACTGTTCGGGTCATCCGCGTAGTCCCCGAACGGCCCACAGACCGTGAAGCCGAAGCTCTCATAAAGGGTTTGCGCCGGCTTGAATGCTTCCATGGAACCCGTCTCCAAACTCAAGCGTTCGTAGGATCGAGACCGGGCGACCTCGACGATATGAGCGAGGATCGCGCGTCCGGCCCCTTTGCGGCGAAGCGCGGTGGGTGTGCGCATGGACTTCACTTCGCCGTGCTTCCGCCCCAGTTCCTTGAGCGCGCCGCAACCAAGCAGGAGCGGTCCCTCCCAGGCGGACCAGAACGTGATCTCGGGCTTGCGGAGCCTTTCGATGTCGAGCGCATGAACGCTCTCCCTCGGAGAGAGCTCGTGCATGTTCCGCAAATGCTCATCGAGCAATGCATGGATCGCGGGGCGCGAAAGGTCGTCGATTTCGATCTTCATCTCGCGCCGGCGAGGGCGTACCTGCCCAGGAGCGCGTGCTCCGGTAGAAATGCGATCATCTCAATCAGACGTCACCATTTTCCTCGCCTCGGAGCAGCACGTTGGTGAGCCTTTCTCGGAAATGGTCCTGGAGTTGGCGAATGCCCACAACGCCATCGCCAAATGCGCTCATCACGCGTTCATCATCGTGGGTGAAAGTGTCGCCCTCCCATTCAAAACTATCACGGAGCAGGCTGACAACCCTCTCACGATGACCTGGAGAATCGATCTCCCGCTCGAGACGGCTATACAGTTCCTCGATTTTGTCAGGCATCCGTTCCCACCGCTCTCTGCGATCGACACGGCTCTTGCGCTGAAACGTAAGCCGTCATGTCGGCTGGGCCAGATGCCGAGGCCACGACTCGGGGATGGGTGGTAGCGCCTCCCAGAAGGGCAGCACTCTGGATATGCGGCCATCTGGTGCGAGCTCGATCACCGCCTGCCCCTTCGCCGCCTCAGAGCCATCCGGGCGGACGATTGCGTTGTCAAAACGACCAACGTTGCGGAACGTGTTGATGCCGCTTGCCAGGACCAGGCGGCAACCGGGCCAGTTCTTGTGGAACCCGGCGATCTTCTCGGAGATCTGCGTGTAACCCGCGAAGACGCGCTTTGGGCCCCATATTTCCGCGTCCGCGGTCAGGCATCGAGCGAACAGCGCAGCTCGGGCCACGGGATCATGTTCCGCGAAGGCTTCCAGGTAAATGGCCAGCGGCTCGAGGAATGCAGAAGCGTCCATGGCGTCTATCGTCGATCCGCGCACGCTCGGTCGCACCCGGCCTATTTCAGGATGCTTGGCGTGAACGTCCAGGTCCAGCCCGCCTTCTTCGTGATCAGCGATTTCTTGTCCGGCGAGATGCGCAGGTCATCCGAGTCGGGAAGCGGCATCCCGAAGGCCACTGGTGAGATCACGCCGAACTCCTCGGGTCGCACGTTGCGGCTTGCCGGCACGATTTCGCGCTTCCCGGTGCAGAACTGCGCGACTTCTGCTCCGGGGTACGTGGTGAGGACCTGAAGCTCGAGATTGCCGTCCTGGCTCTCCTTGATCCCCTGAAGCTCGTAATGCTCGTACTCGCCCTTGAGCACCGGCGGCAGGCATTTTGGCTCGAAGTTGCGCAGGTTCCTGGCGGCGGACTTGGTGTTGCGAAATGTAGGCGTTCCGACCAGCTTCGAGCGGGCCAGGTCCCAGGCGAGTTCGATTTCGACGCGATCGGTCACATCCGCGTATCCGATCCACTTCGAGCCGCCGACGACGTTCACTCGCCCCTCGTAAACGCCAACGATGTGGTAGCCGATCACTTTGGCGCTCGCCCAGCGCATCATGACTTCCGTGTTCATTTGCTGCGCCCACGCGGGTATGAGTGCGCACAAGACGGCGGCAGCGGTTACGAGTGCGATGCGTTGCATGACCTATCCCTCATCCAACGCGCTGGAATCGCAGCACCGACCGCTGCTTTGCTTTCGCGGCCTCGACCTCATGGGTGCAGCGACGCGTCGCGAATTTCCGCCTCGGAGGCTGGCGGCTCGAAGTTGAAAAGAGTCTTTATTTTGCGGCACATGGCTGCATTCTTCCAGTGAACGCTTTGCTCGCTGCATAGTCGCTGACGTCCGAATTTGACGTGGTCAAACATTAGTTGTCCTGCAGTGCGTGGGCGTGCGAGGCCTGAGAATAGCTCAGCTCCATCCACCGTAGGCCTCTTTCGATCTTCCAGTCGGTCCAGCCCCGCTTGCGATAAAAGCCGTACGCGCGAAGCGTGGTATCGAGATCCGTCGTAAGCCACGCTCGCTTGCAGCCCGATGCCGCGAGCCATTCCTCGGCCAGTGCCATGAGCCTGCCGCCGACCCCTCTTCCTTCGTACTCCGGGAGCACGGCGATGGCCAGGAATTCTGCCGACGCGCGGTCGGCTATGGAGAACGCCACGACCCGGTCGGAGTCGTCGCACACCCAGCCCTTGGTGGACTTGCCGAGGCTTTCCGTAACGCTCCGCGGGTTGATGCCCAATCGTTGCAGTTGCTCGAGCGACATCGCGTTCTCGCGCGTTCTCGGGCGAACGTAGAAGAGCCCTGGCACGTCGGCGGCCTTCATCTCGCGAAACTTCACGGCGCTCTCGGATGACAGCTGACGACCGAGAGACTCCTCGAGGCTCGCCACCATTGATGCCGAATACGTGGCACGTCAGCTTCGACACAAACCTTTCGGCACCCAGTCATGCGCCGGGCTCGTGGGTGGCTGACTCGAATCGTGGAGGATGAGGACGAGCGCGCGCCGCGTCCCGGTGCCGGTCGCCGTGAGATGCATCCTTTCGGCAGGTCACTTAGCCGGCGCGGTGGCTGGCGGTGGCAACGGAACCGGGAGAATGCTCGCGACACGCCACCCGGCTGCGGTTTTTACAAGGGTCTGGTTCATGAGAAATGGCGCGTCAGGCGCGGGCTGTCCAGGCGGTCCAATATTGAACATGATCGGGACAAATAATTGTGCGGTCGTGTCGCTTAGGAAGACCACTTTGAGGTTCGGCGTGTCGGGCGAAAGCTTCCAAGTCCCCTGGTACAGCGTCTCGAATCGCTTGAGAGCGGCGTCACGCCCCCAAATCGGCGTGCCGCGAGTCACCCAGAGGAAATTCGTTGAATCCCATAGCAGGTCGCGGACAGCGGAAACATCGTGCGCGTTTTGTGCTGCGACAAAGCGATCAAAGGTCGCTTTCACGTCGTCATCCGCGCTCGCGAAGGCGTCTCCGGTAACCAGCGCTAGCACGACAGCCAGCATAGCCAGGATCGTTCTCATCTTTTTTCTCTCCCGTTGAAACGTAAAGGGTGACCAAGCTCTAGAACTTGTAAAGCCGCGCCGGGTTGTCGACCAGGATCCGCTTGCGCACGGCCGCGTCAGGCTCCCATACCGCGAGCTGGTTCAGCAGCTTTCCATCGTCGATCTGCAGCAGCGGCGTGACGTCGGTCGCCTTCTTTCCCGGCGGCGTGACCGAATCCGGATGCGGCCAGTCGGTTCCCCAGATGATGCGATCGGGATTCGCCGCGATGAGGGCCTTGGCGAAGGGCACCACGTCGCTGTACTCGGGCCCGAGTTTGGACGCGCGGTACGCGCCCGAGATCTTCACGTATGCCTTGCCCGACTTCACGAGCTCGACCAGCTCCGGGAATCCGGGCTGCTGCACGCCCGCCGCCGCCTGAGCGCCGCCGAAGTGGTCGAAGACTACTGTGACGGGAGCCGTGGCGATCGTTTCCTTGATGAGGGGAATCATCGATGCGTTTGTGTAGACCTGGACGTGCCAGCCGCGATCCTTCGCGCGATCCACCGCGGCGTTGAAGCGCCGCTTCGCCTCGTCCGCATCGTTGGTGCCGCCGGTTGCGAGGTTCACGCGCACGCCGCGAATGCCCGCTTTTTGCATCGCATCGAGCTCGGCATCGGAATTCCGGGGGCCGATCACGGCGACGCCGCGCGCATCGTCGCCGCGCGCCTTCATGCCGAAGAGGGTCGCGGAGTTGTCTGTGCCGTAGACGCTCGGCGTGACGATCACCACGCGCTGCATGTGAAGCGCCTTGTGCAGCGCCTTCATCTCCTCGGGCGAGGCGAGCTCGGGCGTGTAGACGCGCCCTTCGAACCACGGGAATCTTGCGGGATCGCCGTGGATGTGCGTGTGGCAGTCGCACGCGCCGGGCGGGATGGCAAAGTTGACCGGTGTGGAGGGCTGCGAAGGCTCGGCGAATGCCGATCCTGCACGGCCGAACACTCCGGCGGCCATCGCGCCGAGCAACATATCACGTCTCGTTGTCATGGTATTCCTCCTAGTTGGGCTGCGGACCGTATTAGAGACGTACTGCGGCAAGTACGGCTGCCGAATCACCCACGCTATCCCTTGTCCAACACGATGTCCCATGTCGCCATCAACGAATCCCGTTCGAACCCTTCCCCAGGTGGGTCGACCTTTGCGATGGCTCCTTCCCTGTTCGAGCGCAATCCTTGCAGGAGGATGTCCTTGTCGTTGAGGGGTTCTCCGGGAAAATACATCTGCGTGGTTAATCTATTTGTCCTTCCTGTCACCTCGAAATGGATATGCGGTGGCCGCATCCAGGTAGCGGTGGCCGGATAAGCTCCCGGCTTGATTGTCCTGAATCGGTAGCGACCCTCCGCATCGGTGAACTGAACGCTGAAGCCCTCAAAGTTCGGGTCGAGTGGCGCCGGGTTTGTATCACTCGGGTGCTTATACCTACCCTGGCTGTTGGCCTGCCAGATTTCGACTCGCGCTCCTTTGACGGGCTCCCCGTTCACATTCAGAACGCGCCCCATAAGATGAATTACCTGGCCCTGCGCCCGCCCCGCCCTGCCCGCGATGACTGTGAGATCTGCGTCCTGATCGAGCGGCTTGAGCACGGGATAAAAGGGACCGACAATTTCTCCTGGCGTGCGTTTCAACGACTGCGCAAGTGCCGAGCTGAGAAAGCCTGACATCGCGAGGCCCAGCGACATGCCAAGGGCACGTCGGCGTGAGAATTTTGTTGTGAGTTTCATATCCCGCTCCCGATAGGAAATCCCATCTTAGCGCCCTCCAGGTTCGGATGACGCTGGCAACGGCTCATGCGAGCGCGCCGTGGTCACCGCAAACAGACAGGGCCTGCCCCGAGATGCTTGCTCCAGCCGGCGTAGCCAGAAACAACGCCATGTTTGCAATGTCTTGGGCGCTAACCATGCGGCGAAGCGAAATCGTTGATACAAACTGCTCACGAGATGCTTCGAAGTCGATGCCTGCAGCCTTGGCTCGGGCGCTGATGACCCGATTCACCCGCTCGCCTTCGACGACTCCAGGCTGGATCGTGTTGACCCGAATGTTTGAAGGACCGAGTTCAATTGCGAGGCTCTTCGTGAACCCGACGACAGCCCACTTCGCCGCCGAGTATGGCGTGCGCAGCGGAAATCCGAGCCGACCGGCGATGGACGACATGTTGATGATGCTTCCGCCGCCGGAGGCCTTCAGTAGAGGAACCGCGCGGCGCGTGCAATAGAACATGCCGTTGAGGTCAATGGCGATCGTCCGATCCCACTCCAGGATGCTGATGTCTTCGACCCTTGCGGTCGGCCCGGCGATGCCGGCGTTGTTGATCAGGACGTCAAGTCCGCCCAGGAAGGATGCTGCTGTATCGAACATTTCGTCGACCTGCGACGGCGCCGCCACATCAGTGGCGGCAGTTCCAATTTGCGGGTGTTCGGCGCGGAACCGGGACAGTGCGTCGGCATCGACGTCACAAACGAATACTTTGGCGCCAGCCTCCTGGAAAGTGGACGCAAAGGCGCGGCCGATTCCCGCGGCGCCGGCCGTGACGAGGACCCGCAGGCCTCGAGCGGACGTATTCATCTGCTGTGGTCTCCACTGGCTGGGCGAGGCATCACGCTCACCCTTCCACTGAGCCGATCACCATGTTCACCCCGCCCGTGGCAAATTTCGGAATATCGGCAACGGCGGCTTGCCCTTCCGGCGAGCTTAGCGATTGCTGCATTTGCGCGACGCTTGAAAAGTAGAGCTCGGCCATTCGATAGAACGCTGGTTGCGCGCCGTCCGTGCCAGGCATGAATTTGGTGAACTCAGCTCGCGAGACGCCCTTGATTTTTGCTGCGAGGGGAAGGTGGATTGCCTTGTAGTGCCTCTCAAATTGCTCGGCGTTTTTCGGATTTCCGTAGATAACAGTGACCTTCATCATTTTTTTCGATTCCTTTCATTGGCACTGCGATTAACCTTCGAGATCACGCGTGATGCCGAGTCGAGCGGCCGCGCGCGCGATTGACGCAACCACAGCGGTTCACTGGCCCATTTTCTCGGATGCCACGCGTGTGCGATGAAGTCCCGCTCTTCGTATTGCTTCGGCCACAGTGCCATTTGCCTTGGCGTCCGCGACGAATGTCTTCACGTATTCGGACGCCGCGACCTTGCCTTTGTGAGTTGCGATGGCGTGGCGGATTATCGTGTACCTCCCGTCCAACACGCGCGCGCCGGGCAACTTCTCCGCGTAGAGAGAAAGCATGTGAGCATTCTCCGCATAGGCGTCTGCCTGTTTGTCGGTGAGGATCTTGATTGCCGCCGCGGCTCCACCCGGAACGCGCACCACCTTCGCGGCTTTCAGATTCCTGCTCAAGTAAAGGTCCGGGGCGCTTTTTTCGGGGACCGCAATTGTGACCCCAGCCAGGTCGGCGTCCTCGATCGTCGCAATTTTCGAATTGGCAGCTACCAGATAGGAATTGTCCACTTCCATGTACGAGGGCGAAAACGTCACTTCCTGGGCGCGAGCCGGGTCGAACGCCAGAAAGGCGATATCCCATTCGTTGGCGTCGAAGCTTTTTACAAGAGCCGCCGGGTTTGCGTACTCTACCGCCTCAAAAGGGACTTCCAGCCGGCGCGCCAGCGCTTTGCCGAGATCGACGGTCACCCCTCGAATCTCGCCCGTACGCGGATCTTTCGATACCAGAACCTGATTCGACATAATCAGGCCGACTCGCAGTTTCCCTGCCGACGCCAGCTCCGCTCGTGCAATGGGTGGAACGGTCGGTGCCGTTGAACAGCTGATCAAGAACATGAGGGAAAAAGCGATGGTCGGCCATGCCCGCGAACTTCTCATAGGGACCTCGTTGCTCCTTCGCGTTGTCAGGTGTCATCCATGGCAGCCTACGGAGCGGAGAATCCCCGGCTCCTAAACATCGCCACGATGTCCGGAGTTGAAAGATACTGCAGCAGGGCTCTCGCAGCGTCCTGGTGTTCGCCGTTCGACAGGACGCCCATCGAAAGAACCGTGTAGTTCTGTATCTCCTCCGGGAGAGGACCGACAAGGTCGACCGCCGGCACGGCGATGATTTCGCTGATTTGATTGAATCCGATCTCCACATCTCCTCGCGCGACGGCACCAAATCGCTCCGCGCGGTCCTTGAATGCCACGGTCTTGGGAGTCATTTGACCCGCGATCCCCAGTCGGTCAAACAAGCCGATGAGGTAGATGCTCACTGGCGCCCCGGCCGCGGGGTCGTTGTACCCAATGGACTTGGCGCCCAGCATGGCGCGCTTGAAGGACTCGACAGAACTGATATCGGGCTTCGAATCTCCCTTTCGGACGAAAACGCCGACACCTGTCTTGCCCAGGTCGAGCCTCGTTAGCGGCAGAACCCTGCCGTCTTTCAGCAGGGCATCCATTTGTGGACCGGAAACGACCGCCAAGTCCGCCTTTTCGCCTCGCTGAACGCGCTGGGCCATCCCACCCACAGTTCCGTAATCGAAAACGACGCGATGTCCCGACTTCTGCTCGAACGCTGGAATAACGACGTTCATCACAGGCTGGACGGCCGATCCTGCGAGAACTCTGATTTCGGCCGCGTGTACCCAAGACGCGACGCTCAACGATATGGATGCTGCAACCATGAATCGCGCGATCATCGTCAATTCCCCTGGATGTGTGGATGACACCTACCGATCGTGTGAACGGCCGGCCACCACCGCCGTGCCGCGGCCCGCGGCCCACTATAATTCAAGGTCCGCTCCAACGCGGTGTTTAAGTCGCCTCACGGAACAGGGGGAGGCAAGCGCGTGCGATGTGCTCAATATGGCGATGGTCTGTGCCACAGCAACCGCCCATGACGTTGAGGCGCTTCAGCTGCCGAATCCTCAGCCCCGCGTACTCTCGCCCGAGATCGGATGGGCTTCCGGCATCGAGCTCCGGAGCCTCGTTCAGCTCGGCATGGCTCATTCGCGAGGCGTTCGCGCGAAGACCGTGGATACGATCCAGCCACGCCTCCCCTCCACCTACGACGGAGTCGAAGTGACTGGGATGAGCACAGTTGACCATGAAGTAGACCGGGTATTGCGAGGTGGCGTCGTCAACTTGCTTGATTGCGTCTCCCAGGGACTGCCCCGTCGGGAGCCGCCCGTCGGTCTCGACTGTGAAGGAGATGACGACTGGCATGTTCGCTCGCTTGGCCGCCCGCGCCAAGCCGACCGCCTCTTCAGCGTAGTTCATGGTGATAGCGGTTACCAGGTCGGCGGCGGTGCCCGCAAACGTCTCGATCTGCAAGTGGTGATAGTCCTCAGCCTCCTTTTCGGACATGGCGCGGTCGGCAATATATCCGTCGCCGCGAGGACCCACACACCCGCTTATTACTATGGGCGTTTCGGGAGTTTCGTACCTCCCTCGGATCTCCTCGATCAGGCCAACGGCCCGTACATTCACCTCCGCGAGAGCGTCCTTGCTATAGCCTAGCTTATCGCCCCAGTCCGGGTTGGCCCTCCACGTCGCGGTCTCGAGAATGAGGCCGGTATCGAATCTGCGCGCGAGCTCTGCATACGTCAGAAAGTATTTCCGAAGGACGCCCTCACCTTCCGACGCCTTGAGGAGGTCGAAGGCGGCAAAGTGTGGAAGATCCTGCCCTTCCAGGAAGATGAGGGTGGTCTCGATCCCGCCATCCGTCATGAAGAAGTCGCCGGCGAGTTGCGGCAGGGAGCTTCTGTATTTCGCCATGGCTATGTCCTTTTCTTTACGCAAGCTTTGCGACCTAACGATCGCGTTGAGCGGCCGGCCACGCTGCCCGACTCGCAAGGACACACCGAGTCACGATGTTTCACGGTGCGCTCCAACGCGAGACATTCTCTACGGCGACGGGCACCTCGCATACCTTTGAGCGAGATACTCCGCGTCCTTAGACAGCAGCCTATCGCAAGCCACCGCGCCTCGATGAACTGGCCCGCCTTTCCTGACTGAAACAGCGACACCGCCACCGAGCTTGTGACGACGGTGGTGACGCGTCAGTGGACGAGCGCGCCCCAAAATACCTGGCGAAAGATCGAGCTAAGGCGAGCGTGGGCGGAGGGGCCCTGGGACAGGGAAATGGCGACCACCCTTTCCTTGGGGTCGATCAGGAAGGCGGTGGCCCCGTAACCGCCCCAAAAGGCTTCCCCCCCAGAACCCGGACTGAATCCATACCCATCGCGGCGGCGAAGGGCGAACCCGAGGCCAAATCCGAAGACTGGCGCGGCGCCGGTGGATGACGGCGGCATCAAGCCTTCCGTCTGGTCCGACAGCATCTGCTGCACCGTTTTTCGGGAAAGCAGTCGCACTCCGTTAAGCTCGCCGCCATTGAGCAGCATCTGGCAAAAGCGGAAGTAATCCTCCGCGGTGGAGATGGCTCCCGCTCCACCCGCGCGCAGGCGCTTCCCCGGCGCCATTTCAGCGTCCATCCATTTCCATGCCTCGTTTTTCAGCGGATCCGAGTCCAGGGCATCAGCGAGTCGCGCCCTGCGATCGGCAGAGATCGAAAAGGTGGTGTCCTTCATCGAAAGGGGCCGAAAGACCATCTCGTCGAGCAGGGCATCGAGCGGCTTGCCGGTAAGGCGCTCGAGGAGGACGCCCAGGACGTCCGTCGAAAGTCCGTACTCGAAGCGGGTTCCGGGCTGCCACGCGAGAGGTACCGATGCCACGCTCTTGACGAATTCATCTCCCGTAGCAACGTTGGTCCAGCGCAGTCCCGCAGCCTTGTAGGCTTCCCGCAAGGGTGGGTGGGGCGCGTCGTCGGCATAGGTAAGGCCGGACGTGTGGCGCAGCAGGTCCATCACGCGGATCGGCCGGGCCGCCGGCATCGACTCGTACGTCGCGTTGCCTGTCGCATCGCGCTTCTCGACCATCACCTTCATGTCCTTCAATTCCGGGAGCCAGTCGGCGACTGGATCGGCGAGCCCCAGCCTGCCTTGCTCCACGAGCATCATCGTCGCCACGGATACGAAAGGCTTGGTCATCGAGAACATCCGGAACTGGGAGTCTTTCGGCATCGGCCGGGTTTTCGCAGCGTCATGGTAGCCGTGGGCCTCGTAATGGACGATGCGCCCATTGCGGGCGACCAGGGTCACGGCGCCAGCCATCGTGCCCTTGTCGACCTCGGCCCGGTACGCGGCCCCAACGCGCCGGAGGCCTTCAGCCGAGAAACCCTGGAGATCGGGCGCCCG
>JANLXC010000148.1:0-12112 GCA_031364925.1 Burkholderiales bacterium | reverse complement strand
GCGGGGGTCTGTCGGCCGGGGGGGGTTGTGGAGCGCGTACCGCGGGTTGCGCTGGGCGGGGCGCGCGCGGGGGGCGGCGCGCGCGGCGATGATGCCCGCAAGAAACTGGGAGCCGGGGTGGTGGCAGAGGTACCAGTTGCTGACCTCGTAGTCGGCGACCTGCTGTTCGTGCAAATCGAATGTGTAGAGCGCGTGCCAGGCGTCGGCGATCTTCGCTTCGAGGACGAAACCGGCCTCGATCGCGGTGAGGCGATGATCCTCGTGGGGTGTGGATTGCTCGATTCCGGCGCGCAACTGCAGCGGTGCAGTGAGGGTGAGGCCGCCGAAACCCACGTCGGCGATGTAGTAGCCCGCCTCCAGCTTCACGAGGAGCAGCATGTGACTGCGAGGCGTGACCGCGCCTGCCGCGACGTTCCAGCGCACGCGCGCCGCGAGCCGCGTCACGTCGAACCCGAGCGCGATGAGCACATGGGAGAAGAGAAGGTTGTGCTCGAAGCACCAGCCGCCCCGGCCCCCGCGCACGAGCTTGGCTTCCAGGCTCGCGAGATCGAGATTCACCGCCTCGCCGAGGAACGGCGAGAGATTTTCGAACGCGATCTTCTCGACGTGCAGCGCGTGGAGGTCCTCGAGGGTTGCCAGGGTAGGTCCCGCCGCCCCGCGGTATCCGAGGCGAAGGAAGTAGCTGTCGAGGTCCGGGGACTCACTCATGGGCGCGAAGGTAGCCGCAAGCGCTACTCGAACGAGCTGAAGCGCGCCCTTCCCAGGCGCCGCCAGGCGAGCAAGTCGCGCAGCGACCAGAAGGCGGCGGCCGCGCCCAGCCCGGTGAGGATCCACGACGTGGGCGTGGGGTCGATGCGCGGCAGGCCGGTCGCATGCGCGCGCCACTCGTAGAGCATCGGTATCGCGGCCGCGATGATGAGACCCAGGTTGACGGCGAGGAACACATGCAGCACGCGCTCGTTCCGCGGCAACACGCGCGTGCGGTTCTCGACCAGCTCGTCGCTCGCCGTGACGAGGAGCTCCGCGGCGAGAAGCCCGCCGATCGCGAGCGCGGCCGCGCCGTGCCACTGGAACCAGGCCAGGCCGATGAAGAGGGTCGCGTAGATCGATTCCCGGACCGCATGCAGGCCGATCTCGCGGCGCGCGCTCGGGCGATGCGGCAGGCGCTCGATGATCTCGTGGTTGACCAGCGTGTCGACTCCACCCATCAGCCCCTGGGCGACCAACAGCATCGGCAACAGCAATTCCAGGGTCATGGGCGGCGCATCACCTGCGCTCCTTGGCGAACCGGTCATGGCTCATCAGGCAGGCACGACCTCGTCGAGATCTATTCGTACGAGGGGCATGGCGCCAGGGGACCCACTACAAGCCGACGACCGGGGTCGCTTTCTGTGAGGAAACGAAAATCACCGCATCGGTCACCGCGACCACGTCGTGCTGCTCGCCCGGCGTCGTGAAGAGGTAGTCCCCCTCCGCGAGCTGGGCGGCGCCGATGGTCACGCGCCCGGCGAGGACCACGACCTCCTCGGTGCCGTGGTGGGCGTGCTCGGGAAAGCGCGAGCCCTGCTTCAGCCTCACGACGGAGGATCGCCCCCCGGTTTCGTTGTTGCGGAAGAGACTGCGCTCGATGCCCGGATAGTCGGTGGGCTTCCATTCGCGCTCGTTGGCCTTGTTCAGCAGCATGACGCACCTCCCGGGAAAGTTTCCACGATCATAGCTCCACCAGCGCCTTCATCGCTTCGGCGCGGATTTCCTCGGTGAGGCGCGCCTTGTACGCGGCGAACTCGGGTGAGGTCTTCACCGTGTAGTGGCGGGGGTGGCCCAAGTCCACCGCCATCTCGTGCTTGATGCGCCCGGGGCGCGCGCTGAAGACCGCCACGCGGCTGGCCATGAAGATCGCCTCGTCGATGTCGTGGGTCACGAAGAGCACGGTCTTGCGGCTCGCCTCCCAGGTTTCGAGGAGGAGCTCCTGCATCAGCGAGCGCGTCTGCTGGTCGAGCGCGCCGAACGGCTCATCGAGGAGGAGGATCTCGGGATCGTTGGCGAGCGCGCGGGCGAGCGCGGTGCGCTGTTGCATGCCGCCGGAGAGCTGCTTCGGATAGTGGCCCTCGAAGCCGGCAAGGCCCATGCGCTTCATGAACTCGCCGGCCCGGGCGTCTCGCTCCACGGCCGCCACGCCCCTCTCGCGCATCCCGAAGCCGATGTTCTCGCGTACGGTGAGCCACGGAAAGAGCGTGTACGACTGGAACACCATTCCCCGGTCGGGGCCCGGCTTCACGATCGGCACGCCGTCCAGGAGTACGCGCCCCGACGTCGCCGCGTCCAGGCCCGCGACAATGCGAAGCAGCGTGGACTTCCCGCACCCCGAAGGTCCGAGGATGGCGATGAAGTCCTCGTCGTCGACGGCGAGGTTGGTAGGCTGCAGCGCCTGGGTCGGCTTGCCGCCACGGGCCGCGGGGAAAGTGCGGCTCACGGCGTCTATGAGGAGCTTGGCGGCCAATCACGCGCCCCAGGCGAACAGGCGCCGGTTGAGCGCCTTGAACGCGTAGTCGGAGACCAGGCCGATGCAGCCGATCACGATGATGCCGAAGATGATCTGCCCGGTGTTGAGGAGCGCCTGGCTGTCGGTGATCATGTGGCCGATGCCGCGCTCGGAGCCGATCAGCTCGGCCACGATCACGTAGGTCCACGCCCAGCCGAGCACGGTGCGCAGGATCTCGGCGATCTCCGGCGCGCTCGCGGGCAACAGCACCCGCTTCACCACGCCCCAGTCGCTGCAGCCCAGCGTGTACGCGGCTTCCACGAGGTCGCGTCGCGTGGCCCCGACCTTCACCGCGATCATCAGCGTCATCGGGAAGAAGGCGCCGATGAAGATGAGCGCGAGCTTTTGGGCTTCGCCGATCCCCGCCCACAGGATGAGGAGCGGGATGAACGCGGATGCCGGGAGATAGCGCGAAAACGAGATGAAGGGCTCGAAGAACGCCTCGACCGGCTTCCAGGCGCCCATCGCAATGCCCAGTGGCACCGCCAGCGACGCGGCGAGGACGAAGCCGCCGACCACTCGCCACACCGTGTACGCGATGTCCTTGGCGAAGCCGTGCTTGGTGAAGAGCTCGGCTCCCTCGCGCAGCATCGCCAGCGGATCGGCGAGGAATGTCTTCGGGACGAAGCCGCCGAAGGTTGCGGCCGACCACGCGGCGATGAACAGCGCGAAGAACGCGACCCCCAGGGCGACCTGGGCCCCGCGCGAGATCGGCTTGAGGGGCGTCACCTCACTTTATGAAGCGCGTGTCGACGAGGGTCGCGATGTCGGGGATCGCCTTGATGATGCCGATCTCGAGCAGCAGGTCCGCGGCCTCCTTCGAGAACGCCTGGTGCTCGCCCGCGAAGAATTTCTGGTTGGCGGCCTTGTCCTGCCAGCGCAGGTATTTCTGCGAAGCCTCGAATTGCTCACCGCTTTGCTTCACGTCGGCGCCCATGATCTCGAAGCTCTTCTTCGGGTCGCGCTGGATCATGTCGACGGCCTCGAAGTAGCTGTTGGCGAGCGCCTGCGCGGCCTTCGGGTTGTCGGCGAGGAATTTCGGCGTGCAGCCGAAGGTGTCCATGATCATCGGGTAGTCGAGCGTGGTCGCGATGATGGCGCCGGCCGCGGGATTGGCGCGAACCGTGGACAGGTAAGGCTCGTAGGTCATCGCCGCGGCTATGTCCTGCCCGCTCACGAAGGCGCTGGCGGCGGCTTGCGGCTCGAGGTTCACCACGCTCACATCCTTCACCGAGAGCCCGTTCTTCTTCAGCATCCACGCGAGCGTGAAGTACGGCGCGGTTCCCGGCGCCGACGCGGCGACCTTCCTGCCCTTGAGGTCCGCGATCTTCTTGATGTCGCCGCGCACCGCCATGCCGTCGGCGCCGTAGCTCTTGTCGAGCTGGAAGATCTGCTTGGTCGCCACACCGTTCGCATTCCACGCCACCCAGGTCTCGACCGTGGTCGCCGCGCATTGCACGTCGCCGGATGCGATGGCGAGGTGGCGGTCCTTCTGCGGGATCTTCTTGATGGTCACGTCGAGGCCGTTCTTCTTGAAGATGCCGGCCTCCTTGGCGAGGGTGAGTGGCGCGAATCCGGTCCAGCCGCTGATGGCAACCGAGACCGGCGTTTCCTGCGCCAGCGTGTTGGTGGAGATAGCGAGGATGGAAGCGGCGAGGAGCGCCGACACTGTGTTTTTCATGTGAGCCCTTTCCCTGGGAAGTCGCATAATAATACTCATGACCCATCGAACCATCGGCCGCGTCGTCCGCTCGCCGCGCGGCACCGGGCTCACCTGCAGGAGCTGGCTCACGGAAGCGCCCTTCCGCATGATCCAGAACAACCTCGATCCCGAGGTCGCCGAGAATCCCGCCGAGCTCGTCGTTTACGGCGGCATCGGCAAGGCGGCGCGCAACTGGGAGTGCTTCGACGCGATCCTCGAGACGCTCAAGCGCCTGGGCGACGACGAGTCGCTGCTGGTGCAATCCGGCAAGCCCGTCGCCGTCTTCAGGACGCACGCCGACGCGCCGCGCGTCCTCATCGCCAACTCGAACCTCGTCCCCAGGTGGGCGACGTGGGACCACTTCAACGAGCTCGACCGCAAGGGCCTCATGATGTACGGGCAGATGACGGCCGGCTCGTGGATCTACATCGGCTCGCAGGGCATCGTGCAAGGCACCTACGAGACGTTTGCCGAGGCAATGCGCCAGCACTACGGCGGCAACGCAGCGGGAAGATGGATCCTCACCGCGGGCCTGGGCGGCATGGGCGGCGCACAGCCGCTCGCGGCGACCATGGCAGGCGCCTCGATGCTCGCCATCGAATGCCGGCAATCGCGCATCGACATGCGGCTGCGCACGCGCTATCTCGACCGGCAGGCGGCGAGCCTCGACGAAGCGCTCGCGATCATGCGCGACGCGAAGATGCCGGTGTCCGTGGGCCTGCTGGGCAACGCCGCGCAGATCCTGCCCGAGATCGTGGAGCGCGGCGTGCGCCCCGACCTCGTCACCGACCAGACCTCGGCGCACGACCTGGTGAACGGATATCTTCCCGCGGGGTGGACCGTGGAGCGCTGGGATGGGGAGCGCAAGTCCGATCCCAAGGGCGTCGAGGCCGCCGCGCGCGCCTCGATCGTGAGTCACGTCGAGGCGATGCTCGCGTTTCATCGCCGCGGCATTCCCACGGTGGACTACGGCAACAATATCCGCCAGGTCGCGCTCGACGCGGGCGTGAAGGATGCCTTCGCCTTTCCCGGCTTCGTGCCCGCGTACATCCGCCCGCTCTTCTGCGAGGGCAAGGGACCTTTCCGATGGGTCGCGCTCTCCGGGGACCCCGAGGACATCTACAAGACCGACGCGAAGGTGAAGTCGCTCTTCCCGGGCAACAAGCACCTGCACCGCTGGCTCGAGATGGCGCGCGAGCGCATCGGCTTCCAGGGATTGCCGGCGCGGATCTGCTGGCTCGGCCTCGGCGAGCGGCACGTCGCGGGGCTCGCCTTCAACGAGATGGTGGCGAGCGGCGAGTTGAAGGCGCCCATCGTGATCGGCCGCGACCACCTCGATACAGGGTCGGTCGCGAGCCCCAACCGCGAGACCGAGGCGATGCTGGACGGCAGCGACGCGGTCTCCGACTGGCCGCTCCTCAATGCCCTCCTTTCCACCGCGGGCGGCGCGACCTGGGTTTCGATCCACCATGGCGGCGGCGTCGGCATGGGCTACTCGCAACATGCCGGGGTCGTGATCGTGTGCGACGGCACCCCCGCGGCGGCGAAGAGGATCGAACGAGTGCTGTGGAACGACCCGGCGCTCGGCGTCGTTCGCCATGCAGACGCGGGATACGTAAAGGCCATCGAAGTCGCCAGGCTGCGCAAGCTCGATGTTCCTGTCTGAAGGCTGCGTCTGGCCGTACCGCTACCGTCGCGGCGCGAGCCCCCTCATCGTCTCGATGCCGCATGCCGGGACCTTCGTTCCGCATTCGGTGGGACGCACGCTCAACGATTGCGCGGTGCGCCGCCCCGACACCGACTGGCACCTGCCGAAGCTCTACGACTTCGCCGCGGAGCTCGGCGCCACGATCGTCACCGCCAACTTCTCCCGCTACGTGATCGACGTGAACCGCCCTGCCGACGGCGCGAACCTCTATCCCGGTCGCGACACGCCGAAGCTGTGCCCCACCGACACCTTCGACCGGCAGCCGCTCTACCGCGGCAGCGAGCCCGATGAGGCCGCGATCGCGCGCCGCCTCGCCGGGCTGTGGCGCCCGTACCATGCGCGGCTCGCGTACGAGATCGAGCGTGTGCGCGCACAGCACGGCGTGGCGATCCTGTGGGACGCGCATTCCATCGTCTCGGTGTTGCCGCGGCTGTTCGAAGGGCGCCTCGCCGACTTCAACCTCGGCAGCGCTGACGGCAAGTCATGCGACCCGGGGCTGGCGCAAGCGCTCCTTGTCGCCTTGCGCCGACATTCGGGGTACTCGGCAGTCCTTGACGGGCGCTTCAAGGGGGGCCACATCACGCGCACCTACGGCAATCCCGCGGGGGGCATACACGCCATCCAGCTCGAGATGGCATGGTCGCTCTACATGGACGAGACCTCCCCTTACACCTACCGCGAGGAGCGGGCCCGGGACATAATCCCGATCCTGCGGGAGCAGCTGGAGATCGCCCGGGGATGGGCGCTGCAGGCCGGGCGTCAACCGGGTCGCCGGTCAAGCGTTTAGCGGCCAAACACCCTGAACCCGCGGCATGCGCCCGAGTCCAACTTCCAGATTTCTACAACCAATGAGGTGCTCGATGAAGAAGTCCCTGCTAGTCGCCGCGATGGCCGCCGCTTTCACATCCCTGGGGGCGTCCGCGGAGTCGTTCACGGACAACGCCCAGGTGACGTCGGTGCGCGCGACCATGGACCGCATCCCGGTAAACCGCGAAGAGTGCTGGAGCGAGCAACGCCGCGGCTTTGAAGAGCGGCGCGTCACGCGCCAGGACAACGGCGCGCAGATCGGCGCGGGCACGGTGCTCGGCGCGGTCGTGGGCGGCGTGATCGGTCACCAGTTCGGCAACAGCAGCGGCGGGCGCGATCGCGGCACGGCGGCCGGCGCCATCGTCGGCGGCCTCGTCGGTAACCAGGTGGATCGCGACAACAACAATAACTACTACGCGCCGTCGCAGTCGGTGGAAATCGAGCGCCGCCCGGTCACGCGCGAAGTCGAGCGGTGCCGCACCATCCAGGAAGTGCGTGAAGTGCCGGTTGGCTACGACGTCACCTATCGCTACGGCGGGCGCGAATTCACCACGCGCATGCCTTTCGATCCGGGCCGTCGCCTGCGGGTCGCGGTCGACATCCAACCACTCGTCGAGGACGCGCCTCCGGCGCCGAACTATCGCCGCTAGGTTTCGCCTCCCAAAAACGGCGCCGCGACCCGGCGCCGTTTTTTCATGGCGTAGGCGGATCGCTACAGTCTTTTACGTACGTTCTTACAGCGTAATGCGAGTGGCTTGCCGAACGGCGCCCGAGCCCCTATGTCTATCTCAGCAGATTCGCCTTTGTTCCGAAGGCGCCCTTTTGGAGAATCAGCAATGAAGAAGCTAGCCATCGCAATGGCATCGATTTTCACGGTGATCGCCCCGGTGGCGCACGCCGCCTACGATCGCTACGGCAACTGGTATGACGAGGGCCGGGCCTACAGCCCCGCGACGGTCTACACGCCGTCGTATACCCCGGCGTATACCCCGTCGTCGCGCGAGCGCCAGGAATTCGCGCGCGTCATCGAGTCGCGTCCCGTCTACGAAAGCGCGAACCGCAAGGAAGAGTGCTGGAACCCGCGCGCCGGGCATTTCGAAGAGCGTCGCGATACCCGTGACTCCAACAAGAACGGCACGGTCGCCGGCGCTGTGATCGGCGGCGTGCTCGGCCACCAGGTGGATAGCGGTGCGGGCGGCACGATCGGCGGAGCGCTGCTGGGCGGCATCCTCGGCAACCGCATCGACAACAGCCGCAACAGCAACGTCCAGGACGACCTCGACTTCTCGCGCTGCCGCGTGGTGTCCGAGGGTGATCGCAACCTGCAGGGCTACGACGTCCGCTACGTCTACCAGGGCCGCGAGTACACGACGCGCTTGTCCCAGGCGCCGGGGCGCAGGCTGCGCGTAGGCGACGAGATCGACGAGGACGGCTCGCCGTTCAACTGAGGCTCGACTGCAGCAGTGTGAAAGGGCCGCGAGCGCGGCCCTTTTTCTATTGGCGGATGCGGCCCTCGAAAGCCACGACGCGAGGGCGCAGGCCGGCGATCTGCCAGGCGAGATGCGTCGGATGCTCGACGTCCCAGATGGCGAAATCGGCGCGCTTGCCGGCTTCGAGAGTGCCGCGGTCGCCGAGGCCGAGCGCACGCGCGGCGTGGGTCGTCGCTCCGGCAAGCGCTTCTTCGGGCGTGAGCCGAAAGAGCGTGCACGCCATGTTCATCATCGTGAGGATCGATGTGCAGGGAGAGGTGCCGGGGTTGCAGTCGGTGGCGATCGCCATGGGCACGCCATGCTTGCGCAGGAGCGCCACCGGCGGAAGCTTGGTCTCGCGCAGGAAGTAGAACGCGCCGGGCAACAAAACCGCGACGGTGCCCGCCGTGGCTAGCGCCGCGATGCCCGCCTCGCTCGCATGCTCGAGGTGGTCCGCGGAGAGAGCATCGAACTCCGCCGCGAGCGCCGCGCCGCCGGAGTCGCTGAGCTGGTCCGCGTGGAGCTTCACGCGCAGCCCGTGGGCGCGCGCCGTTTCGAATACGCGCTTCACCTGCTCGCGGCTGAACGCGATCGTCTCGCAGAATCCATCGACCGCGCTGGCGAGGCCTTCGGCGGCGGCGCGCGGGATCATCTGCGTGCACACCGCGTCGATGTACTGGTCGGCGCGTCCCTTGAACTCCGGCGGTATCGCATGGGCTCCGAGCAACGTCGCGCAAAGCGACACCGCGTGGTCGGCGCCGAGGCTGCGCGCGATCCTGAGGCAGCGCAGCTCATTTTCCACGTCGAGCCCGTAGCCGGACTTCACCTCGACCGTGGTCACGCCCTCGGACATGAGCGCCGCGAGGCGGCGCGCGGACGCAGTGCGCAGCTCGCCGTTGGTGGCCGCACGCGTCGCCTTCACCGTGGAGACGATGCCACCGCCCGCCTTGGCGATGTCCTCATAGCTCGTTCCCGCCAGCCGCATCTCGAACTCGCGCGCGCGGTCGCCGGCGTAGACGAGGTGCGTGTGGCAATCGATGAGGCCGGGCGTGAGCAGAGCGCCTTTCACATCCAGGACTTCCTCGCCGTCGGGATGGCGGCGCGGCTTCAGGCTCGCCGCGTCCCCGATCCACGCGATGTGGCCATCCTCGGTGCGCATCGCACCGTTCTCGATGATCGAATAGAGCCCGCCTCGCATCGTGGCGATGCGGGCGTTCATGACGAGATGCCGGGCCATGGCCGGTATCATAGAGAACTTCATGGCCGCCCTCTTCGCTTCCGACGCGCTGCTGCCTTCCGGGTGGGCGCGCGATGTCCTCGTCGAATGGGACAGCGCCGGGATCATTTCGAGCGTCGTCGCCGATGCCGCACCCGGCGCCGCCCCGCGCGCCGCCGGTCCGCTGCTGCCGGGCATGGCCAACGTGCACTCGCACGCGTTCCAGCGCGCCATGGCGGGGCTCGCGGAATACCGCGGCCATCCGACCGACGACTTCTGGACCTGGCGCGAGGAGATGTACCGCCTCGTGCAGATCCTCACGCCCGAGGACGTGGAGGCCATCGCGCGCCATCTCTATATCGAGATGCTGCTGCACGGCTACACCACGGTCGCCGAGTTCCACTACATGCACAACGACCGCGACGGGCGGCCTTACGCGGACAAGGCGGAGATGGCCAATCGAATCGTCGGGGCCGCGGGAGGCGCGGGCATCGCGCTCACGCTCCTGCCGGTGCTCTATGCCCACGGCGGCTTCGGCCACAAGCTGCTGTCGCCTGCGCAGAGACGCTTCGGCGGTGATCCCGGGTTCATCGTCGAGGTGCTGCGCGAGGTGGCCGCGTTCCACCTGCCCGACCCGCTGCTGCGCCTCGGTGTGGCGCCGCATTCAGTGCGCGCAGTGGATGCGCTGCTGTTGACCGAGCTGGTGGACGCCGCCACGCGCCTCGATGCGACCATGCCGATCCACATGCACGTCTCCGAGCAGGTCGGCGAAGTGACCGAATGCATCGAGACGCACGGCACCACGCCGTTCGCCTGGGTGCGCGACCTGGTCGATATCGGCGAGCGCTGGTGCTTCATCCACGCGACCCACATCACGCAGATCGAAATGCGATCGCTCGCGGCCACCGGCGCCTGCGTGGGGCTTTGCCCGATGACCGAGGCCAACCTCGGCGACGGCATCTTCGAGTTCCAGCCGTGGTTCGAGGCGCGCCGCCCGTGGTCGATCGGGGGCGACAGCCACGTTTCGGTGAGCCCCTTCGAGGAGCTGCGCGCGCTCGAATACAGCCAGCGGCTGCGCCACCGCGTACGCAACGTGATCGCCGACGAGGATTCGCCCGACGTGGCCGCGAACTTGTGGCGGGGAGCGGCAGAGGGCGGCGCGCAGTCGACTGGCCAGCCGGCGGGGAGGATCGCGGTCGGGCGGCGTGCGGACCTCGTGGTGCTCGACGGCGAGGACGTGGACTTCGAGGGGCTCGCTGCGAGCTCGATCCTGGGAGTGTCCATCTTTTCCGGGAACGGCAATCGCGTGCGCGACGTCCTTGTAGGCGGAGCGACGGTAATCGAGAATCGGCGCCATGCCGCGCAGGATTCCGCGGCCGCCTCGTTTCGCAGTACCCTCAGGAGACTGCGCTCCCTCTCATAGCCAGCGCCAATCGCGCGCATCGGAACCTGCGCTTCGAGCTCACCAGGGAAATGGCCGAGGCCCTCAAGTACGGCGTTGGCCTCGCCATCGGCATCGACCATCCCCACTACGCCGTCGCGCTGGATCCCGTCTCGCCCGAAGCCCGCGCCGCGCTCGTCACGGACCTCGCCTGAAAACTGGTGCCAGGTACAACTTAATATGTCGTGTCAGGTACGACATTCCAAGTTGTACCTGGCACGACATTTCACGAAGCCATCCTGAGGCAGGGCATCTTGATCGCGCGGATGGCGCCGGACAAGGTCTCCACGGCCACCGGCCGGTCGAAGCCCGCGCGCCACGCCAGCGCCACCTTGCGCGACGGCACGGGCGAGGAGAACGGCACCACCTTCAGGATCCTGGAGGCGTAGCGCGTGGTAAGCGCCGACGTCGGCAGCACGCTCACGCCCAGGCCCGATGCGACCATGTTGCGGATGGTTTCCAGGGAGCTGCCGGCGCGCCCTTCGGGGAGCGCGGTGTTGGACTGGCCGGGGCACGCTTCGAGCACCTGGTCGCGGAAGCAGTGGCCGTTGTTGAGGACGAGGAGGTTCTCCTCGGAAAGCTCGGACGGCTTCAGGCCCTTCTTCACCTGCCAGCGATGGCCTTCGGGCACCACCACGCTGAACGGCTCCTCGTAGACCACCTCGACCTTCACGCCCGGGATCGAAAACGGCAGCGCGATGATGACGACATCGAGCTCGCCCTCGCGCAGCATCGGCGCGAGGTTGCCGGTCTGGTTCTCCTCGATCACCAGCGGCATCGAGGGCGCGCGCTTCCTGAGGATCGGAATCAGCTCGGGCAGCAGGTACGGGCCGATGGTGGGGATTACCCCGAGGCGCAGCGCCCCCGCGAGCTGGTCCTGCCCGCCGCGCGCCAGGCCCTGGATCTTGCCGACTTCGTCCAGCACGCGGCGCGCCTGCTCGACGATCGCCTGCCCGCGGCCGGTGACCAGCACCTCGTTCTTGTTGCGCTCGAAGAGCTTCACGCCGAGCTCGTCCTCGAGCTTGGCGAGCGCCAGCGAGAGCGTGGGCTGGGTGACGAAGCATTTCTGCGCGGCGCGCCCGAAATGGCGCTCCTGCGCAAGCGCCACGACGTACTTCAGCTCGGTGAGTGTCACGGGGCCTCCATAGGCTACGACTATCGCAAGTATAACGGCAATCAATTGGTTAAATCAATCGTAATGCCCCAACATACTGGTCATACCCAATC
>JANLXC010000087.1:0-2185 GCA_031364925.1 Burkholderiales bacterium | reverse complement strand
GTGGTAGCGCGAGCGATGCAGCTCGCCCTGCGGACAGAACTCGAGCCCGCCACCCGAATAATCCTCGGGCGCCGTGAGCTGCACCGTGACGCTCAGCTTGCGCGTGCACGTGCGATCGCCGCCGCAATCGAGGTGCCAGTCGAACTTGCCGCCCTCGTCGTAGCGGATGAAATGAAGCGGCTCGAGGAAGCCGTAAAGCTCGTAGCGATACCAGCCGTTCAGCTTGGCGATCATGGTGGCGATGCGCTCGTAAACCCAGCGCATGTCGGCGTCCGGCGCGATCCAGGCCGCCGAAGCCTTGCGGTAGTTCTCGCGCTCCTGCACCAGCTGGCCCGCGTGCAGGTGATACGAGCCGCACGCCGCGATGATCCGCGCGCATTCCTCCGGGGTGAAGAGGTCGAGCATGACCTGAGGGGTGACCACCAGCTCGTTGGAAGCGATGTCCACGAGAGGCTGGAATCGCTTCATTGCCACGGTGGCTTCCTTCACGAGGTCGGGAAGCCCCAGCGCGAACGGGTAGCGATCGCTACCGGGGCTCGATTGCGCCAGGCTCCGTACGAGGGCGCTCATGGACGTGTCCTTCATCGATCAGGTGCTCGCGCTGTAGACCCAGGGCTGAATGGACAAGGCATGGTTGCGCAGCGTCTGTCCCTGAGGCGTGTCGATCCAGTCTTTCATCGCGTCCTCCGTCCCCGGGATGCTGACCAACACGATTTCGATGTCGGGGTTGTTGCCGATGTTGGGGCTCAACGCCGTCGTCGCGAGGCGGGCGGGCGAGTTGTCCCAATACACGGTCCAGATGGCTCCGGGTGTGTTCTGCTGGGTGAGGGCCGGATTCACGTCGTCCATGTTGAGCAGCTCGTCGTTCAGCTTCTTGCGGCCGTTTCCATCGAGGACGGCGAGCCATGCATAGCGATAAGTGGTTGTCATTTCTTACTCCTAGTATTCTGTCGATCATGCGCGATAGACCGACAGAGTGCGCCCGTTGATTTCATCACGATGAGCCCCGTGAACACTCCTACCCACGTCGGTAGGATCGGCTCTCGTTTGTGGCCTGTCCTGATCCTGTCGCTCGCAATGGCCGCATCATTGCTGTGTTGTTCAACCGTCGATAGCCATTCCCCACGCAAAGTGATGTTCGTCAATTTCGATCATGAGCGAGCCCGCTCCGCGTTCGCACGCTTCGCGGCCGCATGCGAGGGAATCGGAATACAGAACCGGCATCGAGTCTCGCTCGAATTTGTCGGCGTGGACGTGACGGATGAAGTCGCGCTGCGAAAAGCTCTGCTGGCCGGGCTCGCCCGGAAGCCGGTCGCGATTGTCGCGCCGAATTCCCCCGTCCTCATGGAAGCCGTGCGACTCACGGAGGAAACACCCGTCATTTTCTTCACGCACCAGGATCCGGTGGACTTGAAGCTCGCCGCTTCCCTCACTCGCAGGCCCCAGAACCTCGCCGGCATTTCTTTCCATTTGGGCATCGAGGCGAAGATGCTGGAGCTGCTGAGGGAAGCCGCTCCCGGTGCCCGTCGCATTGGCTACATCTTCGACAGCAATGAGACGCCGAGAGCGAGTGTTGCCGAGTTCCTGGAATCGAGCGCGCGCCGGCACGCGGTGCAGTGGACGCTCGTTCCGGTGAAATCGATCGAGACGCTGTCGGAGGATGTGCGCCTCGCCGGCCCGATCGATGCCTGGTTCGTCACCAAGGCGGGCGTGCTCGACGAGCATCGCTTGCAGTTCGTCTCGACATTGCTCGCCACGCGGCGCCCCTCCATCTATCCATCGCAGCTGGAGGTCGCGGTCGGCGCGCCGATGGCCTACGAGGCGGTGTTCGACGATCCCAATGGCGCGCTGGCCCGCCAGCTGGATCGCGTTCTCTCGGGCGTGACGCCCGGCGAAATTCCGATCGAGCGCCCCAAGAGGTTCAGGCTCTCGATCAACGTAAGCTCGGCGCGGTCCCTCGGCATGGCGGTCACGCCCCGCCTGCTTTCTCGCGCGGATCTCGTGCGATGAGCGTGGCGCAACTTTCCGATGCCGACGCCATGGCGGTGAAGGACGGGCCGCGCCAGCGGCTCGGCGGTGCGACCACGAGCCGACTCTTCCGCCGGTATTTCACGGTCATGGCGCTGGGCACGTGCGGGATCCTGCTGCCGGCGCTGGCCATCGAGATGTTCCTCAGCTACACGGA
>JANLXC010000117.1:0-2355 GCA_031364925.1 Burkholderiales bacterium | reverse complement strand
CGGAGGTAAACGATGACGAATGATCCCGAGAAGGCGGATCCCGAGGCCCTGAGCGCGGACATCGGGCATCGCGACGAGGAGCCCCACTGGCGCAGGGTCGAGGACTACGGCGGCGGCGAAGTCCAGGCGCGGCACGGAAGGATCAACCTCTGGCTCGCGGTCGTGTACGCGATCCTGTTCGTCTGGGCGCTGTACTACGGCTGGAACTACTGGGGGGGTCTGGGCCCGGGGCTCAACTACTAGCGCCTGAAGGAGGAGAACCGTGAACACAATTGCTCCGCGACTGCTGGTGGTGGTGGCGGTCGTGAACCTGGTGTTACTTTTTGCCGAGATCGCGTTGCAGGTTTTCGGCGTGATGTTGCGCAGCGGTTGACGGGAGGTCCCATGGAAAAGGCATCGGAAGCCGCCGGCAAGGCGGGGAAGGCGGCGATGGAGATGGGCGTGGACTTGGTGTCGCCCGCGCTCACCAATCCCGACCTCGTGAGCTTCGCCATCTTCGTGATCATGACCCTCGCGTTCGCGGCCTGGGTCGTGTATCTCGCCCTCAAGCATTGATGTGGACCCCGTCTCCACCCATGCGCTGATCTTTGTCGCCGGCATCGCCGGCAGCATGCATTGCGTGGGGATGTGCGGCGGGTTTGCGTGCGCGCTCGCGCCCGACCCGCGGGGGCGCGCGGCGACCATCCGCCGCCATCTGGTCTACAACGGCGGCCGCGTCTTTACCTATTGCTTCCTCGGCGCCGTGGCGGGATGGATCGGTGGCGAGCTGCTCACGAGCCCGGCGCAGCGCCTGTTCGCGATCGTCTCGGGCGCGCTCATGGTCTACATCGGCCTGCAGTTTTTCGGTTGGTTCCCGCGCGCGGCCGCGCTTCCCGCGGGAGCCGTCGGCATCGTGGACATCTCGGCCCTGCGGGCGGTGCTGAAATCTCCGCGCCGCGCGGCGCCGCTCGCCTTCGGCGTGCTGAACGGTCTTCTTCCGTGCCCGCTGGTCTACGCATTCGCCGCGCAGGCGGCGGCGAGCGGGGGCGCATTGCCGGGGCTGGGGGTGATGCTCGCCTTCGGCCTCGGCACCTTCCCGGCGATGCTGGCCATGGGCGGGGCGGGCGCGTGGCTGCGTGCGCGGCCCGCGAGCGGGTTGCGATGGCGGCTGCAGGGCGTGCGTGCGGCCGGCGCCTTCATCGTGTTGCTCGGCATGATCACGCTCGCGCGCGGGTTGTTGCCGATGTCGATGCACGTGCACGCGGCATGAGCGCGCTGTCCTGCGACCATTGTCACCTTCCCGTCGGTGCGATGGGGCACGAGCGCGAAGTCGATGGCGACGCGCGGAGGTTCTGCTGCTACGGCTGCTGCCTTGCGTACCAGGTGTCCCACGGCGAGCGCGATGAGCCCGAGGCGGCGTGGCTGCTGATCCGCATCGGCGTGGGCTGCTTTCTCGCGATGTTCATCATGCTGTTCAGCCTGCTGCTCTACTCCGGTACCTTCGGCGCTTCCGAGGGCGGCCTCGTGCGCATCGTGCATCTCGTCCTGTGGGCGCTTGCCACGCCACTGCTGGTGGCGCTGGGGGGCCCGTTCATCCACAGCGCGTGGCATCAGGCGCGTCATGGACGGCTCGGCGCCGACTCTCTGATCAGCATCGGCGCGATCGCGGCCTACTGCTACTCCGCTGTGGAGGTGGTGCGCGCCGGCGACGGGGTGTACTTCGACACCATGACCATGGTCCTCGTCCTTTTCACCCTGGGCCGGTACCTGGAGGCGCTGGGGCGCGTGCAGGCGATGCGCAGCCTAGCGCCGATGCTCGCGGCGGAGCGCGCCACGGTCAACGTCATCGCGGAGGGCGTTGTCGCCTCCCGGCCGATCCAGGACGTGCAGGTGGGAACGGTCGTGCGCATCCTGCCGGGCGAACGCATCGCCGTGGACGGCATCGTCAGCGACGGCAACTCCGAATGCGACGAAGCGATCATCACGGGCCAACCGGAGACGCAATTCAAGCTGCCCGGGTCGCTGGTTCACGCGGGAAGCATCAATGGCCACGGGGCGCTGTTCGTGATGGCCACCACCGCCGGAACCGACACGCGCTGGATCCGCATTAGCCGCCTGGTGCGCGAGGCGCTTGCGGCCAAGTCGCGGCTCGGCAACCTCATCGACGGCGCGGCCGCGCTCTTCGTGCCGCTGGTGTTGCTGCTGGCCGCGGCTACAGTGTGGTTCTGGAGCGCTCGCCTTCCACTCGAGGCGGCGCTGCTCGCCGGACTCGCGGTGCTCGTGGTGGCGTGCCCCTGTTCGCTGGGCCTCGCCGCGCCGCTTGCTACGGCGCTCGGCATCGGGCGCGCGGCGCGCCGCGGCATCCTGGTGCGTGGG
>JANLXC010000111.1:0-13082 GCA_031364925.1 Burkholderiales bacterium | reverse complement strand
CGCGAAGGTATCGATGCCGATGCTGTCGTACACGATCGCCGCGCCCTTGCCGCCGGAGACTTCCTTCACCTTGGCGACGAAGTCCTCCTGCGGGATCAGCACGGCGTGCCGGCAACCGTATTCGTGCAGCACGGCGGTCTTGTCCGCGGCCCCGACCGTGCCGACGACGGTGGCCCCGAGGTGCGCGAGCCACTGGATGAGGATCAATCCCACGCCGCCCGCGGCCGCGTGCACCAGGGCGACGTCGCCCTTGCCGATGGGACGCAGGCGCGTGGCGAGATACCACGCCGTGAGGCCGCGGAAGAGGGCGCCGGCGGCCAGCTCCGGCGACATCGATTGGTCGGGCAGCCGCACGACGCGGTCGGCGGGAACGATGCGCTGCTCGGCGTAGCTTCCCGCGACGAAATACATGTAGGCGACGCGATCGCCGCGCTTCACGTGGCCGACGTCCGCACCCACCTCCTCGGCGATGCCCACGGCGCCAAAGCCGATGCCGGTGGGCAACGTGGCGGGCAGCAGGCCGCCGCGGATCTGCGTATCGATGAAATCCACGCCGACCGCCTCGTTGCGCACGCGCACCTGGTTCGCCTGGGGCGCGTGCGCGGGCTCGTTCACCCAGCGCATGACTTCCGGGCCGCCGGTCTTCTCGACGACGAAACGCCCGGGGCTCGCGACGGCGCTCATTGCGCGGTCCATCCGCCGTCCACCAACAGGCTGTGGCCGGTGACCATGTTGGCGGCGGGCGAAGCGAGGAAGAGCGCGGCCGCGGCCATGTCCTCCACCTTCGCCAGATGGCCCAGGGGAATCTGCGAGAACAGGAACTGCTCCTTCTCGGGCGTGTCGACGATCTTGCGCACGAGTGGGGTGTCCGTGAACGTGGGTGCGACGCTGTTCACGCGAATGCCCCGGGGCGCGAGCTCCACCGCCATCGCCTTGGTGAGCCCCTCGATCCCGTGCTTGTTCATGCAATAGACGGTGCGCTGTGGCGAGCCGATGTGGCCCATCTGCGAGGTGATGTTGATGACCGCGCCACCCTTCTCGCGCCGCGCGGGGTCTTCCAGCATCTTCCTCACCGCGGCCTGGGACACGACGAAACACGCGCGCACGTTGAGGTTGCACATGAAGTCCAGGTGCTCGTCGCTCACGTCCAGGAACGGCTCCGGGATGTTGGTGCCGGCGTTGTTCACGACGATGTCCAGCCGGGGGAGCCCCGCGATGAGGCGGCGCACGGCCTGCGACTGGGTCACGTCGCACTCGTGCGCGCGCGCCTTGCCGCCGGCCTTGACGATCTCGCCTACCACCGGATCGAGCTCGCTCTTGTAAAGGGAGACGAGCTCCACCTGCGCGCCGGCCTCCGCGAGGGCCGATGCGATCGCGGCGCCGATGCCGGCGCCCGCGCCCGTGACGAGCGCCACGCGGCCGTCGAGGCGGAATTTCGGCAGGATGCGGGTGAAGGTGGGAGCGGTTGCGTCGGATTTCGTGGCGGTATCGGCCATGGGATCACCGGATGACGAAGGGGTCGGGAGTTTCCTGGGCGGTGCTGATCCAGACGCTCTTGGTCTGGAGGTATTCGCGAATCGCGTCCATGCCGTTCTCGCGGCCGACGCCCGAGCGCTTGTAGCCGCCGAACGGGGACATGTAGCTCACGGCGCGATACATGTTCACCCACACTACGCCGACACGAAGCCGCTTGGGCAGCTCGATGGCGCGCGCGATGTCCTGGGTCCATACGCCCGCTGCGAGGCCATAGGGGCTGTCGTTGGCGATGGCGACGGCCTCGTCGTCGTCCTTGAACCGGATGCAGCTGAGCACTGGCCCGAACACCTCCTCGCGCGCGATGCGCATGTCATTGCGCACGTCGCCGAAGATCGTCGGTTCCACGAACTGCCCGGCGCCGCACTCGGGCCGGGTCGCGGGTTTTCCCCCGAGGAGGCAGCGCGCGCCGTCCGCGCGGGCGACCTCGATGTACTCGAGGATCTTCTGGTACTGCGCCGGCGTGGTGACCGGACCTACCTGGGTCGCCTCGTCCAGGGGATCGCCCATGCGCGCGGTGCGCGCGAACTCCACGAGCCGCTCGACGAACTCGTCGTAGATGCCGTCCTGCACCAACAGGCGGGAGCCGGCGACGCACGTCTGGCCGGTGGCCGCGAAGATGCCGGAGATGGCGCCGCGCACCGCGTTGTCGAGTTTCGAGTCCGCAAAGACGATGTTCGCCGATTTGCCGCCCAGCTCGAGCGTCACGTGCTTGAAGTCGCGCGCGGCAGCCTCGTAGATTCGCTGGCCGCCGACCTCGCTGCCGGTGAAGCCGATCTTGGCCACCTTGGGGTGCTCCACCAGGGGCGCGCCGACCTCGTTGCCGAAGCCGGTGACGACGTTCAGCACGCCGGGCGGGAAGCCGGCTTCCTCGAAGAGCTTCGCGAGCTCGAGGGCCGAGGCGGAGGTGAATTCCGAGGGCTTGAGCACGAACGTGTTGCCGGCCGCCAGCCCCGGAGCGAGCTTGTTCACGGCGAGCAGGAGCGGGGAGTTCCACGCGGTGATCGCCACGCACACGCCGAGCGGCTCGTGGCGCGTGTAGTTGAAGGTGTCGGCCTTGTCGATGGGGAGCACCGCTCCCTCGATCTTGTCGGCGAGGCCCCCGAAGTAGCGGAAGTACTGCGGCAGGTATTTCACCTGCGCGCGCATCTCGTTGATGAGCTTGCCGTTGTCGCGCACCTCGACGCGCGCGAGCTTCTCGGCATCGCGCTCGATCAAGTCGGCGAGGCGGAAGAGCATGAGCCCGCGGGCGCTCGCGGTGAGCTTCGGCCACGCGCCGGAGTTGAACGCGCGGTCGGCGGCTTCCACGGCGCGCAGCGCGTCCGCGCGCTTGCCGCGCGGCAACGTCGCCCAGGGCTTGCCCGTGTAGGGGTCGGTGCTCTCGAAGGTGGTCGCGTCGCTCGCCGGCACCCACGTGCCGTCGATGTACATGCTGTACGGCTGGAGCGCGCTCGGCGCGGCATGGGTGCGCTGCATGGTCGTCTCCATCAGATCACTCCGGCTTCGGCGTGGCGGCGTAGCGCCTCGCGATCGAGGCCGAGGAGCTCGGAATAGACCTGCTCGTTGTCGGCGCCGAGCGCACGCCCGGCGTGCCTGAATACGGGAGGCGTGCGCGACATGCGCGGCAACGCCGCGGGGACGACCAGCTCGCCGACGCGCGGATCGTTGATGCGCAGGAGGTTGCCGCGAGCCTCGTACTGGGGATCCTCGAAGATCTCCTTGATCGAGTAGATCTGCGCGCAGGGAACGCCGCCTTCGCCGGTCCTGGCGATCACCTCTTTCAGCGGATGGCTGGCCATCCATTCGGAGACGATCGCGTTGACGCGCGCGCGGTTCGCGACGCGGATCGCGCTCGTCGGGAATTCCACGAAGAGCTCGGGACGCCCCATCACTTGAGCGAGGCGCTCGAACATCTTGTCGCTGGTGCAGGCGAGGGCCACCCACTCGCCGCTCGCGGTGCGGTAGTGGCTGTGGGGGACGACGTTCACCGTGTCGGCGCCCATGCGCTCGCGCACCGTCCCGTATTTCGCGTATGCCGGGGCGATCTCGTCGAGGAGCCTGAACACGGACTCGTAGAGGCCGAGGTCGATGAACTGCCCCTGGCCGGTGCGCTCGCGGGCGCGAAGCGCCGTGAGTACGCCGATCGCGCCCCACATCCCGGAGACGTAGTCGGCCATCGAGGTCGATCCGGGGACCACCGGCGGGCCGTCGGCCTCGCCGGCGAGCCACGACAATCCCGCGAACGCGTGCGCGATGCGCGCGAAGCCGGGCTCGTGCTTCTTCGGGCCGGTCTGGCCGTAGGCGCTGATGCGCAACATGACGAGGCCGGGGTTGATCTTCGCGAGCGCCTCGAATCCGAGGCCCCATTTCTCGAGCGTCCCGGGGCGGAAGTTCTCGAGCACCACGTCCGCTTTCGCCGCCAGCTTGCGGAACAGTTCGGCGCCCTCGGGCTTGCGCAGGTCCAGCGTGACCGCCTTCTTGTTGCGGCTCTCGCTCAGCCACACGAGGCTGTCGCCGCATTCGGTGATGGTGCCGAACTGGCGCAGCGCGTCGCCGGTGCGCGGCTGCTCGATCTTGATCACCTCGGCGCCGAAGTCGGAGAGGATGGTCCCGCAAAACGGGGCCGCCACGAACGTCGCGATGTCCAGGACCCGCAGCCCGGCGAGCGCGGAGACGGTATCGGGCGCGGATTCGAGCGTGGAATTCTGCAGCTGCAAGGTAGCCCTCGCTTTCGCGTTCCTGATGTGGGAGCCGCCATTTAGGGGCCGCCATGCGAAATTGACAACCGTATTTATCGGGGAGATTATGCAGGTTACCCGCACAATCTCCCATCTAAGGCGCGGCGCGGCGGGGCCCGTGCAGCGCCATCGCGACTCGGATATCCGCCAATGAATTCACCGCAAACCGATGTTTCCGGGGCCGGTCGGACGGCGGCACACCCGGTGGTCGAGCAATCGTTCGCAAACGTCAATCTCAAGCTTCTGCAGACGTTCGTGCTGGTGGGCGAATACAGCAGCTTCCGCACGGCCGCGGAGAAGTCGTTCCGCTCGCAGTCGGCGGTGAGCGCCCAGATTCGCCAGCTCGAATCGCAGCTCGGCGTGGCCCTTTTCCACCGCACGACGCGCAGCGTGCGGCTCACCGCCGAGGGCCGGCAGCTCCTCGATTGCGCGCGGCGCGCGACCCACGAGATGGAGAGGGGGCTGCGCATGATCCGCGAGGCCGCGGACCTTCGCCGCGGACGGGTGTCGCTCTCCTGCTCGCCGACCATCGCATCGACGCGCCTCGCCCGGGTGCTCGCGGCGTTCGAGCGCGAAAATCCCGGGGTCGAGGTCTTCGTGCGCGAGCTCACCTCGGCGGCGCTCTTCGAAAGCGTGCGCAATCACGAGGTCGACTTCGGCATCGGCCCGGTCATCGAAACGTCCGAATTCCATTTCGAAACGGTTCTCGACGAGCCCCTTTACGCGCTCGTGCCCAAGCGCTTCATCGCCACCGAGCGCTCGACGATACCGTTGGCCCTGCTCGCGACCATGCCGCTCCTGGTGATGGATCCGGCCGCGGCGTTGCGGGCGCTGCTCGAGGAGACCATGCGCGCGCGCAACCTCGTCCTCACCACGCGCTACCAGTTCACGCAGGCGCAGACCCTGATTTCCATGGCCTGCGCGGGCCTGGGCGCGGCGATCCTGCCGCAAGTCGCCCTGCCGGCGCGAATCGATCGCTCGACCTACGCGATGCGCATCGTCGAGCCCGCGCTGCGCCGCCAGGTGGCGTTGATCACCCTGAGGGGCCACGCGCTGTCTCCCGCGTCGTCCCGGCTGGTTCACCTGCTGCGCAGCCTCCTCGGCGGCCACAAGGCGTCCCGGGTCTCGCGCGAACGCACGCAGACGGTGCCCGTGGGGTGATGCCGGGCAGGTCGGTCGATTGTGCGGTAAAGCGGAAGAATCGATCCAATAAGTTCGTTTGTACCCTGCGCGGCGACCGCGTAGAGTTCGCGTGTCACCTTAAAACCCGCGGGGCGAGGATGCAGTTCGATCTGTTGCGCGGCCTGCGCGTGGTGGAGAGCTCGGCGTTCATCGCTGCGCCGCTCGCCGGGCTCACGCTCGCCCAATTCGGCGCCGACGTGATCCGCATCGACATGATCGGCGGCGGCATCGATTACGCGCGGCTTCCGGTGGTTCCCGGCGGGCGAAGCCTCTACTGGACCGGCCTCAACAAGGGCAAGCGCTCGATCGCGGTGGACATCCGCCGGCCGGAGGGCCGCGACCTGGTGCGCTCGCTCGTCGCCGCGCCGGGTCCCGAGGGCGGCGTGCTGCTCACGAACATCGGGGTGCCCTGGCTCGCGCACGCTTCGCTCGCGCAGTTGCGAGCGGACGTGATCACTTGCACGATCGAGGGCAACCCGGACGGGTCGACGGCCGTCGACTACACGGTGAATTGCGCCACGGGACTTCCGGCGATGACCGGCGGCGGCTCGCTTGCCGCTCCCGTGAACCACGTGCTGCCGGCGTGGGACATCGCGTGCGCTTTCCAGGCGGCCATGTCGGTCTCGCTCGCGGCAACGCAGCGGCGCGCCAGCGGCGAGGGGGCCGAATTGCGCATCGCCCTTTCCGACGTCGCCTTTTCGATGCTTTCGCACCTGGGAACGCTCGCCGAGGCCGAATTGCTCGACCAGGAGCGCCCTTCCATCGGCAACGACCTCTACGGGGCCTTCGGCCGCGACTTCGGCACGGCCGACGGCGAGCGCATCTTCGTCGCTGCCATCTCAGTCGGGCAGTGGAAGAGCCTCACCAAGGCGTGCGCGATGGAAGAGGAGGTGCGCGCGCTCGAGCGTTCGCTCGGGCTCGATTTCAACAAGGAGGGCGAGCGTTTCGAGGCGCGCGCCTATATCGCCGCCGTGGTGGAACGCTGGTGCGCCGCGCGCAGGCTCGAGGAAGTCGCCGCGGCCTTCGCGGCGAATCGCGTGTGCTGGGGTCAATACCAGACAGTGCGCTCGCTGCTCGCGCGCGATGCGCGCGTAAGCACCGCCAATCCGGTCTTCGAGCGCATCCACACGCCCGGCGTCGGCGAGCACCTCGCGGCCGCCACGCCGGTGCGCATCGGCGGGGCAAGGCGCCCACCGATCCGGCCCGCGCCGATCCTCGGCCAGGACACGGACGCCATTCTCATGGAGGTCCTCGGGCTCGATTCGGCCGCCGTTGGCAGGCTTCACGACGCGGGCGTGGTCGCCGGTGCCGACAAGGACCCTTTCGCACGCCGCGCGCCGGAAGTGGCGGCGCCGGCCTGAGATGGACGTCGAGGCGCTGCGCGGCTGGATCGGTCGCTCGGAGACCCAGGAGGACGTGGCCACTTCCGGCGGCGCCATTCGTCGCTGGAGGTAGGGGCGTCTGGCGCACCGTCCCGCGAGCAGCGTCCGGGGAACGGGTAAACGCTCCGGGCTGATCGTGGGAAGCTTCTTCACGGTGGCGGCGCGGGCGCGAACGTCCCTCGGCATGCGGTGGCCGTCATTGGCGTCTTTACCGGCGGATTTGCGTTTAGGTCGTTGGAACCTAACCGGAGACCGCCATCATGACGAGAAAGCCCCTCAGCCTGCTGTTCCTCGCCGCCACCATCGCCGCGAGCGCCAACGCCCATGCGCAGACGCCCGCTTGTGGCACGACCTTGACCGGTCCGGTGGTCTTCAACGCTGACATGGTCTGCCCCGCGGGCCTCGACGGCCTCGTCATCGGGGCCCCCAATGTTCGCATCGACCTCAACGGGTACGCGATCACCAGCCCCAACAGCACGGCCACGAGGGGCGTCCGGTCGTCGGGCTTCAGCGGCATCAAGATCGTCGGCCCCGGGAAGATCACGGGGTTCGACACTTCGGTGATGATCACCGGCGGCGGCTTTCACGAGATTCGGGACGTCGACGCCGCCAACGTGTCGACCGCCGGCGCCCGCATCGGGATCTGGTTGCACAACGCCTCGCGCTCCGTGGTCGAGCGCAGTCGCATGGGTGTCCTGGAGCTCGGGTCGGACTCCGGCGGCAGCGCGCGCGCGAATCGAATCGCCGGCAACGACGCGGATTCCATTCACCTGTACGGATGCCAGACCAACGGGAACGAGATCGCCGACAACGATGTGCACCCCGCGACGCAGTTCATGGCGATCAGCCTCTACGGCGTCACCACGACCGAGATCGTCGCCAACCGGGTGGCCGGCACCGTCTGGCTTGGCGGGTCCAGCGAAAACCGGGTGTTCAACAACACCATCGACAATACCCACTCCCCTTCGTGGATCCACACCGGAGTGGCCATCATTGAAGATCTGCCGCCCTGCGGCGGCGCCGTGATGATCCCGTCGACGGCGAACGTCGTGCAAAGTAATGCGATCATCGGCGCTCAAGTGGGCGTCTTGATGGCCCGAGGATCCTTGAAGAACAGAATCATGTGGAACAAGATCTACGGCCAGCGAGCGATCGGAACTCAATTCTTCCCCGGCTCGGACGACAACGACGCGCGCGGCAACGGATACGGCGCTCCCGTCGAGGTCGTCGACCTCGGTCGCGGAAACCTCTGGCCCTAGCGCACGTCTTTCGCCGTTGCGAGCTGCCCGCGGTAGGCATCGAGCCCGGCACGCCCCGCCCGTCCCATTTCGTCGAGCTTCCTATCCCACGACTTGCGCCGCTCGCGCAGCGCCTCGACGATGGATCGCGCGATCACGAGGTTGCGGTACCACTTCGCGTTCGCCGGCACGACAGTCCCGGGGGCGTGCGGCGCGGCGGTTTTCGCGATGGCGTCCTCGTACGCGCGGGTGTACTCGTCCCAGTGGTCGCGTTCCTTCCAGTCGTTGGGGTTGAGCTTCCAGGCGGTCTTCTTGTCCTTTTCGCGCTCCAGCAGGCGCTCCTCCTGCTCCTCCTTGGTGATGTGGAGGAAGTATTTGAGGACGATGGCGCCGTGCTCCGCCAGCAGCTCCTCGAAGTCGACGATGTGCCCGAAGCGCTCCTGCCACAGCCGCTTGGGCGCGAGGTCGTGCACCCGCACCACCAGCACGTCCTCGTAGTGCGAGCGGTTGAAGATGGAGAACTCGCCCAGGCGCGGGGCGTGCCGGTGCACCCGCCACAGGAAGTCATGCTCGCGCTCCTCGGCGGTCGGGACTCCGAAGGAAACCACGTTCACCCCGCGTGGGTTGAGCGACCCCACCACGTGCTTGATGGCGCCGTCCTTGCCCGCGCCGTCGCGTCCCTGCAGCACCACCAGGACACTGTTCACCTTCGCGCCGAACATCGCGTCCTGCAGCCCGAAGAGCTCTTCGCCGAGGGTAGCGAAAGCTTCCCGCGCTTTCTCGCGGCTCATTCCACGCGGCGGCTCCGCGGAGATCTTCTCGAGGCGGACATTGCTTGCGGGCTTGTCGAAAACGTTGTGGGGCATCGGTTCCTCGGTCGGTCTGCGGCCAGGGCGCCTAGCGATCCGCCAGCCAGGGATGGGCGGCGAGTTACCTGCGCTAGGGCGCCTGGTGCGAATACATGGGCTGGCCCGGAATGTCCAGGCGCACCATCAGCACGCAGCCGCTTTCCGACTCCGTGATGTAGAGGTCGCGATTGTCCTTGCCGCCGAAGGCGACGTTGGTCGTCATGTGGCCCTGGCAGGAATCGATGCGCAGCAGGGGCTCGCCCCGAGGCGAGAACATCCACACTGCGCCCATCCCGGCATGCGCGACGAGCAGGTTGCCCTGCTGGTCGATCGCCACGCCGTCCGGGCCGGCGCCGCCCGACATCTGGATGAAGAGGCCCACGCGCGTGATGCCACCATCGGGAAGCACGAGACCGCGCCATATCGCGTTGGCGCGGGTGGCCGCGACGTAGAGCAGGTTCTCCGCCGGGTTGAGCGCGATGCCGTTCGGGCTGGGAACCGTCGACAGCAGGCACTCCAGGGCGCCGCCGGCCCTCAGGCAATACACGCGCCCGGAGGGATCCTGCAGCCCGGTCTGCCCCTGGTCGGTGAAGTACAGGTCGCCGCGCGATGAAAAGAACAGATCATTCGGGCCCTTGAATCGCTCGGTGCGATAGCGCGCGACCTCGGGCGTGAGTGAACCCGTCGCCGGATCCAGGACGAGGAGGCCGTGCTTGTGGTCGGTGATGAAGATCCGTCCGTCGCGGTGGATCTTGAGCCCGTTGGGCTCGCCGTCGCTCTCGGCGATCCTCACGACCTCGCCCCGCGGGCTGATGCGGTAGACGTCCCCGAAGGCGATGTCGACGATGTACAGGTTTCCCTCGCGATCGAAAGCCGGGCCCTCGATGAAACAGTCGGTCTTGAGGGTGCCCTTGCCGGCCTGGAGGCGTTCCTGCGAAAGCCGGCCTGCCCGGCGATAGCCGTCCGGAATGCGCGCAAAAACCTCGGTGGTGACGGCGCGCGGGGCGGCGAACATCAGATCGGCACTTCCAGGTCCAGCAGGAGCGCGTGCTGCTGCGCGCCGTAGATGTCCGTGTCGCCGATCGCGCCCGAGGCGATGCGCCGCGGGATGGTCGCCTTGAACGCGAGCGCCGGCGGATAGACGGTGAAAAGGACTTCGCTTTCCTTCACGCCGTACAGCCGCGCGACGAGCGCGGGATTGATGACGCCGCTGGCGCGCACTTTCTCGAAGGTCGCGAGGTCGTCGAACATGACGTCGAGCGTGAGCTCGAACGGCCCGGCGTTCTTGCTCTTGCAGGCTTTGGCGATCTCTTTCAACTTGGCCATGGCGATCCCGGGCGCTAGATGGATTCGTATTCGATCGGGAACATCGACGTGGGCGAGTCGGTTGCCACCACGTGCTGCATGGAGAACTGGTACACCGCGCCGCGCTCCTGGTCGGAGGGCGAGAACGGAAAGGCCATGTTCCCCTCGCGGCACAAGCGCCCCGGGAAGTCGCTGTGCAGCAGCGTCACGCGCACCAGCGCGAGGGCCGCGCTGGCGATTTCCTGCGACGTGGCGATCACTTCGGCGAGTATGCCGATTTCGTGCGAGACGCGGTCCCGGATCGGCTCCAATGCGCCCATCACGCCGTCCTTGCCGTAGAGCCGGAACACGATCTTGTAGCTGTCGCGCGCGATGCCCAGGGCGGCGACCTTGGTGTGCGAGGACTGCGTGACCATTTCGATGAACGAGTCGAGTTGCCCGATCAGTCCCGGATCGCGCGTGCCGGCGAAGGTGAACGTGCTGTAGCCGACCTTCTCGACGGCTTCGAGCTTCACCGTGTAGGGCGCGGGGGTCCACTTCATGCCCGAGATCCGCACGCGGCGATCCGACAACACCTGCATGACGCAATCCCGCGTGTCGACGATGCCGCCCGGCTCGCGCCGGATGATGGGACTCGCGGTCTCGTGCAGGGCCTGCACCGACACGGAAAGCGGCGTGCAGCGCAGCTCCGGGTTGGCGGGCTCGGCCTCCACGTAGTCGTCCGTGACGGTGACCATCAGGCAGTCGTGCTTCTTGGGGATGGCCGCGTTGCAGGCACACTCGAGGAGCTTCCCGGCGAACCATGCAGGACCCGTGGCCACGCCGTGATGGGTGGCGAGCGCGACCCACGGCGAGGGATCCGTGCCGCGGCCGGCGAGGATCACTTGCGCGCCTTCCTCGAGGGCCTTGCGATGCGGCTCGGGCCCCATCATGCCGACGATGCGCTCGGCGCGATCGATCATGCCCTCGTCGAGCGGGGGCGCCGCGCCCAGCGCCTGGACGCGGTTTTCCTTCAGGGCGCGCTTGAGTGAGCCCTTGTCTTGCTCGGAATGGATCAGCGCCATCTTGAAGTGCAGGCCGTCCTCGCGCGCGATCTCACGCACCAGCCGCGCGGTCGTCTGCAGATGCGGCTCGCCGCCCGCGCCGCCGCAGGTGCCGATCATCATCGGGATGCCGGCGCCGGTCGCCTCGCGCAGCAGCAATCGCAGGTCGCGCTTCATCACCATTGGCGAGACCAGCGTCTTGCCGGACCCGAGGTAGTGGGGGCCGGGGTCGGAGCTGCCGCCGTCGACGCCGATCATGTGCGGCTTGACGGTCATCGCCTTCTTGAGCGAGGCCTCCGGGAAGCCGTAGCCCAGGATGCCGCTCGCGGACACCATGCGTACTTCCTTGGTCATGTCCGGGCCTAGTTCGCGGTGATGTTGCCGGCCTTGATGATCTTGCTCCACTTCTCGTGCTCCAACTGCACGAAGGCTCCGAACGACTTGGGATCGTTGCCGACCGGCTCCACGCCCATGTTGTCGAACTTCTGCGCGAGCCCCGGATCCTTCAGCACCGCGGCGAGGTCGGCGGCGATCTTCTGCACCACGGCGTCGGGCGTTCCCGCCGGCGCGAACACTCCGTACCAGAGGTCGACGTAGAACCCCTTCACCGTATCGGCCATCAACGGCGTATTGGGCAGCGCCTTGGACCGCGTCTTTCCGCTGGTGGCCAGCCCCTTGACACGGCCCGCCTGCACCATCGGCAGTCCCACGGGCAGCCCCGCGAAATAGACATCGGTCGTGCCCGACACCGTGTCGGCCATGGCCTGCTGTCCGCCTTTGTAGGGCACGTGCACTATGTCGATCGCGGCCATCGACTTGAACAGCTCGCCCGCCATGTGATCGGAATTGCCGATGCCGGCGGAGGCGAAGTTGAGCTTGCCCGGCGAGGCCTTCGCGAGCGCGATCAGCTCGGCCACCGAATTGGCCGCCACCTTCGGTGAAACCGTCAGCACGTGCGGCATCGACGACATCTGGCTCACCGGCCGCAGCTCCTTGAACGGATCGTAGTCGAGCTTGGGATAAAGCGCGGGGCTGATCGCGATGGCGCTGGTGGTCACGAGCAAGACGTGCCCATCGGGCGGCGACTTGGCGACCAGGTTCGCCGCGATGTTGGCGCCGGCGCCGGGGCGGTTGTCGACGATCACCGGCTGGCCCCACTTGTCGCCCAGCCGCTCGGCGACCAGGCGCGTCAGGGTGTCGATGCTGCTGCCGGGGGCGAAGCCGAGTGTGAGCTGGACCTGCTTCGTCGGGAAGTTCTGCGCGACGGCGGGGGCGGAAACGGCAAGCGCCGCCGCCAGCATGACCTGCTTCAGTATCGACATGTTCAGCTCTCCGGGAAAGGGGCGCGCGTGCCGCGCGCCGTGTCAATCGATCTTGAGCCCCGTGTCCTGGACGAACTTCTGCCAGTACGCCAGCTCGCTGCGGAAGAGCCGGTCGAATTCCTCCGGCGAAAGGGCCCTGGGCTCGAATCCGTCCGAGGCGAGCTTGTCGACGAAGGCCGGCTGCGCCAGGGCACGGGCGGCCGACTGATAAAGCTTGTCCACGACCGCCTTGGGCGTTTGCGGCGGGGCGAAGATCGCGAACCAGTTCACCAGGTCGTAGCCGGGCAGGGTATCGCCGATGGGCGGCACTTCGGGCAGCGACTTGATGCGCGCGGCGCCGGAGGTGGCGAGCGCCACCAGCTTGCCGGCCTTGATGTGGGCAATGAGCCCTGGCGCCGTGCCGAACGATACGTGGATCTGGCCGCCCAGCAGGTCGGCGAGCGCGTTGCCGCTTCCCTTGTAGTGGACCTTGGTGACCCGGATGCCCGCGC
>JANLXC010000107.1:0-27758 GCA_031364925.1 Burkholderiales bacterium | reverse complement strand
AACCCGATGATGGCCGCGTGCTGGTTCGCGGTGGTGAAGGCGGGCGCGATCGCGGTGGCGACGATGCCGCTCTTGCGCGCGAAGGAGCTCACCGACGTCGTCGCCAAGGCGAAGGTTTCGCACGCGCTTTGCGACCTTCGGCTGGCCGACGAGCTGCGCGCGACGGCGGCGGCCTGCCCGACGCTCGGCTCCGTGCGGCACTTCCACGATCCCTCGGCGGCGGGCCTCGAGGCGGCCATGGCGGCGAAGCCCGCGCATTTCGACAACGTCGCGACGGCGGCCGACGACACCTGCATCATCTCGTTCACCTCGGGCACCACCGGCAAGCCCAAGGGCACCATGCACTTCCACCGCGACGTGCTCGCGATCTGCGACTGCTGGCCGAAGTCGACGCTGCGCGCCGGCGCGGACGACGTCTTCATCGGCAGCCCCCCGCTCGCTTTCACCTTCGGGCTGGGCGGCATCCTCCTCTTCCCGATGCGCATCGGTGCGTCCACGGTGCTTCTCGAAAAAGCATCGCCGGAGCTCCTGCTCCCCGCAATCGCCGAGTACCGCGCGACGGTGTGCTTCACCGTGCCCTCGTCCTATCGCGCCATGGCGCCGCTCGCGAAAGGCCACGACATCTCGAGCCTCGCCAAATGCGTGTCGGCGGGCGAGGCGCTTCCCGCCAGCACGCGGGCGCTCTGGAAGCACGCCACCGCCATCGAGATCATCGACGGCATCGGCTCGACCGAGATGCTGCACATCTTCATCTCGTCCGACGAGTTGCACTCGAAGCCAGGCGCCACCGGCAAGCCCATCCCCGGCTATTCGGCCTGCGTGATGGACGACGAAGGCAATGCGCTCCCGCCCAACACCGTGGGCAAGCTCGCCGTAAAGGGCCCCACCGGCTGCAGGTACCTCGCCGACGAGCGACAGAAAAGCTACGTGAAGGACGGCTGGAACTACACCGGCGACGCCTACCTCGTGGACGACGACGGCTACTTCGTCTACCAGGCGCGCACCGACGACATGATCATCTCCTCGGGCTACAACATCGCGGGCCCCGAGGTGGAGGGGGCGCTGCTCGCCCATCCGGCGGTGGCCGAGTGCGCGGTCATCGGCACGCCCGACGAGGAGCGCGGCCAGCTCGTCACCGCGTTCGTGGTGCTGCGCGAAGGCTGCGCGCAATCCGGCGAGCTCGCCAGGGAGCTGCAGGACTTCGTGAAGCGCACCATCGCGCCCTACAAATATCCGCGCGCAATCGAATTCCGCCAGTCGCTGCCGCGCACCGAGACCGGCAAGCTGCAGCGCTTCCGGCTGCGCCAGGAATAATTCGCGAAATCCACCATGAGCCCGTCGACATGAAGATCCTGCAGCCTCCCACGTGGTCGCGCCCCCGAGGCTACTCCAACGGCATCGCGGCCCGGGGCACGGTCGTCTTCATCGGCGGGCAGGTGGGCTGGGACGCCCAGTGCCGGTTCGCGAGCGACGACTTCACCACGCAGGCGCGCCAGGCGCTGGCGAACATCGTCGCGGTCCTCGCCGAGGCGGGCGGCAGGCCCGAGCACATCGCGCGCATGACGTGGTACGTGACCGACAAGCGCGAATATATCGCGGCCTACCAGTCGATCGGGGAGGCGTATCGCGAGATCATCGGCCGGCATTTTCCGGCGATGACGGCGATCGAGGTGACGGCGTTGATCGAAGACCGCGCCAAGGTCGAGATCGAGGCGACCGCGGTGATTCCCGACTAGTAGTCTTCGCCGATCGCGACCGGGCGGCCTTCGAAGTCGATGGCGACGCTGGTCTTCAGGTCCGGCGGCGGTGCCGGCAGGCGCCGGTGGATGGGACGAAAGATGTACTCGGTGTACTCGGGGCGCGAGCGCAGGTCCTCGAGGATGACCCAGCCTTCGGAGGGCTTCAAGCCGTGCTCGGCCATGAGCTGGGCGAGCCGCGCCTTGGCCTCGGCGAGGCGGCGCGAGATTTCGGCGGCGAGGTCCGCGTCGGAGGGTTTCTTGTTATCCACTTGATCAGTATGGGGCCAGGCCGGGGTTGCGGTAGTTACCGGAGCTGCACAACGCATTGCACCTGGAATCGTTGACACTACTCGGCAAATTCGATCACCACCCGCCGCGAACGGGCGCTCTTCTTCTCGATTTTGGAGACGCGCAGGGCCCCGATTTCGCGGGTGTTCGCGACATGCGTCCCGCCGCAGGGCTGCAGGTCCACGCCGTCGATCTCGAGCAGGCGCACGCGCCCCACGCCGCGCGGCGGCTTCACCGACATGGTGCGCACCAGCTCGGGCTTGGCGTCGAGCTCCTCGTCGGTGATCCAGACGGTGCGCACGTCGTGGCCCTCGCCGACCAGGCGCGCCAGCTCGCGCTCGAGGTGCTCGCGGTCGAGGGGCTCGGTCATGTCGAAGTCGAGGCGCGCGTACTGCGCCGTGATCGAGCAGCCGTTGGTCTGGTGCGGAATGATCGCGCAGAGGAGGTGCGTCGCGGTGTGGAAGCGCATGTGCCGATGGCGACGTGCCCAATCGAGATGGAGCGTCACCTTCTCTCCCGCCGCAAGGCTCGCGAGGATCGCCTCCTGCCCCGGTGCGGGCACGTGCAGGATTTCCCCCGGCGCTTCGCCCTTGACCGTATCCGAGATCGCAATGGAGCTTGCGTCCCCGCGCACCAGGACGCCCGCATCGCCCGCCTGTCCGCCGCCGCGCGGATAAAAAATGGTACGGTCGAGCCGAATGCCGCGCGCATCGCCGCAGACGTAGCAGGCCTCGGCTTCGGCGCGGTAGGGATCTTGCTTGAATATCTCCTCGGTCATTTTGTTAACATACCCTAAAGCATTGAAAAGGGAGAAAAACCAATGACACTCACGCACGTAGCCCGCGCCGGCCTCCTCGCCCTCGCGCTCGTTTCCGCCCCCCACCTCGCCGACGCCGCGACCCTGCGCTGGTCGAGCGCAGGGGACATCACCACCATGGATCCCCACGGCAACAACGAGGGATTCACCAACGCCTACCTCGACCACATCTACGAGACGCTGGTGACCCGCGGCAAGGAGCTCAAGGTCGAAGCCTGCCTCGCCACTTCGTGGCAGAACGTGAGCCCGACGGTGACGCGCTTCAAGCTGCGCCCCAACGTGCGCTTCCACGACGGCTCGCCCTTCACCGCGGACGACGTGGTCTTCTCGATCCAGCGCGCGCTCTCCGACACCTCCAACTTCAAGCCCTACCTGGCCGGAGTGAAGGAAGCCAAGAGGGTCGACGACCTCACGGTCGACATCATCACCGAGGGCCCGGCGCCGGTGCTGGTGCCGCAGCTGACCGAGGTGCGGATCATGAGCAGGTCCTGGGCGACCAAGCACAACGTGCTGAAGCCGCAGGACTACAAGAACAAGGAAGAGACCTTCGCGGTGAGGAACGCGAACGGCACCGGCCCCTACATCCTCAGGACGCGCGACGCCGACGTGAAGACGGTCGCGGTGCTCAACTCCAACTGGTGGGGCAAGCTCGAGGGCAACGTGGACGAGATCGTCTACCAGCCGATCAAGCAGGATTCCACGCGCCTGGCGGCGCTGCTCTCCGGCGAGATCGACTTCGTGCTCGACCCGTCGCCGCAGGACATCGGGCGCCTGAAGCAGGACCCGAAGATGAAAGTCCTGGAGGGCATGGAGAACCGCACCATTTTCCTCGGCATGGACCAGTGGCGCGACGAGCTGCAGTACTCCAGCGTGAAAGGCAAGAACCCCTTCAAGGACAAGCGCGTGCGCGAGGCCTTCCAGGCCGCGCTCGACGTGAACGCGCTGAAGTCCCAGGTGATGCGCGGCCTGTCGGTGCCCACCGCCGTGATGTACGCGCCGCAGGTGGACGGCTACGCCAAGGAGCTCGACCGCGTGAAGCCCGCCGACCGCGAGCGCGCGAGGAAGCTCCTCGCCGACGCCGGCTACCCGAAGGGCTTCGAGGTGACGCTCGACTGCCCCAACAACCGCTACGTGAACGACGAGAAGCTGTGCGTCGCGATCGCCGCGATGCTGGCGCAGATCAACGTCACGGTGAAGGTGAACGCCATGCCGCGCGCCAACTACTTCCCGAAGATCCAGAACCTCGACACCAGCTTCTACATGCTGGGCTGGGGCGTGCCGACCTTCGACTCGCAGTACGCGGTGCAGAGCCTGCTGCGCACCCGCGTGGAGAAGTCCGCCGATGGCGACTACAACCTCGGCAAGTACTCCAACGCCAACGTCGACGAGGCGATCGACAAACTGAAGACCGAGATCGACACGAAGAAGCGTGCCGCCCTCGCCATCGAGGTGAGCCGCATCCACCAGGGCGAGGTTGGCCACATTCCCCTGCACTTCCAGGTGATTCCCTGGGCGATGCGCTCCAATGTCAGCGTCGTGCACCGCGCCGACAACAAGCTCACGGTGAAGTGGATCAAGATCAAGTGACATTCCTTCGAAGGGCGGCCATGGCCGCCCTTTCGTTCAGATGATCGCCTTCGTGATTCGCCGCCTGCTCCAGGGCGTCCTCGTGATGCTCGTGGTGGGGCTCATCGCCTTCTCGCTCTTCAACTTCGTCGGCGACCCGGTATCGCTGATGCTGCCGCCGGAAGCCACCCAGGCCGACCGCGACCAGATGCGCGGCGCGCTCGGCCTCGACAAGCCGTTCTACGTGCAGTTCGCGACCTTCATCGGCAACGCGCTGCGCGGCAACTTCGGCATCTCGTTGAGGCTCGGGCGCCCGGTGTCGACGCTGCTCGTCGAGCGCCTTCCCGCCACGCTCGAGCTGGCGATGACCGCGGCGCTGATCGGGCTCTTCGTCGGCATCCCGGTGGGCGTGTACACCGCGTTGAAGCGCAACTCGTGGGTGTCGCGCGCGCTCCTCACCCTGTCATTGGTCGGCGTCTCGCTGCCCAACTTCCTGATCGGCATCTTCCTCATCCTCATCTTCGCCGTGTGGCTGGGATGGCTGCCGTCCTTCGGGCGCGGCGACACCGTGCAGCTCGGGCTGTGGAGCACGGGGCTGCTCACCAAGACGGGATTGAAAGCGCTGATCCTGCCCGCGATCACGCTCGGCTTCTTCCCGGTGACGCTCATCATGCGGCTGGTGCGCGCCGAGATGCTCGAGGTGCTGCGCACCGACTACATCAAGTTCGCGCGCGCCCGGGGCCTGAGCGACCGCGCCGTCAACTTCGGCCACGCGCTCAAGAACACGCTGGTGCCGGTGATCACGATCACCGGGTTGCAGCTGGGCGGGATCATCGCCTTCGCGATCATCACCGAGACCGTTTTCCAGTGGCCGGGAATGGGGCTGCTCTTCGTGCAGGCCGTGCAGTTCGCCGACGTGCCGGTGATGGCGGCGTACCTGTGCCTCATCGGGCTCATCTTCGTGGTGATCAACCTCGTGGTCGACATGCTCTACTACCTCGTGGACCCGCGCCTGCGGGCCGAGCGCAGCACCGGCGGAGGCCACTGATGGAAGCGATACGGCGGTTCTTCGACGGCGACGTGTTCTTCAGCTTCAAGCACTCGCCGCTCACCATCGTCGCCGCCTCGATCGTGGTGATCTGCATCTTCGCGGCCGCCTTCGCGCCGTGGGTGGCTCCCCACAATCCCTTCGACCTGAAGACGCTGAACCTCCTCGACGCCTTCACGCCTCCGTCTTTCACCGGGCGGGGCAACCCGAGCTACTTCCTCGGCACCGACGACCAGGGGCGCGACGTGCTCTCCACCATCATCTTCGGCTCGCGCATGTCGCTCATCATCGGGCTGGGGGCGACGATGCTGGCGATGGTGTTCGGGGTGAGCATGGGCCTCATGAGCGGCTACATCGGCGGCAAGTTCGACGCACTGGTGATGCGCGTGGCCGATGTGCAGCTCTCCTTCCCGGCGATCCTCATCGCGCTCCTCATCGACGGCGTGGCGCGCGTGCTGCTGCCCAAGGACTCCCACGACCAGGTGGCGGTGTACGTCCTCATCGTGGCCATCGCCGCTTCCGGCTGGGTTTCTTACGCCCGCACGGTGCGGGGCTCGACGCTGGTGGAGCGCAACAAGGAATACGTCCAGGCGGCGCGGGTGATCGGCAGGCATCCGCTCGCCATCATGTTCTCCCATGTGCTCCCCAACGTCCTGGGACCGGTCCTGGTGATCGCCACCCTGCAGATCGGCGCGGCGATCATCACGGAATCTTCGCTGTCATACCTGGGCGTGGGCGTGCCGCCGACGCAGCCGTCACTGGGCACCCTGATCCGCATCGGAAACGACTTCCTGTTCTCCGGGGAATGGTGGATCACGGTCTTCCCCGGCGCGGCGCTGGTGATCGTAGTGCTTTCCATCAACGTGCTCGGGGACTGGCTGCGCGACGCCTTGAACCCCAGGCTCAGATGAAAACCTCATGAAACGCTTGCTTGCAATTTCGCTGCTGTCCGTCACGCCGACCCTGGCCGGCCCCTTCGACCAGCCCTATTCGATCATCGAGACCGACACCATGCGTTCGGCCGACAGCCACCTGCGCCCTGTCATCGTGAACCGCGTCGACGACGAGAATTCGCTGAGCAACCGCGCCGTGGTGGTGCCGGGCAAGCACAGGGTTACGCTCGACCTGCCACCAAGGAAGGGCTTTCGCACCGCGACCCAGCACACCTTCGACCTCGCGACCGGCCCGTGCATGCGCTACTACGTGGCCGCGCGCCTGGTGTCGCCGACGCTGCAGGACTGGGAGCCCGTGGTGCGCTACTCCGAGCCCATCGGCGAGTGCCGCGCGAAGTTCGACATGGCCGCCGGAGCGCGATGAGCGCAGCGCTGCTCGAAGTCCGCAACCTGCGCGTGGAGTTCAACACGCGACGCGGGACCCTTGTCGCCATCGACGACGTGAGCTTCGACATCGCCCCCGGCGAGGTGCTGGGCGTGGTGGGCGAGTCGGGCGCCGGCAAGTCGATCACCGGCACTGCCATCATCGGGCTGCTCGAGCCGCCCGGGCGTATCGCCGGCGGCGAGATCCTGCTCGAGGGCTCGCGCATCGACAACCTGAAGCCCGACGCGATGCGCAAGATCCGCGGGCGGCGCATCGGCGCGATCTTCCAGGATCCCCTCACCTCGCTCAATCCGCTCTACACCATCGGGCAGCAGCTGATCGAGACCATCGAGACGCACTTGCCGATGAACGCGGCGCAGGCCCGTACGCGCGCAGTCGAGCTCCTGGCCGAGGTCGGCATTCCCGCGCCCGAGCGGCGCATCGACCACTTTCCGCACCAGTTCTCCGGCGGCATGCGCCAGCGCGTGGTGATCGCTTTGGCGCTCTGCGCCAATCCCAAGCTCATCATCGCCGACGAGCCCACCACCGCGCTCGACGTCTCGATCCAGGCGCAGATCATCACGCTGCTCAAGCGACTGTGCCGCGACAACGGCACCGCGGTGATGCTGGTGACCCACGACATGGGCGTCATCGCGGAGACCGCCGACCGCGTCGCGGTGATGTACGCAGGGCGTATCGTCGAGATCGGCCCGGTGCAGGAAGTGATCCACAACCCGCAGCATCCTTACACCTCCGGCCTGATGGCCTCGATCCCCGCGCTGGGCCAGGAGGTCGAGCGCCTCTCGCAGATCGAGGGCTCGATGCCGCGCCTGAACGCCATCCCCGCGGGCTGTGCCTTCAACCCGCGCTGCCCGCGCGTCTTCGACCGCTGCAAGGCCGAGCGCCCGGTACTCCTGCCCGCCGGAAACGCCCGCGCCGCCTGCTGGCTGCACGCCCCCGAGATGGCCTCGCCGAACGCCGGCAAGGACTGGAGCGAAGGGGCGGTCCATGCTTGAGACGGTGGGGACAGAGCGGGGACAGACCGGGGTCGTAGCGGGGTCTGACCCCAGGCCGCTCCTGGTGGTCCAGGACCTGGCCCGCGACTTCGACGTGTCGCGCCCGTGGCTCAATCGCGTGATCGAGGGCTCGTCGCGCCAGATCCTGAAAGCGGTGGACGGCGTGACGTTCACCATCAATCGCGGCGAGACGTTGTCGCTGGTGGGCGAATCGGGCTGCGGCAAGTCCACCGTCGCGCGCCTGATCTGCGGGCTCTACCCGCCCTCGCGCGGCTCGATCCTGTTCGACGGCGTGGATCTCGCGAAGATCGCCCAGCGCACCGAGATGCTGGCGATGCGCCGGCGCTTCCAGATGATCTTCCAGGATCCCTACGCGAGCCTGAACCCGCGCTGGCGCGTGGAGCGCATCATCGCCGAGCCGATCCGCTCCCACAAGCTCATCAAGGACGAGCGCGCGCTGAAGAAGCGCGTGGGCGAGCTCCTCTCCGACGTGGGCCTGTCGCCCCTCGACATGGAGAAGTACCCGCACGAGTTTTCCGGCGGACAGCGCCAGCGCATCTCGATCGCGCGCGCTCTCTCGTCGAACCCGGAGTTCCTGGTGTGCGACGAGCCCACCAGCGCGCTCGATGTCTCGGTGCAGGCGCAGATCCTGAACCTGATGAAGGACCTGCAGCGCGAGCACGGCCTCACCTATCTCTTCATATCGCACAACCTCGCGGTGGTCTCGCACATCTCGACGCGCGTGGGCGTGATGTACCTGGGGCGCATCGTCGAGATCGCCGACACGAAGACACTCTTCGCCCGTCCGCTGCACCCGTATACGCAGATGCTGCAGAGCGCGATCCCGGACATCACCATGTCGGGCAAGGCGCGCACGCCGGTCGCCGGTGAAGTGCCCAACCCCCTCGATCCTCCGCCCGGCTGCGCCTTCAACCCGCGTTGCCCGTACGTGCGCGACAAATGCCGCGCGGTGCGCCCGGAGCTTTTGGCGTTCGAGGGCGCCGAAGTCGCCTGCCACGGGATCCACGACGGCTGGATCCCGATCGCCGCCGCGCGGCCGGCATCCTAAGACTGCCGTTGGCCGCGACCCCGAGGCGCAGCGATTGGCCCGCGGTCGCGGTGGCCATCGCCCTCGCGGCGTGGCTGGTCGTCCCGCGCGCCCGTGTTCCGATCGGTTTCGACGGGCTGCACGTTTACCTGCCGATGGCGCGCTCCTTCCTCGCGGAGGGTTGGGCCTTCCTGCAGCGCCCCGAGTCGCTGGTCACCGCGCCGCTGGCCTATCTCTATCCGGCGCTCCTGGGCGCAGCCGAAAGCGTGGTGCGCTGGGCCAACGTCGTGCTGCTGGGTACCACCATCGTGCTGGCGTACCTGGCGCTACGCACCGCGCACTCCCGCGCGGCGGGCATTGCCGCGGCATTCCTGCTCGCGATCTCGCCCACGCTTCGCCCGTACATCGCCGATGTCCTCACCGAGCCTCCCTATCTGGCGCTGGTCGCCGCGTGGATCGCATGTGTCGCGCTGGTCTCGGCGGGGCGCTCGATGGCGTGGGCGATCGCGGGCGGCGTGGCGCTCGGGCTTGCCGCGCTCACGCGCCCCGCGGTGATGTATTTCGCGCCGCTGATGGTCGTGGTCCTTGCCTTCACGAAGATCGCGCCGCGTCCAGTGCGCGGACGCCTGGTCGTCATGCATGTCGTCGCCCTCGCGATCACGGTGCTGTGGATCGCGCGCAACGCGGCCACGTTCGGATTGCCCGCCATCGCGACCGGCGCCGGCGCCGCGCTCTACTTCGGCGTGAACCCGCTGGTCGACGGCTTCGAGCCCGCGTATTTCGGCATGAGCTACGATTCGGGCGTGGCGCAGGACGCCACCAGCCACCTCTCCATCCACGCCGACCGGCGCCTTCGCGGCATCGCGCTCACCGAGCTCGCCGACACGCCCGCGGCGGTGATCGCGGAGATGTTCGCGCGGAAGAGCCTCGCATTCCTGTTCGTCTCCTCGGCGGAGTCGTCGGGAGAGCCGCTCGCGTGGCTGCGCTCGTGGCGCGTGGCGCTCGTCGTCCTCGCGATCGTGGCGGTGGCCGCGCGCCGCCGCAGCGTCGTGGTCGCCACACTCGCGATCCTGGTCGCCTACATGGTCGCGGTGCACATGCCGGTCTTCTACAACCATCGCTACAGCGTGGGCGCCATCGAGCTGCCGCTCACGCTGCTGGCCGCGTTCGGCGCGGTGGAAGCCGCGCGCAGCGCGCGGACGGCGGCGGTGGCGCTCGCGGCGATGGCGTTCGCGCTCGGGCTCGGGCTCATCGACGTGGCTCGCGCCGGCCCCCTCTCGCCCAAGCCCGATCGCATTCCCCACGAAGTGATGTGGCTTGCCCAGGTGGGCTCCTCGTTCTGGGTGGGGCCGGGCCGCGATCCCATCGACATCCCGGTCGCCAAGCGTGCGGGCACGCCGCCCTGGGACCTGTCCATGCTGCAGGTGGATCTCGCGATCAAGGACGCCGGCAAGGGTGGAGGCTGCGACGCGGTAACGGTGCGGTTCAAGACCCCCGACCAGCAGGACTTTGCGCAGGGGCGCAGCGTGCACGTCTTCCTGCCCCTGGAGATTGGGCCCCGGCGTGCGCCGGGGAGACTTACGATCGGCAGCACCATCCCGCTGAACCTCGACCGTGAAGGCACCCTGCGCCTCGAATTCCACTGCTCTACACCCGCGACGGCCGAAATAGGCACAATGGCGGTCATCGCGCCGCGGCGCGAAATTTTCTACCGCGACCGCTTCCTCGAACGTGAACGGCGACCATGAACGCGACGCTCTTCGCACTGACCCTCGCCTGCGTGATCATGATCGCCGCGGGCCAGATCCTCTTCAAGCTCGCGGCGCGCGCGGCCAGTGGCGGCGCGGGGTTTCCGTGGGACCTGATGAACGGCTACCTCCTCGTGGCGCTCCTGATCTACGGCGCAGCCACGCTCCTCTGGGTGTGGCTGCTCAAGACGCTCCCGCTCAACGTCGCCTATCCCTTCGTCGGCCTCGCCTTCGTGATCGTGCCGCTGCTGGGCGCGTGGCTGCTGGGCGAGCCCCTCGACTGGCGCCATCTCGCGGGGGGCGTGCTCATCGCCGCGGGCGTGACGGTCGCCTCGTGGCGGTGAGGCGATGAACCGGGTCCGCCTGCAACGCATCGCGGTGGTCATCCCCTGCTATGCGGTCCGCGCGCAGATCCTCGGCGTGCTCGCCGCGATCGGCCCCGAGGTTGCCGCGATCTACGTGGTGGACGACGCGTGCCCCGAATCCACCGGCCAGTACGTGACGGCGAGCTGCGGCGATGCGCGCGTGCGCGTGGTGACCAACGAGAAGAACCTCGGCGTGGGCGGCGCCACGATGCGCGGCTACGCAGCGGCGATGGCCGACGGCATGGACATCCTGGTGAAAGTCGACGGCGACGGCCAGATGGATCCCGCGCGCATCACGGCACTGGTGCGACCCCTCCTCGAGGGCCAGGCCGACTACGCGAAGGGCAACCGCTTCTTCAACCTGCACGACGTGAGCGGCATGCCGACCGTGCGCCTCATCGGCAATTCGATGCTGTCGCTGGTGAACAAGGTTTCGAGCGGATACTGGGACGTGATGGACCCGACCAATGGCTTCACCGCGCTGCACGCGACGGTGTGCCGTGCGCTGCCGCTGGACAAGATCGCGCGCGACTATTTCTTCGAGAGCGACATGCTGTTCCGCCTTGCGACCCTGCGCGCGGTGGTGGTGGACGTGCCGATGCCGGCGCACTACGGCGGCGAGAAGAGCCACCTGCGCGTGGGCCGCGTGGCCGCGACCTTCCCGGGTCGATTCATGGTGCGCACGGTGAAGCGCCTCTTCTACAGCTATTTCCTGCGTGACTTCAACGCGGGCACCGTGCAATTCGTCATGGGCTTCGCGCTCGCGGCGTTCGGCGTCGCCTTCGGCGCGATCCATTGGATGGAGAGCATCGAAACCGGCATTCCCGCGACTCCTGGAACCATCATGGTGGCGGCGCTGCCGGTGCTCATCGGCGGGCAACTCATCATCGCCGCGCTCAACTACGACATCGCCAACGTGCCGCATCGCCCCTTGCATCCACAGCTCGCCCCCGGCGCCGATCCCCGCTAGTGCTGTTCAATTCGTACGAGTTCCTGCTCGCTTTCCTGCCGATCACGATTGCGGTCTATTTCGCGATGGGGAGATCGGGCCGCGGCCTTCGCCGGGGTGACGCAAATGCATGGCTGGTGGCGGCGTCGATCTTCTTCTACGCGTGGTGGCGCGCGGAATACCTGGCGCTCCTCGCGGCGAGCATCGCGGTCAACTTCGTAGTCGGGCGTGCCATCATGCGGCGCGCGGCGCAGGGCCTGCCGACCAAGGCGCTCCTCGTCGCCGGCATCGGCTTCGATTTGGCGCTTCTCGGTTACTTCAAGTACGCCAACTTCTTCGCCGAGAACATCGCCGCGCTCCTGGGCACACCGGCGCCGCACCTGAACGTGATCCTGCCGATCGGCATCAGCTTCTTCACGTTCACCCAGATCGCCTTCCTGGTGGACGCGGCCAAGGGCAAGGCCGCGGAGCCCAACCCGGTCAACTACGCGCTCTTCGTGACCTACTTCCCGCATCTGCTCGCCGGGCCGATCCTGCACCACCGCGAGATGATGCCGCAGTTCGCCGACCCTTCGAACAAGCGCGTAGTGTGGGAGAACGTCGCGCGCGGATTGGCGCTCCTGGCGATAGGGCTCGGCAAGAAGGTCCTCATCGCAGATCCGCTGGCCATCGAGGCCAACGCCGGCTTCGGCTCCGTGGTGCCGCTCACCTTCGGCGACGCGTGGTTCGCGATCCTCTGCTACACGATGCAGATCTACTTCGACTTCAGCGGCTACACCGACATGGCGCTCGGCATGGCGTTGATGATGAACATCCGCCTGCCGCAGAACTTCGACTCGCCCTACCGGCGCCGCAACCTGCAGGAGTTCTGGCGCCACTGGCACATGACGCTCACGCGCTTCCTGCGCGAGTACGTCTACATTCCGCTGGGCGGCAACCGTCGCGGCGAGGCGTACACGGCCTTCGCCATCATCGCCACCTTCGTCCTGGGCGGGCTCTGGCACGGCGCGAATTGGACCTTCGTGCTGTGGGGCCTCCTGAACGGGGCGGGGCTCGTGGTGGTTCGGCTCTGGTCACGCACGGGGCTGCGCATGCCGTCGCTCGCTGCGTGGGCGATCACCTTCCTCTTCGTGAACGTCGCGTGGGTGCTCTTCCGCGCGCCGGACCTGGCCACCGCGCAGTCGTTCTACACGTCGCTCTTCGGGGGCCGCGGCTTCCAGCACCTGCGCGGGATGCCGCCCGCCTACACGCTCGCCACGCTCGGCGTGGCCTGCGCCCTCGCGCTGCTGCCGAGGAATTCCACGCGCGTCGTGGGCGAGATGAGCTTCGGCTGGCCGATGCAGGCGGCCACCGCCATCCTCCTCGCCGCGGGAATCCTGAGCGTGGGCAATCCCACCGAATTCCTCTACTTCAACTTCTGACGATGGCCGGGCTATTCATCCGCAACTCGCTCGTCGGCGCCCTCCTGCTGCTGGCCATCGCGGGCGCCATCAATTATCGCGTCGACCCCTTCCAGCAATACCGCGTTCCCACGAGCTACGCGCCGCGCTTCTTCTACTCCTTCCAGCGCCACGAGAACCCCGGCATCGCGCGCAACTACGATTTCGACCGTGCGATCGTGAGTTCCTCGTTCATGGAAAACATCTCGGGCAGCGAGGTCGACCGGGCCTTCGGCGGCGGCAAGACCTTCAACCTGTCCTTCTCCGCGCTCACCAGCTATGAAGCGAGGAAGCTCCTCGAGTCCGCGCTCGCGCACGGCAAGGTGAAGGAAGTGATCTACAACGTCGACTTCAACATGTTCGCGGGCGACACGCGCCGCACCGGCATTCCCGAGCCGCTGCCGCTCTATCTCTACGATTCCTGGCGCTGGAACGACTACCCGTACCTGCTCTCGGCGGCGACGCTGAGGAAGTCGGCGAACATCCTCCTCGGGCGACGGGAGATCGGTTACCGCGAGGACCGCGACAACCCGTGGTACTGGGGCGACACGGCGGAGTTCTCGGTGAAGAGCGTCGTCGAGCACCTCGACTTCAAGGACCTCAACAAGCGCTTCAAGCAGTCGAACCGCACGCTCGACGGGATGATGAAGAGCTTCGATGAGAACCTGTTGCCGCTGGTGCGCGACCACCCGCGGACTAAATTCGTCTTCGTCTGGCCCCCCTATTCGATCCTGGTGTGGGCGGACTTCCGCCAGCGCAACCAGCTCGACCTCAGCCTCGAATTCAGGAAGCGCTTCGTCGAGACGATGGCCAGGTACCCGAACGTTCGCATCCACGATTTCCAGGAGCGCAGCGACTGGATCACCCGCCTCGACGAGTATCGCGACATGTACCACTTCTCGCCGAAGATCTCTTCGGCGCTGGTGACCGAGATCGCCGCGGGGCGCGAACGGCTCACGCCGCAGAACGTGGACGAACGCAATAGGGCGCTGCGAGAGATGGGGATGGCGGCGGATCCCGAGAAGATCATCGCCGACGCCCTTGCCGCGCCGCAGGCGAAATAACTGGCCAGAAGCCCAATGGCGCTTCAAAGTGGAGCCAGAATGACCGGAGGGACACCATGATGACAGCCGACGACATCGCGAAACTCACCGCGGCCGAGCTTGACGCGCTGGTCGCCCTCGCCGCGAAGGAGCGCACCAAGCGCCCGGACCCCCAGCCCGCGGAAGCGCCCAAGGAATTCGAGGCGACCTTCAACCCGGCGTGGCTGGTCTTCCTCGCGGGCGACAACACCATCGTCCAGTTCAAGCACCTCGGCCACGGCTGGGTGTCGATCGCGATCCCGCCGCCGGAACGCGCACACCTCGCGAGCCTATTCCTGCATCATTCGCTCATGGCGGTCCAGCCGAAGGCGGATGCGCCCAGCCCGATGCCCGTCGCCCCCAGCGCGGGCGGCGGCACGGTCCACTGAGGAGGCGCGATGGCCGACGAAAGAATCAAGGTAAAGACGGAGAACGGACAGGTGCTCGACGTCGTGGTGCTGAGCAAGCGCGCCGAGGTGATCCAGGTGGTCCTGGGCGAAGGCGTGCACAGCGTGAAGGTGAGCCTGTCGCCCACGCGCAACAACCTCGCATACGCGGGCAGCGTGATGGGGCGGGAACTGGTCTACGAGAGAAGCCGCGACCAGGTGCAGGCCGACATCGACCGGCTCAATCCGAACGTGCGCAACAGCAACCGGCGCTAGCGGCGCCGCTTGCCGAAGGCGCGCGCCGCGCCTTCATAGTCCGAAATGCGTGAGCATTCGCGGCGCACCACCTCGTAGCACTCGCACGACAGGGTCTCGAGCTTGGGCCGGTCGCGCACCGTGATGTGCCCCCGGCGGTAGTGGATGACGCCCGCCTTCTGCAGCTTGCCCGCCGCGGCGGTCACTCCCTCGCGCCGCACGCCGAGCATGTTGGCGATGAGCTCCTGCGTCATGACGAGCTCGTCGCCCTCGAGGCGATCCAGGCTCAAGAGGAGCCACCGGCACAGCTGCTGGTCGACCGAGTGATGCCGGTTGCACACGGCGGTCTGCGCCATCTGCGTGATGAGGGCCTGGGTATAGCGCAGCAGCAGGTGCTGCAGGGTGCCGCCACGCTGGAACTCGGCCTCCAGGAAACGTGCCGGCAAGCGGCAAGCCTCGCCGGCGCTTTGCACCACCGCCCGGCTCGGCGTGGATTCCCCACCCATGAAGAGCGAAATTCCAACCACGCCGTCGTTGCCGACGACGGCGATCTCCGCCGATGCGCCATTTTCCATCACGTAGAGGAGCGAGACGATGGAGGTGGTCGGGAAGTACAGGTGATCGAGAGTGCGGCCCGCCTCGTACACCACGTGGCCCAGCGGCAACTCGGCCAGCTCCAGATGGGCCCGCACGCGCTTCATTTCCGTGCCGGAAAGCGCGGCGAGGAGCTGATTGCGTTTGGCGGCAATGGTCGGCATGGCTCAACAAGTATATTCCTTCTGTTCGCTATCGCACTTAACGGCTGAGGCGCATCCGGAAGCTGCCATCCCGAGGGCCCTCGCCGATGGCGTCGAACCGGGGCCGCTCCTCCAGGGAGGGATCGAAGCGCTCGAAACCGAGATTCGCGTAGACCCGCTGTGCCCGGGTGTTCCACTCGCGCACGATGAGCCAGACGCAGGGCACCCCCGGCAGTGCGAGCACGCGCTCGTCGAACTGGCGCAGCGCCGCGCTGCCGATGCCGCGCTCCTTGTCCGCCACCAGCAGGCGTTTCACGTAGAAGCCGGTGCCGTGCTCGCGGCAATCGAAGGCGATGAGGTAGCCCGCGCGCGCGCCGCCGCTTTCGATCACCCAATGCTCGCGCGCGTTCTCTGCGGCGATCGCAGCCAGGTGCCCGGCGTCCGTCCACTGCCCGATGGAATCGCGGTTGGCCAGATCGCGCTCCAGGCGTGTTACGAACTCCAGGTCCTCGGGCCACGTCGGGCGCAGCAGCACCTGCGGCATCGCGTCAGTGGCCCAGGCCACGCGACATGATCACCGCGAAAACCGGGATCATGCCTGCGAGGTGCAGCTGGATGGTGATGAGCCGGCGCATGCGGCGTTGCTCGTCCGCGGGCACCTGCCACGCGGGGTCGTGGTCGAGGTAGCGGCGCCACCGCACGAAGGCGAGCGTCGGGATGACCGAGATCACGGCCACCAGCAGGAAGAGACCGATCTTCACGTAGACCGGCCACGCGTTGAGGTAGAAGTCCGCGCCCTTCGCTCCGTAGACCAGGCGCAGGAACCCGGTGACGAGGACCGCGACCGCCATGGCGCCGTAAATCAAGTCGATCTTGCCGAGGCGGCGGATGGTGGCGGCGTCGAGCGCTCTCTTGAGGATCATCGTTTCGGCGACGAGGTACGCGAACAGCATGAAGATCGCGACATAGTGAAAATACGCGAGGACGGCGTCGAGGACCATGGTCACCTCCGTGCAAGGAACTGGCGAATGCGCGTCACGGCTTCCTCCAGGCGCGCGACCGGTTGCGTATAGGCGATGCGGATGTGGCGCTCGGGCTCGTGGTGGCCGAAGTCCTTGCCGGGGGTGACCGCCACGCCCGCCTCGGTGAGGATGCTGCGGGCGAGCGTGAAGCTGTCGGGGGCGAGCGCCGAGCTGTCGGCGTAGATGTAGAACGCGCCCTCGGGGACCACCGGGATCCCGAAGTCCAGCGATTCGAGGGCGGGGATGAGGTACCTGCGGCGTTGGTCGAGCTCAGCGCGGCGCTCCTCCACGATCTCGATGGTGCGAGGGTCGAAGCAGGCGAGCGCGGCGTGCTGGGCCACGGTGGAAGGCGAGATGAAGAGGTTCTGCGCGAGCTTCTCGACTTCGCGAACATATGCGGGCGGCGCCACCAGCCAGCCCAGGCGCCATCCGGTCATCTGGAAGTACTTGGAGAAGCTGTTGATGACGAAGATGTCGTCGCCGGCTTCCAGGGCGGTGCGCGCATCGAGCCCGTAGGTGAGGCCGTGGTAGATCTCGTCGACGAGGAGCGTGGCCTTCTTCTCGCGCGTGAGCGCCGCGAGCTGCGCGATCTCGCCGGGCGTCACCATGGTGCCGGTGGGATTGGAGGGCGTCGCCACCATCGCGACACGGGTCTTCGCGGTCCAATGGCGGCGCGCGACTTCGGCGTTCATCTGGTAGCGGCTGTCCGGTCCCACAGGCGCGAGTCTCGGAATGCCGCCCAGCGTGCGCACGAAATGGCGATTGCACGGGTAGCTCGGATCGGTGAGGAGGACCTCGTCGCCGGCGTCGAGCAGCACGCCGAATGCGAGCAACAGGGCCGCGCTCGAGCCCGCGGTGACGATGATGCGGCTGGCGGGTACGTCGACCCTGTAGCGCTCGTGGTAGAACTTCGAGATCGCTTCGCGCAGCTCCATCAGTCCCAACGCCGAGGTGTAGAACATCGGCCTGTTCTCGAGCGCGCGCCGCGCCGCCTCGACGATCGGGCGCGGCGTGGTGAAGTCCGGCTCGCCGATCTCGAGGTGGATCACGTCGCGCCCCCGCGCCTCGATCTCGCGCGCGAGGGTCTGGATCTCCATCACCTCGAAGGCCTCGATATGGGCCATTCGGGCGGCGAGGTGAATGCGGTTGGAGAGGTCGTTCATCCCAGGAGACTACCGCAGGTGCTCGTCCCAGAATCTCTGCAGGCGCTTGGCGGAGACCGGCAGCGGCGTTCTCAGCTCCTGCGCGAAGAGGGACACGCGAAGCTCTTCGACCAGCCAGCGGAATTCCTCGAGCTTCGGGTCGTGGACCCCGGCGTCCCGGTCGGCCTTGAGGCGTGCCTCGTAATTGTTCCAGAAATTCGCGATCGCCGGCGCGTGGCGCTGGTCGCGCTCGGCGCCGCCGGCGCGGTACTTCTGCAGGCGAAGCGCATAGCCCTTGAGGTAGCGCGGCACGTGCTCGAGGCGCTCCCACGGAGTGCGCGCGAGGAAGCCGGGATAGACGAGGCGCTCGCGATGAGCCTTCGCCTCCTGAGTGACCTTTCCCAATGATGCGTTCTGCGCAAGCGACTGCAGGAACTGCTGGCTCGCCTCCCCGATCGCGGCCGCGTGTCGCGTGGCCGCCTCGGTCACCGCCGGCAGCCGGGTTTTCGCGCGCTTCTTCTGCTCCTCGAACGCCTTCTGGGTGCGCGGCACTTCGTCCTCGCCGATGAAGGCGCGATCCACGATCGCCTCGATGAGGTCGGACTTCAACTTGTCGGCGGGGATTGTCGCGTTGTACTTGAGGGCGAGCGGATTGAAGCCGGGAAGGCCCCGGTCGAGCTGGCGCAGCTGCTCCTTGAGGTCGAGGGACATGAGGCGCTTCACGCCTTCGCGATGCGAGTCGATTCCCTTGTCCTTCGTATCCATGAGGCGCAGCGCGACGTTGGCGCCCTCGTCCACCAGCGTAGGGAAGCCGGTCAACGTCTGGTTGCCGCGCTTGAAGGTCACCTGTTCCGGGAGGTCGCCGAGATCCCAGGTCGTGATGCCTTCGCGCTCCATGCCGGGCTTCGCCCTGGCAAGCGTGAGGCTCGCGGCTTCTCCCAGGCGCCTGCGAAGCTCGTTCAGGTCGCGCCCCATGGCGAGCTCGCGCTTCGCTTCGTCCAGGATGCGCACGTTCATGCGCAGGTGCGTGGGCACGTCCTCCTTGGACCACACGGTGTCGTCGAGGCGCTCGCCGGATAGCCGGGACGCGTAGTCGAGCACGGCCTGCTTCACCGTCGTGTCTCCAGCGCGCGCCTGCTCGAGGAATTTCGTCGTGTGCTCCGGCACGGGCACCAGCTGCGTGCGCACGCGCTTGGGCAGCGCCTTCATGATCCAGCCCACCTTCTCGCGGATCATGCCGGGCACGAGCCAGTCGACCTCGCCTTCATCGACCTGGTTCAGCAAGGCGAGCGGCACGTTGATGGTGACGCCGTCCATCAAGTGGCCTGGCTCGAAGCGGTAGGCGAGCGGGAAAACGGCCTCGCCGATCTTCAACTGCTTCGGGAAGAGCTCCTCGGTGACCGACTCGGCGCCGTGCCTCATGACGTCCGAGCGCGCGAGGAAAAGTACCCTCGGATCCTCCCCCGAGGCGGCGCGGTACCAGGTGTCGAACGAGCGCGAGTCCTTCAGGTCCTTCGGCAGGCGCGCATCGTAGAAGGCAAGGAGCGCGCGGTCGTCCACCAGCACGTCGGGGCGGCGCGCGCGGTGCTCGAGGTCCTCGATCTCCTCGATCAACTTGCGGTTGTGGATCCAGAAGGGATGCCGCGACTCGAACTCGCCCGCCACCAGCGCGCCCTCGATGAAGATCTCGCGCGCCTTCGCCGGATCGATCTTTCCGTAACTCACCTTGCGTCGCGCCACCAGCGTGAGGCCGAAGAGGCTTACGTTCTCGTAGGCCACGACCTCGCCGCGCGCCTTGTCCCAATGGGGCTCGACGTAGGTGCGCTCGACCACATGCGCCCCCGCCTTCTCGATCCAATCGGGCTCGACGCGGGCCACGTTCCTCGCGAAGACGCGCGTGGTCTCCTGCAGCTCGCCCGCCATCACCCAGCGCGGGCGGTTCTTCTTCAATCCCGACCCCGGCCAGATGTGGAACTGGAGGCCGCGCGGCCCGTGGTAATGGTCGCCGTCGAGCGCCTTCATGCCGACGTTGCCGATGAGCCCGGTGAGGAGCGCGCGGTGCACCTGCTCGTAGGTGGCCGGGCCAGGGTTCTCGCGGATCTTCAGCTCGGAGGCCATCTCGCGCAGCTGCCCGGCGAGGTCGCGCCACTCGCGCATGCGCACGTACGAGAGGAAATGCTCGCGGCAGGTCTCGTAGAGCTTGCGGTTCGATTTCTTGTGGACCAGCTCGTTGTCGAAGAACTGCCACAAGTTCATGAGCTGCTGGAAGTCCGAGGCGTCGTCGCGGAACTCCTCGTGCGCGCGGTCGGAGGCTTCACGCAGCGCCTGCGGGCGATCGCGCGGGTCCGGGATCGAGAGCGCCGCGGCGAGGATCACCATTTCCGAGAGGCAGTTGAATTCACGCGAGGCCATGAGGAGGCGCCCGATGCGCGGGTCGACCGGAAGGCGCGCGAGCTCGTTGCCCAGCGGCGTCAGGTTTCGCTCGCTGTCGATGGCGCCCAATTCGAAAAGCTGGCGATAGCCGTCCTCGATCTGGCGCGGCGTGGGCGGCTCGATGAAGGGAAATTCGGCGATCGGGCCCAGCTCGAGTGCGGCCATGCGCAGGATCACCGACGCGAGCGACGTGCGCAGGATCTCGGGCGTGGTGAATTCGGGGCGCTCCTCGAACTCCTTCTCGGCGAAGAGGCGGATCGCGATGCCGCTCGCGACGCGCCCGCAGCGCCCGGCACGCTGGCGTGCCGCGGCCCGCGAGATCGGCTCGATGCGCAGCTGGTCGATCTTCTGGCGCGGCGAATAGCGCTTCACGCGCGCGAGCCCCGTGTCGACGACGAAGTGGATGCCCGGCACGGTGAGGGAAGTCTCGGCGACGTTGGTGGCGAGCACCACCCGGCGGTGCGCTCCCTGCTCGAAGACGCGATCCTGCTCCTCGGCGGAAAGGCGCGAGAAGAGCGGCAGGATCTCCATGTTCCTGGGATGGTTCTTGCGCAGTGCCTCCGCCGCTTCGCGGATCTCGCGCTCGCCGGGAAGGAAGACGAGGATGTCGCCCTTCACGCTCGCGCGCGAAAGCTCGTCCACCGCCTTGGCGATAGCCTCGTTCATGTCCACCGGCTCGTCGTCCTCATCCTCGGCCTCGAAGAACTCGGGGCGATAGCGCACCTCGACGGGATAGGTGCGCCCCGACACCTCGATCACCGGCGCGCCGTCGAAGAATTGGGAGAAGCGCTCGGTGTCGATGGTGGCGGAGGTGACGATCACCTTGAGCTCGGGGCGCATCTTCGTGAGGCGCTTCATGTAGCCCAGGAGGAAATCGACGTTGAGGCTCCTCTCATGGGCCTCGTCCACGATGATGGTGTCGTAGGCGCGCAGCTCGCGATCCGAGTGCGTCTCGGCCAGCAGGATGCCGTCCGTCATCACCTTGACGATGGTCTCGGGGCGCGTGGCGTCCTGGAAGCGGATCTTGTGGCCGACGAAACCCTTGGGTGTCCCGGCGAGCTCCTGCGCGAGGCGGTTGGAGAGGCTTCGGGCCGCGATGCGCCGCGGTTGCGTGCAGCCGATGAGGCCCGCGGCGCCCCGCCCCAGCGTGAGACAGATCTTCGGGATCTGCGTGGTCTTGCCCGAGCCCGTCTCGCCGCAGACGATGGTGACGGAGTTGTTGCGGATGAGCGCGGCGATCTTGTCGCGGTGCTGCGCGATCGGCAGGTCTTCGGGAAAATGCGGCCGCGGCAGGCGCGCGAGCCGCGCCGCGCGCTTTTCCCGCGAGCGCTCGAGGAGGTCTGCCAGCAGCGCCTTCTCCCGCTCCGCCGGCCGCCCCTGCCCCGCGCGCGCCTCGATGGTCGCGACCAGCCCTGCGATCTTCGGGTGATCGGCGGCGAGCGTGGCGGACAGGATTTCGGGGGGAAGCGCGGGCAAGCCCTATTTTACTTCGGCCAAATGTGGTGCCAGGTACAACTTCGAAAGTCGTACCTGACACGACTTACGAAGTTGTACCTGACACGACTTTTTAGGAGATGGTGACCGGGAGCCCGGTGAGGGTGACGCCGAAGCCGGGAAGGCGGGCAGAGGCGGCGGGGAGCGGGGTGAAGGTGGCGCGGCAGGAAAGGCGCAGGCCATCGCGCGCACGCGCCTCGACCTCGAAGACCTCGGACTGGGCCGCATACGCGAGCGTCTTCGCGTCGGAGCCGGTCATGGCGAGAAGCTCAGTGAGCGGGCGCCCGGCGATCTTGTCGTGGCGCAGCCCGAAGAGGCGCTCGGCGGCGGGATTGGCGATGACCACGTTGCCCGCCGCGTCGCATTCGATCTGCGGGAGAGCGGAGCCCTCGAAGAGCGCCTCGAGGCGGTCGGCGCGTTCGCGCGCGCTCTCCACGGAAACCCCGCGCACCGCCACGCGATGCGCCAGCTCGCGGTTCTCGCGCTCGAGCTTCTCGTTCAGCATCCCGGTGAGCGCGAGGAGGTCATCGCGCTCGACCTGCAGCCTGAATCCGCGCTCGAGGTGGCGGTTCAACTTCCTCGCGTAGTGCACGATCGCGAAGCAGAAGAAGAGCGCCATCACACCAGCGTACCAATGCACGCCGGTATGGAAAAAAAAGAGGTAGATCGAAGTCGGCACGGTCGCCGGGATCGACAGCGCCTCGTGCGCGCCCTTCACCGCCGAGTACGCCGTCACCGAGCCCGCGACGAAGCAGATGATCACCATCAGCGTGAAGAGCTGCAGGTATACGGCGCCCTCGGGAAAGAGCAGCGTGCCGAGCACGCCCCACTGCACGCCAGCGAGGAAGTTGCCTGCGATCATGAGCCGCCCCCACGCTTCAGGGTCGGAATCGATGCTGCGGCGCCGGTAGGCGACGATACAGGTCGAGCGGAAGAACGTGACCGCGGTGGCCCACAGGAACCAGACCGCGCCGCGCCCGATGTCGCCGGTCTCGATCAACACGCCGAGCGTGAGGAGCGCGCCGAAGTACGAGAACGCCGTCGCCGTGGGCGCGAACCCGTAGAGCTCGTCGACCTGCAACGCCCTTACGCGCGGCTCAGGCTGGCGGCCTCCCGTCGGGGGATGGTCTGTGAGTCGTTGCTTGTCGGACATGAGCCCGTCCTGCGATGCGCGTGCGTTGAAAGTGCGCCATTTTCGGCACACATTCTGTGAAATGCGTCACAGCGGGAATTACAACGGCAACAGTCAGGGCTCGAGCTGCCTGTAGACGCTGCCCGCCACGCGCGCGAGCGTGGGCTTGTCGACCTCGCCCGAGAGGGCATAGCCGCATTCACTGTCGATCCAATAGAACACCGACACCGGTCCCTCCTGCGCGAAGCGAAACGCCGTCACGCTGTCGCCCTTGTGCGGACGCGTAACGTAGAGCGTCAACCGCTTCCCGGAGGCCTCCTGGTACATGAACTGCGCCACCGGCCCGTCGCTGCCCGGCAGGAGCCGCCCGCCGAGGAGCTCGAAGCCCTCGTTGGCCAGGAGCGGGATCTTGAGGTCGATGCCCAGGCGCTTGGAAAGCCATTTGACGAGATGGTCCTTCTCCTTCGCGTCCACCTCGACCGGGTGGCGCACCTCGGGCGAATACACCAGGTGGGCGCGCGCCGCGCGAACCGGCAGTTGCGAGGCGACCGCGGCGGCGGTGGGCTGCGGGGCGCGCAGCAACGGGGCCGCCAGGCCGATCGCCACGCCCACCGAGACCAGCAGCGCCGCGCGCGCGTAGTCGAGCCACGCCGGCCTCTTCAGGTACATGCGCGCGGGGATGGGCTCGGTCATCACGCCGTCGAACTGGCGCTTGAGGAGCGTATTCTGCTCGGCGAATTCCACTCGATCTTCTTCCTCGTTCATTGCACTACTCTCAAGGACTTCTTGCCGGGCTCTCCGTTCATCAGGTGGCGCAGCTTCCCGCGCCCGCGCGAAAGGCGGGACATCACCGTGCCGATCGGAATGCCCAGAGCGCGGCTTACGTCGGCATAGGTCATGTCCTCGAGCGCGATCAGCAGCACGACCTCGCGCTGCTCGGGGGCGAGCGTGAGGAGCGCGCGCTGCATGTCGAGGACATCGACGCTCGTCACCGTCGGCACGTGCGCCGCGATGCTCGCCTCGTCGATCTCCACGGAGGGTGAGATCTTGCGCGCCTTCAGTTGGTTCACGAACACGTTGTGCATGATCGAGAAGAGCCAGGCGCGCAGGTCCCCCGGCTTCCACAGGTGGAACTTGCGCACCGCCCGCTCGAGGGTGTCCTGCACCAGGTCGTCCGCGCCATCCCTGTCGCCCACCAATGCCCGCGCGTAGCGGCGCAGGTTGGGGATGAACGGGATGATGAGGTTGTAATCCACACGCGTCCTTGTATCAGGTACGGCTAATACTGGGTCAACAACCCGCGAGCGCCGGTATTCCGCCTACCGGATCGTACGCGTCCCGGCGGGAGTGGCGAATGTAGCCTCGAGGCTGGCGCCCTCGTGGGTGAAGCCCTCGAGCCGGACGCCCGAATCGGGAAGCGCGTCTGCCGGGTGCAGGCCTTCCCATTGGATGAGGGTGGGAAGCGTGCCGCCTCCCGGCCGCCGGCCATCCATCGGAACGCCGATCCGCCAGCGGTACTTGCCGCGCTCCAGGGAAAGGACGTCCACGGTTTCCCCATATTCGAGCAGCGCGGCGCCGAGGTCGTCGGTGCGCTCGACCCAGTGAACCAGGGCGGGGGAGCGCGCGATCCGGGCCCGCATCTCGGGTTGGTCGAGATCGAACCAACGCGGCCGTCCCGGGTCCGGCGCGTCGGGATCCACCGCGATCACCTCGAGGAAGAGGCCGGGGCCAATGGAAAGGAGCCGGTTGTGGGTGCCCATGGTGGGGTGCTTGCCGCCGGGCACCGGTGCCGCGCCGAGCTGGGCCTCGACCCATGCTGCGCCCTCGTCGAGCGTGCGCGCGGCGACGACGAGGTGATCGAGCTCGCGTCTCATGATGCGGGTATTATTTCACGTCCATGCCGGCTCCATTCCGCGCCCTCTTCGCCGTCCTTCTTGCCGCGCTTTCGATGTCGAGCACCGCGCCTTGCGCCCACGACCTCAAGGACACCGCCACGAAGATGCGCGGCGCCGCGGGAACACTTGCCGCCTCGCTCGACGCGCGCAAGCGTGCGACGTTGGTCCACGCCTTCGCCGAGGCCGGACGTACCGAGTGGCATTACACGCCACGCTCGCGCCCCGGTCTTTCGTTCGCGGACATGGACCCCGCCCAGCGCGAGCACGTCCACGCGCTGCTGAAGACGGCGCTTTCCGCCGTCGGGCACCGCAAGGTGGTGAACATCGTCGAGCTCGAGCTGGTGCTGAAGGAGATGGAATTCGCGACGGCGCTGCTGCGTGATCCCGAAAAATATTTCATCGTGTTCTGGGGGATGCCGGACGCGACAGCGCCGTGGGGATGGCGCTTCGAGGGCCATCACCTCTCGCTCAATTTCACGGTGCGCGGCGATTCCGCCATCGCGACGACGCCCAGCTTCTTCGGCGCCAATCCCGCGGAAGTGAAGAAAGGGCCGCGGCGCGGCACGCGTGTCCTCGCCGCGGAAGAGGACGAGGCGAGAAAGCTCGTGGCGCTCCTCGACGAGGAGCAGCGGCGAACCGTGATCGTAGATGCGCGCACCTACGGCGATATCGTCACCGCGGCGCAGGAACGCGTCTCGCCCCTCGACAACCGCGGGCTCGAGGTGCGCGCCATGAACGCGGCGCAGCGCGCGCAGCTGAGGAAACTGATCGAGGTCTACGCGGACGGTTTCGAGCCGGCGCTCCGCGCGGCGCGCATCGCGCGCGTGGAGGAAGGTTTCGAGGGCGCGCGCTTCGCTTGGGCGGGAGCGACCGAGCGCGGCAAGCAGCACTACTACCGCGTGCAGGGGCCGAAATTCCTCATCGAGTACGACGCCTCGCAGAACGACGGCAACCACGTCCACACCGTCTGGCGCGACTTCGATGGCGACTTCGGGCGCGACCTGCTACGCGATCATCATGTGTCGATGCTCGGGACCTCGCACCGCCACTAATCGAGCGTGATGCCCTCGTCCGCCATCACCTTCTTCACCGCCGGGCGCGCCATCACGCGATCGACGAGCGCCGAGTAGCTCTTCAGCTCGCGCACCGGCAGCTTGGCGCGGTTGGCCCAGCGATAGAAGACGAGGAGGTACGGGTCGGCGACCGTGTACTGGTTGGCGATCGACCACTTGTGGCCCTCGAGGAGCTTGTCGATTTCCTCGAGATAGCCCTGGAAATTCGCGCGCCCCTTTTCCTTCACCGCGGCCTGGTGGTCGTCGCCGTCCACATAGCGCGCGGCGCGCACGTAGTGGCCGTAGGCGGGGTGCACGGTGTTGGAGAGCCATGCGAGCGTCGACATGAGCTTCGCCTGGTCCCAGGTCTTCTTCGGGAAGAGACCGGCTTGCGGATAGCCGCCGCCGAAATAGCTGAGGATGCCGACGTTCTCGGTGAGCACCTGGTCGTCGACGACCAGGGTGGGCACGCGCCCGCGCGGATTGAGGCGCAGGTAATCGGGCTTCCTCTGGTCGCCTTCCATGAGGTTCAGCTTTTGCGTCTCGTAGGGGATGCCGACTTCCTCGAGGGCGACGTGGGAGGCGAGTGAGCAGGCGCCGGGGGCGTAGTAGAGCTTGATAGCCATGATGATCTCCGAATTGGACCCCGGATTATTGCCGCGATTGCGGCATCCGGGGTGACGACTAAAGCCGGGTGATGAGTGAAGAAGTGTCGAAGCGGTTGTTGCCGGCCTTCGATATCTCGTCGTAGTAACCGGCGACGGTCTGGGTGACCGGAAGCTTCGCGCCGTTTCTCTTCGCTTCCTCGAGGCAGATGCCGAGGTCTTTCCTCATCCAGTCGACGGCGAAGCCGAAGTCGAACTTGCGTTGGTGCATGGTCTTGCCACGGTTCTCCATCTGCCACGACTGCGCCGCGCCCTTGGAGATCACGTCGAGCACCAGGTCGGCATCCAGCCCGGCCTTTTCCGCGAACGCGATGCCTTCGGAAAGCGCCTGCACCAGGCCCGCGATGCAGATCTGGTTCACCATCTTGGTGAGCTGCCCCGCGCCCGATTCGCCCATGAGCGTAACCGCCCGGCCGTACGAATCCATCACCGGCTTGGCTTTGTCGAACGGCGCCTTCTCGCCGCCGCACATCACGGTGAGCTTGCCGTTCTCGGCGCCTGCCTGTCCTCCGGAAACCGGAGCGTCGATGAAGTCCACGCCTTTCGCCTTCGCCGCCGCGAACACCTTGCGCGCCGCGTCCGCCGAGGCGGTGGTGTGATCGACGAGGATCGCACCCTTCTTCATGCCCTCCAGCGCGCCGTCCTTGCCAAGCGCGACTTCCAGAAGATCGTTGTCGTTGCCGACCATCAGCATCACGAAGTCGGCGTCCTTCGCCGCCGCGGCGGGCGTGGGCGCGCTCTTGCCGCCGTGCTTGGCGGCCCAGGCTTGCGCCTTCGCGCCGGTGCGGTTGTAGACGGTGACGTCGTGGCCCTTCGCCTTGAGGTGCCCGGCCATGGGAAATCCCATCACGCCAAGGCCTATGAATGCGACTTTTGCTGACATGCTGTTCTCCGAAAATTGGATCCCGGACCAGCGCCGCGGTTGCGGCATCCGGGATGACGCTAATTTACAGGGTTGGGGGGCTCGCGGCCCTCGAGGACCGCGGCCATGTTTTCGGCCGCGGTGCTGCACATGATTATGCGCGTGGCGCGCGACGCGCTGCCGATGTGCGGCGTGAGCACGACGTTGGCAAGCTTCGCGAATTCCGCGTGCAGCTTCGGCTCGCCCTCGAACACGTCGAGC
>JANLXC010000098.1:0-5469 GCA_031364925.1 Burkholderiales bacterium | reverse complement strand
TTCTGGACGGCGTTCCATCCGCCGGAGTTCTCGACGCGGTTGGTTCTCGATGCACCCCTCACGCTCGACAACTTCCGCCGCGCCTGGGAGGCGGCGCCGTTCGCGCGCTATTTCGCCAACAGCTTCATGCTGGTGACGATGGTGCTCGCAGTGCAGCTCGTGCTCTGCACGCTTGCCGCGTACGCCTTCGCGAGATACGAGTTTCCAGGCAAGGACATCGCCTTCCTCCTGGTGCTGGTGCAGCTCATGATCATGCCCGACGTGCTCATCGTGGAGAACTACCGCACCATGGCCCGTCTCGGGATCCTCGACTCGATTCCGGCGATCGGGCTTCCCAACATGGCCTCGGCGTTCGGCATCTTCCTGCTGCGCCAGACCTTCAAGACCATCCCGCGCGAGCTCGACGAGGCGGCGCGCGTGGAAGGCGCGAACGCGCTGCAGGTGCTATGGAAGGTCTACGTGCCGCTCGCGCGCCCGACCTACCTCGCCTTCGGCCTGGTTTCGGTGAGCTATCACTGGAACAACTTCCTTTGGCCCCTCATCGTCACCAGCTCGGTCACGTCGCGCCCGGTGACGGTGGGGCTGCAGGTTTTCTCCTCGGGCGACCAGGGCATCGACTGGTCGGTGATCACCGCGGCCACGCTCATGACCTCGGCTCCTCTTCTCGTCGCGTTCCTGTTGTTCCAGCGCCAGTTCGTCCAGTCGTTCATGAGGGCCGGGATACGCTAGGCAGCGCCCCCGCCTCCACGAGGATGGCGCGTGCAATGTCGAAGCGGTCCTGGTAGAGCGTCGCCGCCGTGGGCGTGTAGTTCATCGCAAAGTACGCGACCGGGCGTCCCTGGCGCTCGACCCATCCCACCCACCAGGACACGGGATCGCGCAGCGGACGCGACGAACCGCTCTTGGCGTAGAGCGAGTAGCCCTTTCCTTTCTCGAACACGAGCGCGTTACGCACGAGGCGCTGCGCGCGCTGGCTCAAGGGAAGCTCGCCCTCGGCGAGCCGCCTGAGGAAATCGACTTGATCCCCCGCGCTGATGCGCAGCGCTCCCTGCAGCCAGAAGAGGTCGATGCCACCCGCGATGTCCTTGTTGCCGTAGTCGAGGCGGTCGAGCCACTCCTTCATGAGCGCCTTGCCGATGCGCCGCGCGACTTCCTGGAACATCCACGCCGTGCTCGCGCGCATCGCGCTCGCGAGCGTCTGGTCGCGCTCCCATGCGGAGGTGAGCCTGGGCTTGCCGTCCCACGGGAAGACTTCGTTCTTGTCGGCAATCGAGCCCACTTCGAGGCCGATGAGGGCGTCGGCGATCTCGAACGTGGACCCGGGGGCGAGACGCTGCCGCGCACGCGCCTCATTGAAGACCAGGTAGCGGTCCTTCTGCGGCTCGAAGAGCACGAACGTGCCGCGTACACCCTTCGCTTCGAAGTGCCGCTGCCATTCCGGACGTGCGACAGTCTCGGCCGCGGCGGCGCCCGGGCTCGTGAAAAGCGCAAGCAATGGGGAAACGTACTGCTGCATGAGGCGCACCTCCGAAGAACGATGCGCCAAGCGTGGTGGATGATTCTGGCAATATTCGGGCACGGCCACGCTCAATTCGGGCGCCGGCAATCCGAGGAGAGATCCATGCGCTTCGCCCCGTTCGCCCATGTCCTGCGAGCGTTCGTGCTCGCCGCGTCCCTCGTCTCCACCGCCGCGTCGGCCGCATATCCCGAGCGCCCGGTCACGCTCATCGTGCCGTGGGGCGCGGGAGGCGGCACGGACGCAACCGCACGCATCATCGGAAGCCTGCTGGAGAAGGAGCTCGGGCAGCCGGTGAACGTGGTGAATCGCACGGGCGGATCGGGGGTGGTGGGCCACCAGGCCATCGCCTCGGCGCCGCCCGATGGCTACACCATCGGCATGATCACGGTGGAGATCGGGATGATGCATTGGACCGGGCTCACTACGCTCACGCACGCCGACTTCATCGCGATCGGCGTGGTGAACGCGGACCCCGCGGGCATCAGCGTGCGAGCCGACGCGCCCTACAAGTCGGTGAAGGACCTTCTCGCCGCCGTGAAGGCGAACCCGGGCAAGTTGAAGGCGTCGGGCACGGGTCAGGGAGGCATCTGGCACCTCGCGCTCGCGGGCCTGCTGAAGGACCAGGGAATCGATCCCACGTCGGTGCCGTGGGTGCCGTCGAACGGCGCCGCGCCCGGGCTTCAGGATCTCGTCTCCGGCGGCGTCGAGATCGCGCCGGTATCGATCCCGGAAGCGCGCTCGCTCATCGACGCGGGCAAGGTGAAGCCGCTGGCGATCATGGATGCGAACGCGCCCGCGCTCTATCCGAACCTGCCGACCATCAAGAAGGAGCTCGGCACCGACTGGACCATGGCGGCGTGGCGTGCGATCGCGGTGCCGAAAGGCACGCCCGCGGACGTCACCAACCGCCTCTCGACCGCGCTCAAGAAAGTCCACGACTCGAAGGAGTTCCGCGACTTCATGGCGGCGCGCGGCTTCGGCGTGATGTGGTCGGGGCCCGGCGACGCGGCACGCTTCATGGCGAAGTCCGATGCCGACCTCGGAGCCGTGATGAAGGCGGTCGGCATCGCGAAATAGCGTCGCCGTGAAAATCAACGACGCCCTCACCGGCGCCGCGCTCCTCGCGCTGGGCCTGGTGATCCTGTGGCGCGTCCAGGGTTTTCCCGAGATGCCGGGACAGCGCTTCGGCCCGGCGTGGTTCCCCGCGATCATCGCCGCGGGTCTCGCGGGATGCGGGCTCGTGCTGATGGTGCGGGGCGTGCGCAGCCGTGCGCCCTGGATCGCGCTCGACGAGTGGACCCGGCGCTCGCGGCCGCTCGCGGGCTTCGCGAGTGTCATCGCGGGCCTCGCGTTCTACGTGGCAGTCGCCGATCGCCTGGGCTTCCACCTGACCGGCTTCATCCTGCTCATCTGGTGGCTGCGCGTCCTCGGCGCGCGCTGGCGCCTCACCATCGCGGTTGCGATCGCCGCGCCGGTGCTGCTGCACCTCGCGTTCTACAAGGTGCTTCGCGTCCCGCTCCCATGGGGCGTGCTCGAGCGCTTCGCCTTCTGATGCTCGCCAACTTCGCCGCCGCATTCGCGCTGGTCTTCGATCCATACGTGATCGGGGTGATTCTCGCCTCGGCGCTCTTCGGCCTCTTCGTGGGCGCGGTGCCGGGCCTCACCGCGACCATGGCGACCGCGCTGCTGGTGCCCGTCACGTTCTTCATGGCGCCGGTGCCCGCGCTCGCCGCCATCGTGACCGCGACCGCCATGGCGATCTTCGCGGGCGACATCCCGAGCTGCCTGCTGCGCATGCCCGGAACGCCGGCGTCGGCGGCCTACACGGACGAGGCCTATGCGATGACGCGCAAGGGCATGGGCGAGATCGCGCTCGGCGCTTCGCTCGTGTTCTCCGTGATCGGGGGCCTGTTCGGCACCGCAGTGCTGATCATCGCCGCGCCGTCGCTCGCCGAGGTTGCGCTCAAGTTCGGCACGTTCGAATATTTCTGGCTCGTGCTCCTCGGCCTCACCTGCGCCGTATTCATCTCGGTTGGCGATCCGCTGAAGGGCCTCGTGTCGCTCTTCCTCGGGCTCCTCGTCTCGTCGGTGGGCCTCGACAATCCCGCGGCGTTCCCGCGCTTCACGTTCGGCAATGCGGAGCTCGCGGGCGGCCTCACGCTGATTCCGATGATGATCGGCATGTTCGCGGTCTCGGAGATCCTGCGCAACGCGTCGTCCATCGAGGCGCCGTGGGAGATGTCGAAGGTGCGGGTCGGCAACATCTTCGCGGGCATGGGACGCCTCATCGTCAAATACCCGATGCAGACGTTGCGCGGCAGCGTGCTGGGCACGCTCATCGGCGCGCTGCCCGGTGCGGGGGCGGACATCGCCGCGTGGATGTCGTACGCGGTGTCGAAGAAATTCTCGAAGGAACCGGAGAAGTTCGGCACCGGCCACGTCGAAGGCATCGTCGAAGCGGGCGCCTCGAACAACAGCGCGCTCGCGGGAGCGTGGATTCCCGCGCTGGTCTTCGGCATCCCGGGCGACTCGATCACCGCCATCGTGATCGGCGTGCTTTACATCAAGGGCCTGAACCCGGGGCCCACCGCGTTCATGGAGAACGCCCCCAGCATCTACGCGATCTTCATCGTGTTCGTGCTCGCGAACCTGCTGATGATTCCGTTGGGTGTCGCGGCGATCAAGGGCGCGAAGCACATGCTGCGCGTGCCACGCGAAGTGCTGATGCCGGTGATCCTGCTCTTCTGCATCGTGGGCTCCTTCTCCATCAACAACTCCGGCTTCGGCGTGCTGCTCATGCTGGTGTTCGGCGTGGTCGCGTGGCTCATGGAAGAGAATGGATTCCCGGTTGCGCCCGCGATCCTCGGTATCGTGCTCGGCGCCATGCTCGAGGAGAATTTCATCAGCTCGATCATCAAGGCCGACGGCGCGTTCGCGGCATTCTTCTCGCGCCCCATCGCCGGGACGCTGGGCGTGTTCACGGTGCTCCTCTGGCTCTCGCCGCTCTGGCTCAGACTGCTTCGAAAAGCGCGCCGCCGGTGAAGCTCATCACCTGGAACATCCAATGGGGCCGCGGCATCGACGGCCGCGTCGACCTCGCGCGCATCGTGCGCCATGCGCGCTCCATGGCGGATTTCGATGTGATCTGCATGCAGGAGGTCGCGGACAACTTTCCCGGCCTCGAGGGCAACGACGAGCGCGACCAGTTCGCCGAACTCGCGAGACTACTGCCCGGATACGCCATGGCCGCGGGGTTCGGCATCGACCTCGCGGGCGACGCGGGACGCAGGCGCCGCTTCGGCAACGTGATCTTCACGCGCTACGGCGTGACGTCGATCCGTCGCCATGCGCTGCCGTGGCCAGCGGATCCCGGCAAGAAAACGATGCCGCGCGTCTTCGTCGAGGCCACGCTGCAGGCGCCAATGGGCGCACTGCGTGTCGGCACTACGCACCTCGAGTACTACTCGGAAGCGCAGCGCCGCGCGCAGGCGCAGCGCCTGTGCGGCCTGCACGACGAGGCGTGCCAGCGCGCCGCGCACCCGGGCGCCGCGACCGCCGAAGGCGGCCCGTTCGACGTCACACCGCAGACGGCAAGCGCGATACTCGCCGGCGACTTCAATTTTCCGCCCGAGAATCCGGCGTACGGAGACATCCAGCACGCGCTTTCCGGTGGCGGGTCGGAGTACCGCGACGCATGGCCTCTCGCGCATGGGCGCGCGCCGCACACGCCCACATTCTGCGTGCACGGCAAGAGCTACAGCAAGACGCCCTACTGCTGCGACTTCATCTTCGTCACCGCCGACTCCACTCGCCGCATTCGCGATGTGCAGGTCGATTCGGATACGCTCTACTCGGACCACCAGCCGGTGCTGCTCGATTTCGACGATCGCTAGGCCGCCATGACCCAACTCACCTGTCCTCACTGTGCAAAGCCCGTGTCCGCCAATCCC
>JANLXC010000097.1:0-40830 GCA_031364925.1 Burkholderiales bacterium | reverse complement strand
GGGATTGGCGGACACGGGCTTTGCACAGTGAGGACAGGTGAGTTGGGTCATGGCGGCCTAGCGATCGTCGAAATCGAGCAGCACCGGCTGGTGGTCCGAGTAGAGCGTATCCGAATCGACCTGCACATCGCGAATGCGGCGCGTGGAGTCGGCGGTGACGAAGATGAAGTCGCAGCAGTAGGGCGTCTTGCTGTAGCTCTTGCCATGCACGCAGAAGGTCGGCGTGTGCGGCGCGTGCCCGTGCGCGAGTGGCCATGCGTCGCGGTACGCCGGCCCGCCACCGGAGAGCGCGTGCTGGATGTCGCCGTACGCTGCGTTCTCCGGCGGAAAGTTGAAGTCCCCGGCGAGGAGCGCGCTCGACGTTTGCGGCGTCGCGTCGAACGGTCCGCCGTCCGCGGTTGCCACAACGGGGCGCGTCGCGCGTTGGCACGCTTCGTCCTGCAGGCTGCGCAGGCGCTGCGCCTGCGCACGGCGCTGCACCTCGGAATAGTACTCGAGGTGGGTGGTGGTGACGCGCAACGCGCCCATCGGCGCCTGCAGCGTGGCCTCGACCGCGACGCGCGGCATCGTCTCCTTCCCCGGGTCGGCTGGCCAGGGAAGCGCGTGGCGGCGCACCGACGTGATGGAGTAGCGCGAGAAGATCACGTTGCCGAAGCGGCGCCGGCGCCCCGACTCCCCCGCGACATCCACTGCGAAACCAGCGGCCATGGTGTAGCCCGGCAGCAGCGTCGCGAGCTCGGCGAACTGGTCGCGCTCATCGTTGCCCGCGAGGCCGGGAAAGTTGTCCGCAACCTCCTGCATGCAGATCACATCGAAGTCCGCCATGGAGCGCGCATGGCGCACGATCCGCGCGAGGTCGACGCGGCCGTCGATGCCGCGGCCCCATTGGATGTTCCAGGTGATGAGCTTCATGAGTACGGCACGGCGCCTTGCACCCTTTCGGCGCGCGCTTCGCCTAGCTACTTGAGATCCATCGCCGTGGTCACCGCGCCGCCGCGCCGTTGATCCAGAAGCCGTGCGAGGTGGACGGTCTGCTGCTCGATTCTCGCCACCACGGCCTTCAATCCGGCGATCTCGGCGGCCTGCGTCGCGAGCGCTGCCGATTGCAGGTGGCGATCGCGCTCGAGCCTGGCGATGTGCGTGGTCTGCGCCTCGATCGTGCGTTGCTGCTTTTGGTACTCGTTCAGCAGCATCGACGGCAGGAATTGATACATCACCGTCTCGATCTCGCCATTGCGCGAGCGCGCGACGAGACCCGGGTAGACCTCGGCCACTTCCTCGGCGATGAGTCCGTACTGAAGCCTGCGCCCCGAAGCGCCCTGGTCCGTCTTGTAGTGGAAGGTCACCGGCCGCAGTTTCATGAGCGCGCTGCTGGCCGCGTCCATGTCGCCGACGTCCTCCTTGAAGCGGCGCGAGGAGCTCGCCGTGCCAAGCTGTCCCTGGCTGTCGATCAGCACCGGGATCGCGTCGTTGGCGCCGGTCGTAACGCCGCGGATGCCGGAGATGAAGGCCCTGGCGTGCTGCCCAGCCCCGATACGAATCGTGCCCGTGTCCGCGCCATCTCCCAGGTTCCCGATGGCGATGTTGTAGTTGCCGGTCGTAAGTCCCCTCCCGGCCCACAAACCAATGGAGATATTGCCGCCCCCACTCACGTTTTGCCCCGCAAATTCGCCCACCGCGATGTTGCCGCTGCCGGTTGTGTTCACAGAAAGCGAATCGACTCCGATGGCGATGTTGCTAATGCCGCTCGTAGTGTTGGGGAGCGCCCGCGAGCCAATGGCGATATTCGCGCTGCCGCTCGTGACGGAGAGAGCAGCTTGAAAGCCGACGGCCGTGTTGTTCACGCCGCCGTCATTGCTGTAGAGCGCCCGATAGCCGTTGGCAGTATTGGAAAAGCCGCCCGTGCTGGTGAACATCATTTTGTTGAGCGCTTCCCTGCCGCTCGCGGTATTGCTCGTGTCGATGACCTTGAAGTCCCCCGCCGAGAAGAATCCCACCACATCGACGATGACTTCGGTCGTGTTGCTGGTGTATCCCAAGGCCGAGACCTGTCCGGTGAGGTCCGTCGGAATGAGCACGAAGGATGTCTGGACGGACCCGGGTTGATAGAACTGGCTCACCGCCTGGGGGCGCGCCGCCCCCGACTTGTAGAACGTGAGATATCCGGGCCCCGCTTGCGAGACCGTGGACACCGCGGCCACGATCACCGCGATCTGGCCCGGCCCCGCGACCCAATCGAGTTGGCAGGAGGAGGGGGATCCGCCCTGGGCGCCGGCTCCAGTCTGATAGCCCGTCGCGTAAGGGCCGATCTTCACGACGTTGGAAGAGCCGGCCGTCCACGGCCCGGACCCACCCGCCGCAGGCCGTGTATCCAGGATCCGGCAAGCCGGGACGGAAGTGAAAACGAGATTCGACCAGGATGGCGGTTGGGGCGGCGCACCGGCCTTCGCGAGGCTGCCGCCCTGGATCATCTGGATGCCGCCGGGCCTGGAGTTCAGGAGGGCGCCGAGGTTTGCGCCCTCCGCGATAGGCGCCTCCAGCAGCGCGAGGTCGAGCTCCTCCACGGAAGCCGCGCGTTGCGCAAGGGCAAGGCGTTCGGGGCCGAGTCGGCTGATTTTCGCCAGGTTTCGCCGCGACCAGGCCTTTGCGTCATCGCCCGGCAGGTTGAAGAACGGGAGGCCGGATTGCCAGCCTTGGATGCGGTTTCCAGCGCCGGCCGCTGGATTCTCGGATTTACCCGGGGGTGCCGCAAAGGCAAAGGACGTGGACAGGAGAGCTGCCACAAGAAGCTGCACGGGAACATGTTGCATGGGACCTCCGGGGGCTGCGGGCGGTGAAGAGCGCGTAGCGGGCGTTGCCCGAATTGACCTCGTGCCCGCCTCAATCTTGCCAGAATGGTCCGCCATTCTGGCGACTCGATCACCCTTTGACGGTGCGCCCATGCAGCAGTTCGTCTCCCCATTGCTGGCCCTTTTCACGAGCCTCTCGGCAGGCGCGGCCGATACCGTTGCGCGGCCGCGATGGCAGAAGCATTTTGACGCGAAGGGCGTGCGCGGCAACGCCTCGCGCCCGGGTCCACGTTCGAGATCGCCAATGCCTTGATCGGCCTCGAGGCGGGCTCGATCGCCGACGAGAACGTCAGGCGGCTCTCCGAGGGCGAGCTTTCCATGAGCCAGCGCTCGCAGCGCCTGGTGCGCGGCGCGCTGGCGTTCGAGAAGAAGAAGGGTTACACGCTCTACGCCAAGACCGGCTCGTCGCGTCCGCTGCGCGACCCGGTGTCCTGGTGGGTGGGGTGAGTCGAGCGCCAGGGCCGCCCGGTCGCGTACTTCGCGATGAACTACACGCCCACGGCGGCGACGCTCTACCAGGACCGCTTCGACATCGCACGCGCCATCCCGGTGGAGGCGGGAGTGCTGCCTAGCGTATCCCGGCTCTCATGAAAGATTGCACGAACTGGCGCTGGAACAACAGGAATGCGACGAGGAGCGGCGCCGAGGTCATGAGAGTGGCCGCTGTGATCACCGACCAGTCGATGCCCTGGTCTCCCGACGAGAAAACCTGCAAGCCGACCGTCACGGGACGCGACGTCACCGAGCTCGTGACGATGAGCGGCCAGAGGAAGTTGTTCCAGTGATAGCTCACCGACACCAGGCCGAACGCGAGGTAGGTCGGGCGCGCGAGCGGGACGTAGACCTTCCACAACACCTGCAGCGCATTGGCGCCCTCCACGCGCGCCGCCTCGTCGAGCTCGCGCGGAATGGTCTTGAAGGTCTGGCGCAGCAGGAAGATGCCGAACGCCGAAGCCATGTACGGCAGGCCGATGGCGGGGATGGAATCGAGGATGCCGAGCCGCGCCAGGGTGCGGTAGTTCTCGACGATGAGCACGTCGGGCATGATCATGAGCTGCACCAGCACCAGGACGAACGCGACGTTCTTGCCGGGAAACTCGTAGCGCGCGAAGGCGTAGGCGGCGAGGGTGCACAGGACCAGCTGCGCGCCGAGCACCATCGTCACCAGCATGAAGCTGTTGAGAAAATAACGCGCGAACGGCGCGGCGTCCCACGCGCGCCGGAAATTGTCGAGCGTGAGCGGTGCGGCCAATGCGAGGCGCGTCGAGAACTCCGGCGGGTGGAACGCCGTCCAGAACGCATACAGCAGCGGCAGTATCCAGAGGAAGCCGAGGAGCCACGCGGCGACGGTCTCGACGCGCCTCACTGGTAGTGCACCCGCTTGTCGAGGAAGAAGAACTGCGCGAGGGCGACGCTGCCCAGGATCGCCAGGATCACCACGGTCAGCGCCGCGGCATACCCGGTGTCCCAGAAGCTGAATCCCACCTGGTAGATGTGGAAGAGGAGCAGCGACGTCGCGTTGTTGGGGCCGCCCTTGGTCATCACCACGATGTGGTCGACGAGGCGAAACGAGTTGATCACCGCGTTCACCAGCACGAAGAGCGTCGTGGGCATGAGGAGCGGGAACACCACGCGCCGGAAATAATAGGCGCGCGAGGCGCCTTCGAGCGCCGCGGCTTCGGCGAGCGACGGCGGGATCGACTGCAGCGCCGCGAGGTAGAAGATCATGAAGAAGCCTGCTTCCTTCCACACCGCGACCACCGTCACGCAGGCCAGCGCCGTGTCGGGACTTCCCAGCCAGTTGCGCCCGGCGATGCCGAAGAGCCCCGTCAGCTGCTCTAACAGGCCGTATTGCGGCGTGAAGAAGAAGAGCCAGATATTGGCCACCGCGATCATCGGCAGCACCGTGGGCGTGAAGAACGCCATGCGCAGCCACGTGCGCCCGCGCATCGCGGAATTGACCCACAGCGCCATGATGATGGCGAGCGCGATCGATAGCGGGATCGTGCCGAGGCAATACCAGAGGTTGTTGACGAGCGATTTCCAGAACACCTCGTCGGAGACCATCACCTGGTAGTTCTCCAAGCCTACCCACGCAGAGGGCCTGCCGCCCTTTGGCGTCGCGTGGAAGCTGTCCCAGATCGTCGCGGCAATGGGCCAGTGCGTGAACAACGCGAGGAGAGCGGCAGCCGGCAGGAGCAGCAGCCACCCATGGATCCACGCGGACGACTTATGCATGCATCACTTGTACGGGCGAAGGATGCGCGAAGCCTCGGCCTGTGCGTCCTTCATCGCCTGCTCGGGCGTCTTCGCTCCGGTCAGCGCTGCCTGGATGCCGTCGTTCAGCGCCTTCGTGACGCGCTGGTTTTCGTGGGTGGAGAGCTCGGCGACGGAATACTGGAGCTGGTCGCGCGCGACGGCGGCCACCGGGAAGCCCTTCACGTACTCGGCCATCTTCGCGGTCTGCCACGCGTCGGGGCGCACGGCGACATAGCCGGTGTCGATGCCCCACTGCGCGGCGCGCTCGGGCTGCGTCATGAACTTGGCGAGTTTCACCGCGGCGACTTGCTGGTCCCTGGTCGCCTTCTTGAAGACGTAGAAGTTGCCCCCGCCGGTGGGCGAGCCGCGCCGCTTGGCCTGCGGCAGCATCGCCACGCCGAAGTCGAACTTGGCGTTGTTCCTCACGTTGGTGAGGTTGCCGGTGGTAGTCCACATCATCGCGATCTTCTTCTCGAAGAAGTCCTTCGGTGTCGTGCCCCACTCGATGACGCCGGTGGGCATCACCTTGTGCTTGCGGCCGAGGTCCACCCAGTATGCGAGCGCCTCGATGACTTCCGGCTTGTCGAAGTAGGTCTCGGTTCCGGCGGCGTTCATCAGCTCGACGCCGTTGGGCGTGGTGAGTCCTTGGAAGAGCCAGTAGGGAAATCCCGACGACGGGATCTGCACGCCGTACTGCGTGGTGTTGCCGGCGGCGTCGCGCCTGGTGAGCTTCTGCGCGTACTCGAGCATTTCCTGCCAGCTGGCGGGCGGCTTGTTAGGATCGAGGCCTGCTTCCTTGAAAAGCTCCTTGTTCCAGTAAAGGACGATGGTCGAGCGCTGGAACGGGATTCCCCAGGTCTTGCCGGCGGTCTGGCTGTTGGCCATGAACGCGGGATAGAAGCTCTTCATCCACGCCTGGTCGTCGGCGCCGGCCGCGAGCTCGTTGAAGGGCACGATCGCGTCTTCGTCGATCAGGGTGAACATGTCGGTCGAAAGCAGGATCGCGGTGGTCGGCGGCTGGCCGCTCTTGTGCGCGGTGAGCGCCTTGACGATCGACTCCTGGTAGGTGCCGGTGTAGACGGGCTTGACCTTGATGCCGGGATTCTCGCGCTCGAAATCCGCCGACATCTGGTCGATGGTCTTGGTGATCGGGCCGCCCACCGCGACCGGGTAGTAGAACGTGATCTCGGTTTGCGCCGCGGCCGCGAGGGCCGCCGCGGCGAACGCCGCGATTCCCAATTGCCAGATTCTTTTCATGGTTTCCTGTCTCCGGTTTGTGCGTCGAAATGGTGCTCGTGCTGCTTGTCCCAAACGATGTGTACCTGCTCGCCGTGCCGGGCGCGTGAATGGCCGGGGACGCGGACCAGGATCGACTGTTGCGCGATGCGCGCTGCCACGAGCGAGTCGGCGCCGAGGTATTCGACGGAGTCGACGCTCGCGGCCTGCCCGCTGGAAGCCAGGCGCATGTTCTCCGGGCGCACGCCGACGGTGACGCCGTTCCCGTGCATGAGGTTCATTGGCGGCGCCCCGATGAAGCTCGCGGTGAATGCGGTGGCGGGCCGCGCGTACAGCTCTTCGGGCGAGCCCACCTGCTCGATGCGGCCGTTGCGCAGCAGCACCACGCGGTCGGCCATGGTCATCGCCTCGGTCTGGTCGTGCGTCACGTAGACCATGGTGATCCCCAGGCGCTGCTGCAATGCGCGGATCTCGCGGCGCATCTCGCCGCGCAGCTGCGCGTCGAGGTTGGACAGCGGCTCGTCCATGAGGCACACCGGCGCCTCCGCCACGATCGCCCGTCCCAGGGCGACGCGCTGCTGCTGCCCGCCGGAAAGCTGCGAGGGCTTGCGCGCGAGGAGCTTCTCCAACCCCAGCAGCTCGGCCACGCGCTTCAACCGCGCCTCGCGGTCGGCCACCTTGCGCACGCGCAGCCCGAAGACGATGTTCTCCGCGACGCTGAGGTGGGGGAAGAGGGCATACGACTGGAACACCATGGCGATTCCACGCTCGGCGGGCGGCAGGCGAGTCACGTCCCGGTTGCCGATGCGGATCGTGCCTTCGGTAGGCGCGTCGAGGCCGGCGATGAGCCGCAGGGTCGTGGACTTTCCGCAGCCCGAGGGCCCGAGAAGCACCACGAAGGAGCCCGGTTCGGCGCGGAAGGTGATGCCGTCGAGGGCGCGCGACTCCCCCCAATGCTTGGCGACACCTTCGAGCTGGATGGCTGACACCGGCGGATTTTCTCCTAAAATGGGGCCTGCGTCCGATCGACCGTTGGAAAGCCCCCTCATGCTGCTCTGGTTCGTGATCGTCTACTGGATTGTTTCCGTCGCCATCGGCATCTACGCGGCGAAGTGGGTGCACAACTCCAAGGACTTCGCGATCGCGGGGCGGCGCATGCCGATGTACATCGTCACGGCCACCGTGTTCGCGACGTGGTTCGGCTCCGAGACGGTGCTCGGCATCCCGGCGACCTTCATGAAGGACGGCTTCGCGGGGATCATCGCCGACCCCTTCGGCTCGTCGCTGTGCCTGATCCTCGTGGGGCTGTTCTTCGCGCGGCCGCTCTACCGCATGAATCTCCTCACCATCGGCGACTACTACCGCAAGCGCTATGGCCGTCCGGTGGAAATACTCACCACGCTGTGCATCGTGGTCTCCTACCTCGGCTGGGTGGGCGCGCAGATCAAGGCGCTCGGCCTCGTCTTCAGCGTGGTCTCGGACGGGCAGATCACGCAGGAGTGGGGCATGGTCATCGGCGCCTCCACCGTGTTGGTCTACACGATGCTGGGCGGCATGTTCTCGGTGGCGATCACCGACTTCATCCAGATGATCATCATCGTGCTCGGCATGCTCTACATCGGCTGGGAGGTGAGCGGCCTGGCGGGCGGCGTGGGCACCGTGGTGTCGCACGCGGCCGCATCGGGCAAGTTCAACATCCTGCCGGCGCCGGAGCTGAAGGACATCCTGTGGTTCCTCGCCGCGTGGATCACGATGATGCTCGGATCGATTCCACAGCAGGACGTGTTCCAGCGCGTGCAGTCCGCGAAGACCGAGAACATCGCGGCGCGCTCGGCGATCCTGGGCGGGGTGCTCTACTTCTTTTTCGCCTTCATCCCGATCTTCCTCGCGTACTCGGCGAGCCTCATCGACCCGAAGATGGTGGCCGGGGCGCTCAAGGAAGGCGGCGACACGCAGCTCATCCTGCCCAACCTCATCCTGTCGCCCATCGTGCCGATCTTCGCGCAGATCATGTTCTTCGGCGCGCTGCTGTCGGCGATCAAGAGCTGCGCCTCGGCCACGTTGCTCGCGCCCTCGGTAAGCTTCAGCGAGAACATCCTGCGGCCCTTCTTCCCGAAGATCACCGACCACCAGTTCCTCACCCTGATGCGGGTCGTGCTGGTGGGCTTCACCATCCTGGTAACGTCCTTCGCCCTCAGCACCGACGCGAGCATCTACAAAATGGTCGAGAACGCGTACAAGGTGACGCTGGTGGGCGCCTTCGTGCCGCTGGTGTTCGGCCTGTACTGGAAGCGCGCTACCAATCTCGGCGGCCTCGCCGCGGTAGTGCTCGGTCTCGTCGTCTGGATCGGCTGCGAGCTCTTCACCAAGGACGCGCTGGTGCCTCCCCAGCTCGCCGGCCTCGCCGCCGCATTCGCGGGCATGATCGTGGGATCGCTCGCCTTCCGCACGCTGCAACGCGAAGCGACGACGTAACTGCCCGCGCCCCCCCAACGCCCCCTGGCGAGCGTTTCAGGCGGTCTTTTCCGCATTTCGTCGCTTTCGACTTTCTCCCGTCATCGTCCGCCTTTAATCTGCGGCCATGTTCCAAGCCGACGCGAAGACGATCAACCAGGCGAAGCTCTACATCGTCTCGTCCGGGCGGGAAACCAGAGGCAATCGCCAAGGAGAAATGAAAATGAACGCATACAAATTCGCCGCTTACCCCGGCAACGACTCAGTAGCCGCCGGCGTCACGTTCCTGGTGGCGGGCTGGTTCCTGGTCGCGGCCGGGCTGATCCTCACCGACTCGTCTCCGGTCCCGGCGGCGGGCGTGCAGGCGCGGGTGGAGCAGGCCACCCAACGTGCCGAAGCAGTCGCGGACCCGGCGCTTCGAAACGTCGCCATTGCGCCCGACGCGCACTTCACCATCACCGTCGAAGCGAGCCGCTCGGCCAACCTCTAGCATAGGCAACCCTCCAGCTCCCAGGGCTGTCTCTTCGAACCCGGCGTCTCCTGGCGCCGGGTTTTTTCTTTCCGCGCGCCGCCCATGCCCGCGATTGCGCGTTTCGTCGCAACCGTTTTGCAAGGCGGGGCCTACATTCGGTAACGTGGCGGGCGTCGACCCACAAGGTCATACTTTGCCCGCGGCGGCGCGAACCCCCTGCCGCCCGGAGCGCCCACACCCTTGAAATCCTACGCATACCTCTTCGAAGGCCTCACGGTGAGCCGCGTCCTGGCGGTCACCGCGATGTGCGCGGCAGCCGCGGCCAGCGTCGTCTGGATCTTCCTCAACACCTATCGCGACTTGCTGGTGAGCGCGCTCTGCGTGGGCTACACCAGCATGGTTCTGTTCACCGTGGCCGGCAACATCCGCCAGGCGCGCGTGCCGCGCGAAGTGATGCAGCTGGGCGCCATCGTGCTGGGCTCCTTCCTCGGCACCATCCTCGCGGGCCTGGTGAAGGGCCGCGACGTGCTGCAGATGTTTTCCGAGCGCCTGGCCGGCGTGTCGATCACCATGGGCCTGGGCATCGGCTTCGGCTGCGTGGTGGTGGCGATGTTCATGCTGCGCGAGAAGCACGCGCGCGACCAGGCGCGCTTCCACCGCGCCGAGAGCGAGCGCCACCAGCTGGAGAAGAACCTCCTCGAAGCCCAGCTCGCGCTGATGCAGGCGCAGGTCGAGCCGCACTTCCTGTTCAATACGCTCGCCAACGTGCAGCACCTGGTGGAGACCAGCCCGGGCGAGGCTTCGCGCATGCTCGATAGCCTGATCCATTACCTGCGCGCCGCGCTGCCGCAGATGCGCGAATCGACGACCAACCTCGGGCGCGAGATCGACATGGCGCGCGCCTTCCTCGAGATCCATCGCGTGCGCATGGGCGCGCGCCTCGATTTCGCCATCGACGTGCCCGATCCGCTCAAGTGCCGCGCCTTCCCGCCGATGATGCTCATCACCCTGGTGGAGAACGCTGTGAAGCACGGCGTCGATCCCTGTTGCGAGTGCGGCTCGATCACCATCCGCGCCATGGAGGAGGGCGGGCGCCTGCGCGTCTCGGTCGAGGACACAGGCGAGGGCATCAAGCCCAAGAAGGGCGGGGGCGTGGGGCTTGCCAACATCCGCGAGCGCCTGAAGGCGCTCTACGGCGCTTCGGCCAAGCTCGTCATCGAGGAGCGCGCCCCGCACGGCGTCGTGGCCTCCATCGAGGTGCCCGCGGGGAGTGCGGCGTGAAAGCCACCGCGGTCATCGCCGACGACGAGCCGCTCTTGCGCGCGCAACTGCGCTCGCGGCTGGCGCGCGCCTGGCCCGAACTCGAGATCGTGCACGAGATGGAGAACGGCCGCGACATCGACAAGGTGATGGACGAGTACGAGCCCGCGCTCTTCTTCCTCGACATCCACATGCCGGGCGTGAACGGCATCGAGGCGGCGCGCGTCATCGGCGGGCGCGCGCACGTGGTGTTCGTGACGGCGTTCGACCAGTACGCCGTCGAAGCCTTCGAGCGCGGCGCCATCGACTACGTTCTCAAGCCCTTCAACGAGGAGCGCCTCGCCACGACCATCGACCGGCTGAAGGAGCGCCTCGAGGCCCGGCCCGCGCCGCTGGACGCCCTCGTCGAGCAGCTCGCCGGTCGCCTGGGAGCCAGGCCGGTGGAGCACCTGCGCTGGATCAAGGCCTCGGTGGGCTCCAACGTGCGCCTGATCCCGGTCGAGGAGGTGCTCTTCTTCCAGTCCGACGAGAAGTACACCCGGGTGGTCACCGCCGAGGCCGAGTCGCTCATCAGGAAGCCCATCCGCGAGCTCCTCGAGGAGCTCGACCCCGCCAAGTTCTGGCAGATCCACCGCGCCACCATCGTGAACGTCGACTACATCGCCTCGGTGCGCCGCGGCCTCAAGGACCAGGCCGAAATCGCCCTGCGCGACAATGCCGAGACCCTGGTCGTCTCCCGGGCCTTTACCCACCTGTTCAAGCAGATGTAGCGCGGGGACAGACCGGGGACAGACCGGGGTCGTAGCGGGGTCTGACCCCGGTTTGGGTTGGTGCCCTGTCCCTGCCCAAGGCATTTCAGCCCCCGAAATCTGCAATTCGCCGCGCGGTCGTGGAACGCCCGGGTAGGCGACCCTACAGTAGCGTCACCAAAGCCGATCACCGGCTTCCAAGAGGCCAATAACATGTCGATCATCCAGTCGCTCGGACCGCACCTTGCAGTGACCCTGTTGTTCTTCGGCGTCCTGATCTTCTCGACGGCGACCGCGGTGATCGCGCTCCTCGCCGACTACTGAAAATGGCGCGCCGAAAGCGCGTCCCAAGGAAACGATGAAATCGGTCTCGACATTCCTGCATCGCACCCCGTGGTGGGTCGTCCTCCTCGGCGGGTTCGGGCTGTTCATCGCTCTCGCCATCTTCACGACCCCGTTCCACACCATCCAGCTCGACAAGAGCGGTGCCACCCCCGCGGAGAACCGCGCCATCAAGAGCGAGATCAACTCGGCGTTCTCGGAGAGCGCCATCGACCTCGCGCGCGGCGTGGTGCGCGAGATGCTCGACCACACCAGGGACCCGGTGCGCGTCGAGGAGCTGCGCCAGGCCCTGGCCGAGCTCGAGACGGCGCGTGAGAGCGTACGCGAGGCGGGCGCCGAAGTGCTTCGCGCCAAGCGCCAAGCCGCCGAAGACGTGCGCGGCGCCCTGAAGGATGCGAGCGCCGCGATCCGCGAGGCGAAGCGCGAAGCCGCGCGCGCGCTGAAAGACGCGGGCGTGGAGCGCGAGAAGGTCGAGAAATCCCTCGACGAATCGCTCGACTCCGCCAAGCAGGCCGAAGTCGATGCGAATGCCGCCCTCGCAGACGGCAAGGCGGCCGAAGGCGCGGTCGAGGTGAAGAAGCCGCGCGTGATCGTCCTGGGCGCCACCATGGACAAGCCGCTCATCGACATCGACGTGAACGGCGTCACGGTCGGTCCCGGCACGCCGCTACCGCCGGAGCTGAGGCGCGAGATCCGCAAGAAAGTCACGGGCGACCTCTACCGCATCGGCGTGGGCGCGGGCCTGATCCTTTTGTTCATTCCGCTGTTCGTGATCACCATCGTCTCCAAGTTCTTCATCGACCGCTCGCGCGTCGCGCAGAGCGTGGCCGAATCGAAGAGGAAGGAGGCCGAGTACCACCGCATGAGCCAGCAGGTCACCGAGGCCAAGCTCTCGGCGCTGCAAGCCCAGGTGGAGCCGCACTTCCTCTACAACACGCTCGCCAGCGTGCAGGCCCTGACCGAAGTCGATCCCGCGCAGGCCAACGCGATGACGGGTCACCTGATCCAGTACCTGAGGAATGCGTTGCCGAAGATGCGCGAGTCGGTTTCCACCGTGGGGCAGGAGATCGAGCTGGTGCGCGCCTACCTGAACATCCTGCAGATGCGCATGGGCAAGCGCCTCGCCTTCGAGATCGACGTGCCGCCCGAGCTGATGGACATGCCGTTCCCGCCGCTCATGCTGCCCTCGTTGGTCGAGAACGCCATCAAGCACGGCCTGGAGCCGCAACGCGAGGGCGGGACCGTCACCATTCGCGCCTCGGCCAACGGCAAGCTGCGCTTGAGCGTGATCGACACGGGCCGTGGCTTCGCAGAGACGGTGGGCTCGGGCGTGGGCCTGACCAACATTCGCGAGCGCCTGGCCGCTCTTTACGGCGACGCCGGCAAGCTCACCCTCGAAGCGCGCGAGCCCCATGGCGTCGAGGCGGCGATCGAAGTGCCGCGCGAAGGCACGCGCCCCAACCTGAGCTCGGGGCCCATCCCGATGGGTGCGGAGCCCGTGCCGGCGATGCCCGCCGCGCCGCAGACCGCCACCGCCAAGACCCTCGCCGTCATGGGAACCGCGGAGCGCGCATGGAGGAAGGGCCTGTCGTTCGCGTTCGTCGTGCTCGTGGTGCTGGCGGCGGTCTTCGCGGGGCTCGGCATCGTGGGCGTGGCGACCGGAATCCTGCCGGTTCAGATCGGCGACGACACCATGGGCGGCGCGACGGGGGCGCTCATCGGCACCGCGGGGATCGCAGCGGCCTTCGCGGTGGTGGTGCTGGCGCTTGCGATCGTGCTCGCGGTGGTCTACGGCCTGGGCTTCCTCTTCGTCGGCCTCGCGATCTTCATTCCGCTCGTCATGCTGGTGTCGCTCTTCCCGGTGCTCGCACCCTTCATCCTCATCGGGCTCGGCATCTGGTGGCTGGTGAGGCGCAACAAGCGCAAGGCCGGGGCCGCCGCCGGCGATACGAAGGCATAATCGCCGCATGCCGACCGCGATCGTCGCGGAGGACGAGGGCATCCTCCGCGCGCAGCTCGAAGGGAAACTGAGGAAGCTCTGGCCCGAGCTCGACATCATCGCCAGCGTCGAGGACGGCGCCGCGGCGCTCGAGGCGCTCGAGGACCGCGTGCCCGATTTCATGTTCCTCGACATCCAGATGCCGGAGATGACGGGCCTGGAGGTCGCGCGCCACGTCGCGGCCCGAAGCCACGTGGTGTTCGTGACGGCGTACGACCACTACGCGATCCAGGCCTTCGAGACCGGTGCGGTCGACTACATCCTCAAGCCCGCGACCGACGAGCGGCTCGCGGTCAGCATCGAGCGCCTCAAGGCCAAGCTCGCGACGCCGCCCGCGGACCTGAACGCGGTGCTCGCGAGGATCACCGAGCAGATGAGCGGCAAGAAGGAGAAGCTGCAGTGGATAAAGGCGACCCAGGGGCAAAACCTGCGCCTCATCCCGGTGGCCGAGGTGCTCTTCTTCCAGTCCGACGAGAAATACACGCGTGTGGTCACGGTGGACAGCGAGGCCCTCATCAAGACCTCCATCCGCGAGCTCCTCGACGGCCTCGACACCGAGGTCTTCTGGCAGGTCCACCGCTCGACCCTGGTGAACGTCAACGCCATCGCCGCCGTAACCCGCGATTTCCGCGGCCAGGCGCACGTGAAGATCAGGGGGAAGGACGAGTCGCTGGTCGTTTCGCGCATTTATTCCCATCTGTTCAAGCAGATGTAGCTGGGTCAGACCCGGGTTTACGCCGCTGCCTGGTTCAGGGTCTGACCCAGGTTTCGACTCCGTCCGCGAAAAGTCGTACCTGACACCACTTTTCCGTCGCTTCGTCGGCTGGACTCGATCCGCAAGACCGTTGCGGTACGCTTGCCCATGGCCGCCAAATCTTCGAACCGGATCGTCGCGTGGTTGAAGCGGCTCGAGGCGCGCGGGGACGCGTGGGCGAAGAAGCGCCTGTCGCCCGAGGAGTTCTCGGACGCGCTTGCGCTCGACGCGGAGATGAAGCGCCACTGGAAAAAATGGTTCTTCATCTATCTCATCGTCGCCGTGACCGGGACGGGGCTGTTCATTGTCATCTCGCCCGAGGTCGGGTGGACGCGCGGGTTCATCGTCGTGAACCTGCTGTGCATCGGGTTCCTCGGCGTGGTGGTGTCCGCGTGGTACGGATATCGCAATTACACCGGCCCTCGCGGCAGAAGGAACTACGCGATCTTCGTCGCAACGCTGTTCGCGGGCGGCTTTACCGGCGCCATCGTCGCGTCGATCGACACGAGCCGCCCGATCTCCGAGATGAGCGCCCAAAAGGCGGCCACGATCTTCGGCATAGTGTCGGCGCTCGGGGTCGCCCTCATCTTCGTGATCGCGATCATCGCGTACGCGCGCACGCGCCAGGTCGCGAGCCGCATGGCGCTGCTGCAGGCGGAGGCCGACCGCGAGCGCTTCCAGCGCCAGAGCGTGCAGGCGGAGCTGAAGCTCCTCCAGGCGCAGGTCGAGCCGCACTTCCTCTTCAACACGCTCGCCAACCTGCGCTTCCTCGTGCAGACGCAGTCGCCGCACGCGCTCTCCATGCTCGACCACTTGATCCATTACCTGCGCACCGCGCTCCCCGAGATCCGCGCGGAGAGCTCGACCGTGGGGCGCGAGATCGAGCTCGCGCACGCCTACCTGGAGATCCTGCGCATTCGCATGGGGGGCGCGCTCGAGATCTCCACCGGGGTCGCGCCCGAGGTCGCGGGCGTCGCCTTTCCGCCGCTGGTCGTGCTGACGCTGGTGGAGAACGCCATCAAGCACGGCATCGCGCCGGTGGGGCGCGGGCATGTCGTCGTGGGGGCCAGCGTCGAGGGCAAGCGACTGCGCGTCATCGTGGAGGACGACGGGCGCGGCCTGGTCGAGCCGATCGGGCAGGGCGTGGGGCTGGGCAACGTGCGCGAACGCCTGCGCGCGATCTACGGGGATTCGGCGCGCGTCGACTTGCGGGCGCGCGAGGGCGGCGGCACGCTCGCCACCATCGAGGTTGCGCTGTGACCGGCACCACCGCCGTCATCGCCGACGACGAGCCGCTGCTGCGCGCGGGCCTGCGCGCCGCGCTCGCCGAGGCGTGGCCCGTCCTCGAGATCGTCGCCGAGGCCGGCAACGGCCATGACGCGGTGCACGCGGTGCGCGAGCATCGGCCCGCGTTCACTTTCCTCGACATCGAGATGCCGCTCATGAACGGGCTCGAGGCGGCGCGCGAGGTGCGCGACCTCACGCAGGTGGTGTTCGTCACCGCTTACGACCGCTATGCCGTAGAGGCCTTCGAGCGAGGTGCGGTGGACTATGTGCTGAAGCCCGCCGCGCCGGAGCGCCTCGCTGAAACCGTTCGCCGCCTCCAGGCGCGCCTCGCCGCCCCGCCACCCGCCATGGACGCGCTCGTGGAAGAGCTCGCGCGGCGCATCTCCCCCGGCGCGGGGCGGCTGCAATGGCTGCAGGCTAGCCTCGGCAACACGCTGAAGCTCATCAACGTCGAGGACGTGCTCTATTTCCGCGCCGACGCCAAATACACGCGCGTGGTCACGCCCGAGGGCGAGGCTCTGGTGAAGAAGACACTGCGTGAGCTCATCGCCGAGCTCGATCCGCGCCACTTCTGGCAAGTCCACCGCGGCACCATCGTCAACATCCGCGCCATCGCCTCGGTCACCTCCGACGGCGAGGGAAAGCGCGACATCACGTTGCGCGGGCGCCCCGAGAAGCTCGAAGTCAGCCGCACTTTCGCCCACCTCTTCAAGTCCTCCTATAAAAAACGGAAAAAGTGGTGTCAGGTACGACTTTCCGCAGATAATCCGGAAAAGTCATACCTGACACCACTTCTTAATTCGTACCTGACACCACTTTCCAAGGCCATGATCTATCAACTCGACGACCGCAAGCCCACCTTCCACGGTGACTACTTCGTAGCGGACAACGCGGCCGTGATCGGCTCGGTGGTGATGGGCGCGGGCGCGAGCGTGTGGTGGAACGTCACCATCCGCGCCGACAACGACCTCATCACGCTGGGCGAGAACGTGAACGTGCAGGACGGCTCGGTGGTGCATACCGACGGTGGCGTGCAGGTGACGCTCGCGAAGAACGTGAGCGTGGGCCACCTCGTGATGCTGCACGGCTGCACGGTGGGCGAGAATTCGCTCATCGGCATCGGCGCCATCGTGCTCAACAACGCCGTGGTCGGGAAGAACTGCCTGATCGGCGCCGGCGCCACGGTGACCGAGGGCAAGGTGATCCCGGATGGCTCGCTGGTGCTGGGCGTGAACAAGATCGTGCGCGCGCTCACCGCCGAGGAAATCGCCACCAACACGTGGATCGCCGAGCACTACGTCGAGCGCGCGGCGATGTACCGCAAGGGCCTCAAGCTCCTCGGATGATTCCCAGCCGCTATCGCGGCTCGCTGGCGGTCTGGGCGCTGCTGCTCGCCTACGCGAGCCTCTACCCCTTCTCCCCGTTGCGCCTGCCGTCGCTGGAATTGGTCGCCGCCTTCTTCTCGCGCCCGCGCTACGTCACCGGCTTCGACGTGGCGCTGAACGTGCTCGCCTACGTTCCGCTCGGCACCCTCGCCTGTCTTTATTTCCGCCAGTCGAGCGAGGGCCTGCGCCCGATCCTCCGGGCCGCCGCGTTCGGGGCGTCGTTCAGCTTCGCGATGGAGACCTGCCAGCTCTTCATCCCCGGCCGCATCGCGTCCTTCTACGACACGCTCGCCAACGCGGGCGGCGCGCTGTGGGGCGCGATGGTGTTCGCCGATCCGGTGTACTCGCTGGTCACGCGCCCGCTGGGCGAGCTGCGCGAGCGCCGCCTCATCCCCGGCGTGTGGGGCGACGCGGGCCTGGTGCTGCTGATGCTCTGGCTCATCGCGCAAGTCAACCCGGCCCTGCCATTCTTCGGCGCGGGAAACATCCCGGGAGTCGGGGCCGGCGTGACGCAGCTCGAGATCCTGCAATGGGCGGCGGTGGCAATGAGCATCTGGGGGTTTGGGCTCTTCGTCTCGGCGATCCTGAAGGGCGATAACGGCGCGCTGCGCGTAACCCTCGTGCTCTTGAGCGTGGCGCTCTGGCTCAAGTTCATGGCGGCTTCCTTCATGCTGCAGCAGCACTTCGCCGAGGAGTGGGTGAGCATGGGGCGCGCCATCGGCCTCGCGGTGGGCATTGCGCTTCTCGTGCCGACGCGCCGCTTCGGGCGTTCCGGGCGCATCTATCTCGCGCTGGTGCTGGTGCTGGCGGGCGCGCTGTTCTCGAAGATCGTCGGCGCCTACAGCCCCCTCGAGGATTTCCTGCGCCTGTTCCGCTGGCCCTACGGCCAGCTCGCGACCTTCGCGACCCTCACGCGCTTCCTGCACGAGGCCTGGCCGCTGATGGCGCTGGTCTACCTCATCGCCCTGTTCCTGCGGGTGCGCCGCGACGCCATGCGATAATTGCCGCACGATGAGCTTCTACAAGCACCATGTCTTCTTCTGCCTGAACAAGCGCGATCCGCCGCGGGAGTGCTGCGCCAACCGCGGCGCCGCGCAGATGAGGGAATACGCCAAAAAACGCGTGAAGGAGCTCGAGCTCTCCGGCCCGGGCAAGGTGCGCATCAACGAAGCCGGCTGCCTGGATCGCTGCGAGGAGGGGCCCGTCATAGTGGTCTATCCCGAAGGGGTCTGGTACACCTACGTCGACAAGCAGGACATCGACGAGATCATCGACGAGCACCTGGTGAAGGGCAACGTCGTGGAGCGCCTCAGGATCTAGTGGTTCGCCGGGGGATGGGAGTCCCGTCATGCCGCGATAAGATGCGCCATGAATTCCCCCACGCGAGCGACCATTCCCGGCGCCGCGGGCGCGATCGAGATCGCCGCCCACATTCCCGAGGCTCCGGGCGCGATCGCGGTGATCGCCCATCCGCACCCGTTGTTCGGCGGAACCATGGAAAACAAGGTGGTGACGACGCTCACGCGCGCTTTCGTCGAATCGGGGGCGGCGACCTTCCGCTTCAACTTCCGTGGGGTGGGCGGCTCCGAAGGCGAGCATGACGAGGGGCGCGGCGAGGCCGAGGACATGCTGCGCGTGGTGGCGCACGCGCGGGAAATCGCCGGCGCTGCCTTGCCGCTGAAGCTCGCCGGCTTTTCCTTCGGCGGCGCGGTGGCGACGCGCGCGAGCGGGAAGCTCGAATTCGCGCAGCTGGTGCTCGTCGCCCCCGGATTTCGCCGCATCACCGGGCATGGCATGGGCGAAGCGCCCGATCCCGCCGATCCGAACCTCGGCGCGCCGGGACGCCACACCGTGGCCAACACCGTGGTCGTGCACGGCGACCTCGACGAGACGGTGCCGCTTTCCGACTCGATCTCGTGGGCCGCGCCGCGCGAGGTGCCCGTGGTCGTGGTCCCGGGCGGCGAGCATTTCTTCCACCGCAAGCTGCACGTGCTGCGCGAGATCGTCGCGCGCTGGGTGCGATGACGATCCTCGCGGCGAAAGGCATCCGCAAATCGTACGGCGGGCGCGAGGTGGTCGCGGGAATCGACCTGGAGCTCGCGCGCGGCGAGTGCTACGGGCTCCTCGGCCCCAACGGCGCGGGCAAGACCACGACGCTGCGCATGTTGCTCGGGCTGACGGTGCCCGACGCCGGCGAGATCACGCTCCTCGACCACCCGGTGCCGAAGGCCGCGCGCGAGGGGCGCATCCGCGTGGGTGTCGTGCCGCAGGTGGACAACCTCGACCCGGATTTCACCGTGCGCGAGAACCTCCTCGTCTACGGCCGCTACTTCGGGCTCACGCAGGCCGAGGTGGCCGCGCGCCTGCCGCGCCTGCTCGAATTCGCATCGCTGGAATCGCGCGCCGACGCCAAGATCCAGGAGCTCTCCGGCGGGATGAAGCGCCGCCTCGTGCTCGCGCGCGCCCTGGTGAACGACCCGGAGCTCCTCTTCCTCGACGAGCCCACCACCGGGCTCGACCCGCAGGCGCGCCACCAGATGTGGGAGAAGCTGCGCGTGCTGCTGCGCCAGGGCAGGACCATCCTCCTCACGACGCACTTCATGGACGAGGCCGAGCGCCTCTGCGATCGCCTCAAGATCATCGATCACGGGCGCACTCTTGCCGAAGGCCCGCCGCACGCGCTCATCGCCGAGCACATCGAGCCCGAGGTGGTCGAGGTTTATGGCGAGGGCGTCGGCGCCTGGGTGGAGAGCCACGGAAAGCGCCTCTGCGATCGCGCCGAGCTGCATGGCGAGACCGCCTTCTGCTACCTTCGCGATGCCGCGTCCACCGTCGAGAACCTGCGCGCCTTCGCCGACCTGCGCTTCATGCACCGGCGCGCGAACCTCGAAGACCTGTTCCTCAAGCTGACCGGCCGGGAGATGAGAGAGTGAAGCGATTCGCGCGGGAGCAATCGCGATAGCCTCATTCCCCGTTTCCGTGTCGTGGGTGGCGGTCTGGCGCCGCAACTACCTCGTCTGGAAGAAGCTCGCCGCCGAGAGTGTCCTGGGCAACATCGTCGAGCCGCTCTTCTATCTCGTGGGCTTCGGCATCGGCTTCGGCGCGCTGGTGCCGGAGGTGGACGGCGTGAAGTACATCGCCTACCTCGCGGGCGGCACCATCTGCTACTCGACGATGATGGCGGCCTCGTTCGAGGCGCTCTATTCGGGCTTCGCGCGCATGCACGTGCAACGCACCTGGGAAGGGATTCTCAACGCGCCGGTGAGCCTCGAGGACGTGGTGTTCGCCGAGTGGGTGTGGGCGGCGTCGAAGAGCTTCCTCTCCGGGGTCGCCGTGCTGGGGGTGTCCATCGCCCTCGGCCTCGCGCAGTCGTGGACGTTCCTCCTCATCCTTCCCCTCGCGTTCCTCATCGGCCTCACCTTCGCGGGCATGGGGCTCGTCATGACCGCGATGGCGAGGTCCTACGATTTCTTCATGTACTGGTTCACGCTGGTGCTCACGCCGATGATGCTGCTCTGCGGCGTCTTCTATCCCCTGTCCAACATGCCCGGCTGGGTGCAGGCAGTGGCCAACGCGCTGCCGCTCACCCACGCCATCGCGCTCGGGCGCCCGCTCCTCCTGGGACGCTGGCCCGAATCGCCGCTGCTGCACGTCGGGGTACTGTGCGCGTACGGGATCGCGGGATTCCTCCTGGCGCTGCACCTCTTCCGCCGCCGGCTGAGGAGCTAGCGCGACGATCCGCATGACCGCCGAAAGGAGAGGGAAATGAGCCAGTCCCTGGACGACATCGTGCATTCCATCGACATCGAGGCCCCACGCACCACGGTATGGGACGTGATGACCGGCGCCGACTCGGTGCCGCAGTGGCTGGGATGCATGAACTACGTGATGAAAGCGGGCGCCACCTTCCACATGCAGCCCGATCCGGCCAAGCGAGCCGCGGGCGACGTGAGCGGCGCCACCTGGTGCGACATGGAGGAATTGAAGAAGCCGCAGCGCATCCGCTTCAGCTGGTACATGCCGGGCACGCCCAAGACGCACGTGACCATCGAGCTCGGGGACCTGGGCGATGACATCACTCGCGCCACCCTCACGCATTCAGGCTGGGATCAGTTCCCGCGCGAAATGGTGCAGGCGGTCCACGCGATGCTCGACGGCGGGTGGAAGTCCTTCGTGTTGCCGGGATTGAAAACGGCCTCGGAGGCGTTCCGCAAGGCGATCAGCTAGCCTTCTTCTTCGCGGCGACTTCGGCGGCGAGCTCCGCCCCGCTCTTCCAGTGCGGCACGCGGAAGATCATGCGCCTGGCGCGCTGGATGAACGCGTTCGAGCCGTTCATCTCCTCGTTCCAGTACTTGTTGGCGAGCGCCATGTTGCGCGGCACGTCGAGGAGGAAAGCGTCCTTCGAGCCCTGGCCGCCGAAGATGTAGAGCTTGCCGTCGATCATCTGCCAGGTGTCGGCGTCGCCGCCCCAGGGGATGCCGTAGACGATGCCGTTGGTGCAATAGCCGCCGAATTGAGGAACGTACTTCTCGGGAGCGGCATCGAAGAGCGCCTTGTTCTCGACCTTCGAGAAACGGAACGTGACGCCCTTGTAATCCGACCTGATCGCCGCCACGCCGGGGCGCTCACGGCCCTCGGTGAAGTAACTCACGACGTCGTAGCCGAAGAGCATCAGGTGCTTGTCCCCGCCCTCTGCGATGGCGTTCACCGGCGAAAGGCCTGCGCCCGGGCTCTGTGTGGTCAGGGGCGCGCAGCCCGCGGTGAGGAACCCCGCGGCAACGAGGATGGGGGCGAGAGCGTGGCGCATCGGTTCGATTCTCCTTAGCGGTACTTGACGGTGCAGCCGTAGGGGGTGGTGCTGGCGACGCTCACGGGCTTGCCGGCCTTCATCTCGTCCAACGCGGCGACAACGTAATTCTTCGCGGTCTTCACGTCCTCGACGTTGGTGGAGCGCTTGTCGTCGATGGCGCCGTTGTAGGCCACCTTGCCTGCCGGATCGATGATGTACATGTGCGGCGTGGTCTTCGCCCCGTACGCGAGGCCCATGGTGCCCGGCTCGTCCATCAGGTATCGCGCGGGCGCCGCGTTGAAGCCGTGCAGCTGCGTGGAGAGCTTCCCGGGCTCGGTGTAGTCCGAAGAGCTCTTGTGGGTGGAATTGACCGCGAGCCACACCACGTCGGAGCCGTACTTCTTCTGCAGCGACTGCATGTTGCCGCTGCGGTAGTGCTTCTGCACGAACGGGCAGCCGAAGTTGTGCCATTCGAGCACCACGGTCTTGCCCTTGTAGTCGGCGAGGTTCACCGGCTTGCCGGCGAGGTCCGTGGCGGTGAAGGCGGGCGCAGGCTGGCCCACGGGGGCGGAGGCGAATGCGCCGCCAGCGAGGAGCGACAGGATTGCGGCGGCGAGCGTTTTCATGGGTGCACCTCGAGATCAGCGCTGCGTGATGGCGGTTGCCGCGCGCGCGGCGGGAAGTCGCGAAATCTCGTCGAGCACGAGGGTGGGGGTAAGCACCTCGGGCAGCAGGCGCGGCACTTCCTCGCCGGGAAGATAGAGGGCGTAGACGGGCACGGCGATGCGGCCGAGCTTGGCAAGGGTCGCCGTGATGCGCGGATCCTGGCGCGTCCAGTCGGCCTTTAACGCCACCACGTCGTGGGCGGCGAAGGCGGCGATGACCTGGGCATTGTGGAGCGCGATGCGCTTGTTCACCTGGCAGGTGACGCACCACGCGGCGGTGAAGTCGACGAACACGGGCCTGCCTGCCGCGGTGAGCTCGCGTACCTTTTCCGGCGACCACGGCTGCCATGCGAGCTCGCCCTTGCGCGCGGCGAGCGCTTCCGCGCCATCGCCGCCCGCGGGGCCCGGCCACGCGACCGCGAGCCCGGTGGCGGCAAGCACCACGGCGATCGCAGTGCGCCACCTCGCCGGCGCGTGCAAGGAGCGCCCGTACATCCACGCGGCCATGGCCACCAGCACGAGGCCGGCCAGGAGCGCGAACACCGCGTCGTTGCCCGCCTGCGCGCCCAGCACCCATGCGAGCCACGCGACGGTCGCGTACAAGGGAAAGGCAAGCACCTGCTTGAAGGCTTCCATCCACGCGCCCGGCTTCGGCAGGCGCTTGAGCAAGCGCGGGAAGAGCGCGAGGAGCAGCACCGGCAGCGCCATGCCCAGGCCCAGCGTCGCGAATACCGCGAGCGAGAGCGCCGCGCTCTGCGTGAGGGTGAAACCCACCGCGGCGCCCATGAAGGGGGCAGTGCACGGCGTGGCGACCACGGTGGCGAGCACGCCGGAGAGGAACGCGTCGGCATAGCGGCCCTGCGCGCTCATTTTCGAGGTGAGCGACTGCGCGAAAGCGCCCCACTCGAAGACGCCGGAGAGGTTCAGCGCGAGCACGAAGAAGAGCGTGGCGAGCAGCGTGACGACGAGAGGCGACTGCAGCTGGAAGCCCCAGCCGAGCTGTGTTCCGCCGGCGCGCAGCGCGAGCATGATCGCGGCGAGCGCGACGAAGGAGAGCAGCACGCCCAGCGTGAAGATCACGCCCTGCGCGCGCATCGCGCGAGCGTCGCCGTGCGCATGCTCGACGAACCCCATCACCTTTATGCCGAGCACGGGGAAGACGCACGGCATGAGGTTGAGGAGAATGCCGCCGATGAGCGCGAATGCGAGCGCGGCGAGCACGCTGTCGCCAACGCCAACGCCGCCGCCATCGGCGGGGCGCTGGATGGAGCCCGCGGCCGCGGCTAGATCGGCGCCCACGGGTGCATTGACGTTAATCGCCTTGCGCCCGTTGCTTCCCGGCCAGCCGCTGTCCGAAACCGCCACGCCCTTCACCGTGGTGAGTCCGGCCACCAGCGGCTCGGCGAGCTTCATCTCGATGGTGAGGGCGCGCGCATCGCGAGTCACCTTCTGCGGCGCGGCGGGCTCGATCAGGCTTTCGCGCTCCGGAAAGAACGAGATTTTGGCAGGCAGCGCGGCACCGTCTGGCGCCGTCATGCGCACCACCAGCGTCTTGCCGCGCAGCGCCGATTCGTATTTCCAGCCGGGGACTTCCACCGGCCACTGGTTGCGAGCGCGCTCGATGCTCGCCTGCCAGCGCGGATTCGCAGCCGGCTCGGCCGCGGATACGACCAACGCCATGTCGAGCTCTCCCTTCTCGGGAATGCAGACGTCCTTGCACACCAGCCACTCGGCGCGCGCCTTGACGGGGTAGGCGCCGGGCGCGGCGGATGCCGGGGGCGTGAGCTGGACGAGCAGCACCACCTCGTCCTCGTATCCGTAGTTCATCAGCGGGCCCACCGGCAGCGGGTGCGGGTAGGGCCACTGGATCTCGCCGGCCTTCCAGCCTTCCGGCAGAACCCACTGGATCTTCGTCGGCAATCCGGAATCGCCGGGGTTTTTCCAGTACGTGTGCCAGTGCGGCTCCATGCGCAACTTCAAGCCCACCCACGCGGGCTTGCCGGGCTGCGCCGCGCCCTTCTCGGTGACCAGCTCGGCTTCGACGTGCTCGGTCCTCACCACCGGCGCGCCGAGCGCGGACGGCGACACCAGCATCGCGAAAGCGACGAGAAGCGGGGCGAAAACGCAGGCGGGGGTGAACATCACGTAAAATTATAGGCTTATGCTGTGGATCAAATCGTTACACATCATCTTCGTCGTCGCCTGGTTCGCGGGCCTCTTCTACCTGCCTCGCCTCTTCGTGTATCACGCGCAGTCCGCGGACGCGGTGTCGAACGAACGCTTCAAGGTGATGGAGCGCAAGCTCTATCGAGGCATCATGACGCCCTGCATGGTGCTTACGCTCGTCTTCGGTACCTGGATGTGGCTGGGCTACGGATTCACCGGCCGCTGGCTTGCCGTCAAGCTGGGGCTGGTCGCTCTCCTCGTGGCGTATCACTTCTGGCTGGGGGGGCTGGTGCGCCGTTTCGCCACCGACGCCAACCGCCGCTCCCATGTGTTCTACCGCTGGATCAACGAGCTTCCCCTGGTGCTGCTCGCCGCGATCGTCGTCCTCGTCGTCGTGAAGCCTTTCTGAGATGACCACCGGCATCAAGCCCGCGCCCCGCATCCTGGTTAAACAGGACACGGGCACGCATTATTTCTTCGCGCCCTGCCCGCGCGGGCTGGCCGGCGCCCTGAGCGAGGAGCTGCGCGAGCTGGGCGCGGCGGGCCTGGAGCCCTCGGATGCCGGGGTCGCCTTCACCGGCCCCTTCGACATCATCTACACGGTGAACCTGCATTCACGCATCGCGAGCCGCGTGCTGTGGAGGGTCGCGAAATTCCCGTACAAGAACGAAGATGACGTCTACAACGGCGCCCACGGCGTGCGCTGGCATACCTACTTCAACCCCGACCGCACCTTCAAGGTCGACACCAACGCGCACCGCAGCCCGGTGAAGAGCCTCGACTTCATCACGCTGCGCGTGAAGGACGCGATCGCCGACCAGTTCCGCACGGCCGCGGGGCGGCGACCTTCCGTCGAGGCGCGCGACCCGGATGTGCGCGTGCACGTGTTCCTCGACGACCGTACCTGCACCCTCTATGTGGACACCAGCGGGGAGTCTCTCTTCAAGCGCGGCAAGCGCGACCACGTGGGCGAGGCGCCGCTCAAGAAGAACCTCGCCGCCGGGATCCTGCGGCTGGCAAAGTGGACGCCGGGCGTGCCGCTCCTCGATCCCATGTGCGGCGCGGGCACCTTCCTCTCGGAGGCTGCGGAGATGACGCTCGGGCGCGCCGCGGGAAGGAACCGTGCCTTCGGCTTCGAGAAGCTCGCGCGCTACAACGAGTCCACGTGGGAGCGCATGGTTGCCAACGCGAAGAAGGGCGAGAAGGCGGTGGAGCCGTTGCCGATCTACGGCTCCGACCTGTACGGGCGCTCGCTGGGCCACGCAGTGTTGAACCTGCGCGAGGCCGGGCTGGAGGACGCGGTGGCCCTGAAGCAGGTCAACCTGCTGGAGCTCTCCGCGCCGACGCCCACCGGCGTGATCGTCACCAATCCGCCGTATGGCGTGCGGCTGGGCGAGAAGGAAGAGCTCGATGAGTTCTATCCGAAGCTGGGTGACGCCTTGAAGCAGCGCTTTCCCAACTGGACCGCGTACATCTTCTCCGGCGATCCCGACATCGCCAAGCTGATCCGCCTCTCGGCCTCGCGCAAGACCGTGCTCTACAACGGCGCGCTCGAATGCCGCCTCTACGAGTACCGCATGGTGCCGGGCGGCAACCGCCGCAAGGATGTCGCGCCGCCGACTGCGCGGTGACCGCCGAGACGTGGCTCAGGCTGGCGCTGGTGCCCGCGGTCGTCTGGCTCGCGAGCCTCGCCGCCCGCCGCTGGGGGCACACCGTTTCCGGATACCTGGGTGGCCTGCCGCTCATCGGCGGCCCGATCACGCTCTACCTCGCGCTCGACCATGGCGCGCAATTCGCGGCGCAGTCGGCTGTGGTGACGCTGGCCGCGATCGTGGGACAGGCGGCGCACCTCACGCTCTTTACCTACATGGGCCGGCGTGCGCGCTGGCCGGTGGCGCTCCTCGCGGGGTGGACAGGCTTCGCGGTCGCGGCGATCGGCGTCGCGCTGCTGCCGCTCACGCCCGCCATCGCGCTGGCTCTTGCGGCGTTGTCGTTGGCGGCGGCGCTGCGCGCCATTGAGCGTCCGCAGGACGAGGCAAGCCTGCCCGCGGTGCCGCCGGTCGAGCTGCGCCTGCGGCTGGCCGCCGCCCTCGTGCTGGCCATCGTGATCCTGGCGGGCGCGCAGGAGTTCGGACCGGTGGTGAGCGGGGTGCTCCTCTCGGTTCCGGTGACCGGCTCGATCATGCCGCCTTTCACCCTCGCGCTTTACGGCCCGGGCGCGCTGGCGCGCCTCGCGCGCGGTTTCGTGGCTGGCCTGAGCGGGTTCAGCGCTTTCTTTTTTATCGTTGCGTGTTGTGCTGTATCGCTTGGCATAACAAAGACTTTCGTGTTCGCAGTGGCCGGTGCCCTCGCCACCGTTTTCCTGGTGAGTCGCATGGTGAAATGGGTAGGACGCCGCTGACACCGGCCCGCGCTATTGCCTGATTTTCCGGGGTCCACGCGTCATGGAGTATGGAACTGCGTCTGGCGGGATCCCCACCGGGCTATCCCTAGTTCAATCTTTCCCCGCATGCGGGGAGTCCACGGAGAACCACAATGAAAGCACTCATCGCAATGCTCGTTGGAGCGTCGTTTCTTCTCAGCGCCTGCAACACCGTCGAAGGCGTCGGCCAGGATGTGAAAGCCGGCGGCAAGAAAATCGAGAAGGAAGCCGTCGAACACAAGAGGTACTAAGCCTATCCTCCTGCCGCAAATCGGAATCTCGATGCATTCCGCAGTCGAGTCGTCGTCTGCGGACATCCGCGACCAGCTCCGCAAGGACCACCAGGTGGCCCTCGCGGAGCTGGAAGCGTTGCGGCACGAGGGCGACGAGCGTCGCAGCCACGAGCTTCTCGCACGGCTGCGCCGGTCGTGGATGATCGACACGCTTTCCAAGGAAAGCGTGGTCTACCGCGCGATCGAGGGCATCGAGTCCGCGAATGAATCGAGCGCGGACCTGCGCTTCGTTGCGCATGAGCTGGTCGATGGGCTCTTCGAGAAGCTCTCGCGCCTGCGCGTGGGGACCCCCGAGTGGAAGGCGCGCCTGAACATCGCGCGCGAGATCATCATGCGGCTTATCGAGTCCGAGCACGAAGAGGTGTTCGGAAAGCTCGGGGAGCGCTACGACGCCGAGGGCCTGGCCAAGTTGGCCGAGAACTTCGAGAGCACGCGCGCCAAGCTCACCATGCTCGAGGAAGCCAAGGCCGCCTAGGCTTGCAGAGCCGCGCGCTCCACCAGGGCGTGTGACTGCGTGCCTGCGGGCAGCGTGCCGAACGCGCGCCCACCCATCGCGTTATCCAGCCGCGAAGCCGTGAAGGCCTCCGCCGCCGCGTCATTCCCGTAACGCCTCATGAGCGAGGCCTGCATGCACAGCGCCAGCGACTCGACGATGGTGCGCGCATTGCGCTCCGCGCCCGCGGAATCGCCGAGGAGCTTCACCGCAGCCGCCGCGGCGCGCGCGATGCGCTCATCGGGCGCCGTGGCAATTTCTTCGAGCAGTACCTCCAGGGCATTGCCGGAGCGCGAGATCGCGCGCAGCGCATCGAGGCAGATCACGTTGCTGCTGCCTTCCCAGATGCCATTCAGCGGCGCCTCGCGATACAGCCGCGCGAGCGGCGCCTCCTCGACGTAACCAGTGCCGCCGAGGCACTCCATCGCCTCCACCGCGAGCGGCGCGAGGCGCTTGCACAGCCAGTACTTGGCGATCGGCGTCAACACGCGTTGCAGCTCGCGCTCCTTCGCATCCGCCGCCGACGCGTCGAACGCCGCGGCGAGCCGGAAGGCGACGAGCATGGCCGCCTCGGTCTCGAGCGCGAGGTCGGCCAGCACCTGGCTCATCAACGCGTGCTCCTCGAGCCGCTTGCCGAACGCGCTGCGATGGCGCGCGTGGTGAATCGCCTGGTTCAGCCCCGCGCGCATCATCCCCGCGACCCCGACCACGATGTCGAAGCGTGTGTGGTGCGCCATCTCGATCAGGGTGGCGATGCCGCGCCCCGGCTCGCCCACCAGCCACGCCGCCGTGTCGCTGTACTCGATTTCCGAGGATGCGTTCGAGCGATTGCCGCATTTTTCCTTGAGGCGCTGGATGTGGAACGCGTTGCGCTTGCCGTCGGGAAGCGAGCGCGGCACGAAGAAGCACGTCACGCCTTCGGGCAGGCGCGCGAGCGTGAAGAAGGCGTCGCTCATCGGCGCCGAGCAGAACCACTTGTGGCCATTCAGGCGGAAGCCCTGCGCGCCGCGCTCGGCAATCGTCTGGATGGCGCGCAAGTCCGAGCCGCCCTGCTTCTCGGTCATCGCCATGCCGATAGTCGCGCCCGCTTTCTCGCGCACCGGGATCGGCCGCGGATCGTAGGCGTCGCAGAGCACCTTGGGACGCCACGTCGCCGCGATCTCGGGCGCGTGATCGAGGACGGGGATCGAGGCGAAAGTCATCGTCAGCGGGCACGCGGTGCCCTGCTCGAGCTGGTTCCAGAGATAGAACAGGGTCGCGCGGCCCGAGAAGCCGCCGCGGGCGCTCTTCCACGCCGTCGAGTGCACGCCGCTTGCCATCGCACGGTGCATGAGCACGTGATACGACGGGTGGTACTCGACGGCGTCGATGCGATGCCCGTAGCGGTCGTGGGTCTGGAGCTGCGGCACGTGCCGGTTGGCGAGCGCGGCGTGCATCTGCGCCTCGGCGGAGCCCACGAAGCGCCCCAGGTCGGAGGCCGCGCCGTCGATCCATGAGACGCCCGCGCGGCGCACCGCGGCACCGAGGCCGGCGTCGCCCGCATAGGCGTCGTAGCCCTCGAGGGGCGGGGGCTGGTTAAGGACGTCCGTCATGAACCCACTCCACCAGGGCGTCGAGCGCCGGTTGCGCTGCGTTGGCGTTCGCGTGATTGACGATCATCGCCACCGCGAAGCGCTTGCCATGGCGATCGAGCACGTAGCCCGCGACGCTCTGCACCCCGGTGAGGGTGCCGCCCTTGAGGTGGGCCTGGCCCGCCGCGCCGGCGCCACGGCGCAGCTTGAGCGTTCCGTCGGTGGCGAAGATCGGCATCGACGACGCGAGCTCGGGCATCACCGCGCTCGCCCACGCGCTTTTCAGCAGCGCCACGATCGCGGCCGCGCTGATGCGATCGCTGCGGGAAAGGCCTGCGCCATTCTCGATGGCGAGCTCGCGGGCCTCGATTCCCTTGGCGCGCAGCCATTCGCGCACGATGCGGGCACTCGCCGCACCCTCGCCCGGCATGCCGCGCTCGGCCGAGAGCGCGAGGAACAAGTGGCGCGCGAGCACGTTGTTGGAATTCTTGTTCATGTCGCGCACGAGATTGGCGAGCGGCTCCGACTCGTAGCGCAACAAGAGCTTCGCCTGCGCGGGCACGGCACCCGCGCGCACCTTGCCGCGCAACACCCCGCCCGATCCGCTCCACACCCAGCGCAGCACCGACTCGGCGAAGCGCGGCCCTTCAAATAGCGAGTACGCGCGGTGCTTCTCGCCGCAGCTCGCCGGGAAGTTGCCGCTGAAGACCACGGTGGCCAGGAGCCCGTTCTCCTGGAACTCCGGCTGGATCGCGCCCGGCCACCATCCGCACGCGCCGGGCGTCACGCGGATGCGGCTCGCGATCTCGACGTTCGGCAGGTCGGGATCGGCCGCGATACGCACGCTGTCGCCCTCGGGGATGAAGGCGAAGTCGATGGCGTGGAAATTCACGAGGAATGCGTCGGGGCCGACGTTATAGGCGCGGCGCGGATCCTTGTCGAAGAGCGCGGAATCGTGGCGCACCGGCGCGAAGTAGCCGCGGTCGATGATCACGTCGCCGCGCACTTCCCGCAGTCCGCGCGCGCGCAGCTGGTGGGCGAGCTGCCACAGCCGCTCGTAGGTGAGCTTGGGGTCGCCGCCGCCGCGGATCACGAGGTTGCCGTCGAGGACGCCGCCGGCAAGCTCGCCGTCGAGCAGCACATCGGTGCGGAACGTGAACGCCGGGCCGAGGAGGTCGAGCGCCGCGTACGAGGTGACGAGCTTCATCACCGAGGCGGGATTGACCGGCTCGGCGGCGCGATGCGAGACGATCGCGGCGCCGCCATCCACGGGCTCCACCACCAGCGCCACCGCGCTTTGCGGGACGTTCGCGCGCGCCAGCGCTTCGGCCACGCTCGCGGGGAAATCGCGGGCGTGCACCGCGGCAGGAAGGAAAAGCAGCGCGAGGAGGATGCGCCGCATCATCGGCTTGCGAGCCCATTCACGATGGCCAGCCCCGTGTCCACCAGCTCGCCGAACTCGGCCTCGTCGATCACGTAGGGCGGCATGAAGTAGACGGTGTTGCCGATCGGGCGCAGCAGCACGCCGCGCGCGAGCGCCATCTCGAAGGCGCGCGTGGCGAAGGCCGGGTCGCCGGTGTCCACCTCGAAGGCCCAGATCATGCCGAGGTGGCGGAAGTCGCGCACGCCCGGATGGTGCGCGAGCGGCGCCGCGCGCTCGAAGAAGCGCGCCGCCTTGACCTCGTTGGCGGCGATCACTGCGTCGCGCTCGAAGAGGTCGAGCACGGCGCACGCGGCCCTGCAGGCGAGCGCGTTGCCGGAGTACGAATGCGAATGCAGGAAGCCACGCGCGACGCGATCGTCGTAGAACTGCGCATACACCTCGTCCGTGGCGAGCACGCAGGAAAGCGGCAGGTAGCCGCCGGTGATGCCCTTGGAAAGGCACAGGAGGTCGGGAGCTATGCCGGCCTGCTCGCACGCGAACATCGTCCCGGTGCGCCCGAACCCCGTCATGATCTCGTCGGCGATGAAGAGCACCTCGAACTTCGTGCACAGCGCGCGCGCGCGGCGCAGGTACTCGGGATGGCAGAAACGCATGCCGGCGGCACCCTGCACCAGGGGCTCGACGATGAAGGCGGCGATCTCGTCGTGGCGCGCGGCGAGGATCTTTTCGAGCTCGCCGGCCGCGTGCACCGCGCCCTTGATGCCGCCGAAGCGGTGATCGTCGGCGCTGCGGGCAGGGAACGGGGCGACGATCGATTCGCGCAGCAGCGGCGCATACGCGTCGCGGAAGATCGCGACGTCGGTCACGCCCAGCGCTCCCACGGTCTCGCCGTGGTAGCCGCCCTGAACCGACACGAAGCGACGCTTTGCGCCCATCGCGCGGTTGGCCCAGTAGTGGAAAGCCATCTTGAGGGCGATCTCGGTGGCCGAGGCGCCGTCGGAGGCGAAGAACGCGTGCCCGAGCTTGCCGGGAGCGAGTGCGGACAGGCGCTCGGCGAGCTCGACTACCGGCGCGTGGGTGAAGCCCGCGAGCATCACGTGCTCGAGCGATCCCAGCTGGTCGACAAGCGCCGCATTGATGTCGGGGTGCGAGTGGCCGAAGAGATTGACCCACCACGAGCTCACGCCATCGAGGTAGCGCCGGCCGTCGAAATCGTGCAGCCACGCTCCCTCGGCGCGCGCGATCGGCACCAGGGGAAAGCGCTCGTGGGACTTCATCTGCGTGCAGGGATGCCACACGGCCGCGAGGCTGCGCGCCACCATCTCGCGGTTGGCCATCGCTAGCCCGCGGCGATGCGATTGATCTGCTGCGCGGCGGCGCTGGTGGCTTCGGTAGCCAGGGTTTCCAGGCTGTCCGGGGGCAGCGCGATGGTGCCCCCGGTGAGGTAGCACAGCGCGGTGAAGAGCGAGCGCACGTCCACGGCGGCGAGCGGATCGGTGGTCTCGCCGCGGTCGATGGTCACGCCCTCGACGTTGACGATCACGCGCACGCCTTCCTCGAGGAGCGCGGCCGGGCCGTGCTTCGAGTAGTGCTCGTTCAGCCGCGCGAGGATCAGTCTCTCGAGCTCGCCCTTCTCGGCATTTCCCAATAGAGGCACGCGGTGCGCTCTTTCCTTTGTCGGCAGGCCATTCTAGCGCCGCTCGCCGGTGAACCCGCGGCCCCGGGGCGCGTTAAGGGGGCGAGGGCGTCGTTTCGCGGCGCGGCTGGCACTTGTCTCACCCGAGTGCTAGCAACATGAGCCTTTGATTATGTGCGAAAAACCCTCTTGTGCATGCAAGTTGCTTCATTTGGAGAGGGAAACAGAGGAACTACGCGGCAAATTTCTCTTCTACTACGGAGGACGAATGCATCTCCTCGATCGCATCGAGACTCAGCTGGTGTCCAACCGCCTGCCGTTGGTGGCGATTTCCGTGGCGGCAGTTCCCTTCGCCAACACGCCGGTGGTCCTTACGCTGCACTGGCACGGCTTTGTCGAGACGCGCCTGGCTGAAGTCGCGCAGGCGGGCGTGGTCGCATACCATGCGGTGCCGAGCTCCGCGCTCCAGGTGAACGAGCGTTGGGACGGGTTGGAGCAACTTGAAAACGAGGTATTGGATGTCGCATGGGAACTAGGCTCTTGGGATCTGGCGCGCACCGAGGCGTTGCCTTTCGTGCGCCCCGGCGCGCAGCAACAGGAATCGCTCGAGTGCATGGGGGCGTTCGGCTCCCTGCCGGTGGCGATCGACGGCCAGTCGCCGATCCTCGCGGAGGTTCCGGACGCGACGGAGCTGATCGAGGCGGCCTCGCGCTCGGGCTACGTGCAATGGCTGTTCAGGCCGGTGCGTGGTGGCGTGTGGGCGGAAGTCAGCGACGACCTCACGCTGCAGGAGGGGGGCTATCGCAACCCGCCGTGTCCGTACCTCGCATCCCCGACGCGGGTGGGCCGCACGCGGCGCCCGCGCAAGACCGTCTACCAGTTCGGGCGCTGCACGCGGCTCGTGCGCTAGCGGTGCGCAGCCGCGCGGGCTTCTCGCTCGCGGCCATCGCGCTCCTCCTGGGCGCGTGCGCGGCTCCGCCCATCGACCGCTACCTCCTGCAGGCCGAGGCGGACGTGGACGACGTCCGTTTCAAAGGCTCGCGCGGCGTGCTATCGCGCGAGCAGAGCAAGGCGATCTTCGAGAAGATGAAAAGCAGGTCGCCCGACAACGACGTGCTCGAGCGCCACATCGCCGTCGAGCAGGCGCTCACCGATTCGCCATTGAGCATCGGCAACCAGGTGGTGCTGCTCGAGGACGGCCCGAAGACCTACGCGGCGATGCTCGCCGCGATCAAGGGCGCGAAGCACCACGTGCACCTCGAAACCTACATCTTCGAGGCCGACGACATCGGCATGCAGTTCGCCGCGGCGCTCAGCGAGCGCGCGAAAGCCGGCGTGAAAGTGCGCGTCATGTACGACTCGGGGGGCTCGTTCGACACGCCCAAGGAATTCTTCAAGGAGCGGCTGTCCAACAACGGCGTCGAGGTGGTCGAATACAACCCGCTTGCCCCCGGCACGGTGTTGAAGCAGGGCCTGGGGGCGATCAACCATCGCGACCACCGCAAGCTCACCATCGTCGACGGTCGCACCGCGTTTTTGGGCGGCATCAACATCAGCAGCGTCTATGGCTCTCCCTCGGGCTCGGGCCCGAGTCGCCACGATCGCGACCTGCCGTTCGACAAGCGCCCTTGGCGCGACACCCAGGTGCGCATCGACGGCCCGGTGGTCACCGACCTGCAGCAGGCCTTCTTCGCGCAGTGGGCGCGGCAGAAGAAGGAGCCGATGATCGAGGACAAGGCGTACTTCCCGACGGTTGCGCCGCAAGGACCGCTGGTGGTGCGCGCGATCGAGGGCGCGCCATCGGACAAGGTCGCCAACGCGATGTACGTCGCATTCATCTCCGCGGTGGAAAACGCGGAGAAAGAGGTGCTGATCACCAATCCGTACTTCGTCCCCCACGAGTCGCTGCGACGCTCCTTGAGCAACGCGGCAAAGCGCGGCGTGGACGTGAGGCTGATCCTGCCGGCCCACAGCGACAGCGCGATGGTCTTTCACGCCGGGCGCTCGTTCTACGGCGGGCTCCTCGAGTCGGGCGTCAAGATCTACGAGCGCAACGACCGCATGCTGCACGCCAAGACGGCGCTCATCGACGGGGTCTGGTCCACGGTCGGCTCCACCAACCTCGACTGGCGCAGCCTCCTCTACAACGACGAGATCAACGTGGTTGTGATGGGGCCGGAGTTCGCCGCCCAGATGGCCGCCGTCTTCAAGCGCGACATCGCCGAATCCGGGGAAATCACCCTGGAGAAGTGGCATAACCGCCCGATTTCCAATCGTCTCAAGGAAATTTCGGCGCGTCTCCTGGCGAGGTTTCTCTAGCCCTTTCAACCTTATGGTTTAGAAGGGGTTTTCACCCGCCAAGAAGCTGGGTGAGCAGTCACTCCGCGACCGGTATCCCCTGAAGTCTGGCAGCCCCTCCTCTTGTAAAGCGGGCGTTCCGGGCCTATTATTAGCACTCGTCCGGGATGAGTGCTAACCCCGGCAAGGATCCCGCCGCGGCCTTCCCCGGCCCCGGCTTCGCAAGCCTGCTGAGACCAAAAGGAGTGAATATGAAACTGCGTCCGCTGCATGACCGCGTGATCATCAAACGCTTGGAAGAAGAGCGTAAGACCGCATCGGGAATCGTGATTCCCGACACCGCCGCCGAGAAGCCCGACCAGGGCGAAGTGATGGCCGTCGGACCCGGCAAGAAGAACGATGATGGAAAAGTGAGCCCGGTCGACGTCAAGGTCGGCGACAAGGTCCTCTTCGGCAAATATTCGGGCAGCACCGTGAAGATCGACGGTGACGAGCTGCTCGTGATGCGCGAGGAAGACATCATGGCCGTCGTGAACTGACAAGCCCGCCGCAACTTCAAGAATCGAGAGGAAACACACCATGGCAGCCAAAGACGTCAAATTCAAAGAAGCCGCTCGCAGCCGCATGATCGCGGGCGTCAACATCCTGGCCGATGCGGTCAAGGTGACGCTGGGCCCGAAGGGCCGCAACGTCGTGCTCGAGCGCTCCTTCGGCGCCCCCACCGTCACCAAGGACGGCGTGTCGGTCGCGAAGGAAATCGAGCTGAAGGACAAGTTCGAGAACATGGGAGCGCAGCTGGTGAAGGAAGTCGCCTCCAAGACTTCCGATGTCGCCGGTGACGGAACCACCACCGCGACCGTGCTCGCGCAGTCGATCGTGACCGAAGGCATGAAGTACGTCGCCGCCGGCATGAACCCGATGGACCTGAAGCGCGGCATCGACAAGGCCGTGACGGTCGCCGTGGAGGAGCTGAAGAAGATCAGCAAGCCGTGCACGACCTCCAAGGAAATCGCCCAGGTCGGCGCCATTTCCGCCAACGCGGATCCGGAGATCGGCAAGACCATCGCCGAAGCGATGGACAAGGTCGGCAAGGAAGGCGTCATCACCGTGGAAGACGGCAAGGGCCTCGAGAACGAGCTCGACCTCGTCGAAGGCATGCAGTTCGACCGCGGCTACATCTCGCCGTACTTCATCAACAATCCGGACAAGCAGGTCGCCCTCCTCGAAGACCCGTTCATCCTCCTGCACGACAAGAAGATCTCGAACATTCGCGATCTGCTGCCGCTGCTCGAGCAGGTCGCCAAGGCCGGCCGCCCGCTCCTCATCATCGCCGAAGACGTCGATGGCGAAGCGCTCGCCACCCTCGTGGTCAACAACCTGCGCGGCATCCTGAAGACCACCGCCGTCAAGGCGCCGGGCTTCGGCGACCGCCGCAAAGCCATGCTCGAAGACATCGCCATCCTCACCGGCGGCACCGTTGTTGCCGAGGAACTGGGACTGAAGCTCGAGAACGTGCAGCTGACGGCCCTGGGCCGCGCCAAGAAGGTCGAAGTGGGCAAGGAAAATACCACCATCATCGACGGTGCCGGCAAGGAAGACGGCATCAAGGCGCGCGTGGAATCGATCAGGAAGCAGGTCGAGGAAGCCACCAGCGACTACGACAAGGAAAAGCTGCAGGAGCGCGTTGCGAAGCTCGCCGGCGGCGTTGCGGTGATCAAGGTTGGCGCCGCGACCGAAGTCGAGATGAAGGAGAAGAAGGCCCGCGTCGAAGACGCGCTGCACGCGACCCGTGCCGCCGTCGAAGAAGGCATCGTTCCGGGCGGCGGCGTGGCACTGCTGCGCGCTCGTGACGCGGTGAGCAAGATCAAGACCGACAACACCGACCAGGACGCCGGCGTGAAGATCGTGCTGCGCGCCCTGGAGCAGCCGCTTCGCGAGATCGCCCGCAACGCCGGCGACGAGCCGAGCGTGGTGATCAACAAGGTGAGCGAAGGCAAGGGCAACTACGGCTACAACGCCCAAACCGGCGAGTACGGCGACATGGTGGCGATGGGTGTTCTCGACCCCACCAAGGTCACCCGCTACGCGCTGCAGAACGCGGCTTCGGTCGCGGCCCTGATCCTCACGACCGATGCGATGGTCGCGGAGCTGCCGAAGGACGACAAGCCCTCGATGGGCGGCGGCGGCGGTGGCATGGGTGGCATGGGCGACATGGATATGTAAGTCAGTCGCACCGGCAACATTCGAAAGCCCCGCCTTTTCGGCGGGGCTTTTTTTTATCCCTTCAGCACGAGTCGCACGGGGACGTAAGTTTCCTACCTCGCGGGGGTCGCCCCGCGCGCTCGCGGCCGCGTTGGAGCGAAGGCCGGATTCTCCGCTGCGGCGTTCACGATCACCCAGGAGTCCTCCGGAAGCAGCAGCCGGTCGGCCACCAGTGCGTTCGCGGCGAGCCGGACCTTGCCCACGTACTCGTTGACTCCGCCCGGATAGCGCGCATCGAGCGCGGCGCGGTCGAAGGGCCGGTAAGTCCCCGACTGCCGGCATGCCTGCACCGTGAGAGGCGTGTTCATGTAGCCGTGGCTCGCGATCGGCACGGCGATATCGGGCAGCACCAGGCCGCTCATCGCATTGCCGTCGCGATCGCGCTTGGGCACCATCACCACCGCATTGGCGAGATAGCGCGGCGCCTGGAACACCTCGCGATCGTCGGGACGCGCTTCGAGCGCGAACAGGCGGCTCGCGGGCGGTTGCGCCTTGCCGCGCACCCATTCGTCGAGGGCCACGAGTTGCGCGCGCACCGCCGGCGCCCAGTCGACCTGCCCCGGCCCCTCGCCGCATTCCGGGTTCTTCCCCCGGCCGTTGATGTGCGGCGAACCGGAGACGTCGTACATGCGCACGTTGTCGGGAATCGGCAGGTCCACAGTGCCGCGCGCGCCGGTGCGCGTGAGCGCAGCGCGTCCGCCGAGATAATCGTTGTAGGCGTGGCTCACGATCACGCGTGGAAGCTTGCGGTACTTCGCGCCGGCCACCGTCATCGCGTCGCCGTAGGCCAGCGGCTCCTCGTGCACGCCGCGCAGCTCCGGGTCGGTGTGGCTCGGCGTATCCGCGGCGACCGAGCCCGGTCCGGGTCCGGCAGCCAGGAGCGGAATCTGGCCGGCCGCGGCCTGCGTGATATGCAGGCCGTCGAAGACCATTCGCCCATCGAGCTCGTTGAATCCGTTCAGGAGGAAGCTCTTCAGGAAGCGCCCGGTCTGCGAATAGCCGACCGCGAAGGTGCGCTCGATCGAGCCGGCGATCGGGTTGCCCGCGCGCGCGTCGCGCAGGAAGAGCGTCACATCGCGCACCGCGGCGAAGCCCACGCCCTCGGCATAGAGCTTGCCGCCCTTGCCGTCGTCGAACGCCGGGAACACGGGGCCTTCCCCCTGCTCCCAGTGCACCGCCGCGACCGACCAGCCGCGGTTCTGCAGGAAGCCGGTGCCCTGGTCGAGCGAACCTACCGCGATGGGCCGGCCGCGCGGGCTGTTGTAGAGGCCGAGGCTGATCGGGCGGCCGCGATTGGGCACGTCGACGAGCAGGTTGCCATTTCCCGCGCGCGGCGACTCCGGGACGATCAGCGTGACCGGCGTGCGGTACTCGACCTTTCCCGCGGCGTTGCGCGGCGCCTTGTCGAGCCCGGGGATCGGCTCGGCCGGGGACAGCGCGCCGAGCGCCTCTGCCTCGATGCGCACGAACTTCCCGATGGGAAATTCTCCGTAGGGCTGGACCGAGGTCACGTTGAAAGCGGTGATTTCAGCGACCGACGCGTGGGGCAGGCCCGCCAGCGCGAGCGTCGCGGCCAGTGCGCCGGCGTGGACCATCTTCTGTTTTTGCATCTCGTTTCCCCGTGGCGTTGGAACGAACGATGTTACCCCGGCGCGCTCCAACGCCCCGGTTCCCCACAGGAGAGGTCCATCATGGCCACCACGAAAAAAGCTGCGAGCAAGGCGAAGACGGCGCCCGACGCGATCGCGCTGCTGAAGGAAGACCACGCGAAGGTCTCGGCGATGTTCAAGCAGTACGACAAGCTGGGCGACAAGGCCAACGCGACCAAGCTCGAGCTGGCTCGCAAGATCTGCAAGGAGCTGAAGGTCCACACGCAGATCGAGGAGGAGATCTTTTATCCGGCCACGCGCGCGGCGCTGCCGAAGCAGGACGATCTCTTCGACGAAGCCCAGGTCGAGCACGACGGCGCCAAGGCCCTTATTCGGCAACTGGACGCAATGAAGCCCGAGGACGACCTCTTCGACGCGAAGGTCACGGTGCTGAGCGAATACATCAAGCACCACGTGAAGGAAGAGCACGAGGAGATGTTTCCCAAGGTGCGCAAGACCAAGCTCGACCTGCGCGAGCTGGGCATGCGCATGGCCTTTCGCAAGCAGGAGCTCGCCAAGCAGCTCTAAATGAAAAGCCCCGCGAATGCGGGGCTTTTTTCCTGCGGGGAAGACTGTCGGGCTTAGCGCGCCGCGTCCCGAACGCGCGTGTCCACGCGGTTCCATGCGTTGCGGGTGGCGTCCTTCACGTCGATCCAGTCCAGCTTGCCGTTGTGGCGCTTGTAGTCGTTTTCGAGGTCGGTTTCGACCTCGTCGAAGCTGCGCCCGTGGTACTTGGCGCGCCCTTCGTAACCGGCGCGATAGGCCGGGGCGAATGCGTCGTACTCACGGCCCTTGTTGTAGTACGGCTGCTTCGTGTGCGCATCGCGCCAGTACGCGTCCTCGACGGTCGGATCGACCATCTCGGCCACGCCCTTGCCGGCCAGGCCGCCGGCGATCGCGCCGACTGCCGCGCCAACCAGCGTGCCCACGGGACCGGCGACCGAGCCGATGGCCGCGCCGGTAGCGCCGCCGGCAGCCGCGCCTACGCCAGTTCCAACGGGGTGTGCGCCGGGTGCGCCGGTGATCGGATCGCGATTGGCGCTAGGCTGCTTGGGGATGTCTGCCATGGTAAGTCTCCTCATTGTTTCGGATTGGATTTCGAAAGCTTGCAACACGCGTGCCAGCGAAAGCCCTCGATTTTCGAGGGTCATGGAGCCGCGCGATCGCAACGACAAGTAATCGTTACGCGGATCCGAAGTTGTTGCGCACGTTGCCGCCATCTCTACGACGCCGCGCGGGAGACGATGTTCGCGGCGGCGTTCGTTTTTTTTTATTCGAACTTAGCGCCGGATTCCTTGACCACTTTCGCCCAGCGCGCCTTTTCATCGCGAATGAAGGCACCGAATTCCTCGGGCGATTGCGGGCGCACTTCCGCCCCCGAGGTGATGAGCTTTTCCTTCATCTCGGGCGTGGCGAGAATCGCGCTCACCGCCGCGTGCAATTTTTTCACCACCTCGGGAGGCGTGCCCGCGGGCGCGACGATGCCCTGCCAGGAGCCGGTTTCGAATCCCGGGACGCCCGACTCGGCGACCGTCGGCAGGTCCGGCGCGGCCGAGAAGCGTTTCGCGCTCGAGATCGCGATCGCCTTCAGCTTGCCGTCCTTCACCGCGGGATAGGTGGCGAGCATTCCGTTGAACATCACCTGTGCGTGGCCGGCCATGAGGTCGGTGATCGCCTGCGAGCCGCCCTTGTACGGGACGTAGGTCCACTTCACGCCGGTGCGCGCCGCGAAGTCGATGCCGGCCAGGTGGTTCGCCCCGCCCACGCCGGAAACCGCGAAGTTGAGGCTGTCGGGCCTCGCCTTGAGCAGCGCCACGAGCTCCTTCACGCTCGCCACGGGCACGCCAGGATTGAGCGCGAGGATGTGCGGCGAATACGCGACCATCACGACCGGCGCGAAGTCCTTCACAGGATCGAACGGCAGCGCCGCGGTCACGCTCGGCGCGATGGCGAGCGAGCCGATGTCGGCGAGAAGGAGCGTGTAGCCGTCGGGTGGAGACTTGGCGACGAAGTCCGCGCCGATGTTGCCCGTGGCGCCTGGCTTGTTCTCGACGACGACGACCTGCCCAAGCGTTTCGGTGAGCTTCTGGCCCACGGAGCGCGCGAGGATGTCCGAAGTGCCGCCGGGCGGGTACGGCACGATGATCTTGATGGGC
>JANLXC010000080.1:0-4531 GCA_031364925.1 Burkholderiales bacterium | reverse complement strand
GTGCGCACGGATGGCCCCGCTGCCGCGGCTTACGAGCGCGGGCGCACGCTCTACTTCGAGCGGCAGGGACAATTGAACCTCGCGTGCACCCATTGCCACGACGCCAACTGGGGCCGCACGCTCCTCAACGAAAAAATCAGCCAGGGACAGCCGGCGGATTGGCCCGCGTATCGCCTCGAATGGCAGGGGCTCGGATCCATCTCGCGGCGCCTGCGCGCCTGCTATTTCGGAGTGCGCGCCGAGCAACCGGCCTTCGGCTCCGACGATCTCGTCGCGCTGCAGCTTTATCTCGCCAAGCGCGCCGAGGGGCTGGCCGCCAACGCGCCCGGAGTGCGGCGCTAGGCCGGTTTCGGCAAATCTATTTCGCGGGATACACGCGGCCGGACACGACGGTTCCCCAAATGCGAATCGCGTCGAGGGTGCCAGTGGCGCGCGCCGGATCCGCCTCGAGGATCGCGAAATCCGCGTTGCTCCCCGCCTTGATGCTTCCCACGTAGCCTTCGCGGCGCAGGGCAAAGGCGGGCTGCGAGGTGATCGAGGCGAGGCCGCTCGCGCGGGAAAGGCGACCTTCGGGAAAACCTGGCCGGCGCGTAGTCGCGATCGCGCCGAGCGAGATGAGCTCGGCGGCCAGCTGGGGCGGGGCGTCCGCGGGCAGGGCCACGGTGAGCCGATGATCGCGGCGACGCTCCGTTTCCATCCCCTCGCGCAGCAGTCGCAGGATCATCTCGCCGTCGCATTCGGCGCCCGCCTCGGCATGAATTTGGTAGCCGGCGTCCCAGAACATCCGGAAAGCCCCCTCGAACTCTTCGCCATTTTCGCAGCGGATCGCGACTTGCCTGGAAAGCCATTGCACGCGCCCCCGTCCCAGGGTGGCGTAGCGCTGCGTGCGCGCCACCACGTCTTCGAGCTCGCCCGACTTCGCCGCGGCCGCATAGATGGCGCTGCCGTCGGCGATGAGGAAACTCCTGAATGGCGTGGACGCATCGTCGAGTGCCGCGGCGAGGAGGTGCTGTGGCGCGATCGCCGTGAGCGCGCCGGACTGCGCGAGGGTCGTGATCCCTTTGCCCGGCAGCCATTTGCGCAGCGCCTGCAGTCCCGTGGCGAAGCGGCGCGGCGTGAACAGGTCCTTCGCGACGAAGGCGAGCGCGGCCCCCTGGAGGGATCCCGAGAATCGCGCCTCTTCGGGAATCGGTTCGACGATGCCGTACTTGCGCAAGGCCGCGCTGTTGAAGACAAGCATGTCGCCCGCCCGGCTCCAGAGCACAACCGGGCGGCGTGGCGAAGCCTTGTCCAGCTGCGTACGGCCGAGATCACCATGGATCCCGGGCTCGTAGCCCCAGGTGAAGAGCGTGCCACTGGGAAGCGCGATTTTCGCCGCGGCTTGCGTAACGCGCGCGAGATACTCCTCGCGATTTCGCGCTACGCGCGTTGTCCGGCCGGCGAGCTTCCAATCCTCGGCCGAAATGATCTCGGTGCCGAATGCGATCGCCGCGAAGACCGCGTCCGCATTCGTCTCGATGAATCCCGGAACGATCACCTTGCCCGCGAAGCGGCGATCGACGTCGAAAGGCATTCCTCCCAGGGACGCGGCGACGGTCTCGAGCGTGCCCACCGACAACACCTGTCCTTCAGCGACGGCGACCGCCGTCGCGGCCGGGCGATCAGGATCCGCAGTGAGGATGCTGCGCGCGACGAAGATGGTCGCGGGCTGCGCGGTGGCCCATTGCGCGGCGGTCTCGTCCAGGAGCCGCAGCGTCTTCGCCGGCTCCGCCGCCCCAGCGGACGGCGCTAGGCCGAGCGCCGCGAGGACAATCCACGCGCCGGGGGCATTCATCACATTGTCGCGAACATGGCGACGACGGCCGCGGCCATCACGCCGGTGGAGAGCCAACCGAGGACGCGCAGCTTCCTTCTCGCCGTGAACGTGCCCATCACTTCCGGCTTCGCGGCGAGGATCATCATCACCGCCATGATCGGCACCGCGATGACGCCATTGACGACCGCGCTCAACAGCAGCGCGTGGATCGGGTCGATGCCCGTGAATCCCAGGGCCACGCCGACGATCGTGGCGCCCGACAGGATCGCGTAGAAGCCGCGCGCCTCCAGCAGCGTGAGGCCCAGGCCGATCGGCCAGCGCAAGCTCTCGGCCACGGCATAGGCCGCCGAGCCCGCGAGCACCGGCACGGCGAGCATCCCGGTTCCGACGATGCCCGCGGTGAAGAGCGCGAAGGCGAAGTCGCCCGCGATGGGGCGCAGCGCCTGCGCCGCCTGTGCCGCGGTGTCGATGGTGAGAATGCCGTTCGCGTGCAACGTGGCCGCGGTGGTGAGCATGATGCACAGCGCCACCAGGTTCGAGAAGGTCATGCCGAGCCAGGTGTCGACCTTTATGCGCCTCAGGTTCTCGCGCGCCTGCTCGGGGGCGCGCTTGAGCGGTTCCTCGCCCGGGGCTGCGCGTTGCTCCTCCACTTCCTGGGAGGCCTGCCAGAAGAAGAGATACGGGCTGATGGTCGTGCCGAGCACTGCCACGAGAGTGGACGTGTACTTTGCGTCCCACTCGAAGTCGGGCCACAGCGCCGAGCGCAGCGCCTCCTCCCAGGGCGTGTGCACGACGAAGAGCGTGGCGACGTACGCGAAGAGCGTGAGCGTGAGCCACTTGAGGATGGGAGCGTAGCGAGGAAACGGAATCAGGATCTGCAAGCCGAGGCAAACCGCCGCGAACAGCACCGTCCACAGCTGCCGCGGACCGCCGATCGTCATTTCCATCGCGCTGCCCATGGCCGAGAGGTCGGCGGCGATGTTGAGGGTATTGGCAAAAACGAGGAGCCCGACGATCGAGTAGAGCAGCCACCGCGGGAAGTGGTCGCGGATGTTGGCCGCGAGCCCGTGGCCGGTGACGCGCCCGATCCGGGCCGAGACGATCTGGATCGCGGCCATCATCGGCGTGGTGAGCAGGATCGACCACAGGAGGCCGTAGCCGTACTGCGCTCCGGCCTGGGAGTAGGTGGCGATGCCGCTCGGGTCGTCATCGGCCGCGCCGGTGATGAGGCCGGGGCCGAGGCGAGCGAGCAGGGGCTTCTTCTGGATTTTGGCGTCCGGCACGATCGGCTCCGCTGCGGTGCGTCAGGATAACGCACCGCCCTTGCGTCGACCTGTCAAAGCTTCACCTGCAAGGTGAGGGCGGCATGGGTTGGTCATGGATCCGACACATCGCCCGCGCATCCTGTGTGCACGCTGCGGCCCCAGGTTCGCCAGTCTCCTCTTCCATTGAAGGAGAGAACGTGGCGTACTGTAGGGATCCGATGACCAGCCGCCGGTAAGCCCCCCCTTCGCAACTCTCTTACCCCCAAGGAGTGCCCATGAAAATGCCTCGCTGGTTCACCGTCGCGACTTTCGCCGCGGCAGGCGTGCTGTCCCTCACCGCCGCCGCCGACAATGACGGCGCGAAAAACTTCCCCTCGCCGCTGGTGATCGGCCACCGCGGCGCCGCCGGTTACCTGCCCGACCACACGCTCGAGGGCTACGCGCTCGCCATCGAGCTCGGCGCCGACTACATCGAGCCCGACCTGGTGGCCACCCGCGACGGAGTGCTCATCGCCCGCCACGAGCCCAACCTCATCGGCACCACCAACGTGAAGTTGCTGCCGCAATTCGCGAGCCGCAAGCGCATCGCGGTGATCGACGGCTTTCCCGAGGAAGGCTTCTTCGCGAGCGACTTCACCTTGGCCGAGATCAAGACGTTGCGCGCGGTACAGCCCCTCTCCGACCGCGATCCGCGCTTCGACGGCGATTTCCAGATCCCCACGTTCGAGGAAGTGATCGCGCTCGCCAAGCGCAAGTCCGAGGAGAAGGGCCGCCCGATCGGCATCTATCCGGAGACCAAGCACCCGACATACCACAAGTCCATCGGGCTCGCGCTCGAGGATCGCCTGCTCGACGCCCTGAAAAAGGCGGGATGGAACAAGCGTGACGCGCCGGTCTTCATCCAGTCGTTCGAGACGGCCAACCTGCGCTATCTGCGCTCGAAGACCAAGGTGCGCCTGGTACAGCTCATCGACGCGAACGACGTGAACGCCGACGGCACGCTCGACTTCACCGCGCCTTACGACCGGCCCTACGACTGGACCGTCGCCGGACGCAGCCAGCTCTTCTCCTACCTCACGACACCGGCAGGCCTCGTCGAGGTCGCTACCTACGCCGACGGCATCGGCCCATGGAAGCCCTACATCATCACGGAGAAATTCGGCGCGCTGCAGCCGCCGAGCGACGTGGTGAGGAACGCGCACGCGCGCGGGCTCGTGGTTCATCCGTACACGTTCCGCAACGAGCAAAGGCGCCTCGCCGCCGACTACAAGGGCAACCCCGTCGCCGAGTACCTGCGCTTCTACGAGGCGGGCGTGGACGGGCTCTTCAGCGATTTCGCCGACACCGCCGTTGCCGCGCGCGTCATGTTCCTGCTCGACACGCGTCCCGGCTACGCGACCTGCCTCGTGCATGGGCGCAATTGCGCAAGGGACGACTGAACGAGTGACGC
>JANLXC010000082.1:0-5781 GCA_031364925.1 Burkholderiales bacterium | reverse complement strand
AACGAGCAGGTGAAGGCGATCCAGAAGGAGCTCGGCGATTCGGAGGAAGGCGCCGACCTGGACGAGCTCGAGAAGAAGATCAAGGCCGCGCACATGCCCAAGGAGGCCAAGGTCAAGGCCGAGGCGGAGCTGAAGAAGCTGAAGCTCATGTCGCCGATGTCTGCCGAAGCCACGGTCGTGCGCAACTACATCGACACGCTCGTGGGCCTGCCGTGGAAGAAGAAGACCAAGGTCTCCACGGATCTCAAGAACTCCGAGAAGATCCTCGACGCCGACCACTACGGCCTCGAGAAGGTGAAGGAACGCATCGTCGAGTACCTCGCGGTGCAGCAGCGCGTCGACAAGCTGAAGGCGCCGATCCTGTGCCTCGTCGGCCCGCCCGGCGTCGGCAAGACGTCGCTCGGCCAGTCGATCGCGCGCTCCACGAACCGCAAGTTCGTGCGCATGTCGCTGGGTGGCGTGCGCGACGAGGCCGAGATCCGCGGCCACCGCCGCACCTACATCGGCTCCATGCCCGGCAAGATCCTGCAGAACATGACCAAGGTCGGTGTCCGCAACCCGCTCTTCCTGCTCGACGAAGTCGACAAGATGGGCATGGACTTCCGCGGCGACCCGTCTTCGGCGCTGCTGGAAGTGCTCGACCCGGAGCAGAACCACACGTTCGTCGACCACTACGTCGAAGTCGAGTACGACCTTTCGGACGTGATGTTCGTCGCGACCGCCAATACGCTGAACATCCCGGCGCCGCTCCTCGATCGCATGGAAGTGATCCGCCTCTCGGGCTACACCGAGGACGAGAAGGTCCACATCGCCAAGATGTACCTGCTGCCGAAGCAGTTCAAGTCGAACGGCATCAAGGACGGCGAGCTCACCGTCACCGACAGCGCGCTGCGCGACATCACGCGTTTCTACACGCGTGAGGCGGGCGTTCGCGGCTTCGATCGCGAGCTGGCCAAGATCTCGCGCAAGGTGATCAAGTCGATCCTCACCAAGAAGAAGGACAACTCCCACGTCACGGTGAATTCCAAGAACCTCGACCGCTACCTGGGCGTGCGCAAGTACACCTACGGCATCGCCGAGAAGGAAAACCAGGTCGGCCAGGTCACCGGCCTCGCGTGGACCGAAGTCGGCGGCGAGCTTCTCACCATCGAGGCGGTCAAGCTTCCCGGCAAGGGCAACACGGTCACCACCGGCAAGCTCGGCGACGTGATGCAGGAATCCATCAAGGCGGCGATCTCGGTGGTGCGCGCGCGCGCCAAGCGCCTGGGCATCAACGACGACTTCTACCAGCAGATGGACCTCCACATCCACTTGCCCGAGGGCGCCACGCCCAAGGACGGCCCGTCCGCGGGAATCGCGATCGCCACTGCGATCACGTCCGTGCTCACCGGTATCCCGGTGCGTTGCGACGTGGCGATGACGGGCGAGATCACGCTGCGTGGCGAAGTGCTGCCGATCGGCGGGCTGAAAGAGAAGCTCCTCGCGGCCCATCGTGGCGGCATCAAGAGCGTGCTGATCCCGAAGGAGAACGTGAAGGACCTGGCCGAGATCCCGGAAGAGGTGAAGAACGCCATCGAGATCTCGCCGGTGCAGTGGTTCGACGAAGTCCTCGAGCGCGCGCTCGAAAGGAAGCCCGAGCCGCTCGTCGACTCTCCCGCCACGCCCCCACCACCTGCCCCGGAAGCACGGCCCGTAGTCACGAAACACTAGGAAAAACACCCGGAAGTCGAGTAAAATGATCGACTTTCCGGGTGCTTAGCTCAGCTGGTAGAGCGTCGCCCTTACAAGGCGAATGTCGGGGGTTCGATCCCCTCAGCACCCACCACCGGAAAAGACGCCCAAGAATTCTGGAGTGGTAGTTCAGTTGGTTAGAATACCGGCCTGTCACGCCGGGGGTCGCGGGTTCGAGTCCCGTCCACTCCGCCAGTCAACAGGGCGAACCCCAGCGGTTCGCCCTTTTTGTTAGAAGGACCGCCATGCTCCAGCAATTCCGGGATTTCTCCAGCAAGAGGTTCGTTCGCTACCTCTTCGTGCTCTTCCTCGTCGTTCCCTTCGGGCTCTTCGGCATCGACTATTACTTCAAGGCCCCGGTGGGCGGCGACACCATCGCCTCGGTGGGCCCGCAGCGCATCGGCCAGCTCGAATTCGATAACGCGATCCGCCAGCAGACCGATGTCTACCGCCAGCAGTTCCGTGGCCAGTTCGACGCGTCGCTGATGGACAACCCGGAAGTGCGCCGTTCCGTGCTCGACCGGCTGGTGAACGAAAAGCTGGTGGGGATCGGCGCCGAGCGCGCCGGCATCCGCATGAGCGACAAGGAGCTCGCGCAGAGGATCTCCGCCGAACCCTTCTTCCAGGTCGACGGGCGCTTCGACAAGGAGCGCTACGAGTCGCTTGCCAAGGGCCAGGGCTTGTCCACGGTGGGCCTGGACGAGCGCCTGCGCGCCGACTATCGCCAGCGCCAGTTCCGCGATTCGATCGTCGACACCGCGTTCGTGCCCAAGGCGACCCTCGACGGCTTCATCCGCCTTTCCGAGCAGACGCGCGAAGTAAGCGTTGTGAGCCTCACGCCCGACGGATTCATCGCGAAGGTGAAGGTCACGCCGGAGCAGGTGAAGGCCTATTACGACGCGCACAACGCGGAATTCACCACGCCCGAGCGCGTTCGCGTCGAGTACGTGCAGATGTCGCTCGATGCGGTCGCCGCCAAGACGACGGTCAAGCCCGAGGACGTGAAGCAGGTTTACGACGAGGAAGTGAAGGCGGGCAAGCACGGCCAGAAGGAAGAGCGCCGCGCGAGCCATATCCTCATCAATGCGCCGGCCGACGCCAAGGAAGCCGACAAGAAGGCCGCCGAAGCCAAGGCGAAGGACATCCTGGAGCGTGTGCGCAAGAATCCCGCGAGCTTCGCCGACATCGCCAAGAAGGAGTCGCAGGATCCGGGCTCCGCCGCGCAGGGCGGCGATCTCGGCGTCTTCGGCCGCGGCGCGATGGTCAAGCCCTTCGAAGACGCGGTGTTCGCCGCGAAGAAGAACGACATCCTCGGCCCGGTCGCCTCGGACTTCGGCTTCCACGTGATCCGCGTGACGGAGATAAAGCCCGAGAAGATCCGCACGCTCGCCGAAGCGAGCCCCGAGATCGAGGCCAACCTGAAGAAGCAGGGCGCGGCGCGCAGTTTCGCCAATTCCGCCGAGGAGTTCTCCAACCTCGTGTACGAGCAGTCCACGAGCTTGAAGCCCGCGGCCGACAAGATGAATCTGACGGTGCAGGCGTCGCCGTGGATCACCAAGGGCGTGGCCGCGGTGCCGGTCCTCGGCAACCCCAAGCTCCAGGCGGAGATCTTCTCCGACAACGCGATCAAGGCGAAGCGCAATACCGCCGCGGTCGAGATCGCGCCGAACGACCTGGTCGCCGCGCGCGTGCTCGAGCACAAGGCCGCGGAGCTGCGCCCGCTCGACGCGGTAAAGGCGGAGATCGAGCGCCGCCTGCAGCGCGAGGAAGCGATGAAGCTCGCCAAGGCCGACGGCGAGGCGAAGCTTGCGCAATTGCAGGCCGGCAAGGACGCGGGCCTCAAGTGGCCGGCGGTGCTGGGCGTGAATCGCCAGAAGCCGGGCGGCCTCTTCCCCGCGGTGATCGACAAGGTGTTCCGCGCCGACGCGAAGAAGCTCCCCGCGTACCTGGGCGTCGAGACGCCCGCGGGTTACTCGCTGGTGCAGGTCTCCAAGGTGATCGACATCGAGAAAGTCGACGACAAGCAGCGCGAGGCCCTCGCCGCGCGCCTGAAGGACGCCGTGGCCGCCGAGGAGATGGAATCGACCCTGGCGAGCCTGCGCGGCCGGGTGGGCGTGAGCGTGCGCAAGGACGCCCTGGAGAAGAAGGCCGCGCAGTAGGCCCTATTCGTCCATTCCGGGCGTGACGTGGCTGAACCCCGCATCGACGTAGATGCATTCGCCGGTGATGCCGCTGGCCAGATCCGAGAGCAGGAAGGCGGCGGCGTTGCCGACCTCCTCCGCGCTCACGCCACGACGAAGCGGCGCGTTCTTCTCGACGAAATGAAGGATCTTCGAAAATCCGCCGATGCCCGCCGCGGCGAGAGTCTTGATCGGGCCGGCGGAGATCGCGTTCACGCGGATGCCGGACGGGCCGAGGCTCGACGCGAGGTAGCGCACCCCGGCCTCCAGGCTCGCTTTGGCGAGCCCCATCACGTTGTAGTTCGGAATGGCGCGCACCGCGCCGAGATAGGAGAGGGTGACGATGGCGCCGGGGCGGCCCTGCATCATCGGCGCGGCACCCTTGGCGAGCGCCGCGAGGCTATAGCTCGAGACGTCGTGGGCCACGCGGAAGGCCTCACGCGACACGCTCTCGTGGAAGCCGCCTTTCAGCGCCTCGCGCGGCGCGAAGGCGATGGCGTGCACCAGGCCGTCGAGCCCGTCCCATTTCTTCGCGAGCTCCGCGAACAGCGCGTCGATCTGCGCGTCGTCGGCGACGTCGCACGGAAACACGGACTCGGTGCCGAATTCCCGCGCCAGGCCGGTCACGCGCTCGCGCACGCCTTCGCCCTGGTAGGTGAAGGCGAGCTCGGCGCCTTCACGCGCGCACGCCTTGGCGATGCCGTAGGCGATGGACCGGTTGGACAGCATCCCGGTGACGAGGATGCGCCGGCCTTGCAGGAAGCCCATTTCGTCGTTCCTTCCCCGTAGAATTGCGGCAATTTATGGTTACTGGCGGGGTCGAAGTGTATCGCATAATCGATGGTCGGCCCCTCGAGGAGAGCTACCCGTGAGACGCATGGCGACGCTGCTCGTGACGGCCCTGCTGGCTGCCGGCTCCGCGCTTTCCGCGGCAGCGGCCGCGGCGGAGAAGGTGCTGCGCTACGCATTCCCGATCGCCGAGACCGGCTTCGACCCCGCGGAGCTCTCCGACCTCTACTCGTCGAACCTGATCGACAATATCTTCGACGCGCCGCTCAAGTACGACTACCTCGCCCGCCCGGTGAAGCTGATGCCGAACACGCTCGTCGCGATGCCGGAGATCACCGAGAACGGCACGCTTTACACGATGCGGGTGAAGCCTGGCATCGTCTTCTCCGACGACCCGGCGTTCAACGGCAAGAAGCGCGAGCTGACCGCCCACGACTACGTGTACTCGATGAAGCGGCTCTTCGACCCGAAGAAGAAGTCGCCCAACCTCTACCTGCTGGAGGGCAACATCGCCGGCATGGACGAGGTGCTTGCGAAGGCGCGCAAGGAGAACCGCTTCGACTACGAGGCGCCCGTCGAGGGGTTGCGTGCCCTCGACCGCTACACGTTCCAGATCAAGCTCACCGACTCGCTCTACAACTTCATCTATCTCCTCGCGGACTGCCGCGCCACCTGCGCCGTGGCGCGTGAGGTGGTGGAGGCGTACGGCGACGACATCGGCTCGCACCCCGTGGGAACCGGGCCCTTCAAGCTCTCGTTCTGGAAGCGCGCCTCGAAGATCGTGCTCGATGCCAATCCGGATTTCCGCGAGGAATACTTCGACGCCGAAGCCACCGACGACGTCGGCCGCGAGATTCTCGCCGCGCAGAAGGGCAAGCGCATGCCGATGGTGCAGCGCGTCGAGATCTCCATCATCGAGGAGGAGCAGCCGCGCTGGCTCTCCTTCGTCAACGGCGAGATGGACCTGGTGTTCCGCGTGCCGGAGGAATTCAGCAACGTGGGCCTGCCCAACGGCACCATCGCGCCCAATCTCGCGCGCCGCGGCATCCAGATGCGGCGCGTCGCGGCCCTGGACATCACC
>JANLXC010000070.1:0-12739 GCA_031364925.1 Burkholderiales bacterium | reverse complement strand
GCTTCCTTCATGTTCTTCTTGTCGTCCTTCACCGAGGGCTTGCTGCCGCCGCCGGTCGCCACGGGCTCGTCGCCCTCCTTGGCCTTCTGCGCCACGGTCGGCACGTCCGCCGCGGACGGCGCGACGGTCGTCGCCGCCAGCTCCGCCGCTTCCTCGTCGGCCGTCATCACCTTCGGGATCACGATGGTGGCGACGGTGGGATCCTCGTCCTTCGGGCTCACCGCCTCGACACCCGGGGGCAGCTTCACGCTCGACAGGTGCAGCGAGTGGCCCGCCTGCAGGTTCGAGAGATCGACCTCGATGAACTCCGGCAGGTCCTTCGGCAGCGAGTAGATCTCGAGCTCGTTCATCACGTGCTGCACCTGGCCGCCGGCAACCTTCACGCCGGGGGAGATCTCCGCGTTCACGAAGTGCAGCGGCACTTTCATGTGGATCTTCTTGTCCGCCGCGACGCGCAGGAAATCGGCGTGCAGGATGATCGGACGAAACGGGTGCATCTGGTAGTCGCGAAGGACCACCTGCGACTTCTCGCTGCCCACCTCCATGTCCAGGATGGACGCGTGGAACGCCTCCATCTTCAGCTTGAACCACAGTTCCTTGTGGTCGAGCTGGATCGCCTGCGCGTCCTTGTTGGCGCCGTAGATGACGCCCGGTACCTTCGACTCGCGGCGCAGGCGGCGGCTCGCACCCGTGCCCTGAACGCTCCGCGGTTCGGCTTTGATTGCAATCTTCATGTTCACTCCGGTAGGTACTGCGTTGATTCAGCGACCCGCGACCAGGGCGCTGTTTACTCGACGAACAGGGAGCTCACCGAGCTCTCCTCACAAATCCTGCGCATCGTCTCGGCCAGCAGCTCCGCGACGCTGATCTGGCGGATCTTCGCGCACGCCTCGGCCTCCGGCTTCAACGGGATGGTGTCGGTCACCACCAGCTCGTCGATCACCGAGGCCTCGATGCGGCTCACCGCCGGCCCGGACAACACGGGGTGCGTGCAATACGCGACCACCCGCACCGCCCCCTGCTCCTTCAACGCGCGCGCCGCTTCGCACAACGTGTTCGCGGTATCGACCATGTCGTCCATGATCACGCACGTGCGCCCGTTCACGTCGCCGATGATGTTCATCACCTTCGCCACGTTGGGCCGCGGACGGCGCTTGTCGATGATGGCGAGGTCGCTGTCGAGCTGCTTGGCGATCGCCCTTGCCCGCACCACCCCGCCCACGTCGGGCGACACCACCACGAGATTCTTGTAACCGTGCTTCCACAAATCGCCCAGCAGGATCGGCGTCGCGTAGACGTTGTCCACCGGGATGTCGAAGAACCCCTGGATCTGGTCCGCGTGCAGGTCCATCGTCAACATGCGATGCACGCCGGAGCCGGTCAGCATGTTCGCGACCACTTTCGCCGAGATCGCCACGCGCGCGCTTCGCGGGCGGCGGTCCTGGCGCGCGTACCCGAAGTACGGGATCGCGGCGGTGATGCGCGCCGCACTCGAGCGGCGCAGCGCATCGACCATGATCATCAGCTCCATCAGCGTGTCGTTGGTCGGCGCGCACGTCGACTGCAACACGAACACATCCTTGCCGCGGACGTTCTCGAGGAGCTCGACCATCACCTCGCCGTCGCTGAAGCGCGAGACGGTGGCCTTGCCGAGCTGGACGCTCAGGTTCTTCGCCACCCGCTGCGCGAGCTTCGGGTTGGCGTTGCCCGTGAACACCATCAGGTTGTCGAAGGCCATGCGCTCGGTCTCTCGTTTCGCCCGCTACGAATTCTGGCAGGGGAGGAAGGATTCGAACCTTCGAATGCTGGAATCAAAATCCAGTGCCTTAACCAACTTGGCGACTCCCCTTCGGTATTTCTACTGCTCGAGCAAGGGATGGTGCGTAAGCCCTTGCGCGATGAATCCCCTCATCGCGGGCGGCAGCGCGTCGATCACGCGTTGCGCCGCTTCGCGGCTCTCGAACGCCGCGAAAACGCAGCTTCCCGACCCCGTCATGCGCGCCTGTCCATGCTGCCGCAACCATTCGAGGTGCTCGCGAACTACGGGGAAGCGGGCGGTGACGACGGGTTCCAGGTCATTGCGGAATCTGGAATCGCTCGGATGCGCTGAAAAGTCTTCCATTTTAAGGGGTTCGGTGTTCCGGGTCAATTCCGGGGCGGTGTATACGGCCTGTGTGGGGACGTGGGCCGGGGGGGTCAGGACGACGTACCAGCGGGGGGGCAGATCCACGTCCCGAAGGCGGTCGCCGATGCCCTCGGCCCAGGCGGGGCGCCCGAAGATGAAGAAGGGCACGTCGGCGCCGAGCCCCGCGCCTATTTCGGCCAGCGCCTCGCGGTCGAAACCGGTCCTCCACAGCCGATTCAGGGCAAGGAGCGTGGTTGCGGCATCCGAGCTGCCGCCGCCCAAGCCGGCGCCCATGGGGATGCGCTTTTCGATCTCGATGTCGGCTCCCTGTGGCGTGCCGCTCGCTTCCTGGAGGACAAGGGCGGCGCGCACGACCAGGTCCTCGGCGGGAGGCACACCGGGCACGTCGTTCACGCGCCGCACGACGCCGTCGGAGCGCACGCGAAAGCGCAGCGTGTCGTGCAGGTCGATGAGGGTAAAGACGCTTTGCAGCAGGTGGTAGCCGTCGCGCCGTCGCCCGACCACGTGCAGGAAAAGATTGAGCTTGGCCGGCGCGGGGTAGTCGGGGGCGGCGAGCTCCACGCTTACTCCTGGAGGGCGCGGTACTCGTCGACCACCAGCCGCACCACGACGTCGCCGCGGGTGGCGGTGATGCGCTTGGCGAGGTCCACGTTCCCGGCGCGCTGGGCCTCGTCGATCGTGACTTTCCAGTCGCCCGGCGCGGTGCCGGGCGCGGCGCCATGCAGCCATCCAGCGACCGTGGCCGGATCGAGGGCTATGCCGAGGAGCCTCTCGGTGAGCGCCTGGAAGCTGTCGGCCGATTCGCTCGCGGAACCGGCGCGCGTGAGGGTGGCGCCTCCCACGCGCGACTCGAGGCGCGCGACTTCATTGCCCAGTGGAGAGGAAATCACCCACAGGTCCGAATCGCGGTGGCGCGTCCAGCGCAGCTTCGCGATGTCGCTGCGATCGCCCTGGCGCAAGGCAAGGCGCCCGCTCACCTCGAAGGCGGCGGGCACGCTTGTCAATTGGGGAAGCGGTTGCGGGGCGGGAACCGTCGCGCACGCGGCGACGAAGAGCGCCGCGGCGCAGGCGGCGGCGCGGATCAGGGGCGGTGCTTCTGCATCACCGCGAGGAGCGTCTCGTGGTTGGGGTTCTCGGAGAGGGCGGCGCGCCAGATCTTCTGCGCCTCATCGTGCTGGCCAGCGCTCCACAGGACCTCGCCCAGGTGCGCGGCGATCTCGGGATCGGGGCGCGTGTTGTACGCGGCGTGCAGATGCTTCAACGCCTCGCCCATCTGCCCCATGCGGTAATGCACCCAGCCGAGGCTGTCCATGATGAACGGATCGTCGGGCGAGAGCTTGATCGCCTTCTCGATGAGGTCCTTGGCTTCGGCGAGGCGGTCGGTCTTCTCGGCGAGCGTATAGCCCAGCGCGTTGTATGCGTGCGCGTAGTCGGGCTTCATCTTGATCACCTGGCGCAGGTCGCGCTCGAGGACATCGAGCTTGTCGACGCGCTCGGCGGCCATCGCCCGGTCGTAGAGGATCTCGAAGGACTCGGGGTGCTTCGCCACCGCCTTCGTGAGGAGCTCGTAGGTCTCCTTCCACTGCCTCGCGTCGCGCAGGAGCTGTGCCTCGACCTGCACCATCTGGACGCTGTCCTCGATGGAGCGCGGCTCGATCTTGCGCAGGTATTCGCGGCCCGCATCGAGGCCCTGCTGGCGCGCGATGAGTGTCGCGATCTTCAGCTGCGCGCGCACCCAGTCGCCGGCATCGACCTTCTGGTACCAGCCGATCGCCTCGTCGTAGCGCTTCGATCCTTCGGCGGCCTGGCCCATGCCCAGGTAGATCGCCGTGGGCTCGCGGTAACCCTGCTTCAGGGCGCGGCTGAAAGCGACCTGCGCCTCGGCGAAGTCCTCGAGCTGCAACGACAGCAGGCCGATGGCGTAGGGCGCCTGCGAGTCGTTCTTCATGAGCTTCTCGGCTTCGCGGAACTGCTCGCGCGCCTCGGCGAGCTTCCTGTCGGCGGCGAGCTCACGCCCGAGCTGCATGCGCGCTTCCTGCGACGCCGGGTTGGCGGCGACGAACGATTGGTAGAAGGCGATCACTTCGCCCGGCGCGGACTTGCGCAGGATCTGCGCCTTGAGGATTGCGCCCGGCTCCCACGAGGGCTTCATCCTGAGCGCGGCATCGGCCTCGGCCATGGCGACTTCGAGTTGCCCGGCAATGAGGGCGGCGACACCAACGGCGTAGCGGGATTCGGGAATCCGATATTGCTCGGTGACCTGGCGTGTCGTCTCGAGGACGCTGGCTTTGTCGGGGAATTTGCCGAGGAGCTGCCCGAGCTGCATCAGGATAGGGCCGCGGTTGGCGGTCTTCTCGAGGATGCCGCCCAGCATGTCGCGCGCCTTGTTGAGGTCGGCTTCGTTGGCGAGCAACGCGGCCATGATCTCGCGCGCGAGGGTGGATTCGGGATCGAGCTCGAGGAGGAGAGTGGCGCTTTCCAGCGCGGGGCCGAAGGCACGCGCGCGGATGGCAGACTCGACGGCGCGGCGCGCGATCTGCGGGTCCTTCAGCTCGCGGGCGAGCCGGTGGTAGACGGACAGCGCGCCCTCGGTATCGCCGCGCTGCGAGGCGAACTCGGCCACCAGGAATTCGAACACCGCGTCGGCGGTTGCCGCGCCGGCATCGACTTCGACGGCATCGACCTCGTCTTCCTGGGTCTCTTCAGCGACCGAAGGACCGACCAGTCCCAACGACATCGCCGCCACCGCACCGAACCACCAGGTTCTGCCTGCCATTTACGGCCTCCCACGTGCGCCTATGACCGGACGCGACGACCTATCATAGAACGATTCCTACGCGAGCTACGAGGCTGTAAACGTTTCAATCGTCTTGATGTAGGACAATAGTGAAAAGACATAAGCCATCAGGCCTATTCCATGCCGGAGTTACCCGAAGTCGAGACGACGCGTCGCGGACTCTTGCCGCACGTCGTCGGGCGCCACATCCTCGGCGTGGTGGTGCGCAACGCAAGCCTGCGCTGGCCGGTGCCGCGGGGCCTGGGGCGACGGCTTACCGGCGAGCCCATCCGCGACATCCGCCGGCGCGGGAAATATCTCCTTTTCGACCTGCCCAAGGGGCACCTGCTGGTTCACCTCGGCATGTCCGGGCGCCTCACGCTGGTGCCGCGCGACACGCCTCCGCGCAAGCACGACCACGTCGACATCGATCTCGACGGGCCGCGCACGCTGCGCTTCACGGACCCGCGGCGTTTCGGCGCGGTACTCTGGGTCGATGACCCGGCCACGCACATGTTGCTGAAGGACCTCGGCATGGAGCCCCTGGAGGCCGGCTTCAGTGGCGCGGCGCTGCACCGCAAGGCTCGCGGGCGCAGCGTCGCGGTGAAGAACTTCCTCATGAATGGCGGCATAGTCACCGGCGTGGGCAACATCTACGCAAGCGAGGCGCTCTTCGGCGCCGGCATCCATCCCGGGCGCAGCGCCGGGCGCATCTCGGCGGCGCGCTGGGACCGGCTCGCGCAATCGGTGCGCACCACGTTGCAGAGCGCGCTCGAATCCGGCGGCAGCACGCTGCGCGATTTCGTCACGGTCGATGGAACCCCCGGGCATTTCCAGCACCGGCACGCGGTGTACGGTCGCGAGGGCAAGCCGTGCCGCGTGTGCAAGACGCCGATCCGCGCGCTGCGCCAGGGACAGCGGTCCACCTTCTACTGCCCGGGCTGCCAGAAATGAGCGCCGCCAGGCCTCCCCATGCACGCACCTTCGAGACCAGCCTCGCGGGGCTCGCGCATTGGCGCAATGAAACCGCGGCGCGGCTCGCGGAATTGAGGCGCTGGGCCATCGCCGGGCGGCTCATCGACGGGCAGGCGGCCGCGCGCCTGTTCCACCTCGAGCAGCGCCTCTCGACGGAACGCCTCACCATCGCCTTCGTCGCCGAGCAGTCGCGCGGAAAGAGCGAGCTCATCAACGCGCTCTTCTTCGCCGAGCAGGGCGCGCGCCTGTTGCCGGCGAGCGGCGGCAAGATCATCTGCCCGGTCGAGATCCTCTGGGACGCGTCGCGAAAGCCGTCGATCCGGCTGCTGCCCATCGAGACACGCGATACCACGCGCGCGTTGCGGGATTACCAGTCCTCGCTCGAGGAGTGGCACGAGGTGCCGCTCGACCCGAACAAACCCGAGACTCTCGCCGCCGCCTGCGAAGCGCTCACGCAGTTCAAGCAGATCGACGGCAACGCCGTGCCGCGCTGGCGCTACGCGGTGATCAATTTCCCGCACGCGCTGCTGGCCGCGGGCGTAACCCTCCTCGACACCGCGGGATTCAACACGCTCGCTTCCGAGCCCGAGCTTTCGTTCCATCGCGTGCCCGACGCCGCGGCGATCGTCTTCATCGTATCGGCGGAAAGCTCGATCACGCCGGTGGACCTGGCGTTGTGGAACGAGCACGTCGCCACCATCGGCGGCGTCGAGGCCACGTGCTTCGTGGTCCTGAACAAGATCGACGGGCTGCGCGACGCCGGCGCCGGCGAGGGCGCGGTGCTGAACGAGATCGACCGGCAGGTGAAGTCGGTGGCCGACGCCCTGGGCGTGCCGCCGACGCGCATCTTCGCCTTGTCCGCCAAGCAGGGGCTCGCCGCGAAGATGCAGGCCGACGGCGACGCGCTCATGAAAAGCCGCCTCTATCGCCTCGAGCAGGCCCTCTCGCGCGGCATGGTCCACCAGCGCCGCCTTGCGCACGCGACCGCGGTGCGCGCCGAAGCGCACGGCGTGCTGGCCGAGATCCACGCGCTCATCGCGAGCCGCCTCGCCTTCGCCAACGAGCAGCTCGAGGAGCTCGCCACGCTGCAGGGCAAGAACCAGAAGCTGATCGAGCTCCTCGCGAAGAAGGCGGGTGTCGAGCGCGGGCGCCTGGAGCAGGCGCGCGCCATGATGAGCGGGCTTCGCGGCGCCCACGACCGCAACGCCGACGAGCTCGAGCGCCTGCTCGACCCGCAGGTGGCGCACGCGGCGGCGATGCGGGCGCGCGAGGCCATGGCCGGGAGCGCTTTCTCCAAAGGCATCGGCGAGTCGCTGGATGGCTTCTTCAAGGAGTCGCGCGAGCGCATCACGCGCGCCATCGAGGTCATCGGGGAAGCGCGCAAGGTCATGGCGAATGCGAGCCAGAAGATGACCGTCGAGTACAAGATCGCCCTGGTCGAGGCCGCGCCGTTCTCCACCGAGCGCTTCCTCGTGGAGCTCGACCGCCTCGAGGAGCATTGCGAGCGCGAGTTCAAGGGCGGCTCGAACCTCTTCCTCAAGAGCCGCAGGGCGCTCGGCACCGTCTTCTTCGATTCGGTCGCGCTCAAGGTGGTGCACGTCTTCGAGATCGCTTCGCGCGAGACACGCGCGTGGATGGGCGGCTTCATCCGTCCGCTCGAGGCGCAGATCAACGCCTACCAGGAGCAGTCGAACGCGCGCATCGAGGGCATGGGGCGCATCCAGAACGCGGAGGTGGACCTCATAACCAAGCTGGAGGAGCTGAAGAAACTCGCCGCGGAAGTCTCCGCGCAGCGCGAGCAATGGGAGGCGCACCAGCGCCACCTTCTCGCCCTGCTGGAAGCGCGCGAGCCCTCGCTGGCCTAGCCCGCGCCGGCCTTCGCGGCCTCGAGGCCCTGGTACTTCGCGAGCAGGGCCTCGCGCGATTCGACGTGCTCGAGGTCGAGCGGGATGCAATCCACCGGGCACACCTCGCGGCATTGCGGCTGCTCGAAGTGGCCCGCGCACTCGGTGCAGCGGCGCGCGTCGATCACGTAGATCTCCTCACCCATGGAGATCGCGTCGTTCGGGCACTCGGGCTCGCACACGTCGCAGTTGATGCACTGGTCGGTGATCCTCAGGGCCATCGGTCAGAGGCTCGCCTCGCCGCGCCCGATCTTGGCGCGCATGCGCTCCGCGGTGAGCGGGTTCACGAAGGCGGAGATGTCGCCGCCCAGCACGGCGATCTCGCGCACGATCGTGGCCGAGAGGAAGAGGTACTTGTCCGACGGCGTGAGGAAGAGCGTCTCCACGCCGGGAGCGAGCCTCCGGTTCATGCCCGCGAGCTGGAACTCGTATTCGAAGTCGGACACGGCGCGCAGCCCCCGCAGGATCACGCCGGCGGACTGTTCCTTCACGAACTCCGTGAGAAGCCCCGAGAACCCGAGCACCGTCACGTTCTTGTACGACGCCAGCACCTCGCGCGCGAGGCTCACGCGCTCCTCGAGCGAGAAGAAGGGCCGCTTCGACTGGCTGTGCGCGACGCCGACCACCACGTTGGCGAAAAGCCGCGAGGCTCGCTGGATCAGGTCCTCGTGGCCGTTGGTGATCGGATCGAAGGTGCCGGGGTAGACGGCGCGCGTGTTGGTCATGGGGTCGGCTCGTAAAGGGCATAGCGTACCGCCCCGGCGCGATCTTCGCGCGCGAGGCGCCAGGTCCCGGGCAGGTCCAGCGGGGCGGCGCTTTCGACATAGACGCGCGCGCCCGGATCGAGACGCGGGGGCAGCAGCGCCATCGCGCGCGTCGCGAGGTCGCTCGCGAACGGGGGATCGACGAACACGACGTCGAATTTGTCGCCGCTGCGCTCCAGGTACTTGAGCGCATCCGATTGCACGACCGTGACGCCCTCGGCGCCGAGCAGGCGCGCGGAATCGTGCAGCGCCTTGGCGATGGCGCGATCGTTCTCGACCATCACCACGCTCGCCGCGCCGCGCGACAACGCCTCGAAGCCGAGCGCTCCGCTGCCGGCGAAGAGGTCGAGGCAGCGCAGGCCGTCGAGGCGCTGGCCGAGCCAGTTGAACAGGGTTTCACGGACGCGGTCGGGAGTGGGCCGAAGTTGGGCGGCGGGCGGGAAGCTCACCAGGCGGCTGCGCCACTTGCCGGCGATGATGCGAACGCGGTTGCGTGCCGGGACTGCGGTCATCGTCGAAGGATACCGTAAAATATTCGCTCTCCCGCCCCACGGCCCGCCTCCCGGCCGCCCCCCATGCCTCCCCTGTTTTCCAAGAAGACCCCGACCGAACCGGGCGCCGGCTCCGGTCTCATGTCATTCCTGCGCAAGGACCTCGAGCTCACGCGCGCGCGCTGGAAGGGCGCCGTCGACGTCTTGCGCGCGCATCCGAAGATCGACGAAGCCCTCTACGAGGCGCTCGAGTCGCAGCTGCTGGAAGCCGACGTGGGCGTGGCCGCCACGCAGAGCCTGATCGCATCCCTGAGGAAAGCGCAACGAGACAAGCGCCTGGAGGACTCCGCCGATCTCGAAGGCGAGCTGAAGGCCGCCCTCGTCGCACTCCTCGCGCCGCTGGAGAAGGCGCTTCCCGCGGAGCGTCCCAAGCCCTTCGTGATCCTGCTGGCCGGCGACAACGGCGCCGGCAAGACGACCACGATCGCGAAGCTCACGCGCCTCTTCCAGTCACAGGGCAAGACGGTGCTGCTGGCCGCGGGCGACACGTTCCGCGCGGCGGCGCGCGAGCAGCTGGCCGAGTGGGGCCGTCGCCACAACGTGACCGTGGTCTCCCAGGACAAGGGCGATTCGGCCGCGGTCATTTTCGACGCGATCCAGTCGGCGCGCGCCAAGTCGATCGACGTGGTGCTCGCCGACACCGCGGGCCGGCTCACCACGCAGGCCCACCTCATGGACGAGATCCGCAAGGTGAAGCGCGTCATGTCCAAGGCCGACGCCGCCGCCCCGCACGAGACGTGGCTCGTCCTCGACGCGAACACCGGCCAGAATGCGGTGCGCCAGGTGAAGGCCTTCGACGAGGCGCTCGGCCTCACCGGCCTCATCGTCACCAAGCTCGACGGCACGGCCAAGGGCGGCGCGGTGGCGGCGATCGCGCGCGAGCACCCGGTGCCGATCCGCTTCATCGGCATCGGCGAGAAGGCCGAGGACCTGCGCGCCTTCGTCGCCGCGGACTTCGTCGAGGCTCTCTTCGCGTGATTCAGTTTTCCTCGGTCGCCAAACGCTACCCCGGCGGCCATGAAGCGCTGCGCGCCGTGACGGTGGAGATCGCAGCCGGCGAGATGGTGGCGGTCACCGGCCACTCGGGCGCGGGCAAATCGACACTGCTCAAGCTCGCGGCGGGCATCGAGCGCGCATCGAGCGGCACCGTCGTGGTCCACGGGCAGAACCTCGGAGCCCTCGGCGAGACCGCGCTCGCGGTGCTGCGCCGTCGCATCGGCTTCGTGTTCCAGGACCACAAGCTCCTCTTCGACCGCAACGCCTTCGAGAACGTGGCGCTGCCGCTTCGTGTCGCGGGCTCCGCGCGCGACGACATCGCCAAGCGCGTGCGCGCGGCGCTCGACAAGGTGGGGCTGCTGGCGCGCGAGAAGGCGATGCCCGTGGCGCTTTCCGGGGGCGAGCAGCAGCGCCTCTGCATCGCGCGCGCCATCGTGAACCGGCCCGCGATCCTGATCGCCGACGAGCCCACCGGCAACCTCGATGCCGATTACGCCCGCGCCATCCTCGAGCTCTTCGGATCCTTTCACCAGGTGGGCGTCACAGTGCTCCTGTCGAGCCACGACGAGTCGAGCCTGGCGCGCCTGCAATGCCGGCGCCTGGCGCTTGCCGGCGGCACGCTTGCCGAGGCGGTGCCGGCATGATCGTGTGGCTGCGCTTGCATTGGCACGCGTTCGCCGACGCGTTGCGCCGCATCGGCGCGCAGCCCCTCGGCGCGGCATTCTCGATCCTTGTCCTCGCGGTGGCGATCTCCCTCCCGGTGCTGGCGGCGGTCGCGTTGCGCAGCGCCGGAACCGTGACCGCGAGCCTCGAGACCGATCCCCACATGAACGTCTACCTCGCGGTCGACGCGAACGACGAGGACGTGCGCCGCGTGGGCGAGGCGCTGCGCGCCCACCCGGAAGTGGCGGGGGTGAAGTTCGTGTCCCGCGTGCAGGCCCTCGAGGAATTGAAGGCGACCACCCACCTGGGCGAGCTCCTCGCGAGCCTTGACCGCAATCCCCTCCCCCACGCGTTCACGGTGCGCGTGAAGGCGACCGATGCCGCGAAGCTTGCCGACGCCAAGTCTGCCTGGTCGAAGCTTGCCAAGGTGGACCAGGTGGTCGCGGACTTCGAGTGGTCGCAGCGGCTCGGGCGATGGATCCGGTTCGGCAACCGCGCGCTCGCCTTGGTCGCCGCGGTCCTGGGCGCCGCGGTCGCCTTCATCGTCGGGCACCTCATCCGCCTGCAGGTCGTCTCCCAGCGCCAGGAGATCGAGGTGAGCCAACTCATCGGCGCGACGGCCTCGGATGTGCGCCGGCCCTTCCTCTACCACGGCTTGGTGCAAGGCCTGCTCGCCGGAGCCATGGCCGTTGCCCTCAGTTGGCTGGTAGCCCTTTGGGTAGGGGCGGAGTTGCGAGCGCTCACCCCTTCGTATGCGTCTGAAACGAAGGTAGTTTTTTTAACCGCGGCGGGCTGCGCCCTGGTGATTGCGGTCGCTGCCCTCCTTGGACTCATGGGCGCTTGGTGGGCCGTGGGCCGCGAAGTTCGGCAATTTTCTCCCTCGCGATTCGGAACGAACTAGTCCATTAGCACTCCAAGGGGACGAGTGCTAAAATGTGGTCCGAACGAGGAGGTTTATCAACACGATGAGCACCCTGTCTCTTCCCCTGGCCCTGCCGCCGGTCTCCAGCCCCGAATCCTATGTCTCGGCCGTAAACGCCATTCCGATGCTCACCGCCGAGCGCGAGCTCGAGCTTGGCCGTCGCCTGCGCGCCACCGAAGACGTGTCCGCGGCGAGCGGCCTAGTCCTGCCGCACCTGCGCCTTGTGGTGTCGGTCGCCCGCAATTATTTGGGCTATGGCCTGCCCCATGCCGACCTCGTGCAGGAAGGCAACATCGGCCTCATGAAGGCGGTCAAGCGCTTCGACCCGGAGCGCGGCGTGCGCCTGGCGTCGTTCGCGATCCACTGGATCAAGGCCGAGATCCACGAATACATCCTGCGAAACTGGAGGATGGTGAAGATCGCCACCACCAAGGCGCAAAGGAAGCTTTTCTTCAACCTGCGCAGCATGAAGAAGACTAGCGCCGCGCTGACGCGCAAGGAGATCAAGCAGGTGGCCGAGACTCTCAACGTCAAGGAGAGCGACGTGATCGAGATGGAGCAGCGCCTGGGCGGCGGCGACGTGGCGATGGACCCGTCTCCGGATGACGGCGAGGATTTCGCCGTGACGCCGATCGCGTACCTCACCGACACGGCCGAAGGCCCGGCGGACCAGTTCGAGCGCGAGCAAACCGAATCGAACAAGACTCGCGGCCTTGCCGAGGCGCTGCAAAGCCTCGACGAGCGCAGCCGGCGCATCATCCAGACGCGCTGGCTCGCCGAGTCCGATCCGCTCACGCTGCACCAGCTCGCCAAGGAGTTCGGCGTCTCCGCCGAGCGCATCCGCCAGATCGAAGCCAAGGCGATGCAGAAAATGAAGAAGCAGCTCGCGACCCTGCACTAGGTTGGTAGGGTCTGACCCCGGCTGAAAAGTGGTGGGAGGTAAAACAATTAGAAAAAAAGTAACAGAAACCACAATTAAATTTACGAGTTGTGCCCGGTACAAAAATACCCACACCCCTAGTACCGCGCCCCCCCCCAAACC
>JANLXC010000067.1:0-1640 GCA_031364925.1 Burkholderiales bacterium | reverse complement strand
TCGGCGTTTCCTCGTCCCTCAATCCTTCGACGGTCGGCCAATCGGTCACGTTCACCGCCAACGTGACAGGCTCCGCAGGGATTGCCTCGGGCACCGTGGATTTCCGTGACGGCGCGGCATCCATTTCCGGCTGCGCCGCGGTGGCGCTCTCGTCCGGGTCCGCCACGTGCGCGACGAACGCCCTCGCGGCCGGCAACCACTCGATCACCGTGTCGTACTCGGGCAATGCCAGCTATTTCGCGGCGACGTCGAGCGGGCTTATGCAGGCCGTGAATGCTCCCGCCAAGGCCAATCCTAGCGTCGGCGTTTCCTCGTCGCTGAATCCCTCGACGGTCGGCCAATCTGTCACGTTCACCGCAAGCGTGACGGGCTCCGCGGGCGTTGCGTCGGGCACCGTGGATTTCCGCGACGGCGCGGCATCCATTTCCGGCTGCGCCGCGGTGGCTCTCTCCTCGGGGTCCGCGACCTGCTCTACGAGCGCCCTCGCGGCCGGCAACCATTCGATCATGGTGTCGTACTCAGGCGATGCCGCGTACAACCCCGCCGGCTCGACCACCCTCACGCAGACGGTGAATCCCGCGGGACCGCCATCCACCAACGTGGCGCTCGCAAGCGCGGGCGCCTCGGCGAGCGCATCGAGCCAGGTGAGCCAGGCATTCCCTCCTTCTTCCACCATCAACAACGAGCGCGCGGGCGCCGGCTGGGGTAGCGGCGGCGGCTGGAGCAGCTCGTCGAACACGGGGCCCGACTGGCTGCAGGTCGATTTCGCCGGCACACGCACCATCGACCGCGTGGTGGTCTACACGGTGCAAGACGCGTGGAACGCACCGAGCGAGCCCACCGACGCGATGACGTTCTCGCGCTACGGCGTAGTGGACTTCGCGGTGGACGGCTGGAACGGCACGAGCTGGATCACGCTCGCCATGGTAACGGGCAACAACCTCGTGAAGCGCACGGTCTCGTTCGCGCCGTTCACCACCAACCGCATCCGCGTGCGCGCAGTCCGCGCGGTGGATTCGTGGGCGCGCATCGTGGAGGTCGAGGCCTGGGCGGGAGCGTCGAACGTGGCGCTCGCGAGCACGGGCGCGGCCGCCAGCGCATCGAGCCAAATCAATTCGAGCTTCCCCGCTTCCGCCGCGATCGACGGCGAGCGCGCCGGCGCAAGCTGGGGCAACGGCGGCGGCTGGAGCAGCATGGCGAATGCCGGACCGGACTGGCTGCAGGTCGACTTCGCAGGCGCGAAGACCATCGACCATGTGGTTCTCTACACAGTCCAGGATGCGTGGCAGGCGCCGAGCGAGCCCACCGATGCGATGACCTTCTCCCGCTACGGCCTGGTGGACTTCATCGTGGACGGCTGGAACGGCACCGACTGGGTCGCGCTCGGCACGGCCGCGAACAACAACCTCGTGAAGCGCACGGTCAACTTCACGCCGTTCACCACCAATCGCATCCGCGTGCGCATGATCCGCGCAGTGGATGCGTGGGCGCGCGTGATCGAGCTCGAGGCCTGGGGAGTGCCCGCGACCGCGCAGTCGAACGTCGCGCTGGCAAGCGCAGGCGCCGCGGCGAGCGCATCGAGCCTGCTGAGCCCGGCATTCCCTCCTTCTTCCACCATCAACAACGAGCGCGCGGGCGTG
>JANLXC010000063.1:0-15569 GCA_031364925.1 Burkholderiales bacterium | reverse complement strand
GAGGAGCGCGTCGAACCCGATGCCGTCGATCACGTCGAGCGGATCGATGGTGTTGCCCTTCGACTTCGACATCTTGTTGCCTTCGGCGTCGCGCACGATGGCGTTGATGTAGACGTCGCGGAAGGCGGTCTGGCCGGTGAATTGCAGGGTCGTCATGATCATGCGCGCGACCCAGAAAAAGATGATGTCGAAGCCGGTGACGAGCACCGAGGACGGAAGGTAGAAGCGCCGCTCGCGCTCGAACGTGGCCTCGTCGGGCCAGCCGAGCGTGGTGAAGGGCACCAGCGCCGAGGAGAACCAGGTGTCGAGCACGTCCGGATCGCGCGCTTCCGGCTGGATGGTCTTGCCCGCGGCGGTGGCGTGGGCGAGCGCCTCCTCGAACGTGCGGCCCACGAAGGGCGTGCCGTCGTCGGCGTACCACGCGGGAATCTGGTGGCCCCACCAAAGCTGGCGCGAGATGCACCAGTCCTGGATGTTGCCGAGCCACTGGTCGTAGATCTTGGTCCACTCTTCCGGCACGAAGCGCGTGTCGGCCTTGGCGACGGTGTCCAGCCCCGCCTTCGCCATGCCGTCCATGCGCACGAACCATTGGTCGGAGAGCATCGGTTCGATCACGGCGTTGCTGCGCTCCGAACGCGGCTGCATGAGCTTGTGGGGCTTTGCGCTTTCGACGAGCCCCAACTTCTCGAGATCCTCGAGCACGCGCTTCCTCGCCTCGAAGCGGTCGAGGCCCTGGTAGGGGAGCGGCGCGTTCTCGTTCACCCGCGCTTCGAGCGTGAAGATGTTGAGCGGCTTCAGCCCGTGGCGCACGCCCACCTGGAAGTCGTTGAAGTCGTGGGCGGGAGTGATCTTCACGACACCCGTGCCGAATTCGCGATCGACGTAGGTATCGGCGATGACGGGAATGAGGCGATCGGCGAGCGGCAGCCGGACGCTCTTGCCCACGAGATGCGCGTAGCGCTCGTCCTCGGGGTGCACCGCCACCGCCAGGTCACCCAGCATCGTCTCGGGGCGCGTGGTCGCGACCACCAGCTGCGATGTTCCGTCCTCGAGCGGGTAGCGGATGTGCCAGAGCGTGCCGTTCTCTTCGCGGTTCTCGACCTCCAAATCGGAGACGGCCGTCTGCAGCTTCGGGTCCCAGCTCACCAGTCGCTTGCCGCGATAGATGAGGCCCTGCTCGAAGAGGCGCACGAATACTTCCAGCACGCCTCGCGAGCGCGGCGCGTCCATCGTGAAGTACTCGCGCGACCAGTCGCACGAGGCCCCCAGGCGGCGCATCTGGCGCGTGATGGTGGAACCGGACTCTTCTTTCCACGCCCACACGCGCTTCACGAACTCCTCGCGCCCGAGCGTGCGCCGTGACGTGCCCTCGGCCTCGAGCTGGCGCTCGACCACCATCTGCGTGGCGATGCCGGCGTGGTCCGTGCCCGGCTGCCACAGCACGTTGCATCCCTTCATGCGATGGTAGCGCGTGAGGATGTCCATCAGCGTCTGCTGGTAGGCATGGCCCATGTGCAGCGTGCCGGTGACGTTGGGCGGCGGCAGCTGGATGGAGAACGACGGGCGCTGCGAATCGAAGCCCGCCTTGAAGTAGCCGTTCGATTCCCAGAACGGATACCAGCGCGACTCGATGCCGTGGGGATCGAAGCTTTTTTCGAGTTCCATGCGATCTATCTTGCGGGGCGGTTCCTGAGGGCGTCGGCGACGGCGTCGCCGATGGCGTTGGCAAGCTCCTGGCGCAGGTCGCCGATGGCGCTTGCGACGGCGGCGTGCACCTGCGGCACCAGATGCTGCGCGAGGCGCTTCTCGAGGTCCGCGGCCAGGCGCCCCTCGACTTCCGCCATCACACGGTGGAAGACGTCGCGCGCGAGCGCGTTCGCGGCTTCCGCGGCGGCGGGATCGTCCACCAAATCGGTAAGTACCGGGACGCCGCCGGTCTCGGCTCCCCCGGGGGCGTGGCGGCGCAGCAACGCGTCGGCCTTGCCCAGCACATCCTTGTCTTGGTCCAACGCCTTCTCCTACTCTTTTGTCACCCCGGCGCAGGCCGGGGCCCAATCATTCGATATTGTTCACCTGGATCTCGTAGCCGCGCTTCTTGTAGAACGAGTAGCGCGCGCGGGCGAGCTCCTTGTCGGTCTCGTCGGTGGCGACGATCTCCAGCAGGCGCTCGAACGAGGAGAAGAACGGCGGCCACTCGTCGGCGAGGTTCAACAGCACGTCGTGGTGCGGAAGCGCCTCGCCCGAGCTTGCGAGCACGACGGGCGTTTCGGCCGCGAGGGGCGAATCGGCGAAGCAGTGCGGCACGAAGCCCGTTGCCTGGAAGGTCCACAGGTTGCGGTCGAAGTCGGCCAGCACCTTCGCGTCGGGCGAGTAGACCACCAGCTTGCTGGGTTTCGCGTACGCTTTCGCCGCGAGCCGGCAAGCCAGGCGTTGCTTGTCCTCGGCGTAGCGGTAGAAGTCGATCCGCGTCACGCCGCGCGCCGCAGCAGGAAGTGCGCGAGGAGGGCGACCGGCCGCCCGGTGGCGCCCTTCTCGGCGCCGGACTTCCAAGCGGTGCCAGCGATGTCGAGGTGCGCCCACGGATAGGCCTTGGTGAAGCGCGACAGGAAGCACGCCGCGGTAATCGCCCCACCCGCGCGCGAGCCGATGTTGGGGATGTCCGCGAAGTTCGACTTGAGCTGCTCCTGGTAGTCGTCCCAGAGCGGCATGTGCCACGCGCGGTCCCACGAAGTCTCGCCGGCCTGGAGGATCTCGCGCGCCAGCGGGTCGCTGTTGCTGAAGAGCCCCGTGGCGACGTGGCCGAGCGAGATCACCATCGCGCCGGTGAGGGTGGCGATGTCCACCACCGCGGCGGGCTTGTACTTCTCGACGTAGGTGAGCGCGTCGCACAGGACGAGGCGGCCCTCGGCGTCGGTGTTGAGGATCTCGACGGTCTGGCCGGACATCGTGGTCACCACGTCGCCTGGCTTGATGGCGTTGCCGCCCGGCATGTTCTCCGTGGCGGGAATCACGCCCACCACGTTCAATGGGAGCCGCATGAGGGCGATCGCCTTCATGGTGCCGAAGACGCTCGCCGCGCCGCACATGTCGAACTTCATCTCGTCCATCTCGGCGGCGGGCTTGATCGAGATGCCGCCGGTGTCGAACGTGATGCCCTTTCCGACGAGCGCCACGGGCGGGGTGTCGCGCTTGGCGCCGTGGTACTCCATCACGATGAGCTTGGGCGGCTGGCGGCTTCCCTGCGCGACGGCGAGGAACGAGCCCATGCCGAGCCTTTCGATGTCCTTCTGGTCGAGGATCTCGACCTTGAGGCCGTGGCGCTTGCCGAGCTCGACGGCTTGCTCCGCGAGATAGGTCGGCGTGCACACGTTGCCGGGCAAATTGCCGAGGTCCTTGGCGAGCGCCATGCCTTCGGCGATCGCTTCGCCGCGCGCGAGCGCGATCTCGCCCTCGGAGATCTCGGCGCGTTTCGAGACGTGCATCGTCACCTTGCGCAGCGCCCGCTTGGACTCCTGGGGTTTGCTCTTCAGGCGGTCGAAGCGATAGAAGCCCTCGCTCACGGCGAGCACGGCGTGCTCCACCTTCCACGCCGTGTCGCGGCGCTTGAGCGGCAGCTCCGTGAGGCAGATGTTCGCTTCCGAGGCGCCAGTGGCGCGCAGCGCGCGCACCGCGGCGAGAAGCGCCGTGCGATAGGCTGCCTCGCCGAAATCGCGCTCGCGCCCGAGGCCCACCAGCAGCACGCGGTCGGCGGAGATCTGCGGGACCTTGTGCAAGAGGAGCGTGGTGCCGAGCTTGCCGTCGTGGTCGCCGCGGCGCAGCACTTCGTTGATGTAGTGGCGCGAGGCGCCGTCGATCGCCAGCGCAGAGGGCGAGAGCTTGCGCGCGTCGAAAATCCCCACCACCACGCAGCCTGTGCGCTGCTTTTCGGGGCTTCCGCTCTTTATGCTAAATTCCATTTGCTTTCCTAGGCTTGGGATGGCGGCGAAAGACACGGATTATCTCACGCCGCGCGACCGGGCCGAAGCAGGAACCCCGCCTTGATCTTCCAGAGAAGCCTGGTACGCGAATTCAGCCTGATCGCGATCGCCGTCGTCGGCGTTCTCCTCGCGATCATCCTCACTCGCCTGTTGATCCTGATGCTGGGGAGGGCGGCCGGTGGCGAGATCCTCGCCGAGGCGGTGCTGGGCCTGATCGCGTTCGGCGTGCTCACGTACCTGCCGATCCTTCTCGGCGTCGCGGTGTTCATCGCGGTGTTGCTCGCCTTGACGAGGAGCTATCGCGATAGCGAGATGACGGTGTGGTTCACCTCGGGGCTGTCGATCGCGGCGTGGGTGAAGCCCGTGCTCGCGTTCGCGATTCCGGTGGCGATCATCTGCGCGCTCCTGTCGCTGGTGCTCTCACCGTGGTCGCTCGCGCAGAGCGTCGAGTACCAGCGCCTGCTGGAAAGCCGCGACGAGGTGTCGAGCGTCACGCCCGGGATTTTTCGTGAATCGCGCAATTCCGACCGCGTGTTCTTCGTCGACAAGCTCTCCGAGGGCGACGACGTGGTGAACAACGTCTTCGTGCAGTCGACGCAGAACGACGTCCTGGGCGTGATGGTGGCGCAGAAGGGCTACATCGAGACCGCGGAGAATGGCGACCGCTTCGTGGTGCTGCTGAACGGCCGGCGCTACGAAGGCACGCCGGGAATGCTCGATTACCGCACCGTGGATTTCGGGCGCTACCTGTTGCGCATCGAGCCGCGCGAGGCCAAGCGCATGGCGCCGAGCACCAAGGCGATGAACACTTTGGATTTGCTCAACGAGCGCAAACCCGAGCAACTCGCCGAGCTGCATTGGCGCATCGCACTGCCGCTGGCGGTGATCATCATGGCGCTCTTCGCGATCCCGCTCGCGTTCGTGAACCCGCGCTCGGGCCGCTCGTGGAACCTGATCCTCGCGGTCTTGATCTACGCGCTCTACAACAACCTGCTGTCGATCTTCCAGGCGTGGACCGCTTCGCAGCGCATCCCGGCCTGGGTGGGCCTGTGGCCCGTGCACCTGACGATGGTGATTCTCGTCGCTCTCCTTTTCTACAAGCAGCTCTACGGATTTCGCTGGCTCGCGACGGGGAAGTAGGTGTCCCATCAGCTCCGCGCGCGCGGCAGGGACGAAGCCCGCGCGACGTACCGGTTGGCCCAATGCGGCGCGTTCGCGACCCTTCCCACGTGCGCAGCAGGGCTCTCGAGGCTGCGAAACAGCTCGAGAACGAAGTCGATGAAGAGCCGTACGCGCGCGGTGCGCCGGGCGCTCGGTCGGTAAGAGAGGTTCATCGGTGGCGCGTCGGGCAACTCCCAGTCTTTCAGCACCGGGACCAGCGCGCGGGAGCTGACTTCGGCGCGGTTGCTCCACTCGAGCGTGCGCACGATCCCTTGTCCCGCCAGCGCGAGCAGTATGGCTACGTCGCGGTGCGCGTTGTTGCAGACGAGCGATCCCTTCACGGTCACTTGCTCCACCTCGGGGCCGCGCTTGAATTTCCACACGTCCATCACCATTCCGGTCTGCGTCCGGATAAGGAGGCAGTTGTGGCCCTCGAGCTCGCGGGGATGGCGCGGTGTGCCGTGGGCCGCCCAGTAGGCGGGAGACGCGCAGACCACGAACCGCGTCATCGCGAGCGAGCGATGAATCATGTCGGGCGCCTTGGGCCACGAGAACGAGATGTACAGGTCGACCCCGGGCGCGTCGGGCGTGACCACCTGGGTGGACTCGCGCAAGTCCACCTGGATCTCCGGGTGGCGGGCGAGGAACCGGGGGAGCTCCGGCGCGAGCAGCTCCTTGGCGGCGAGGTGCTGGATGCCGACCACGACGGTGCCGCGCGCTCGCGTCGCGGAGGCGCGCATCTGCTCGTCCAACTCGCCGAGCGCCGCGACCGCGGGCCGGCACGACTCGAGATAGCTTTCGCCGGCCGCGGTGAGGACGAGGCCGCGCGCCGAGCGCTCGAAGAGCCGCACCCCCAGGTCACGCTCGAGCGTCGCGACCAGCTTGGCGACCGCGGGAATGGTCACCTCGAAACTGCGCGCAGCGCCCGAGAAACTCCCATGCTCGGCGGAAGCGATGAAGTAGTGAATCGAACGCAGCTTGTCCATGAGTCCCTCCCCTGAGCCAAGCTTAAACCAATAGTTTCATCTCGATACAAGCAGCGGCATATTCCCGGAATGTGCGCCCGGACGTACATTGGCCACTACGAACAAACGGATTGTCGCTCATGCACCGTGTGTCCCGAAGGCTCTTCTGCTCGCTCCTGGTGTGCGCCGCTTGCCCGGGCATGGCGCATGCACAGTCGCCATGGCCCAGCAAGCCCGTGCACATCCTAGTGCCCGGCGGCGCCGGCGGCGTGACCGACATCCGCGCGCGCTGGCTGGCGGCGCGGCTTTCCCCCGTGATCGGGCAGCCAGTGCTGGTGGAGAACAAGCCGGGCGCCGCGGGCCTCATCGGCATGGAGGCGGGAGCGCGCAGCGCGCCGGACGGTTACACGCTCGTGATCGTGCACCAGGGAACCATGGCGGTGAACCCGCACCTCTACGCCAAGATCCCGTATGACCCCGCCAGGGACTTCATTCCGGTCACGCGACTGGGCGTTGGATCGCTCGTTCTGGTGGTGAATCCAGGCCTGCCGGTAAAGAACGTGAACGAGCTCGTCGCGCTCGCGCGGGAGCGCGAGGGGAAGCTCAGCTTTGGCTCGCCCGGCGTCGGGACCCCGCCCCATCTCGCGGGCGAGCTGTTCAAGCGGGAAGCGGGCGTGAAGGCGATCCACGTGCCGTACAAGGGCGGTGGCGCGGCGGCATCGGACCTCCTCGGCGGGCACATCGATTATTCGATCGAAGGGCTGAGCGTGATGCTCCCGCATATCCAGGCGGGGAGGGTGCGTGCGCTGGCCGTGACCGGACCCACCCGGGTGCCTTCGCTTCCCGGCGTGCCAACGATGCGCGAGGCGGGGCTGGCGGACTATGTCTACGAAGGATGGGTGGGCATCGTCCTGCCCGCCGGCACGCCCAGGGCGATCGTCGCGAAAGCTTACGAGGCCATCGCGCAGGTGCTGGCGACGCAGGAGGCGCGCGACTGGTTCGGCGCGGCCGGGGCGGACGTGGGCGCAGAAACGCCCGAGGCATTCGGCGCTTTCATGCGCGCGGAAGACCTCAAGTGGGGCAAGGTGGTCCGCGACGCCGGCATCAAGGTGGAATGATGGAATCGCGCGCCCGCGTCCTCTCGATGATCAACGCCTCGTGGACCACGCAGGTGATCGCGGTCGCCTGTGAGCTTCGCCTGCCGGAGCTGATCGCAAGAGGCGAGAGGGCCGCTGCCTCGCTCGCACGCGCCGCGAACGCCGACGCCGATGCAACCCATCGATTGCTGCGCGCGCTGGTCACGCTCGACCTTTGTGTCGAGAAGGACGACGGTACCTTCGACCTCTCCGCCGACGGCGAGCTTTTGCGCGGCGATCGCGCCGAGTCCCTCAGCGCCTGGGCGCGAATGAGCGGGCAGCGCATCTGGGCCAACTGGACCGAGCTCGACGGCAGCATCCGCACCGGGGAGAGCGCGAGGAAGCGCCTCGGGCGAGGGGAGGACTTCACCCATCTGGAGCGCGACCCGGCCAAGGCGGCCGTCTTCAACGCGGCCATGATCGACCTCACCCGTCCCGTGGCGCGCGCCGCAGCGCGGGAGCTTGACTGGAGCGGCGTTGCGACGGCCGTGGACGTTGGCGGCGGGGCGGGCGAGCTTATCGCCACGGTGCTCGCGCACCATCCCGCAATGCGGGGCGTGGTGATCGACCTGGCGCACGCCGTCTCGCAAGCGCACGCGCACCTGGCGAGCGCCGGCGTTGCCGATCGCTGCGAGGTGGTCGCGGGAAGCTTCTTCGAGGCGGTGCCTTCGGGGGCCGACGCCTATCTCCTGAAGAGCGTCCTGCACAACTGGGACGACGACCGCGCGGCCGTGATCCTGAGCACATGTGCGGCGGCAATGAAGCCGCGGGCCCGCATGATGCTCTTCGAGCGAGTCGTCCCGGAGCGTCTCAGCGCAGTGCCGCTCGACCAGGAGATCGCGCGCTCGGACCTGAACATGCTGGTGGGCTGCGACGGGCGGGAGCGCACGCGATCTGGTTTCTGCGCGCTTCTCGGCGGCGCAGGGCTGGATCTTGTCGAGGTTCGCCCGTTGGCGTCCGGGTTCAGCATGCTCCTCGCGCGTCCTCAAGGCTGACTGGAAAACCAGCCGGCGGGTATCGTTTGGCGACGCAGGCAGGACGTATAGCCGCGCTCGGCGACGACGCGGGCGAGTGCATGCGCGGGCATCGCGAGGTAGTGAACTACCTGACCGACGCCATCCCTCTCAGGCGGCGTTTCTCGTCCTCGAACCGGGCGCCCCTGGGAAAGACGATGGCGGTCGCGTTCGGCGAAGCCGCGCGCGTAGCGTCGTGCTTCCCGGCGGCAGTAACTCTGGTCCAAGCCACCCCTCTCGCGTTATAATTTCAGGCTTCCCCGGAGAGGTGGATGAGCGGTTTAAGTCGCACGCCTGGAAAGCGTGTTTAGGCTAATTACCTAACGCGGGTTCGAATCCCGCCCTCTCCGCCAGAACTCCTATTCAGCAGGTCCAGGTGCTGGAGCCTCGCCGCCTTAACGCCGGCCACTCTGCCGTGTCAGCACCGGCGGGCGGTCGAGCGTGGATCGCACGAACTCGTCGAGATAGTCGGCCAGCGCGTCGGACGCATGCACGGCGCGCTTTTCGTCACCCTCAGCCATCGCCAGCGCGATCCCCGCGTGCAGCTGGGCCGACTTCATCGCGCCGTCGCTCATCATCTTGTGGGCGTGCGAGAACCTCCGCGAAAGCGAATCCAGCGGCTCCATCGCCATCGCCGCAAAGTTGTTGTGCGCGCAATCGGCGAACAGGTCGTGGAACCTCTTGTCCGCGGCGGTCATCCCCGCCTGGTCGCGGGACTTCGCGGCCTTCAGGAAGTCGTTGGCGACTTCGCGCAGTGCCTCGCGCTCCTGCATGGCCGCCCGCGCTGCGCCGCTACGCGCGATGAACCGTGCGATCTCGCGGCGCAGCTCCAGCAGGCGGATCTGGTCGGTGGCGTTGATCTCCGTCACCACGAAGCCGCGGCGCGACATGATGGTCACCAGCCCTTCCCGAGCGAGCCGCTGCAGCGCCTCCCCGACCGGCGTGCGGCTGACTCCGAACTGCCTGCTGATCGCCAGCTCCGACAGCAGCGTCCCAGGTGGCAGCTCCAGCGTGACGATCATGGCTTCGAGGCGGCCGTACACCTGCTCGGCGAGGGTGCCGGTTGGCTCCTCGTCCTGTGCGATGAGCTGCTTGCGTGCAGCCATTTGGCGTGTGGGCATGGAGGTAAGTTGTCTCAGTTGGATGGACGTCATTGTCGCACTCCCTCCATGGCGGCGACGGCCCGGACCCCGTGCAGGATCCCGGCCGTCGTCCAGAAATCCCGCGGACCGGAGATCAGCGGTTCGTCCGGGAGGGCACCGGAACCGACGACAGGCTCGTATCCCCGTGGGTCTGGGTGTCGAAGTCCGGCCCGGTTGGCACTTGAAGGTCTACGTCCTTGGTCTCACGCAGGAACACGGCGCCGATCACCACTGTCGCAAGTGCAATAACAATTGGATACCACAGACCGGAGTAGATGTCCCCGTTGTAAGCGACGATTGCAAAGGCGCTGGTGGGCAGCAGCCCGCCGAACCAGCCGGTTCCGATGTGATAAGGCAGCGAAATGGCGGAGTAGCGGATCTGCGTGGGGAACATCTCCACCAGCATCGCGGCCGTGGGTCCGTAGGCCATCGTCACGAACAGCACAAGGATCAAGACCAGCAGCACGACCATGGGCTTGTTGACCTGTTCCGGGTCGGCCTTGGACGGGTAGCCGGCGGCCTTGACAGAGGCGGATAGTTCCTGCGAGAAAGCCTTGTTCCTTTGTTCCGCCTCGGCCGGCGACATGGTGCTCGCGTTGAACGAGGTGATCACCTTGTCGCCGATCTTCACCGTCGCCAGCGTGCCCGCCGGTGCCGGGACATTCGTGTAGTTCACCGACGCCGCTACCAGCTTGGCTTTGGCGATGTCGCACGAGGACTTGAACTGCTTGGTGCCGGTGGGATTGAACTGGAATTGGCAGTCGGCGGGGTCGGCCGTCACCACGACCGGTGCGTTCGTCAGCGCCCTCTCGAGCGCCGGATTCGCGTAGTGCGTAAGCGCCTTGAAGATCGGGAAGAACGACATCGCCGCCAGCAGTATGCCGCCCAGGATGATGTACTTGCGCCCGACCCGGTCCGACAGGATGCCGAAGACCACGAAGAAGGGCGTGCCGAGCAGCAGGGCGGTGGCGACGAGCATGTTCGCCGTGGGACCGTCCACCTTGAGCGTCTGCGTCAGGAACAACAGCACGTAGAACTGGCCGGTGTACCAGACGACGCCGAGGCCGCAGGTGATTCCGAACAGCGCGATCAGCACGATCTTCAGGTTCTTCCAGCGGCCGAAAGCGTCCGACAGCGGGGTCTTGGACGTGCGGCCTTCCGTCTTCATCTTCTGGAAAACCGGCGACTCGTGCATGGACAGCCGAATCCACACCGAGATCGCGAGCAGCACGATCGACAGCAGGAACGGAACGCGCCAGCCCCACTCGGCGAAAGCGGCCTCGCCGACGAGGGTTCGGGTGCCCAGGATCACCATAAGCGACAGGAAGAGGCCGCCGGTGGCTGTGGTCTGGATCCAGGAGGTGAACTCACCACGCCTGCCCCGCGGCGCGTGTTCGGCCACGTAGACGGCCGCGCCGCCGTACTCGCCGCCAAGCGCCAGCCCCTGCAGCAGCCGCAGGATGATTAGGATGATGGGCGCGGCCAGGCCGATGCTGTCGTAATTCGGCAGCAGGCCGACGACGAACGTCGACAGGCCCATGATCAGGATGGTCACCAGGAAGGTGTACTTGCGACCGATCATGTCGCCGAGTCGTCCGAAGACCAGCGCGCCGAACGGCCGGACAATGAATCCGGCGGCGAATGCCAGCAGCGCGAAGATCAGGCCCGTGCCGGGGTCCGCCTTGGCGAAGAACTGTTTGGCGATGACGGCTGCGAGCGAGCCGTACAGGAAAAAGTCGTACCACTCAAACACAGTGCCGAGTGAGGAGGCGACGAGGACCTTCTTCTCCTCTCGCGTGATTTTGGTGTTGCCTTCTTTGACCATTGCTGGCTCCGGGGTTGAGGGGGATCAGGCGAACTGCTTCAGACCGGCGAGGTCATTCAGCACGTGGTCCGGCAGCAGCCCGAGCTCGTCCGGCAGTGCGTTGTTGCGGTTGATCCAGAAGACGGTGAAGCCGAAGGCCTTCGCGCCGGCCACGTCGAAGTAGTTGGAGGTGACGAACCCCACCTGCGGACGGGTCACGCCCAGCTCGTCGATCACCAGCTGGTAGGTGGCGGGATGCGGCTTGTACACCTTCACCGCGTCGACGCTGATCAGCTTGTCGAAGAGCCGCGTCATCCCGGCGTGGGCGACCATCTCCGTGAGCATGGGCTTGGTGCCCACCGAGAGTATGGCGCGCTTATGCCCCGCCAGTGCGTCAAGCGCGCCAACTGCTTCCGGATACGGCGTCAGGCGCAGGTAGGCCTGCATCAGCTTGGCGCGCTGCTCGGAATCGCACTTCAGCCCCAGTGCCTTGCACGCGTACACCAGGGCGGACTCTGTGTTCTCGTTATGCGGAATGTAGCGTCCCATAAGCGTACGCAAGTACATGTACTCGATCTGCTTTGCGCGCCACAGCTGACTGAGCGTATTGCCGTGGCCGGGGAAGAACTGCTCCGCGAGATCCGCGACGGAGTGCACGTTGAAGACGGTGCCGTAGGCATCGAAAACGAATGCTTTCAACTGAGGGGACGGGTTCAAGGCATGACTCCTGCTAAAGCGACGGGGGTAATGGGTGCACCGTTTGCGGCGCCCGTACTACCAGCAGGACTCTACTAGAATTCCAGCGGAACGCAATAGGGATACCGAGGCCTTCCGGAGTATTTGTCTCTCCGCCAAGAATTGCTCGGCAATCACATGATCCGCCGAAACTCGCATAGCCGATCATCCACGCCGTGGGGTTCGACTACAACCGCTTCCTCAAGAAGCGGTGTCCAGCGCGCGACTGAGCACCTCCGCGACGTTCTGCCATTCAACCGGCTTCACCAGGTGGTGCGCGAAGCCCGCGTTGCGCGAGGCCTCGAGGTCGCCGGGCTGGCTATAGCCGCTCATCGCGACGTAAAGCGCTTGCCGATTCACCCGCTGCAGGCGCACGGCGAGCGCGTTCCCGTCCGTGTCGGGCAGGCCGATGTCGAGGATGAAGACATTCGCCAAGCGCGCGCTCGAGGCGGCCTCCGCGCTGGCGCCGTCGTGAAAAACCTCGACAAGGTGGCCGGCGCTTTCGAGCAGGCTCTGCAGCGTCTCCGCCGCGTCGCGGTTATCGTCCACCACGACGATGCGCAGGGGGCGTGGTGCCGCGTTGATGGGGCCCCCGGCGGCGTGCTGATCCTGCGCATGGTCGGCGGCGATTCTTGCGAGCCGGACGGTAAAGCTGCTTCCGCATCCGGCCCCGGCGCTCGCCGCGTCGACGGAGCCGCCGTGCAGCTCGACCAGCCGGCGCACGAGTGCCAGCCCGATACCCAAGCCGCCCTGCGAGCGGTCGAGCATCCGCGGCCCCTGCGTAAACAGGTCGAAGACGTGCGGAAGCAAGTCGGCCGCGATCCCCTGGCCGTTGTCGTCCACCTGAAGCACGGCCTCGCCTTGCTCCGCGCGCAACCCGACTTCGATGCGGCCCCCATGCGGGGTGTACCGCGCCGCGTTGGTCAGCAGGTTCACGACCACCTGGACCAGCCGCGCGCGATCACCGAGCACCCAGGCGCCGCCCGCCTCGATGCGCGTATGCAGCGAATGCTCGCGCGATTCGATGGCGGGGCTCGCCTGCTCGACGGCGTTGTGGATGACAGCGGACAAGTCCACCGGCTCGCGCTGCAGCTGGACCAGGCCGCGCGTGACGCGCGAGACGTCCAGGAGGTCGTCGACCAGCTTGGTCACGTGGCGCACCTGGCGGCCGATGATCTCGCTCGCGCGCTGCACGTCCTTCGCCTCCTTCGGCCCATGCAGGAGGATCTCCGCGGCGGATCGGATGGGCGCCAGGGGATTGCGCAGCTCATGTGCCAGCATCGCGAGGAACTCGTCCTTGCGCCGGTCGCTGTCGCGAAGCGCGGTCTCCGCCTTCTTGTACCGATCGATGCTGAACGTCGCCCCGACCATGCGGAGCTCGCCCTCGAGACCGACATACACGCGGCTGCTCGTATGCAGCCAGCGGTGCTCGCCGGAATCGAGCACCACGCGGAAGTCGCCTGCGAAGCCGGTTTTCGTCGCGACGGCATGCTCGATGCGCGACCAGAGCGGTCCCATGTCTTCGGGATGCACGCGCTGGGCGAAGTCCGTCGCCCGGCCGCCGAACGAGCCGGGTGCGACGCCGTGCAACGCGTAGACCTCGGGCGTCCACGTGACGATGTCCTTCTCGATGTCCCAGTCCCAGATGCCGATGTTGGTCGCGTCGGTTGCAAGCCGCAGGCGCTGCTCGCTTTCCCGCAGCGCCTGCTCGCCGATACGGCGCTCGGTCACGTCCTCATGGATCAACATGACTTCCGTGAGGCGGCCATCGCGATCGTGGAGGGGGCGGGCGGTGGCGCCGACCCAGCGGGCGCGGCCTGCGCGGCCGATCTCCGCCGGGTCGTAGAGGATCGGCTCGATGCGCGTCGTTTCGCCCGCGAAGGCGCGCCGCAGCAGCGGCGTCACGCCCTTCGCCGCCAGTTGCGGATCCTGGAGGATGTTGTATGCGGGGCTGAGGACGTATTCCTTCACGCCGTCGCCGTCTTTCAACTCCCAGAGCGCTTCCCACGCCTTGTTGACCCGCAAGGTGCGCCCATCCGGCGCGATGAGCTGGATGCTGAAGGGAGCCTCCGTGAAGAGCGCTTCGAAGCGGCGCTCGCCGCTGGCGCCCGACTCGTTGCCTGCGTCCATGCCTACCACCGGCAGCGGCCTTCACCGAAGGCGAGCGCTTCCGGTCGCTTATTGGCTTGCGCGACCGGATCGTTCATGCCCCTGATGCCGGTGGCCGGGTTCACGACCACGCCGATGCGGGGTTCGCGGCGATGGTCATGGCGGCGGCAAACGATATGCAGAAGTGTTTTCATCTCGCAATGCTACCGCGACATCGGGTGTCGCGAATTGCCTGGATGAGCCGCTCAGGCGAAGCTGCGGTTGCTGCAGAGGGTGCGGCCACGTTGGCGACGACGGCGGCGCCCACCTTAGGCAGCGGCGCCGCGCCTCGCGGGGCGCAAGCGACGATCGCAGAAAACCGGGGCGAAATGCCGGAAAGCCGCATGGAGCCGCCTGCGCTCTCTTTGCTCTAGGGGCAAAACGAGTCAATCTGAACGCCTTCCAATCGCGAAGAGTACGCTGCGCGAAAAGTGTTTCGCTCGAATCTGCGATCCGATCCCGTGGAGGTGCGAGGCGCCGGACCGAACCTACTCCGGGTACTACGCTGCTACCTATACGTCCTGCAATCCTGCAACCAAGCTGCCGAGTTACAGCCCCGGCTCGGTTGGCTACGTTGTTTCCGATGTCGATGAAGCTGCGCCGAACACTTCGACGTCAACGGACGGATTGGAACGGGGACGGCATCAAGGATCTGCTGTATCGCAACCGCGAAACCGGCGTCGTTTTCGTCTGGTACATGACCGCGTCCGGGGCACTGGGTGGAAGCGACTACGTGACCCAAATCGATCCGTCGACGTACCGGAGCGTGCCTACTTCGAAGGAACGCTGGGCATCTATGAGCTGAACCGCATCGAGCTGTCGCGAGACGTCTTTGCGTGGGCCTACGAGCGCTCCTGCCAGCGGTTTCTGGCGGTGACGCAGAACGGAGCTGCGCCGGATCCGGTGAGCTTCGAAACAGGGAGGCGCTATCGGAGGTGATCGGCGATGTCGTGAGAGCGGGGGAGCATGCCACGCAGGAGGAGGTGTGGAAGCGCGCACGCAAGCTTGTTCGCGAGGCAGATCAAGACCGGTTCGTTGAAATCGCTCTCCAGGAGCTTGCAAACCTTCACGAAGGCAATGTCGTCCGATTCCGGCTGAGGCTCTCTGAATACAAGGCATGGAAGAAAGCTGCGAAGCACTAATCGGGGCCCGGTGCCGCCTTTCCAGCAGCGCCCGCTTTATCGTGTTGCGGGGCAATTCCATCGGGCGAGGCGAGCCTAGTCGAACATGTCGGGCTGCGTTTCGACCAGCTGGTCGTAGATCGTCTGGAAGTGCAGCCACCCGATGAACTCGTTGCCCACGTGCTCGTGGCTGTACCGGGCAACCTCCGGCGTCAGCATCACGGGTTTGAGTCCCGTGGCTTCTACCATGAGCTGCACCTGGCAGCAGCGCTCGAGCGCGATGAACCAGAACGCCGCGTCGTCGATGCTGTGGCGGCTGGCCGTGAGCAGGCCGTGGCCCTGGTGGATCGCGGCGCGGTTCCTGCCG
>JANLXC010000050.1:0-2349 GCA_031364925.1 Burkholderiales bacterium | reverse complement strand
GGTGCAGATCCACCGCCACGTAACGCCCGGAAGGCTTCAGGTCGCACAGCACGGGCGTGCGCAGGCGGATGCGCTCGAAGTCATCGAGGGTCCAAGGCACGCCCGCGGCATGCGCGATCGCGAGCCAGTGCAGCACGCCGTTGGTGGAGCCGCCGGTCGCCATCACCACGGCGATCGCGTTCTCGATGGACTTCTTCGTGACGATGGCGCTGGGCTTCAGGTTCTTCTTCACCGCGTCGACCAGCACGCGCATGCTTTCCGCCGCGCTCTCGCGCTTCTCCTCGTCTTCGGCCGCCATGGTCGAGGAAAAGGGAAGCGACATCCCGACCGCCTCGACCGAAGACGACATCGTGTTCGCGGTGTACATGCCGCCGCACGCGCCGACGCCGGGAAGAGCCTTCCTCTCGATGCACTCGAAGTCTTCCTTCGACATCTTCCCCGCGGAGAACGAGCCGACCGACTCGAACACCGAGACGATCTGCAGGTCCTGCCCCTTGTACTTGCCCGGCTTGATGGTGCCGCCGTAGACGCAGATCGCGGGAATGTCCATGCGCATGATGCCGATCATCGCGCCCGGGAGGTTCTTGTCGCAGCCGCCGATGGCGAGGACTCCGTCCATGAACTGGCTCTGCGCCGCGGTTTCGATGGAGTCGGCGATCACCTCGCGCGATACGAGCGAGTACTTCATGCCCTCCGTGCCCATGGAAATGCCGTCGGTCACGGTGATGGTGCCGAACATCTGCGGCATGGCGCCGGCCTTGCGTGCCGCGGCGTCGGCCGCGTCGGCAAGCGGCTGGATGCCGGCATTGCACGGGTTCATCGTCGAGTGCCCGTTGGCGATGCCGACAATGGGCTTGTCGAAGTCGGCGTCCTGGTAGCCGATGGCGCGAAGCATCGAGCGGTTGGGCGAGCGCGGCACGCCCTTGGTGATGGTGAACGAGCGGTATTTTTCGGTCATGGATTTCAGTCGTGGCGTGGGGACGAAAAAGCTGTAGGACGTCTCCGATATCTTACGCGTCCGATCGGCCCATGGAGCCGCGGCACTGCGCTCCTTGACGGGAGTCCAACCTTGGCCTACTACGGACATCATCCAGAGGAAATAACCATGAAGAAGCTTGCACTCGTCGCGGGCGTCGTATTCCTTCTTGCCGCCATCGCCGGCTTCGCGGGCATGATCCCGACATTGCCGATGTACAACGCGGTCCTCGCGGTCGCGGGCGCGCTCTTCATCATGTTCGGCATCACCAACCGCCGCGCAGTGATCGAGCCGCGTAGCCCTGGGCGCGACCTTCGCGACTTGGGCGGAGTCTAGGTCCCTCGACCCAGGCTCCTTGTAGCGCCTTCGCGGTCGAATCCGCGAAGGGCACGTTCCTTTCTTACCTCGCGGCCGGCACGCCCGCTTCCGACAAGGAAGCCGCACGCGCGTGCGGTGCTCTGGGATAATGCGGCGCGCATCTGCCGTTTCGCCTGAAGGGCTCCGTGCTCACCCATCCGCAGTTCGACCCGATCATCTTCAGCCTCGGCCCGCTGGCCGTGCGCTGGTACGGGCTCATGTACGTGATCGGGTTCATCGCCGTGATCATGCTCGGCAAGAGGCGCGTGCGGCAGGGGCTGGGCGGCGAGATCACCGAGAAGGACGTGGACGACATGCTGATCTATGGCGTCGTCGGCACTATTCTCGGCGGGCGCCTGGGCTACGTGCTCTTCTACAAGCTCGAGCACTACCTCGCGCATCCCGCGGAAATCCTGCAGATCTGGAGCGGCGGAATGAGCTTCCACGGCGGCTTCCTCGGCGTGCTCGCCGGAATCGCCGTGTTCTGCTGGGTGCGCAAGCGCCGCTGGATCACCACCATGGACTTCATCGCGCCCCTCACACCCATCGGCCTGGGAGCGGGGCGCCTGGGCAATTTCATCAATGGCGAGCTGCCGGGGCGCGCGACCGACCTGCCGTGGGGCATGTGGTTTCCGCAGGTCGATCGAGAACGCATCGCGCGCCACCCGTCGCAGCTCTACCAGTTCGCCCTCGAGGGCGTGGCGCTCTTCATCCTGCTGTGGTGGTTCTCGAAGAGGCCGCGCCCCGCGGGCGCCGTGTCCGGGCTCTTTCTCGTGGGCTACGGGGCATTCCGCTTCATCGCCGAATTCGCGCGCCAGCCCGACGATTTCCTCGGGCTCCTCGCGCTCAATCTGTCGATGGGGCAGTGGCTCTCGCTGCCGATGATCCTCGCTGGCGCGCTGATGATGCTGTGGGCGTACAAACGAAAAGTGGGGGGGAGGTGCAGAGTTTAGGTTGAGGATGGAAAAAAGAAAAAAGAATACAGAAAACAAAAAATAGATGTAAAAAATGAAAGC
>JANLXC010000023.1:0-26658 GCA_031364925.1 Burkholderiales bacterium | reverse complement strand
TGCAATGCGATAAATGTAGTCGAGAGTACGGCTCCAATAGCTGTGACGCGCATGAGCGGAAATGTCCGCATTGTGACTCGAGCGCTAGACCAGAGGAGCCCCTTACCGAAGAGAGCTAAAACGCTCTTATATGGACGTCCTGGCGCCATTGCTGCCTTCGAAGTACGCGCCGCTTCGATCGATCGGCACCGGGCTGCAAAGCGTCTACCTCACGCGGCTTCCCGAGGCGCTGGCCGCGGCGCTCATCGACCTCATCGGCGTGGAGGCGAGGGACATCATTCGCGGCAACCTGCTGCTCGAGGGCGTGACCTCTCCCGCCATCGGGCTCCTCGAATGGGAAGAGCACGAAATGCGGGAGGTTCGCAACGACACGCACATCCCCGAGACCGAGCGCGAGGCCATCGTCCTTGCGCGGCGCGGGCAGGGGACATTCAAGGCGAACGTGATGAGGATCGAGCGCGCGTGCCGCATCACGGGCGTCACGCGCGAAGAGCATCTGCGCGCAAGCCACTGCAAGCCGTGGCGGGACTCGAGCAACGAGGAGCGCCTCGATGGGTGATTGGATCCCGGACCATCGCTGCGATTGCAGCGTCCGGGATGACGGCGTGATTGGATCCCGGCCTACGCCGGGATGACACTGCACCCTAGTGTCACCCGTGGCCCATGCCGCGGCCCTCGTGAAGCTGGGGGTTGAGATCACCCAGGCGCTGAATGTGGGGCGGTTCAGCGAGGGGCAGCGGGGGTACCTGAGGTTTCACCGGGAGGGGGTGTTGCTGCGGTCGAGGTATCTGGAGGAGGTTTGAACCGCAGGCTCATCTGATGAGCTTTTGTGGCCGGAAGATGGCACATGGCGCCGCACCTGCAAATTCCCGACTATATCACTTAGTGATATACTATGAATCGCGCGTTCAAAACTCGCCACTTCGCCCGATGGATGCGGAAACGGTCGGGCCTGTCGGCCGAAATGCTGAGTGAAGCGTTGACTGAGATTCGTAATGGGCTTTTCGATGCTGACCTTGGCGGTGGGGTCATCAAGAAGCGGGTTGGTTTGCCCGGCCGCGGCAAGCGCGGGGGAGCTCGCGCAATCGTCATCACCAATTTTCGCGATCGGTGGTTCTTCGTGACCGGTTTTGCCATGAACGAAAAGGATGACATCGCGGACGATGAGCTGAAGGCCCTGAAGTCCTACGCCAAGGACTTGCTTGCTCGGGACAGCCACGAATTGGACCAGCTGAAGGAACTCGGCGCATTGGAGGAAATCGACGTATGACGGCAAGACGCAAAGGCCGTAGCCGTGTCTTCGCGGCGGTTCATGAGGGCGCACGCGACCTTTACAGCGCGGGATTCATCGACAAGAAGCGAATGGCGGAGTACGACGCGCTTTGCCTTGATCCCGTCCCCCAGTTCTCGAGTAGCCGGATCAGGTCGCTTCGCCATCGGCATCGCCTGAGCCAGGCCGTCCTTGCGGCTGTATTGAATACGAGCCTATCGACGGTTCGCCAATGGGAAATTGGGGACAAGAAACCCAGCGGACCGTCCGCGAAGCTGTTGGATATCCTCGATCGAAAGGGGCTCGAGGCGCTTTTGTGAGACGTTTTGTTTGGCTGATCCAATGGATCCCATTCAAGGCGAACGTGATGCGGCGGGCTCGAGGACCGACGCATCCCCATAGACCCTCACGCCAGCTGGTGCGGACTATCGAACCGCGATGACGAGCTTTCCCGTGGCCCGGCGCGTGAGCAGGTCATCCATCGCCTCGGGAACCAGGTCGAGGGGATACAGCTTCGACGCCGCGGGCTTCAGCTTCCCCTCCTCGAACCAGCGGAACATCGCTTCGAAATTCTCGCGGTTCTTCTTCGGGTACCTCTTCGCGAACCCTTCCCAATACACGCCGACGACCGCGCAGTTCTTCAGCAAGACGACGTTCGCCGGCACGGCCGGGATGCGCCCGGACGCGAAGCCGATCACGAGCAGCCGGCCGTCCATGGCGATGGAGCGCAGCGACTCGTCGAACACGTCGCCGCCGACCGGATCGAAGATGACGTCGGCGCCGCGGCCGTTCGTGAGCGCCTTCATCCGGTCCTTGATGCTTTCCTTCGAATAGTTGATGCCCTCGTCGGCTCCCAAGCGCTTCGCGACCTCGAGTTTCTCGCTGCTGCCTGCAGTCGCGATGATCTTCGCCCCCAGGATCTTGCCGATCTCGACCGCGTTGGAGCCCACGCCGCCCGCGGCGCCGTTCACCAGCAACACTTCCCCCGGTTTCAGCTGCGCACGGTCGACCAGCGCGTAATAGACCGTGCCGTAGGTCACGGGAAAGCCGGCGGCCTGCTCGAAGCTCATGCGGTCGGGAATCCGGAAGACGGAATCGGCCGGCGCGATCACCTCTTCCGCCATTCCCCCGTTGCCCGGCGTGGCCATCACGCGGTCGCCAGGCTTGACTTCGGTGACTTCGTCGCCCACTGCCATCACGACGCCGGCGCATTCCATCCCGGGGGAGAACGGAAAGGGAGGCTTCACCTGGTATTTCCCGGCGACCATCAGCGTGTCGGGAAAATTCAGGCCGGCCGCATGCACCGCGATCTTCACCTCGCCCTTCCCCGGCGCCCTGGGATTCGCGACCTCCTCGACCACCAACGATTCCGGCGGACCGAAGGCCTTGCAGACGATGGCTTTAATGGGGTGTCCTTTCCTGTTTCTGGGCGCGACGCTTCGCCCTCTCCTCGAGGAAGCCGCGCATGATCTTCTGCGGCTCTCCGGTCGCGTATTCGTCGGTGTGACAACGAACCACCGCCTCGCACGCCTCGTCGAATCCGGGCTGCGTGAGGATGCGGAACCGCTCCTTGGTGAGCCTCAGCGCGGTGGCGGGCAGTTTGGCGAATTCGCCCGCCACCTCGAGCGCTTTGGGCAATACCTGGTCCTTCGCGACGAGGTAGTTGAGCATCCCGAGCTCCTTCGCGCGCTGTCCGGTGATGAGCTCGCCCAGCAGCGACATCTGGATGTTGTCCGCGAGACCCAGGTAGAGCGTCATCAGCCAGGAACCGAGGATGCTCGCGAGCCCGACGCGCACTTCCGGCTGCCCGATCGACATTTCCGGATAGCCGACGCGGATGTCGGCGACCAGGCCGATCTGGAATCCGGTGCCCGCCGCCGTGCCGTTGAAGGCCACCACCAGCGGCTTCTCGAGGTTGCGCAGCGACTGGAACATCGCTGCCTGGTGGCGCATCCACCCTTCGACTTCCTCGGTCTTGAAGCCGGCCGCTTCCGTGAGGTCCTGTCCCGACGAAAACGCACGCTCGCCCGCGCCGGTGAGCACGATCGCGCGCACGCCGTCGTCGCGGTTCAACGCTTCCATCGTCCGGATGATGGAATCGCGCATCGGCCCGTTGATCGCGTTGAGCGACTCCGGGTTGTCGAGCGTTACGACGGCGACGTTGCGGCGGCGTTCGAGGTGGACCAGTTCTTTCACGTCGGGATTCCGAGCCTTCATGTCTCTCTCCCGGGGGTCAATCGGCGGTGGCGCCGGAGGCCTTCACCACCTTCGACCACTTGTCGGTCTCTTTGCGGATGTAGGCCGCGAATTGCGCGGGCGTGTCCCCGATGGCATCGAATCCCTGCGCCTTCATCCATTGCTGCGTCGCCGGATCCTTGAGGACGGCGGTGAGCTCCACGTGCAGCTTGGAGAGGATCGGTTCCGGCGTGCCCACGGGCGCGAGGATGCCGAACCACGCGGTCGATTCGTATCCGGGAAGTCCCGCCTCGGCCATCGTCGGCACGTCCGGCAGCGCGGAGGAACGATTGGCACTGGTGACGGCGAGCGCCTTCAACTTGCCGCTCTTCACGTGCGGCACGACCGAGCTGTCGAACATCACCTGCACCTGGCCTCCGAGAAGGTCGCTCACCGCCGGCGCGCTGCCCTTGTACGGAACGTGGACCATGTCCACGCCCGCCATCGTCTTGAAGAGCTCGCCGGAGAGATGGATCGTGCCGCCCGCGCCCGAGGAGCCGAAGTTGAGCTTGCCGGGATTCTTCTTCGCGTAGTCGATCAGCTCGCGCACGTTGTTCGCCGGCACCGAGGGATGGACGACGAGGATGTTGGGCACCTGCGCGACCTGGGTGATGGGTGCAAAGTCCTTGATGTGGTCGTAGCTGAGCTTCTTGTAGAGGCTCGAGTTGATCGCGTGCGTCGCGGCCGAGCCCATCAGCAGCGTGTAGCCGTCGGCGGGCGACTTGGCGACGACGTCCGCACCGATGTTGGCGCCGCCGCCGCCGCGGTTTTCGACGACCACCGGCTGGCCGACCCGGTCCGCGAGCCCTTTCGCGACGTATCGGGCCAGGGCGTCGGTCACGCCGCCGGGCGTGTACGGAACCACGAGCTTGATCGGACGATCGGGATAGGCCGCCGGTGCGCTGGCCGCCAGCGCGAGCCAGGAAGCGGCGATGAATGCCTTGAGAGCGGATTTCATGATTTCACCTTTTTTGAACGGGCTTCGAAGAAACTGCGCATCATTTTCTGCGGCTCGCCGCTGGCGTACGCCTCGCGTTGCGATGCCTTGCCCTGCCGGCCGGCCGCGTCGAAATCGGATTGCGTGAGCGCGCGGATGCGCTGCTTGGTCAGGCGCATCGCGGTCTGCGGCTTCGCCGCGAGGGCGTTCGCCAAATCGATTGCCTTGTCCAGTACCTGCTCCCGCGGCACCAGGTAGTTGACGAGGCCCATTTCGTAGCCGCGCTGGCCACTGATGAGCTCGCCGGTGAGCGACATCTGCAGGTTGTGGGACAAGGCCACGTGCAGCGTCATCAGGTACGAGCCGACGATGCTCGCGAGCCCCGCGTTGATCTCGGGTTGGCCCAGCTTCATCTCGGGGTAGCCCACGCGCAGGTCGGCGCAGAGCCCGATCTGGAACCCAGCCCCCGCGGCCACACCGTTCCACGCGGCCACGGCGGGCTTGTCGAGGTCGCGGATCGACTGGTACATCGCGTGCTGCTGTCCCAGCCACGCGTCGATATCGCCGGATTCGTACTCGACCGCTTCGGCGAGATCCTGGCCTGCGCAGAAGGCGCGGTCGCCCGCGCCGGTGATCACCACCGCGCGCACGGCCGGGTCCTTGTTCGCCGCTTCCATGGCGGCAATGAGCTCCGTGCGCAGCCGCGTGCTGACGGCGTTCATCGCCTCGGGGCGGTTGAGCGTCACGAGCTCGATGGGCCCGCGACGCTCGGTGATCACGCAGCGTTCCATGGTCAGTCCACGCGCGCGCCCGAGGACTTGACCACCTTGGACCACTTCGCGGTATCGGCCTTCATCAGGTCCGCGAATTCCGCCGGCGTGGTGCCTGCGGGCTCGGCGCCCAGCTTCGACAGGCGCTCCTTCATTTCCGGCGTCTTCATGATCGCTGCGAGGTCCTTGCTGATCTTGTCCACGATCGGCGCCGGGGTTCCCGTAGGCGCCAGCACGCCGAACCAGATGACCACTTCATAGCCCGGCAATCCGGACTCGGCTATGGTCGGGACATCGGGAGCGATGGCGGAACGTTTCGGGCTCGTCACACCGAGGGCGCGTGTCTTGCCGGCCGCGACGTGCGGCATGGCGGTGGAAATCACGTCCCACATGAGCGAGAGCTGCCCGCCCAGCAGGTCGTTCAACGCAGGTGCGCTGCCCTTGTACGGGACGTGGACCATGTCGACGCCCGACGTGCTCTTGAAGAGCTCGCCGGCGAGATGGTTCGAGCTTCCGTTACCCGCGGAGCCGAACGTGAGCTTGCCCGGGTTGGCCTTGGCGTAGGCGATCAGCTCCTTCACGGACTTGACCGGCAGCGTGGCATTCACCACGAGCACATTCGCGGTCGTGGCCACCATGCTGACGGGTGCAAAGTCCTTGACGGGATCGTAGGGCAGCTTCGCGTACAGGCTGGGATTGATCGTCTGAGTGCCGGTCGTGCCGAAGAAAAGCGTGTAGCCGTCGGCCGGGGACTTCGCCACGCTTTCGGCCGCAATGCCACCGCCCGCGCCGCCCTTGTTGTCGATGATGACCGGCTGGCTCCACTTCTTCGAGAGCTCCTGCCCGAGGATGCGCGCCATCCCGTCAGTGGGACCGCCCGGGGGAAAGGGAACGACCAGTTTCACCGACTTTTCCGGATACGTCTGCGCGGCCGCGCCGGCTGCGAGCGTGAGGGACAGCGCGGCGAGGATCGCGGCCCCGACCTTGTTGAGCAACTTCGACATGTGGATCTCCTGGATGGATTCGGGTGGGTTCAGGCGCGTTCGATCAGCGCGTCGACGACGACGGCCCCTTTTCCTTTTTCGGCGACGAGGACGGGGTTCACGTCGACCGATGAGACTTGTCCCGCCGCGCGATGGATGAACGAGCCCAGCGCCACGGTCGCTTCAGCGAGCGCATCCACATCCAGGGGCGGCTCGCCGCGCACGCCCTTGAGCAGCGGCGCCACGCGCAGCTTCAGCAGCGCCTCGCGTACGTCGGCCGTGGAAAACGGCGGGATCAGCAACGCGAAATCGGGCATGGCTTCGATGTACTTGCCGCCGTCGCCGATCATCACGACCGGGCCGAAGACGGGATCGAGCTTGGCGCCGAGGGCAAATTCGCGGCGCCCGGCCGCCATCTTCGCGACGATCACGCCTTCGATGGGGACGGCGAGCTTCTTCATGCCGGCCATGCAGAAGTCGAACGCCTCGCGCACGGCGTCGGCGGAATCCAGCATGAGTCGAATGAGCCCGTATTCGGTCTTGTGCGGCAGCGCTTCGGAGCACGCCTTCACCGCCACGGGTCCGCCGAGCTCCTTGAATGCAGCCAACGCTTCTTCCGCCGTGTGGCAGAGGCGATGGGGCACCACCGGGAGGCCGACCTCCTTCAGCAGCACGAGGCTTTGCGCTTCGCTCAGGAACGTCGATTTCCCGGCGGGAATCCTGCAACCGCGCTGCGGTGAAGGCGCTGCCGGCTCGCGCGCCGCCGATTGCCACAGCGCGCTGAACTGGTCGAGTGCCCGCAGCGCGTCGGTATCGTTGGTAAAGGTCGGGATGCCCAGCGCCTTGAAGGGCGCCATCACCGTAGCCTGCGGCCCGGTGACCACGACGGGCTTGCCGGTCTCTTCGGTGAACGCCGCGGTGTCGCGCGCGAACTGCTCGACGTCGTAGCCCTCACCGCATACCGGAAAGCCGATGAGGAACAGGTCGGCCGCGGGATCGGCGGCCAGGATCGGCAGCACGCTACCGAACATCTTGCCGTTGCTGAGCAGCGCGGCGGTGAGGTCGATCGGATTCGTGCCGGTCGCGAAGTCGGGCAGGACCTCGCGCAGGCGTTTCACGGTTTCCGCGGACAACTGTGCCAGCGGCAGGCCGCGCTCTTCGGCCCCATCCGCGGCCATGACGCAGAAGGCGCCGCTGTTGCTGATGACCACGAGACGGCGTCCCGTGGTCTTCCACCCCTGGAGGTAGAGCTCGGCCGCGTTCACGAGGCCGTGGACATCCTTCGCGCGCGCGATGCCGTGCTTGGTGAGGAACGCATCCACGACGCCATCTTCGTTCACCAGCGCGCCGGTATGCGAGCTCGCCGCGGCGATGCCGCCCGAGCTATGCCCCGACTTGAGCGCGATGATCGGCACGCCGCGCTTGCGCGCGACCGCGGCCGCTTCCGCGAGCACCTCGGGGTCCTTGATCGTTTCCGTATAGAGGAGGATCAGCTTGATCTCGGGATCCTGGGCCACGGCGAGGGCCAGCTCCGACACGGTGATGTCCGCGTCGTTGCCGCTCGCGATGACGTAGCGCACGCCGATGCCGCGCTCGCGCAGCAGGGCGTAAGGCATCACGCTGGCACCCCCGCTCTGGCTCACGATCGCGACCGGGCCATCGGTGGGCGGGACTTCCATGAACATCGTGCTGAAGTGGCCTACCGCGCCGGTTTTGAAGTTCGCGAGTCCCTGCGAGTTCGGGCCGATGAGCCGCATGCCCGCCTTGCGCGCGGTGGCCACCATCTCTTCCTGGATCCGCTTTCCTACCGCCCCGGTCTCGCCGAATCCGGACGTGACGATGACGGCGCATTTGACGCCGCGCGCGGCGCAGGCGCGCACCGCTTCCGGCGTGTCCTTGCCGGCAAGCGCGATGATGGCGAGCTCCGGCGCTTCCTCGATCGCCGCGAGGTTCGGGTAAGCCTTGAGCCCCTGGATCTCGGCACGGTTCGGATTGACCGGATAGATCTTTCCCAGGTAGCCGAATTTCTTCAGGAAGTGGACCGGCCGGCCGCCGACCTTGTTGCGGTTGTCCGAGGCCCCCAGGATGGCAATCGATTTCGGGTCGATGGCGGAGCGCAGCAGGTCGAGGCGGTTGCCCATGGTCGGTTCCGGGAGAGCGATGGGATCAGTGTAGGGATGGCATACCCGGTTCGATAGCGGCATATCAAGATTCCAGATATGCCAAACTGCGATATCAAACACCCTTTCCCGGGACGGGCCGATTGAACCTCAGGCACCTGCGGGCGTTCGCCGATGTCGCGGACGTCGGAAGCCTCACCAAGGCGTCGATCATGCGCGGCACCGCGCAGTCGGCCCTGAGCAAACAGTTGAGCGCGCTGGAAGCGGAATTCCGGGGGAAGCTCTTCTACCGGACCGGACGCGGCGTCGTGCTGACCGAGCTGGGGAAATCGGTCCTGCCCCGCGTGAAGGCGCTGCTCATCGAAGCTGAGCAGTTGCAGGGCGAGGTCCAGGCGAGCGCCGGCGTCGCCTTCGGCCACGTCAGCCTCGGCATCCAGTCCTCGGCCACCCGCCCCCTCGCAAGCCTGCTGTTCCGGCGCACGCGCGAACGCTTTCCCGGCATCACGCTGCGCCTCCTTGAGGGCTTCAGCGGCCACATCGAGGAATGGCTCGCGAACGGGCGCGTGGACATCGGGATCCTGAATCGGTACGGCTCGGACAAGTCCCGCAAGGACGACGCCTTGCTCGCCGTGAACCTCGACCTCGTTGGTGGCGGCACCGATCGGGCGATGGCGAAGAAGAGGATCAAGTTCGCGTCGATCGCGACCCTTCCCCTCGCGCTTCCGGGACTTCCGAACGGCTTGCGCCTGATGCTCGATGAAGCCGCGAGACGACACGGCTTCACGCTCTCAGTGGCAATCGAGGTCGACTCGCTGGTCGTGATCAAGGACGTAGTCGCCGACGGCGGCGTCTATACGATCCTTCCGCTGCACGCGGTCTTCGCCGAGGTCAAGACGGGAAGGCTGCGCGCCGCGCCGATTTACGAGCCCACCCTCAATCGCGCGCTCGTGCTCGCCACGAGCACGCAACGCCCGCTCACACGGGCGAGCCGCGAAATCGTGCGGCTCATCCGGCAACTCGTCGAGGAATTGGTGAGCTCCGGACAGTGGCAGGGGCGCACCTAGGATGAAATCGTTCGCCCTGGTGCTGCTGCTCCCGGAGCGGGCGAGGTATGTTGCGATGGAGGAGTGGCATCCGAAGCAGCGGACTTCGTGGAAGGGCGATGGGAGCTATATCCTCGAGGTGCCGTACAGCTCAGAGGCGGAGTTGGTCGTGGACATCGTGGCTGGCATTTCTGGCAATACCGCAACGCACAAGGGAATTGGGCGATCCACCGGTACATCGTCAAGTGGCATTCGATCGAATGTGCAGAGTAAACTATTCCTTAACGAATCCGTTAAGGAATAACCATGGCCATCAAGTCTGAAGACATCGTCCCTTTGAACCAGGTCAGGGCCCGCTTCACCGAGCTGGCGGAGGAAGTGCGGGCCGGCGCCGAGAAGGTCATCACCCGCAATGGTGAGAGCTATGTCGCGCTGGTCGATGCACGCCGGCTGGACCATTACCATCGCCTCGAGCGCGAGCACATCCATCTCTCCCTGCTGCAGGAAGCGCTGAGCGGCATCGAGGATGTCCGGGACGGGCGTGTGGCGACCGCGCGGCAAGTGCTTGCCAAGTACGACGTTCGACGCAGGAAGTAATGGCGCGGGCGCGTTCCGTTCTTGTCACCCGGAATTTCGACCGCAATCTGGCGGCCCTCGGGGATTTCCTTGCGGCTGCCGGGGCGTCAGCGGCCTTCGGCGAGTTGGTCGGGCGGCTGGCCTCGGAGGTCATCCCGAACCTGCAGCGCTTTCCCGCGCTCGGGGCTGATTTCCTCGCGCGGGCGCCGTTGTCCGCGGATGGAATCGCGTTGTTCGAGAAGGTCGTGAAGGCTGCCGCCCCCGGCTCACAGGTCCGCCAGTTGATCGATGGGGACTTTTTGATCCTTTATCTGGTCCGGGCCGACACGGTCTATCTCTTGTCGATCAAGCATCATCGACAGCTCTCGTTCGACTTGATGGGGCACTGGCCGTAGCTAAGGTTCCGGCCAAGGCTGCAAGGTCAGCACGCAAGCCAGGAGCTGGCCCTGGCCTCCCAGTACCGGCTTCGCCGTGCCGCGCACCCGCTCCACACTGCCGTCGCGTCGCCGGATCCGCCAGATCGCGTCCTTCACGGTGACGTGCGCCACCACCGCACGCGCCAGCGGCAGCTCCTCCGAGGGGTAAGGCTCGCCGCCATCGGTGAGCAGCTGGTAGGCGTCCGAATAGTCGGATGGCGCGACACCCAGCAACGCAGCGCCATGCAGGCGTTCGGCCGCGGCGTTCACGAAGGTGATGCGGCCTTCGGGGTCGGTGAGGATCACGCCTTCCTCCAGCTGTTCGAGCACCGCCTGGCGCTCGGCCGCATATTGTTCGAGCAACCGGCGACGGTGGACCTTCTCGGTGACCTCGGTGCCGAGATGCAGGATGCCGGCCACCGCACCCGCCTCGTCGAATATCGGCTGGTAGATGAGGTCGAACCAGGAGCGGCGCTCTTGCTTGCCGTCCGGTTTCCATTCCAGGGAAACCTCCGGGCCGTGGTATGCCTGGCCGGACTTGTACACCCCGTCCAGCAGGGCGATGAAGCCTTGCGCGCTCGACTCCGGCAGGACCCTTTCGAGCAGCTCGCCTTCGACCTCTCGATGATCGACGAGCGCGCGCGCCAGCCGGTTCGCCTGCTCGATGCGGTGCTGCGGGCCGCGCGTGATGGTCACGCACAGGGGCATGGACTCGATCACCTTGCGCACGGCCGCGCGCGCCGCTTCCTGTCCTTCCTGCCGCACGCGTTCGCTCACGTCGCGCGCGAAGAGCACGAGCCCGCCGTCGACCGGGACCGCGAGCAGCGCGTGCCAGGCAAAGAGGCTGGGGAGGAAGATCTCGAGCCTGCGAGGGATGCGGCCGGCGCGGATGCTTTCCAGCTCGGCAAGCACGCCCGTGGCGCCCAGCTCGGGGAAGATCTCCGTCAGCCGACGCCCCAGGAGCGAATCGGCCTTGCGGCGGTACAGCAGGCTCGCCCGGCCATTGAGCTCGCGTATGGCGAGGTTGTGATCGAGGGCGATGACTCCCTCGGACATGTGCTCCAGCAAAAGCTGCGGTGGGATGGCGTTCAAGTTGAGGTCCTGTACGGCGGGCTCGGGCAGGGGGTGGGCCGATTCGGGAGACGCGGAATTATAGGCGGGACGGCTCTGGCGGTTTAGCGAGGGGCAGCGGGCGGTACCTTAGGATCCCGTATCTACGCCAACGAGGTCGTCCGCAGTGCCGGCGTAGTTACGTCGCTTTCTCCGGCGCCGGCAGCATCATCGGCGTGCGCAGCAGCAGGATGTGCCGCAAGCCCTCGCCGTCGACGACTTCGAGGCTTAGCAGCGAATGCGGCGTCTCGTCGACCCAGATCTCGCGCGGCTCATCGGGGCCTCCTTCGTGGGCGATCCCCTCCGATGTCAATCCTATAGCGGCGAGGCGAATCCGGGAGGCGCGCGGCTGGAGCGCCTCGGTTCCATTCCTGGGAATGCGTCGGGAAACTCGATCCTCGCTTTCCGAACGGCGACCCGTACCGCGCGCGGATTGCTGGCGATCACGTGCAGGAGGACGAGCGCGGTTCCCGACGGCCGCCGATTGCCGCGTTCCCAGTGGCGCAGCGTCGCGACCGGGAATCCGAAATGGCCCGCGAACTGACGCTGCGTGAGATGGAGGCGCCGGCGGATTGCGCGGATGTCGATCGGCCGCGGCGTGTCGATGCGCGTGCCGCGCTGCGGCGCGAGGTCAGTCCACCTGCGATTCGGGGGGTCAGGAGATTCGTCCATATCAATGCGTGGCCCGAGGTACGTCCCGATCGCAATTTCCGTTCATCTGATCCCGTGGACCAACTTGGTGATCCACGGGATCAGATGAGCCAAAAAGCGAAATCGAAGGATAGACCCTCAATCAACGCGGATCCTGTCCGGGCGCTGACCCGGATTGTCCGCTCACCAATCCTCGGTAAGCCGCTGCAGGTACGCCAGGTCCCCCAAGGCCCGCAGCCGGCGCTCCGCGTCCGCGCGGTCCGCGGCCTCCTTCGTGCGCAGCGCCAGCAGTGCGGCGGCGCGCGCGGAGTCCGCGACGAGATGCCCGGCGTCGAGTGCGGCGATGGCTGAGCGCAGCGCCGCATCATCGCCATTCACCGCGCGCGCAAGCTGGATGCGCAGCGCAAGCACTGGCGGGATCGAAGCCTCGCGATCCAGCGAAGCGAGCTCGGCCTCGCCGATGGCCTCGCCCAGGTCGAAGATCGCGAACGCGATGACCTCGCCCTTGCGATCGGGGGCGCCGATCGATGCGGCGACGAAGCGGCGCGCGGCATCGCCGTCGCGGTCGATGAACGTGGTCCACATCGAGCGCGTGGGCTCGGTCAGCTCGTCGACATTCGAGACCGCCTTGAAGGCGCTGCGCAGCCGCGCGAGGCGCGTCGTGTCGAGGCGCGCCGCGGCAACCCGTATCGCGCCGATCCATCCGGGATAGGTGAAGCGGACCACGACCTCGGGCGCTTCCTCGCGCATCGCGAGCAGCACATCGCCCAGCGCAAGGGCGTCGTTCCAGCGTCCGCACAGCATCGCGGCGTAGGTGGCCCACGACAGGCTGTGCGCGAGCATGTATTCGGGCTCGCCCGGGCGCAGCGCCGTGCGCGATTCGCCGTGCCGGGCCAGCGCCTCCTCGTAGCGGCCGACGTACACGAGGTCCCACACCCGCACGCTCGCGATGTCGATGCGCTCGAGGAGGCTCAGCTGCGCGGCCTTCAACGCGCGCCGCTCGGTGACCTCGAGGGCCTTCGCCGGGCCGTTGGAGTCGCCGCGGTACACCGCTGACAATGCGTCGAGCGCCTCGCTTTCGGCTTCCAGGTCGCCGCGCGCGGCGAAGAATTGCGCCGCGCTCTCGGCGCCGCGCGCGATCTCGGCGACGTGCGCCGCATCGGCGTTCGTGTAGCGGGTGGCGTTGAAGGCGCGGGCGCAGGCGAGCTTGGCTTCGAGCGTCTCGTCGGGAGCGCGTTCGAGGAGGCGCTGCACCGTCGCTACCAAAGCCTCGAACTCGCTACGCTCCATGGGCCGCGCCAGCGAGCCGGGCCAGCGGCCGGCGACCGCCAGCCGCTTCACCAGCAGGCGCGCGCCGACGCGCGGATCGCCATCCGGGATATTCAGCCAGCTCTCGTAGCCTTCCGTGTATCCGGTGATCGCGAGGTCGCCGAATTGCAGCAGGTCGCCGCGCATCTCGAGGAGCCGCAGCCGGTCCCCGGGCGGCGCAATGCGCACCGCTTCGCGCAGCATTTCGCCGGCTTCGCGGAATCCGCCCGCGTTCGAGGCGACTCTTGCGGCGCGCTCGAGTGCGGCGATGACGGTCGCGGCCGGCAAGCCCTCGGGAAGGCGCGCGCCCGGGGAGAGCGTGATCGCCTGGCGGTATTGGAATGCGACCAGCTCCGCGAGCTCGTTCGCTCGCTCCGGCGCTTCCTGCTCGAGCCAGCGCGCGAGGCGCAGGTGCGCGCGCACTCGCTCGGCGCGCGGCAGCGTCGCGTAGGCCACCTCGCGGATGACGATGTGGCGAAAGGTGTACGCGCCGGCACCGTGCGGCACCAGGAGATCGCGCTCCGCGAGCATGTCGAGCGCCTGCACGATGCGCTCCTCGTCGAAATCGGGCAGGAGCGCCTTGATCGCGGGGGAGCGCGCGGTGCGTCCCGCGACGGCGGCGTATTCGAGGATGGTGCGCTGCTCCGCGGGCAACCCGTCGATGCGCGCGAGCACCGTCGCATGCACGGTGTCGGGAAGGACGATGTCGGCGTCCTGTGCGCCTTGGCGCCGGCGATCCTCGTAGGCGCGCACCAGCTCTCCCGCGAAGAAGGGATTTCCCCCGGAGCGCTCGGCGATGTTGTCCGCGATCGCGGCGGGCACGCTCGCGACCAGGCGTGCCACCAGCTCGCGGGTCTGGGCGCCGGTGAGCGGTTCCAGGCCGAGAGACGTGAAGTTGCGCCGTCCGCCGCCCCAGTTGGGCTTGCGGTCGAGGATCTCGGGACGCGCGAGCGCGAACATCACGAGCGGTGTTGCCCCTCGCGAAAGGGTCATGTGCTCGACCAGGTCGAGAAGCGTGTCCGAGGCCCAGTGCAGGTCCTCGAACACGACCACCAAGGGGCCGCGCGCGGCGAGCACTTCGATCAGCAGACGCCATGCGGTGAACACTTCCTCGCGATCGCGCCGCTCCGTTTGCGCCGCGTCACCGAGCGTGGCGCCGATGAGGCCCGCGAGGCGCTGCGCATCCTCTTGCGAGTGCCCCGCGGCGGCGAACGCCTCGCGCACACGCGGCAGCACTTCCTCTTCGTGTTCGGCTTGGAGAAGGCCGCGAACGAGTCCGCGCAGCGGCAGGAACGTGACCGCCGCGCCGTAGGGGAGGCATTGCGCGGTTGCGACTGTCGCGCCGCCGCCCAGGCGCTGCGCGAATTCCTCGACCAAACGCGACTTGCCCGTTCCGGCGGGCGCGGTGATGGTGACGAGCTGGGGGCGCCGCTCGCCGAACGCGCGCTGGGCAACGAGGTCGAGCTGCGCCAGGTCGTGGCCGCGCCCGAGGAAGGGCGCACGCGGCGCCTGGCGCTCGGCGAGGCGTTCGATGAGCACAGCCGCGGCGATCGGCTCGCGCTTGCCCTTCACCGCGAGCTGCTGCTCGTCGCCGAAGCGGAAGCCGTGCACCGCGCGTTTCGTGCGCCCGCCCGCGAGGATGGTGCCGGGCTCGGCGTGCTGCTGTAGCCGCGCCGCGACGTTGACGGCGTCGCCGGTGACGAGGAAGTCACCCGTGTCCGACCGGCGCGCCGCGACCACCTCCCCGGTATTCACGCCGATGCGAAGCGCGAGCGCCGCGGTGAGCGGATCGCTCGCGACCCCGTCGCGCAGCGCGAGCGCGGCGACCAGGCCGCGCTCTGCGTCATCGCCGTGCGCCTGCGGAATTCCGAACACCGCCATCACCGCGTCGCCGATGAACTTCTCCAGCGTGCCGCCGTGCGCTTCGACCACCTCGCGCGCGATCGCATAGTAGCGGCCGAGGAGGGCGCGCACGTCCTCCGGATCGTTGGACTCGCCCATGGCGGTCGACCCGGTGACGTCGGCGAACAGGATCGTCACGACACGCCGTTCTTCGGACATGGCGGGATTGTATGCTACGAAGCCGAGCCCGAGGATCGCGAGGCAACCTCCGCGACGATTGATCTGAACGCGCCGAGGATTGGATCCTCGCGTGCGTGCCTCGTGTACACAAGCGCGATGCGGCTCACGGGAAGACCGCGTGTGAGCTTCACCACGCGCACGGCGCCCAGCGCTGCATGCCTGCGCGCGATCGGCTCGGGCGCGATCGAAAGGAAATGGCTGCTCCCCGCCACGATCGCGAGGTTGGATTCGAAAGACCGCGCCTCGATCACCGGCACGATGGGCCCGGCGCGCTGCGCGTGGAGGAAGCGATCGAAGCTCGCGCGTGACGCGGTCTCCGGGGTCGGCAGAACCCATGGCAGGCGCGCGAGCGCAGCAAGGCTCGCCCCCGAACGAGGCACGGCGGTATTGCGCTTGCCGCAGATCACGACCGTGCGCTCCTCGTAGAGCGGGTCGAATGCGAGGCGTGCGTCGCCCGCGGGGCGAGCCGCGTCGTGGCGCGCGATGGCGAAATCGAGCGTGCCGCGCGCGACCTCTTCCACCAGCGCCGCGGAGCTGCCCTCGGCGGCCTGCAACTGGAACGCGGCCTCCTCGTTGTACAGCCGCTCGAGGAGAGCGGGCATGAGGGTGTGCATCGCACGCGGAATGCAGCCGAGCGCGATGGTGGGGCGGGCGCCGGCGCCCACGCTCGCAAGGCGGCGCAGGGACGCCAGCACGAACTGCGCCTCGTCGAGAACGCGCTCTCCCAGTGCCGTGGGGCGCGTCCCCAGGCTCGATCTTTCGAAGAGCTTTTTCCCGAAGAGTTTCTCAGCCTCATTGAGGAGCCTGGAGAGCGCGGGCTGCGTGCGCCGTAGAGACCGTGCAGCACCGTGCACGGACCGCTCCCGGCCGATCGCGACGATCGCCTCGAGGTGGGCACGTTGGAGGTCCCGCATGGTGATGCCAATATAGCATCGCGGATGCCGTCCCTGGAATCGTTTACGACATTATCGATCGCTGCTACGCTGGGTCCATCACGCGAGGAGAAGAGCATGGCCGAAACCGCAACCCGCATCACCGTGAAGCGCCTCGCCCCCGCATTGGGCGCCGAGGTTTCCGGCATCGACCTGCGCGCCCCCATCGACGAGGCCGCCTTCGCGGAGCTGAAGCGTGCGTGGCACGAGCACCTGGTGCTGCGCTTCCGCGGCCAGCGCCTCACCGATCCCGAGCTCCTCGCCTTCAGCCGCCGCCTGGGCGAGCTGGACCCGCCCGGCCCTAACCCCTACGGCAAGCCCTTCCTCGCCGACTTCCCCGAGATCAATGTGATCTCCAATGTGAAGCAGGGCGGCGTGCCGATCGGCGGCCTGGGCGACGGCGAGGCGGTGTGGCATTGCGACATGACCTACGTCGAGAAGCCTCCGCGCGCCGCGGCGCTGCACGCGTGGGAGCTTCCCGCGAGCGGCGGCGACACCTTCTGGTCGAATCAATACCTAGCCTACGAGACGCTCCCCGCCGACCTGAAAGCCGCGATCAAGGGCAAGAAGGCCGTGCACGACGCCACCTACAACAGCGCGGGCGTGATGCGCAAAGGCATGAAGGAAGTCACGGATCCGCGCGAAGCCCCGGGCGCGCACCATCCGCTGGTGATCGTTCACCCGGAAACGAAGCGCCCCGCGCTCTTCCTCGGCCGCCGGCGCAATAGCTGCATCCTCGGCATGGATCTCGCCCAGAGCGACGCGCTGCTGGATCTCCTCTGGGCGCACGCCACAAAGCCCGAGCTCACGTTCCGCCAGGTGTGGGAGCCCGCCGACTTGATCCTCTGGGACAACCGCTGCACGTTGCACCGGCGCGATTCGTTCGATGCCACCGCGCGCCGCATCATGCACCGCACGCAGATCAAAGGGCCGGCGATCGTTGCGTATGAAGCCTGACGCGCTCGCGATCACGCGGGTCGAGATCTTCGGGGTCGCGATCCCGCTCGTCGGCGCCGGCTTCAAGAACGCCTACATCACGAAGAAAGCGCAGAAGAGCGCGATCGTGCGTCTTACCGCGGCCGATGGCTCCGTGGGCCTGGGCAACATCGATCCCTCGCCCGGCTATTCGACCGAGACCATCGAGCAGTCGCTCGCGGCGCTGCGCAACACGCTCGCCAAGGCGGTGCAGGGGCTCGATGCGGCCAATCCTCACCGCGTGGTCGAGAAGATGGACGCGGTGCTCGAAGGTTTCCTCGACGCCAAGGCCGCTATCGAGATGGCGTGCGTGGACTTGACCGCGCGCCGGCACGGCATTCCCGTGCACCAATATCTCGGCGGCGCGCTGGTGGACACGCTGCGTTTCAATGCATGGATCGGCATCGAAGCGCCCGATGTGGCTGCTACCGAGGCGCGCAAGTGGTTCGACCGCGGGTTTCGTTCCGCGAAGATCAAGGTGGGCGGCGGAGTCGATGCGGACCGCGACCGCGTGATGGCGGTGCGCGAGGCGGTAGGCCCGGAGATGAAGCTGCGCGCTGACGCGAACGCGGGGTACAGTGTGGATGACGGCATCCGGCTGGGCCGCCTCCTCGAGCCTTTCGACATGCAACTCCTCGAGCAGCCCGTGGCGGCGGATGACCTCGCCGGCATGGCGAAGGTGCGGCGCTCGATCGACATCAAGGTCATGGCCGACGAATCGATCACCGATCACCTGAGCCTCATCGAAGTCATTCGCGCCGATTGCGCAGACATCGTGAAATTGAAAGTCATGAAGCAGGGCGGGTTCCTCAAGTGCCGGCGCATGCTCGAGACCGCGTCGGCCGCGGGGCTGGGTGTGGTGATCGGCCACGGCTTCGGGCTCGGCGTGAACACGGTCGCGGAGATCATGCTCGCCGCAACCAGCCGCAGCGTGCTCGAGGGGCTCGAATGCGTGGGGCCGCTCAAGACCGCCGATGACATCGTGACCTCGAAGCTGGATATGACGCGCGGCGTCATACCCCTGCCGGGGGGTCCGGGCCTCGGGGTGGAGCTCGACGAAGAGAAGATCCGCCGCTATCGATTCGACGAAGAGGGTGTGACCGCTTGAAGAAACGTTTCGGAATCGCCGTGGCCGCGCTCTGCGCGGCTTTTTCCTTTCCAGCGCCCGCGCAGGAGTGGCCCGCCAGGAACGTGACGATCCTGGTGCCCTTCGCGGCCGGCGGCACGGTGGACATCATCGCGCGCACCGTGGGGCAGCGACTCACCACCGAGCTCGGCAAGACCTTCATCGTCGACAATCGCGGCGGAGCGGGCGGCTCGATCGCAACCACCGCGATGGTGCGCTCCACACCCGATGGCCACACACTCCTCTTCCATCACGAGGGCCTGGTCTTCAACGCGGCGCTCTACGACCTGCCGTACGATACGGCGCGCGACGTGATCCCGGTCGCCTACATCGGCGCCACGCCCAACGTGCTCGTGGTCAACAAGAACGTGCCGGTGAAATCGGTTCATGATTTCCTCGCCCTTGCGCGCGCGAAGCCCGGCTCGATCAACTACGGCTCTGGCGGCGTGGGGAGCGCGGGCCACCTGCCGCTCGAGCTGCTGCAGTCGATGGCGGGCCTCAAGATGCAGCACGTTCCGTACAAGGGCTCCGGCCCCGCGATCGCGGACCTCATCGGCGGGCAGATCCAGGCGATGCTGCTCACCATCCCGGCGGTGATACCGTATATCGAGGCGGGCACGCTGCGCGCGATCGCGACATCGGGGAGGAAGCGCTCGCCGGCGCTGCCCAACTTGCCGACCCTCGCGGAAGCCGGCGTGACGGGCTTCGACTACGCGCCGTGGTACGGCGTCTTCGCGCCCGCCGGCACGCCACCCGCCGTGGTGCAGAAGATCCACGACGCGGTCAACAAGGTGATCGCCGAGCCCGAGATTCGCGACAAGCTCGCGCGCCAGGGCCTCGAGGTGAACCCGATGACGCGTGAGGAGTTTGCGGCGCTGGTCACCGCCGACTTGCCGAGGTGGGCGCAGGTGATCAAGAGCCTGGGAATCAAGGGGGAATAGCGAGAGACTCCGATGACCCGCACGCTTCGCTACCTGGCGATACTGCTCGCCGCCACCGCGGCTTTCACCGCCGTCGCCGCGTATCCCGAGAAGCCGGTGCGCATCGTCGTCCCGTTCGCCCCCGGCGGAGCCACCGACGTCGTGGCGCGCGCGCTGGGTCAGCGGCTGAGCGCGGCGTGGAAACAGCAGGTCGTCATCGACAATCGGCCCGGCGCCGGTGGCAATATCGGCGCCGACATCCGCAGTGACGAGCACGAAAGAGTCGCCGCTCATGCCGGGCGTGCCGCCGATCGATGCGAGCCTGCCGGGCTTCGCGATCGAGAACTGGCAGGGCATCTTCGCCCCCGCCGGAACGCCGGAGGCGGTGGTGGCGCAGATCGCGCGCGACAAGTACGCGCGCCTGGTGAAGGCGTCCGGGGCGAAGGTGGATTGAGCGCAGCGGCGCGGAGTCAGAGCACGCGCAGCGTCTTGGCCTCCGGGTCGATCTCCACCAGGGCGCCATGCGGAATCCGCGCGGTCACGTCCTCGTCGAATCCCGCGAGCATGGTGATGTCGGCGAGCGCGGCACCCTGGGCGAGAATCGGATTCACCGAATTGAACACGATCGCGAGCGGCACCTTGTCGCGCGAGCGCATCTCGGCGAGCATCCACGCGCTCGCCACTCCGCCCTTCGCCGTGTCGAGCACGAGGATGCGGCCCACATAGGACTGACCCGCGAGCTTGTGCGCGGGGCGCGAGAAGATCCCGGCGATGCGGTCCAGGTCGTAGCGCGCGGAGAACCCGTCTTTCGCGACTAGTGCCATCCCGCTCACCTTCGGCCCCATCGCGTGTCGGGCGGTGAAGACCGTGCCGCTCGCGCCGTGGGCCTTGGGCTTCGCATGGAACTTGATCGGCGTCACCCGCACGGTGCTCTTCTTCGCGATCATTTCAGGCTCCCGGTCTGTGCCGCTTCCACGCAGTCCTCCATCGAGGCGAGCATCGGCACGTACCCGTACCCGCCGAGGATGTTGACCATCTTCGCGCTGTTGGTGGCAAGCCGCTTCCAGCCGTTCGCCTCCGCGATCTCGCGCGCGTACGACTGGTAGAAGCACATGCCCGAGTAGACGCTGCCGCCGGCCGCTTCGATGCGTTGCGTGTAGCCGAAGCGGTCCGAATCGGGCTTCACCTGCGGGCTCGTCACCGCGAGGAGCGGCACTTTGAATTTGCGCCCGTCGCACAGATCGGCCAAGGCGCGCAGCTCGTAGAGACTCAGCTGCGGCGCCGAGAAGACGACCACATCCACCTTCGTGTCCACGGCGTAGGAAGTCTGCAGCGCCTTCACCTCTTTGCGGCCCACGCGATGCCTGCGCATCGAGCGTCCCTTCACGTCGGCGAGGCGCGAGGCCTCGGGCGTGATTCCCACGAGGTGGAAGAGCGCGACGGAGCCGAAGCTCGCCATCGCCGCGCCGAAATGCTTGAGCTCGTCGGAGGTCGGTGCGCGGTCGATGCCCTCCACCACGGGTACGTCCCAGTAGTTGCCGGCGAGACGCCCGATGACGCCGCCCAGCGCGCCCCAGTCGTTCAGCGACTCCGGGGTCCAGCCCACGTTCACGTGCAGCGTCGCGCGTCGATGCGCGTCGAGGTGGAAGCCGTAGCGCGGCGTGCGGCCCGTGAGCCCGGCCGATAGCGCCGAGGGGCCGCCCTCGAAATTGGAGCGCCCGCCGCATACCGAGTTGGTGTAGATCACGACGCCGGTGTCGCCGAACGCGACATGCTCGCCGCGCGTCGCCGCGAGCACCGTCTGGTAGTTGATGCAGGTGTCGGTCATCGCGACCCCCAGCTTCTCGAATGCGGCGACGGCGCGGCGCTCGAGGGCCACCATCCAGTCGGCCTGCTTGAGCTCCTTCGCCTTGGCAAAGTCGGTCCCGCGCGGATCGGTAATGGTCGGGATGCGTACCGCGCCCTTGCTGACCGCGAGGCCCTCCAGCCATTTGACGCCGGATTCGCCGAGGCTCTCGGTGTCGGCCATCACGTGCGCCTGCGTCACCGGCACGAAGTCCTTCGCGCCGAAAAAGTCGCCGACCTTCAACTGGTGCTCGATCGCGAGCTTCGGTACACGCCCCATCTCGCCTGCGAGCATCGCCTTCTCTTCACTGGTGAGTTTCATCGTCGCTCCGAGCTTCATTCGTTGGTCGCTCCCGAGTCGCGCACGGCCTTCCCCCACTTCGCCAGCTCCTGCCTCTGGAAATCGGCCAGGGACACGGGGTCCGCGTTGGCCTGCACGCCAAGGCTGGCGAGCTGTTCCCTGAAGGTGTCGGAACGCGTAATCCGTTCGATCTCACGGCGCTGGCGCGCGGCGATCTCGGCGGGCATGTTTGCCGGGCCGAACACCGCCCACCACGCGGTCGACTCGAAGTCCTTCACGCCGGCCTCGTCGAAGGTCGGCACGTTGGGAAGCGCGGCGGAACGGGTCTTCCCGCTCGTTGCGAGCGCGCGCAGCTTTCCGCCGCGCACGTGCTGGATCACCGATTGGAGCGGATCGAACATAGCGGGAATCTGGTTGCCGAGAAGGTCGGTGACCGCGGGGGCGCTGCCCTTGTACGGGACATGCTGGAGCTTCACGCCCGCCGCGGTGGCGAACATCTCCCCGGTGAGATGGCCTGGCGTGCCGTTGCCCGCGGAGCCGAACACGATGCTTCCCGGGCTCGCCTTCGACCTGGCGATGAGCTCGGCGACCGAGTTGATTCCCGAGGCGGGACTTACCACGAGGATCACCGGCGAGGTCGCGACCAGGGCGATCGGCGTGAAGTCGCGCACCGGATCGTGCGGAAGCTTGCGATAGAGCGTGCCGTTGATGGCATTGGTGCCGACGGTGCCCATGAGGAGCGTGTAGCCGTCGGCGGGCGCCTTCGCCACGACGTCGGCGCCGATCGTGCCGCCCGCGCCCCCGCGGTTCTCGACGATCACGGGCTGCTTCAACGCTTCGCCCAACGCCTGCGCGAGGGGGCGCGCCACGATGTCGGTGGGCCCGCCGGGCGGGAACGGCACGACCAGGCGGACCGGGCGATCGGGATACGACTGCGCGGAAGCCGCCGGCGCCGTGGCCGCAAAGACCGCGCAAAGAACCGCGAGGGCGCGGCGCCGAACTCCATGTCCCGCGATCACGCGGCGCCCCGCGCCTGCATCAGCCGTTCGCGCATGCGGCGCGCCTCGTCGCCCATGCGCGTGAAGTGAAAGTCCTTGAGATCGGGCTGCGGGTTGGCGCAGGACCAGAGCGAAGCGCCTTCGGGCTCGATCATGAGCTCCACGAACCGGGGGCCGCTCGGCTGGGTGAGCTCCGGCATCGCGCGATCGAGCTCGGCCGCATCCCGGAATCGCGAGACGGCGGCGTTGCCCGTCGAGCGTGCGAGCGCCATGAAGTCGATCTTTCCCGCGGACGGGATTGGAATGTTGGCGAGGTTCTCGAACCACACGCCGTTGTTGAAGACGAAGTGCACGAAATTCGGCGGCCGCAGCTCCGCGGTGCTCACCAGGGAGCCGAGCTGCATCACGAGGCTCCCGTCACCGTCGAGCACCAGCACCGGGCGATCGGGTTGCGCGAGCGCTAGCCCGAGACCGAGCGCGCTCGCGCCTCCCATGAGGGGCACGCAAGCGATGTTGAGCCCTTCCGGATCGAGCCGGTCGACATGCTTGATGGCCGACATCGTGCTCACTACGATGGCGCGGCCCCGATGCTTGATGATCGCTTCAACGGCTTCAGCGCATTTCATGGCGGCTCCTCAATTCCAGGACAGGTTGCGATCGAAGATCACCGCGACGGGCGCATTGCGCTTCGCGGCCTCGGCGTAGGCTTCCGAGATGCGGCCCACCTGCGTGGCGCCCTCGATCTTCCAGTACGGGATCTCGAGGGTCTCGAGCAGCGGCTCCAGCATGCGCACGATCCTGCGCTTGGACTTGCGCGTCGACTGCGTGAAGTTCTCCGGCTCGCGGCCGAACTGGCCCATCAGCATCACCATGGGAACGCCCGCGTCGAGGCCCATGCCGCGCACCGCGTTCAGTCCCGCGTAGAGCCCCTGCTGCTGGATCACCACGGCCGAGCGCGAGCCGCCGATGTGCAGGCCCCCCGCCACCATGAAGGCTTCGTGCTCGGTGCAGCAGGAAAGGGTGCGGATGCGATCCTGTTTTTCCAGCGCGCGGTGCAACGGGATCTGCACCCAATCGGGCACCGTCACCACGAAGCGCACGCCGTTCTTCTCGAGCTCGCGAAGCACGTCGGCGCCGGTGGGCGCGGCGACATCCGCGGATTGGCTCTGCATGGAAGTCCTTTCGGGTTAACTAAAGCGCGTCTTCGAGGATCATGATCGAGGCCTTCTCGGCGATCATGGCCACGGGAGCGTTGGTGTTGCCGGAATTGATGGTGGGCATGATCGAGCAATCGACGACGCGCAGCCCGTGCACTCCGCGCACGCGAAGCCTCGAATCGACGACCGCCATCGCATCGGATCCCATCTTGCAGGTGCCCGCCGGATGGAAGATCGTGGCGCCGTACTTGCGGCAGAAATCCATCAGGTCGCCGTCGCTCTTCGCCTGCGGGCCGGGGCGGTATTCGGTGAGGACGTAGGGCTTCATCGCAGGCGTGGCGGCGAGCTTGCGCGCGAATTTCACGCCTTCGAGCGAGCAGCGCCGGTCGAGGTCCGTGGTGAGGTAGTTGGCGCGGATGGCGGGAGCCTCGCGGGAATCCTTCGAGCCGATGTGGATCGAGCCGCGGGAAGTGGGCCGCAGCTGGCACACGCTAAAGGTGAAGCCCGGGAAGTCGTGGGGTTTGCCTGCGGCCGATTCCGCGGAGAGCGCCGCGAAGTGGAACTGGATGTCCGGCGTCTTCGACTCGGCGAGGACCCTGGTGAAAAGCCCGCAATGGTTGATGCCCACCACCATCGGGCCGGAGCGCTTGAAGATCCACTTCATGCCGATGCCGATGCGCCCCCAGAACGAGTTGAGCTCGTCGTTGGTGGTGATCGGCTTGGTGCATTTGTACATGAGCCGGAATTGCAGGTGATCCTGCAGGTTCTCGCCCACCCCCGCGACGTCGGCGACCACGGGGATGCCGTGCTCCCGGAGCCGCGCGGCCTGTCCCACGCCCGAGAGCTCGAGGAGCTGCGGGCTTTGCACCGCGCCCGCGGCGAGGATCACTTCGCGCGCCGCGCGCGCCTCGACGCTCTTGCCGTGGTGTTGGTAGCGCACGCCGCTCGCGCGCGTGCCTTCGAAAAGCACCTGCGAATCGTGGGCGTGCGTCTGGACCGTGAGGTTGGCGCGGCGGCGCGCGTCGCGCAGGTAGCCGACCGCGGTCGAGCAGCGCCAGCCGTTGCGCGTGAAGAGCTGGTAGTACCCCACGCCCTCCTGGCGCGGGCCGTTGAAATCGTCGGTGGTGGGCACGCCGAGCTCGTTGCCACCGCGGATGATGGCTTCCATGAGCTCGGGGCGCTCGTGGATGTCGGAGCAGGCGAGCGGACCCGAGCCGCCGTGATACTCACTCGCGCCGCGCTCGTTGCCCTCCAGCTTGCGGAAGAGCGGCAGCACGTCCTTCCATCCCCAGCCGGCGTTGCCCGCCTCGGCCCACAGGTCGTAGTCCTCGGCCTGGCCGCGGATGTAGATGAGGCCGTTGATCGAGCTGGAGCCGCCGAGCACGCGTCCGCGCGGCCAGTAGAGCTTGCGGTTGTCGAGCTCGGTCTCGGGCTCGGTCTCGAAGCCCCAGTTGTAGCGCGGATTGAACATCGTCTTCGCATACCCGATCGGGATGTGGATCCACGGGTACCAGTCGCGCGGCCCCGATTCGAGGAGGAGCACCGAGTACTTGCCGCTTTCCGTGAGGCGGCTCGCCAGGACGCAGCCCGCGGTCCCGGCACCGGCCACGATGTAGTCGAATTGGGGAGTGTCGTTCGTCATATCGGCCGCAGGTGGGGGCTCGGGATCTCGAGGTGGCGCGCGCCGGCGGGAATGTAGATGCGCTGGAACGACACCGGCGCCTGGTGGTGCGTGTAGGAGAAGACTTCAAGGACCATGCCGAACTGCTTACCCCCGGGCGAGTGGACGACCGCCGCGACCGGGTCGGGAAACTCGCTCGCGTAGGCGCGCTGCCTGATCGAAAGCGTGGGCGCGTTGAAGTGCTGGGCGAGCAGCGTCCGCAGCGTCACGCGATGCAGCTCTTCGAACGGCATCGCCAGGAACTCGCGGAACGGGCCGGCGTCCACGTAGAACTCGCTCAGGCAGTCGAACTCGCCGGCCACGTTGATGCGCCGGCGCACGCGGATGAAGCTCGACGCGGCCGCGAGGAACGTGGACCAGGGCCCCTTCGTCTTCACTTCCTTGCGGTCGATCGCTTCGGCGTAAATCGCGGCGACGGCCGCGCCGTCGTCGCCCACGAAGCGGAAGTGCAGGAGCTGCTCGCTCTGGGTTCCGGCGTTCACGAAAGTCCCGTGGCCATGCCGGCGCACCAGCACTCCGCTCGCGGCGAGGCGAGCCAGCGCCTTTTGCACCGTGCCCAGGCTCAACCCCACCGCTTCCGCGATCTCCTTCTCCGGCGGCAGCTTGGCGCCCGGCGACCAGTAGCCCTTCGCCATCAGGTCGAGCATCGCCGCGCGCAGCTGGCTGTGGCGCGGCTCGTCGCTCGCCACGCCTGTGGCGAGCGTAGCGCGCAGCCTTTCGAGGGCGGCAGGGCCCGTGGCGGCGGCCGGCAGGGAGCGGGCGAGCTTCAGTCTTGCCATTTGCATTTTCGCGGTGGCTCAGATACAGTGAAGGTTCAGAGCTATAGAGCTTAAGAGCTTTTGCAACAGATTGCAAGCCAGGCGCGACCCGACAGGAGGGTGCAATGCAAGGCAAGGCACGAGGGACGCCCCGCTCGCAGGGCGGCGCGGCGGCGATCATGGGCCTGCTGTACGGCACGGTGTCGTTCGCCGTGATCATCGGCATCTGGGCGCTGCTGTGGTGGAGCGGCTTTGTCGACCCCGGGCTGCTGCCGTCGCCGGCCGAGGTCCTGCGCCAGTTCATCAAGATGATGACCGAGAAACAGCTCTGGCTGGACATCCTCCTGTCGTCCCGCCGCGTGCTCCTGGGCGTCGTGTGCGGCCTCGCCCTCGCGATCCCGGTGGGCTTTGTCCTGGGCTGGTATCGCGGCATCCGCGCCTTTGTCGACCCGGTCATCAACTTC
>JANLXC010000005.1:0-25770 GCA_031364925.1 Burkholderiales bacterium | reverse complement strand
GGGCGGCATGATCGTGGCGCTGCCCGGGCCCGGCGAGGATCACAATCCTGCGACGGCCGGCCGGTTGTCGGAGGTGCTCACCGCGCGCTCCGATATTCCCTATGAGAAGCGCATCGAGGTGGCGCGCTTCATGGAAGACCTTACCGCGTCGTACCAGGCCGGCTGGTACTCCCTCATCAGCCTGCACGGCGGCGGCTCGCCCGAGGCGATGAAGATGGAGATCTATCGCAACTATCCGATCGGCACCAAGGTGGACCTGGTCGAGCGGTTGTTGGATCGCGGCGTGCTCGCCGATGAGACTCGGCGGATCACTCGCAATCGACAGCCGGGGAAATGCTGTGCTGTGGGGTGCTTTGCTCCTGATACGCCGCGCATGGTCGCGCTGCCGCGCTCGCCTTCGAAGTCACTCGCCTCCGACTGATGGCCGCCGGATCGAGGCTGGACCGCGACCGGTCGCAGCTCCTCATCATCGACGTGCAGGAGAAGCTCGCGCCTCATATCGAGGGGAGCGAGGCGCTGATTGCCCGGTGCGAGGCGCTGATCAGTGCTGCCGCGATGTTTGGGATTCCAAAGCTCCTCACGGAGCATTGCCCTGGGCAAATTGGGCTGGTGGTAGCGCAGCTCCGCGATCGATTCGCTCCCGAGGAGATATTCATTAAGTCGTATTTCGCCGCGACGGATCACACGGAGTTCGCCTCGAAGCTTGTTCAGGGGCGGGATCAGATCGTGGTGGCGGGGATGGAGGCTCACGTCTGCGTGATGCAGACGGTGCTGGGGCTTGCCGCGCGGGGTTTCGAGGTGTTCGTTGTAGCAGATGCCGTGGGGTCGCGCAGCCAGCGGCGGGTTGATCGCGACTATGCACTGGATCGGATGAGCGTCGCCGGATGCACGCCTGCGGGAACGGAGACAGCGCTGTTCGAGTGGACTAGGTCGGGGCACGATTCGGGGTTCAAACAAACCCTGTCCCTTGTCAAGTCTCTTTCATAGCGCCCGACACGACACGGGGCCGGCGCGGGCGACGCTTGGCGAGAGGGTGCGGAAGCGGCTTGCCTGGCTCGAGAGCTTGGCTACCGGGAAGACGAAGGAAGAGCGGCGTCGTGAGGCGGCAGGGACCTATGCGACGATGGTGGGAGCGCTGGTTGTGGCGCGGGCGCTGGGCGATGAAGAAGGCGACAAGTACCTGGCCCAGGTAAGGCGATACCTTCACGAGTAAGTCCAGCCCTCCTTCGCACCGCATCCCTACCTTGCCAAGTGGGATTGGATTCTTGAAGCAAGGGCTATCATGCGTTACGAGTGGTGCCCGGAGTTCCATCGATTCAGGCCGTTCGTACGGAAGGATCAGTGAATGGAACTCATCGTGCTTGCGCCTGCCGAGAATCTTCCGCCCGAGCAAGGTGACAACCGCTTTCTCTGGCAAGCCGAGGCGAAGCCGCTTCCCGAAGTCGGTGAGCCCAGCGACGCCAACGCCCAGGAGATTGCCGTCACGCTGGACGGCGCGGGCGAAGTGCGACTCCTTTTCAACGCTTACGAGGCTTCGCTTGCTGATCGTGTCGCGGGCGTGTGCAACACGTTCTACGTAACGTCCGGCAGGGCCGGGGTTGACAGCTTCCTGAAGGCGATCGTGGAGACCGGGTGGCGGGCTGCCGGGACAAGGTATTCGGTGCGGCTGCCCGATGGACTGTTGCCGAAAGTGCGCGGCGAGCCTACGTACGGAAACGTAACGTATTCACCCAAACGGCATGCGCTTCGCATTGCTGTCGAGAAATGGCAGGAGGCGATTCCATCGTTCGAGGACAAAGTTGTCGAACGCACGCAGGCGGTCGCGCTGGACATCGCGAACAAGAAGCTCGAGGAATGCGCGGCGCGAACGCTCCGCGAGTCGCTCCGCTATCTCAAGTCCGGAAGCCCGCGCGGCGCGGGCTCCGGGAAACTGGTGCAGGAGAACTCCCCCCTGGCGGGGGCGGACGTCGCCGAGCTCGCTCAGGCGCTCACACAAATAGCGGCGATGCGGCGCGAGTTGGAGCTTTTCGCGAGCGAGTCCGACCGGGCCAAGGCACAGATACGCAGGGTCGGCATCATCGACGACCCGAGCCGGGTGCTAGGTCCCTCTCTTCTCCACGCGGGGGCCGCGCAGGATCTGCGCGGGTTGTTGTATGTGCCCAGCGCCGCGGGGGCGCTCGCGAAGGCCACCCAAGGTTATGACGCAGCGGCGCGCTTGCTCGCCCAAGAATGCTCGAAGCTTTGCCGCGCGCACCCGGTGCTCCACCGGCTATGGGATCAGCCCATCGCGTATGAAGTTGCGGATCTTTGGAACAACACGCCTGCGAAAGATCGCGTGGCGGCGCTGCAAGCGCAGGGCACCCTCTCTCTTGCGCTTACCGAGGTGCTGAACGCGGCGACGACGGCCGCGTTCGAATTAATCACTGAATTGCGTGTGAGTCCTGACGAAATCTGGCGCTACGATCCGGCGATCTACGCCGCGTTGGATGCCTTGCATCTGAACGAGGGTGATATCGCGTGGCGCGCCGCTGAAGACCATTTGGTGACGGTCAAGGGCAGTATGTCGACGATATCCCGGGTAAGTTTGGCCCTGAGCGGCGTTGAGCTGATTGCCGCGGCCAGTGCGGTTGCACCTCCCGTCGCCGCAGCGCTTGCGGTCTTGTCCACAGCAACGATGGCCATGGAGCTTGGCGAGAGCGCCTTCAACGAGAGCCGCAAGGATCGCGCTTTCCGTGCGTGCCTTGACCCCGCCGACAGCCTGGCGGTCGAAGCGGGGTCCTACGCGGGGTTGGTCATCGGTGCGCTCTTCATGCTGCTGCAGATCCGCAGCACCGGCAAGAGTCTAACCAAGCTGGCGCGGCCATGACGATCGGCTACAAAGCCAATGAGGTGGTCGAAAAGCAAGCGGCGGAGATGATGGAGCGCGCGGTAGCCGGCGCGCGAGGGGGCACTTTCACCGTGACGCACCTCGGCCCCAGGTTCGAGGCGGCGCTGGTGAACTTCCTGACATCCAGCGCGAAGGCAGAAGAGTCGTACGTGCAATTCAGGCGGGCGAGTATGAGTTTCGCGAGTCGGCCCGACGATGCAGCCCTGGCGATGCTCGAAGCCCATGTCAAGCAAATGGACGAATTGCTCGCGAAGGCCGGACTAAGCCAACAGGACACGCGCAGCCTACGAAGGCTGATGTGGGGTCATCGTATCTCGATACGCAAGCTCGACAAGGGCGGAAAGGCACTTTCGGAGAAACTCGAGGCGGCTCGCGTGGAAAGTCTGCGTCATATCCAGCGTGTCGGCCGCATGATCGCGAAGACTGAGGCCGATATCGAAGCCGACCTACTCTCCTCGCGTCTTCGCATTGGTGTGCTCGGCATGGTGGCAGATCTCTCACACGCTGGCAGGGTGCTCACCGCGTCGGAGGAGAAATTCTCCATCGCCTACCGGAAGCTGTCGAGACTGCTGGGCGTCGACCTCGAAAATGGATGGAAGAGAGCAACTGACTACTTGGTTAAGAACGCGGGCGCGGTGAAGCTGTACCGTCAGGAACTCGAACGGCTGTCGGGATACATCGCCAAGGAGACGGACCCCGCGACCTTGGCGCGGCTTCAGAAGGCATATGAATGGACCCGCAAGCGAGGGGTCCACAACAAGCTAAAGGGGCTGCTGGGAGAGTTGTATGCCGACAGGTGGGCTGATTGGCAACTCATGAAGAGCGGCTACCAGGACCTCGCCGAGCAGTTGGCCGGAAAGCTCGGCAAAGAGTGGTCCGTGTTGCCCGTGAGTGGTGGCATGTACCTCGGCCCCGATGAAATCTGGGACGAAGCAATCCTTCTGGTGCGCGAGGGAACCGGCGGACAGGAGGCAATGCTTTTCATGGCGGGGCAGGTCAAGGTAGCGCTTGTGCCCGACGCGCTTAATCAAACACTCAATGACATCACTCGCGAGGCCTTAAGTACCAACCTTCGTGTAGTGCTTGCCGATGGCACGGAGCGACTGTTTTTGCTCAAGCCCATGCCACAAGGCGAGAAGTCCTACCGATGGGTTTTAAATGCTGTCGGTGGCGGGTTCCCGGAGAGCCACATTGCCGCGCTGCAAGCGAAGGGCGTCAAGGTGGAACAAATCACGATGCCGATCTCGGTGGACGAATTCAATCTCATCGCCGATTGGCTTTTGAAGGCGTGTGCGGATTTCTTGTGATTGCTTGCTTAACGACCAGGAGACCATCGACGTGGACATCGCCCAATTCAACCTGATTCGACCCGTTTCCAGCCCCAGGGACGGTGGCGCCTTGTTACTCACGGAGCGGCGCGTGATCGGGCCGCATCCGGATTCCGGTCCCGACGTCGAGACGCACGCGCTGCCGCCCGGCCCCGACGACGTGACGCTCACGCTGGCATCGCTGCCCGACGCCTTCGGCAGTGCGCGAGATGACCCATTGCGCGCCGATGCCCTGGCCGGCAACGCCCCTCCCCTGCAGAGGACTTACGTGCTGTTGCACCGGCTCGACACCATGCTCGCGAGCAAGCACGACCGCGTTTCCGGCAGCGAGCTCGTCACGATGGTTGGCCATCTCCTGAAGGGCTCCCGGCTTGCAGAAATGAATTGGGCTACGGGCATGCTCGCGAAAGCGGACCTGACGGCGCCATTTCAGATCGCGCTTCTCGGCCTGCGCAAGGCGCTGGTGACGGCGATGAATCCGAAGACCCGGTTCGAAGGCGCGGAGAAGCTCGCGCGGCTTGCGCTCATTGCCGACCTGCTCAATCGATCCGCAAAGCGGATTCGCACCCTTGCCGCCGAGGAAACGTTCGGCCTTCTCAACAGGCGCCCGGTCGTGATGGAAGGGATGAAACCTCAGAGCAAGGCGCCGGCGGCGAAGGTCTCGCTGATCCGGGAGGCCAAGGTTGCGGATCTCCAGGTCATCCGACGCGAGTGGGCGACATTCATTCCGAGCGAAATTGCCAATATCCGCAACCTGATGGCGGGAGAGAGCTTCAAGCAGACCGACAAAACGACGACAGAGACCGAGACCACGTCGACGAAGGAGTCGCAGCAATCAACCCAGACGGTGCAGGAGACCCAGTCGAAGCTCGACAGCGAGCTGAGCCAGCAGATCAGCACGCAGCTCGGCATCACCGTGAACGGCCACGCCGACGCGTCCGCGACCTTCAGCTACCCGATGGTCACCGCCTCGGTGAGCGGAGGCATCGATGCGACGCTCTCCCTTCAGCGCAGCGAGACGCACGCGTCGAAGCTGGCGCGCGAGGCAGTGAGCCGCGCCGTGAGCCAGGTCGACTCGATGACACGCGAAAGCCGCTCGAGGCGGGAGCTGATGCGCACCGAGCAAGGCTTCGAGTATTCCCTCGAGAACGACACCGGAGCGAACGTCCACGCCGTCTATCGCTGGGTGGACCGGGTCGACAACTACCAGGTGTTCCGCTTTCCGGATCGCTTTCTCCTCGAGTTCCAGATACCGGAGCCGGCGGAGTATTACCGCTGGCGCACCACGCGGCAGGAGAGTGCCGCCAGCAACGTCGACTTGCCCCCGGACTGGAAGCTCACGCGAGAGGAAATCACGGAAGACGAGCTGATCAAGCTTGCTGTGAAGTATCGGGCGTCCAACCTACCCGCGCCGCCCGAGGCGGCGGTGTCCCTCGCCGCTACGGTCACCGTGCAACTCGGCCAAGAGTCTCTACCGATAAGCGAAGCTATTATTCATTGGAACCTAACCGCCGCCGCCAAGGATCTCGAGATCACGATCCCGCCAGGCTACCTCGCCACCCAAGTCTATTATTCTGGCGAGGGCTATCCCGTGCGCGGCGTATGGAGGAATTCCTTCGGCGAGCACCGCGAGGGATACCACGCGGCATTCGCCACCGTGAGCGTAGGCAAGAAGAGCGCGATCTATTGGAACGGTGGGATCCGCAAGGGGACTGGCAGTGGGCACGTGTTCTTCTCGACGCACGGCGAGAACAACGACCTCGGGTCCGTGACCACGATCCAGGCGGCCGAAGTTGAGCCCCCGTACGGGCGGGCGTTCCTGACTATCGGAAGAGACGCCGACCTGAATCCCAAGCCGGTGCGGCTCGACCTCGTCGAAACGGGAACGAACGGTATGGCCGGCGTGCCGAATTCCCTCAAGGTTTCAGTCTCCTCCCTTGGTGTCACCAGCTGCTCCGTCACCTTCATGGTCAGGTGCGAGCGAACCCGGCAGGCGTACGTGGAATGGCAGCTCTCCGTATACGACGCCCTCTACGCCGCATGGGCCCAATGGAAGAAGGAGTACCAGAACAATCAGATGCGCAATGAACTGCTGGGTGGATCGGCGTCGGACGCCGGCAGCTCGCAACGCAACGACCAGATCGTGCGCGAGGAGTTGAAGCGCGAGGTGATTTCCTGGCTCCTCAACGAGCCGAACTTCGGCGGCAGGCCGGGTCTTCAGGCAAGAGTGAAAACCGGCCCAGGGACGTCTTTCCGCGACATCGACTTCAAGAAGGCTATTCTCGACGCGCCGACGATCCAGTTCATGGAGCAGGCATTCGAATGGACGAACATGACGTACGTCTTCTATCCTTACTTCTGGGCGGATCGCAAGAGCGAGTGGGACACGCTCTCCGCAATCACCGCCAACGACCCCCAGTTCGAGCGCTTCCTCCGAGCCGGCTCGTCGCGCGTCATCGTTCCGGCAAGACCGGGATTCGAGGTCGCGGTCCACAACTGGCTGCTCTACAAGATCCCGTTCCTGAGCGGACAGCTCCCGGCGCTCGATGATCCGTTGTACGTGTCCATCGACAAGGAGATACGCGACTTAACGTCACCGTGGGAAGGAGGCGTGGCGGGAGACTCGTGGCAATCACGGGTCAGCACCACGATGCTTTACCTGGAGACGGAGGGCGACTTGCCGTTCACGAACTCGCAAGCGCAACTGCCCGCAACGCTCGGCGAAACGTTCAAGCCGAAGATCTACTAGGGTCATGGGGGCAGCGTCGCAAGGCAGCATTACTTCCGCGAGGCGGGGCAGTGGCTCGCGCGCCTGGCCGAGCAGGAGACGCTCGCCTGAAGGCGGTATCCGGATGGCGCGCGCGGCGTCACTTGCGCGACTGAGCCCCGCAAGCCTCGCGAACGCACGCGCGCAGCCACCGATGCGCCGGATCGGCATCCAGCCGCGGATGCCAGAGCAGCGCCACGGTGATTTGCGGCGTGGCGAACGGCAGGGAGAAGCTGTGCATTCCGTCGCGCAGGTTTCCGGTATGCCGTTCGGGAACGCTGGCGATGAGGTCCGAACCCCGCGCGAGAGCGAGCGCGGTCGAAAAGCCACCGACGACGGTGATGATCTCGCGCTGCAGCCCGAGCGGCATTAGGGCTTCGTCGATCGGCCCCTTGTCGAGGCCGCGCCGCGACACGCTGATGTGCCGGCCGGCTGCATAGCGGGCGGGCGTGATCTTGCCGCGGGTGAGCGCGTGCCCAGTTCGCACGACGCCGATGAGGCGGTCGCGGAACAAGGCCTGCGTGCGCACTTCCGGAGCCGTCCCTTTCCCCACCACGCCGGTTTCCAGGTCCACCGCGCCCTCTCGCAGTGGCGTGCTGTCCTTGTCCGTCTTCTGCACGAAGCGCAGCCGCACCCCCGGAGCCTCGGCGCCGACGCGGGCGATGAGGTGCGGCCCGAAGTTCTCGACGAAGCCTTCGCTCGTCCGCAGGGTGAACGTGCGGACCAGCTTCCTGAGGTCGAGCTTCTCGACCGGGCGTAAAACCGCCTGCGCATCCTGGACGAGCTGGCCGGCCCGCTCGCGCAGCTCGACCGCGCGCGGTGTCGGAACGAGGCCGCGCCCGGCCCTCACCAGCAGCGGATCGCCCGTGGTCTCGCGCAAACGAGCCAGCGCGCGGCTCATCGCCGAGGGGCTCAGCCGCAAGCGCCGCGCGGCGCCCGCGACGCTGCCTTCCGCGAGCAGGACGTCGAGGGTGACCAGCAGGTTGAGGTCGGGTGTTGGCATGGCGTCAAGCGCACGGATAAAGTGCAGATCATGCGCCTTCCGCCATGTCATGCAAGGCCCTACGCTGGTGACATGAAAACAAACGCTGCGGAAATATCTTCGGTTCGATGGGCGCTCGCCACCCTCTCGCTTTCCATGTTGCTGTCCTCCCTCGGGACCAGCATCGCCAATGTCGGCCTGCCCACTCTGGCGCAGGCCTTCGACGCCTCCTTCCAGGAGGTTCAGTGGGTGGTCGTCGCGTATCTCCTTGCAATTGCGACGCTGATCGTGAGCGCCGGGCGCCTCGGAGACGTCACCGGTCGCCGTCGCCTGATGTTGGCCGGGATCCTTCTCTTCACGGGTGCGTCGGTTCTGTGCGGCATCGCGCCCACGCTGGGATGGCTCATCGCGGCGCGGGCGGCACAAGGCCTCGGCGCGGCAGTCCTCATGGCCCTCACCATGGCGTTCATCGGAGACACGGTCCCGAAGGAGAAGACCGGCAGCGCCATGGGACTTCTGGGAACGATGTCCGCGGTCGGGACGGCGCTGGGCCCGGCGCTCGGCGGCGTCCTCATCGCCGCCCTCGGTTGGCGGGCGATCTTCCTCGTGAACGTGCCGCTGGGGATCCTCACGTTCCTTCTGGCGCACCGGTACCTCCCCGTCGATCGCGCCGCGCCGCGAGCCAGGCCGCCCGCTCTCGACCACTTGGGCGCGCCGCTGAGTGCGAGCCTCGCCATGAGCGCGCTGGTCTCGACGGTGCTTATGGCCACGCTGGTGGTCGGGCCTTTCTATCTCTCCGGCACGCTCGGGCTAGACGCGGCTCGCGTGGGGCTCGTCATGTCGGTCGGCCCGATCGTCGCCGCGCTCGCGGGTGTGCCCGCCGGGCGCCTCGTGGACCGTTTTGGCGCGCAACGGATAACCGTGGCCGGGCTTATCGGAGCCGCAGCCGGTTCGTCCCTGCTCGCCCTGCTGCCGGCGGCGCTCGGCATCCCGGGCTACATCGCCCCCATGGTGGTCATCACCGCGGGCTACGCCTTGTTCCAGGCGGCCAACAACACCGCGGCCATGACGGGTGTCCCCGCGGACCGGCGTGGCGTCGTCTCGGGGATGCTCAACCTTTCGCGCATTCTCGGGCTCATCACCGGTGCCTCGCTCCTGGGGGCGGTGTTCGCGCTCGCCGGCATGCGCACCACGTTCGGCGTGGCGGCGATGTTGATCGTCGGCGCCCTCGTCATCGCGGCACGGTCGGGCATCAGGAGTCGTGAGATCGAAATCGGTCGGAGGAATAAGGCGGCAACGTCGTGAGCCGCACGTCGCCCACGGGACCCCCGGCGGTGAAGTGGTAGAGGCTTTGCCACGCGTATCCCTGCAGGCCGAGCAGCGCGTGCATCTCGTCGTCGAAATAGCAGCCGATGCCGGTGGCGCGGATGCCTGCGGCTTCGGCTTCGAGGTACAGCACTTGCCCGAGCATTCCACATTCCCAGTAGAGGGACCGATAGCGCCACGGCTCGCTCGCCGCGATCTCGTAGCGGGCGATCATCCCCAGCGCATAGCAGGAGTCGGCGGCGATCTCCTGGTGGCAGCAGATCTGCTGCGCCGAGTCGCGCAGGTCGTAGGGGATGAGAAGGTAAAGCGGCAGTTCGGGCGGGCCGCTCTTCTGCCATAGCCACTCGGGCCGCATCGATGCCTTGAGGGAAGCGAGCGCTTCCGGGTCGCGCGCCAACACATACAACCCCGGCTCGAGCCCATCCACCCGATGAACCATGATTGCCAGGTGCACCGCGGCCACCCAGGGCCAGGCGGTCCACGGCGGCGCGTCCGTTCGTGGAAGCGTTGCATCGAGCATTGCGAAGAACGCATCGGCGCCGATGCTCGTGACGCCGTCGAAGCTCACCGCGCTCCTGCGTTGACGAAAGATCTGCGCGGCCTTTAGATCGAGCGCCGTCTCGTTACCCGTCCCGTGCACAGTCGACGGCCGATTTCCGATCTCGGAATCCAGGTCTGGCTTCACGGTGAGCCGATGGACTTCGTCGATATCGACCCACTCGACGTGCTCGGCGCTCAGCCGATTGGCCTTTCCGCGCCAGCGTGATGGTGCGGGTGGAATCTTCGCCGGCGGCGGCTCGCCCGCCGAGATCCAGATGAGGCAATCCGGCGCCTCGGGTTCGGCGGAATCCAAACCATGCTCGAGCCCGAGCAACGTCGCGACCTGCACATCGCCGGGCGCGGTCAGCACGCGCGATTGCCAGCCCAGCGCCGCTGCGCCATAGCTCACCGCGGCGATGGCATGGCCGCAGTCGTGCTGGCAGTAGCGAAACGCCCGCATGCCGTACTTCCACGCTTCGCGCCAGTGGATGCTCGTGAGCCCGATGAGGAACCCGCGCATCTCGACCGGTGCGTCCCATTCGCCGCGCAGCTCCAACGCGTGATCGCAACTCACGTAGTGATGCACGCCCGCCGCGATACCCGGCACGCCGCCCGTCACCAGGTAGCCCTCGGTGGGATGCAGGTTGCCGCTCGACGGATTGCAGCGCAGTGCCCACGAGGTTTCGCCGTACGCCTTCCACGCCGACAACCCGAGCGACACCTCGAACAGCGTCGCGATCGAATCGAGGTTGACGGGGTGGGGCGGGGGAATCCGGCTATGACGCAGCGCGTTATACCCCGTCTCGAGATCGTCGGCACGCAGCGGCAGCTCGATGCGCGCCGCGCCTTCATAGCGGCGGAACGGATTGGGCTGGTTGGCCCAGTCGAGGCGCCCGGGTCCGGGCGCGTACCGGTTCAGGCGGTGCTTGCTACGTTCGTGGTAGTCGGAGAGGGAGTAGGCGGCCATGCGGTGGAGAGGATCGATTCGGTCTATGACGCCATGCGTTATACCGCCGAAAGCCTCCAGAGCGACGTGACCTCGGCTTCGCGTGCGCGATGAAGAGGGTCGCTCGCATCGGATGCCTTCGGATGCCGGGGCTTCACGTCGATGCGTTCAACCACTTTCAGCCCGGCGCCTTCGATCGCGGCGAGCAGCCCCTTCCTCGACCGCAACCCGAGATGCTCGGCGAGATCCGAAAGGATCAGCCAGCCTTCACCCCCTGGCGCAAGGTGCGCGGACAGCCCGCGCAGGAATCCAAGCAGCATGTGGCTCTCGGGATCGTAGATGCCGTGCTCGAGCGGCGAGCTCGGGCGCGCGGGGACCCAGGGCGGGTTGCACACCGCGAGCGCGGCGCGGCCTGGGGGGAAGAGATCTTCCTTGACTAAGTCAATGATCTTCGCAAGGCCCAGCTTCTCCACGTTCTCGCGGGCGCAGGCCAGCGCGCGAGGATCGGTATCGGTAGCCACCACGCGCTCGACGCCGCGGCGCGCGAGCACGGCGGCGAGGACTCCGGTGCCGGTGCCAATGTCGAAAGCGAGCGACGAAGAGGCAAGAGCGGCGGGCAGAGGTGCCCCCGCGACGAGATCGACGTATTCGCTACGGATCGGCGCAAACACTCCGTAGTGCGGATGGATGCGCCCCACGGCCGGGAGCACGATCCCTTTGCGGCGCCATTCGTGCGCGCCGACGATTCCCAGCAGCTCGCGCAGCGACACGACGGAGAGCTGATCGTCATCGGGCCCGTAGGCTTCGGTGATCGCTTCGCGCATGTCGGGTGCGCGCCGCAGCGGGATGAGGTAATCGCTGTCGAGGGGTATGAGCAGCATTCCCAACGTGCGAGCCCGCTGCGCACGAGCCTGGCGTTGGAGATCGAAACTGGCAGGGGGTTTGGACTTCCTGTCCGCGCGCTTGGCCATCGCCGTCAGCATCTGCCGCGCGCCGACGAAGTCGCCATACCAAAGCAGCCCGACCCCCTGGCACGCGAACCCGTATGCGTCGTCGGCCGTGATGCTGTCGTCGGCGATCACCACTTTCGCCGGCGGAGGGGCGCCGCGTTCGGAACGCCAGCGCGCGGAGCGAGCCTCGCCGTCCTGGCTCCAGTGAAGCAGGGGCGCGTCGGACACTACAGCTCGGTGTATTTCTTGGCGGTGCCGCGCGACTTGTCGGCCGGGTACTTCTCCGCGTTCGCGAGCATCTTGCGTTGCGCCGCCGCGATGGGATCGATGCCGAGCTTGTCCCCGAGGCGAATGAGATAGAGAAGGACATCGGCGATCTCATCGGCCGCCGCCGTCTTGGCAACGGGCGACAGCCGCCGGCTCTGCTCCTCGGTGAGCCACTGGAAGATCTCGACGAGCTCGGAGGCCTCGGCGGAAAGCGCCATCGCGAGATTCTTCGGTGAATGGAACTGGTCCCAGTCGCGCTCAGCCGCAAATTTGCGAAGCTGGTCGCGAAGGTTTTCGAGCTCGGTCAAAACCTTTCGTCCTTGCGCAGGTAACGCCACTGGCCCACCGGGAGCTTCCCCAGCGGCACGCCGCCGCTCCTCACGCGCTTCAGTCCGACCACGACGAGCCCGACGCGCTCGCACATGCGCCGGATCTGGCGCTTGCGTCCTTCCCGCAGCACGAAGCGCAGCTGGTCCTCGTTGGCCCACGAGACGCGCGCGGGCTTCAACTTCACGCCATCGAGCTCGAGGCCGTGATGCAGCATCTTCATCGCTTCCTCGGTGAGCGTGCCTTCGACTCGCACCAGGTATTCCTTTTCGACCTCGGTATCGCTGCCGATGAGGCGCTTGGCGACGCGGCCGTCCTGCGTGAACACGATGAGGCCGGTGGAATCGATGTCGAGGCGGCCGGCGGGGGCGAGCCCGCGCAGGTGGGTGGGCCTGAACTTCGTGGGTGACGGATCCTCGGCCCAGCGGTTCTCGGGCTTGAGGAGGACCATCGCGGGCTCGTGCCCATCCTCGGGCTGGCCGGAGACGTAGCCCACGGGCTTGTTGAGGAGGATCGTCACCTGCTCGCTCTGGTGCCGAGATGCCGCATCATCGATTTCGATCTTGGCATCCCGCGGCACGCGCACCCCGAGCGTGGTCACGACCCTGCCGTCGACCTTCACCCAGCCATTCTCGATCCATTCGTCGGCCTCGCGACGAGAGCACAGGCCCAGCTCGCTCATGCGCTTGGAAAGGCGTGGATCCTCGGGATTCTCATGCGCGGGAGAACGAGGGCGGGGCGCAGGAGGAGCAGCCTTGGGAGGCGGCGCCACAACGGCCGGCACGGCCCGATCCCGTTTGCCCTGCTGCGCGAGCCGGGCGCGCGAGGTCGGCGCCTTGGGGGCGGTAGTCCGTTCGACCTGCCTGGTGGGGAGCTTGAGTGTTTTCGCCATGGAGGGTGCCATCCTACCGTCCGGAAGCACTCGGCGCCTGAACCCACTGGAGTCCCGACAGTCAGACTTCCATGAGCCAGTGCGCAAGTTGCCAGCAGGGTCCCTCCGGCATCGCGGGCCACGAGCGCCTCTTCAGCCACACCTTCACGGGCGAGCAGATGCGCTTCAAGTGCCGGGAATGCGGCTGCATCTGGGTGCGCCGCTATGGAGAGAACCAAACCTACACGTGGGCGATGCCCGCTGGGGAACACCCGGGGATCGATGTGCCCGGGCGGCCGGGGACGATGCCACCCTAGTCACGGGGGCGCGTCACATCTGCCGGAAGAGGTGCAGGTAGCTCCGGCTCACCGGAAGCACATCCGCGCGGCCTTTCAGGTGAATCGTCGCGGTTTCGTTCACGCCGCGCGTCACATGGCTGATGGCGCGGCGGTTCACCACCACCGAGCGGTGCACCTGCACGAAGTGCGCGGCGTCGAGCTGGTCGACGAGCTCCTTCAATGGCGTGCGAATGAGCGCCTCGGAGGGCTTCCCCGCATCACCGCGCCACGCGATCAGCGTGTACTTCTCGTCCGAGCGCAGGAAGTCGATCTCGTCCACGGGGATCGGGCGCAGCATCTCCCCGACGGATGCGTGGATATAGCGTAGCAGCGGCGCAGCGGACTTCTTGTCGAGGCGCGCCGCCAATGCGTCGAGCAGCGCATCGGCGTCCGGCAGCGGTTGCTTCGCGATGAGGCGCGCCTTCAGGCGGGCGATCGTATCGGCCAGGCGCGCGGCCTCGAGCGGCTTCACCAGGTAGTCGAGCGCCTCGTTCTCGAAGGCCTGCACCGCGTATTGGTCGTACGCGGTGACGAACACGAGGTGAGCGCGGCGTCCGATCTTGCGTGCCGCCTCCACGCCCGAGAGCCCTGGCATGTGCACGTCGAGAAAACAGATGTCCGGCTTCAGCTCCTCGAAGTGCGCGACCGCCTCGCGGCCGTTCCTCGCCTGCGCCACCACCTCGAGCTCGGGCCACGCCTCGCCCAGCAGGCGCGTGAGGGAGGTTCGCAGCAGCGGCTCGTCGTCGGCGATGAGCGCAGTGGGGCGTGGGGTGGTCATGCCGCGGCACCCTGCGCTGGGAAGTCGAGCTCGGCGCTGACGCCCTTTGGCAAGAGCGACGTGATTCTCAGCCGCACATCGCCGCCGAACATGATCTGCAGGCGCTCGCGCAGCGTCGCGAGGCCCGTACCCAGGCTGTCGCCCGATTCCTTGAGGCCCACGCCGGTGTCACGCACGTCGGCAAGGCAACGGCCCTCCTGCACGCGCACACGGATCTCGATGTTCCCGCCGTCCTCGCTCGGATCGATGCCGTGGCGCACCGCGTTCTCGACCAGCGTGAGGAGCGTCGTCGGCGGGCAGCGTATCCCGAGGGCCGCGGCATCGACCTGGAGGGTGAACTGCATGCGATCGGGCATGCGCATGTGCATGAGCTCCAGGTACGCGCGCACGAGCTGCACCTCCTGCGCCATCGTGGCCGTCGGCTCATGGAGCCGAGGCACTGCCGCGCGCAAGTACGCGATGAGGCTATCGAGGAGAGCGCTGGCCTGCGGCGATCCGGAGACCACCAGCTCGCGCACGTTGGCCAGCGTGTTGAACAGGAAATGCGGCTCCACCTGTGACTGCAAAAGGCGCAGCCGTGAATCGAGCGCTTTCCTCTCCAGTTCGCTGCGCTCGAGCGCGAAGGCCATCGCCTGGCTGCGCGCGGCGGTCTCGCTCTTGCGGAAAAGGCTCGCGACGGCGATCCAGGGCGCGAACAGCAGGCCCGACAGGGTCATCGACATGAAGCCGTTCAGGCGAGCCTCGTCTTTCCAGAACGGCGGGCTGGGACTGATGACCGTGTAGAGAATCAGCACCGCTGCGATCACCGCGACCGCGACCGCGATGACCTGCAGCGCCCAGCGCGCGACCCACGATGGCAGCCGGCGAGGCCAATGCTCGAAGAGCCCGAATGCCACCAGCGTGAAAAGCGCGAGGAACATCTCGCGCCCGATCACCCGCAGCGTCGTGAGCGAGTGAAAGGTCGGGCTGAGGAGGAGTCCCACTATCGTGGCCGCGCCCATCGCGACGAGCATGCGGCGCCAGCCGAACATCAGGGCAAGGCCGCGGCGCGGGGTGCCAGGGGTGGTTGGAGGCATGTTCACGATGGTAATGATTCCAGATCGTGACCGGCCCGGGGAAGTCGGTCCGACGGGCCACGCAATCGGGCGTTCGGGCCACGCTCCGGTGCGATGGGCTGCGGGCGGGCTGCGGGCAGGGGCGCCGGCAGCCCGTCGCGTGTTTTCCCTACTTGGCGGTGTCGTCCTGCGTCTTGGCGGACGGGCCGTTTTCCTTGCACGACTTGATGCCGTGGTCGCGGGCCGATTCCGTGCTGTACATCTGGCTCGTGCCGATCACCTCGCCGTTGCCGGCTTTGAGCACGAAGTAGGGCTTCGTATCTTTCGAGGTCAGGCGCTCATAGCGCGCATCGACCGCGGAGTTGGAGCGGCACGACTCGATCCCGGTCTGCGCGTTCTGTTTCGCGGAGTAGATCTGGCTGGAGAGAATCGTCTCCGAGTTGCCGGCCTTCAGGTCCCAGTGGAATTTCTCTTTTCCTGCGTCGTGCAGCTGGTATTTCGCGTCCATGGTCGCTCCTTGTTTCTTGGGTCGAATGCCAGCATAGGGCGGTTGCCGCCAAACGTCTGTGCGCTGTCGTACATACTCTCCCGGGGCGGATCGGCCCTTGAAAGCCGTGACTCGTCGCAAGCCGGTCGTGGCTCGTCGCACACGGCTTTGCCCTGCCGGCCGAACGAGTACCTTCGCTCGATAACCAAACGGGAGGGCACATGTCCAGGCGGTCGAGTCAGTGGTTGCTGGGGGTCATCATCGGCGTATTCATGGCGCAGCTCGCGTTGGCGGCGGGCGGGCAACTCGTCGACGTTCAATGGCTGGAGAAGAACTTGAACAGCGCCGAAGTGCTTCTCATCGATGCCTCCCCCGGGAAGGCGCACCTGGCCAGCCATATTCCCGGCGCGGTGAATGTCGATGTCTTCACATTCGGCGGCCGCGATAACAGCGCGGCGGAAATGGAAAGACTCATCCAGTCCTGGGGCGTGAGCCCCGGGAAGAAGGTCGTGATCTACGACCAGGGCGGCACCTTCTTCGCGACAAGCCTCCTCTTCGATCTCTACTACTACGGAGTTCCGGGCGACGGGCTCGCGGTTCTGGACGGCGGGCTCGCCAAGTGGAAGGCTGCGGGCGGCGCGGTCACGAAAGACGCGACGCCCGCGCCCATGCCGGGCACGTTCCGGATCGCGAAGGTGAGGGAAGAGGTGCGCGTGCGCCTTCCGGAATTCCTCGTCGCCTCCGGCGATCCACGCAACAACGTGCTCGTCGAAGCCATGGATCCTATCCAGCACTTTGGCGGCATGAAGTACTTCGACCGTGCAGGACATATCCCCAATGCCGTGATGACGCCCAGCGACGACTTCTTCAACGCGGACAAGACCTTCAAGTCGCCGGAGGAGATCCGCCGGATGCTGGCGTTCGTCGGCGCCACGCCCGAGAAGCAGATCTACTCGCATTGCGGCGGCGGCATCGCCGCTACCGTGCCGTTCTTCGCGATGAAGTTCATGCTCGACTACCCGAAGGTCAAGGTCTACAAGGAATCGCAGCTGGAATGGCTGCGCGACGACCGGGGCCTTCCGTTCTGGACCTACGATGCGCCCAACATGACGCGCGAGAAGGCGTGGCTGAACGGCTGGAACAGCAAGATGATGCGCGGCTTCGGCATGGCCAGGCTGAGCGTCATCGACGTGCGCCCGGAGGCTTCATTTCGGCAGGCCCACGTGCCATTCGCCATCAACATTCCCGCGGATGTGTTCAGGCGCAATCTCGCCACACCCGGCAAGCTCGCCGATGTCCTCGGTGCGGCCGGCGTGGACGCGGCATACGAAGCGGTGATCATCTCGGAGCGGGGATTGAACGCCGACTCGGCGCTCGCTTTCCTCATGCTCGAAAGGCTCGGGCAGAAAAGGGTTTCCGTCCTGTCGGACTCCGTGGACGACTGGGGTTTCGCCGGCTACCCGCTCGACAAGGAGGCCAGCCCCGCGATCGTGCCCCAGACCTATCCCGCCAGCCTTCGGGCGGGCCTGGTGACCAACGATCCACAAGGCCCCCGGGGCCCGTACCCGAAGATCTACCTGGCTTCGGGCAAGTCGCTTCCCGCGAAAGTACCCGAAGGAAAGGTCGTCCACGTGCCGTACACGGAGCTTATGACCGCCGAGGGAAAGCCCAAGGCCGCGATGGAGATCTGGAAGATCCTCGAGAAGGCGGGAGTGGCGCGCTATGCCGAGATCATGAGTTTTTCCGACGACCCGGGCGAGGCCGCGGCCAACTACTTCATCCTGAAGATGATGGGATTCCCGGACGTGAAGGTCCTGGCCCTGTAGGTTCGGGCGGCAGGCAATGGCACGCCCCTTGCATATGGAGGGGCATGCTGAAGGTTCTCCTGGTCGACAACACGCCAGACCGAGCCTCCGGGCTCAAGCGCGCGCTCTCGGAGATGGAGGGTGTCGCGGTGGCGTGCACTGTGGAATCCGCGGTGGAGCTTTTCGACCGCGTGGCGGAGCACAGGCCCGATATCGTCCTCATCGAGACCGATTCGCCCAGCCGCGACGTGCTCGAGCAGCTCGCGGCCATGTCTTCCTCCGCGCCGCGCCCGGTGGTGATGTTCACCGGCGATTCCGAGTACGAGAGCATCCGCGCGGCGCTCAAGGCCGGAGTCTCGGCGTACATCGTGGATGGCATCTCGCCGGCGCGCCTCGATCCGATCATGCGCGTGGCCATGGAACGCTTCGAGGCTGACCAGAAGCTGCGCGCGGAGCTGGATGAAACGCGCGAGCGCCTCGAGGACAGGAAGCTCGTCGAGCGCGCCAAGGGCATCCTCATGAAGCAGCGTGGCGTCTCCGAGGAGGATGCCTTCGCGGCATTGCGCTCCCACGCCATGGCGCGAGGAATTCGACTGGGCGAAGCCGCGCGGCAGCTGATCGACGTCGCTGCGTTGCTCGGCTAGGCACAACGCTGGGGCGCGGCACGCCTCATGTTGGCGCATTGGCCGTTGCGAGCCTCCTTTCTTCGCCGTTCACAATCCTAGAGGGATCAAGCACTTGACCCGGCCGATCGCGATGGCACATCGCTTGCAATAGGACCACCGGGCTCGCAGCCAACGACGGTCGCGAATTCGACAAAGGCGTCCAGGAATGCGCTTCTCCCAGCGCGGCCCTCGACGCCTTTTTTCATTGCCGACAACAAAGGAGCAGGGAATGCATGACGAAGCCAACGATCGATCGCGCCGCAGGTTCCTCACGCAGTCCGCGCTGGGAACGGCGGCGGTGGTAGCCGGGCTCACTCCCGCGTTGCGCGCCACCGCGTGGGCCGCCGGCTCCGACGCCCCCGAGAAGACCGAGGTGAAGATCGGCTTCATTCCGCTCACCGACTGCGCCTCCGTGGTGATGGCCGCGGTGAAGGGGTTCGACAAGAAATACGGCATCACCATCACGCCTTCCAAGGAAGCGTCGTGGGCGAGCGTGCGCGACAAGCTCGTGAACGGCGAGCTCGACGCCTCGCACGTCCTCTATGGGTTGATCTACGGCGTGCAGATGGGCATCGGCGGCCCGAAGAAGGACATGGCCGTCCTCATGAACCTGAACCACAACGGCCAGGCGATCACGCTTTCCTCGCAGTTGAAGGAAAAGGGCGCGGTGGACGGGACAACGCTCGCCGCGCTCATCGCGAAGGAAAAGCGCGAGTACACGTTCGCCCAGACTTTCCCGACGGGCACGCACGCCATGTGGATCTACTACTGGCTCGCCGCGCACGGCATCAACCCGATGAAGGACGTGAAGACCATCACGGTGCCGCCGCCGCAGATGGTGGCGAACATGCGCGTGGGCAACATGGACGGCTTCTGCGTGGGCGAGCCATGGGGCGCGCGCGCCATCGCCGACAAGATCGGCTTCACCACCATCACCACGCAGGCGCTGTGGAAGGACCATCCGGAGAAGGTGCTCGGCACGACCGCGGAGTTCGTGCAGAAGAATCCCAACACCGCGCGCGCCATGACCGCCGCCATCCTCGAGGCCGGCAAGTGGATCGACGCCTCGCCCGCCAACCGCAAGGAGACCGCGGAGGTGATCGCGCAGAAGTCCTACGTGAACACCGACGCCGACGTGATCCTCGGGCGCTTCCTGGGCCACTACGAGGACGGCAACGGCAGGAAGTGGGAAGACCCCGACTACATGAAGTTTTCCGGCGACGGCGCGGTGAACTTCCCTTATCTCTCCGATGGCATGTGGTTCATGACGCAGCACCGCCGCTGGGGGCTTCTCAAGGAAGACCCGAACTATCTGGAGGTGGCGAGGAAGGTGAACCAGATCGAGATCTACAAGCAGGCCGCGGCGCTCGCCAAGGTGAGCGTGCCGAGAGAGGTGATGCGCACCTCGAAGCTCATGGACGGTGTCACGTGGGACGGCAAGGACCCGGTGAAGTACGCGGGCGCGTTCAAGGTGAGGGTCGCCTGATGTCGGCGCTCCCCAGGAGGGTTGTCGTTGCGCATCCGTCTGCCCTGCGAAGGATGCAGGTTGCAGAGGCGAAGGTGGGTCCGCCGGTGGTTGCAAAGGCCAGGCGGTGGGAGCCACCCCAATGGCTGGCCCGCACTTTCGCCATGGCTCTGGGCATCGCGGTCTTTATCGTGCTGTGGGCCTTCATCGCGAAATTCGGCCGCATTCCCGATCCGGTGTCGGTGGGCAAGGAAGCGATCAAGGTTTTCTCCAACCCGTTCTACAGCAACGGGCCCAACGACCAGGGCATCGGCTGGAACGTGCTCATGTCGCTGGGGCGCGTGGGCATCGGCTTCGGTCTCGCCGCGGCGGTGGGCATTCCGCTGGGCTTCCTGATCGGGCGCTTCCGGTTCCTCTCCGACATGGCGGCGCCGATCATCGCGCTCCTCAAGCCCGTGAGCCCGCTCGCGTGGCTGCCGATCGGGCTGCTGGTCTTCAAGGCCGCCAACCCCGCGTCGATCTATGTGATCTTCATCTGCTCGCTGTGGCCGATGATCGTGAACACCGCGGTGGGCGTGCGCCAGATCCCGCAGGACTACCTCAACGTCGCGCGCGTGCTGAACCTCAGCGAGTGGAAGGTGTTCACGAAGATCCTCTTCCCCGCTGTGCTGCCCTACATGCTGACCGGCGTGCGCCTTTCCATCGGCGTGGCGTGGCTGGTGATCGTCGCCGCCGAGATGCTCACCGGCGGAGTCGGCATCGGCTTCTGGGTGTGGGACGAGTGGAACAACCTCAAGGTGGACCACATCATCATCGCGATCATCGTGATCGGCCTGGTGGGCCTCGTGCTCGAGCAGGCGTTGATCTTCGTGGCCAGGAAGGTAAGCCATGGATAAATACCTGCAGGTCGAAAACGCCGGCATGGTGTTCGAGAAGCGCGGCCAGAGCTGCGAGGTCCTGCGCGACATCTCGCTCACGGTGAAGCGCAGCGAGTTCGTGAGCCTCATCGGGCACTCGGGCTGCGGCAAGTCGACGCTCCTCAACCTCGTCGCCGGGTTGCTCAAGCCCACCACGGGCCACCTGCTCCTCGGCAACAAGGAGATCGCCGGCCCCGGCCCCGAGCGCGGCGTGGTGTTCCAGAACCATTCCCTGCTGCCGTGGCTTACCTGCACCGGCAACGTGATGCTCGCGGTGGAGCGCGTGTTCGGCGAGCGCGAGAAGCGCGCCAGGCTCCTCGAGCGCACGCGCGCCGCGCTCGCCCTCGTGGGTCTCACCGAAGCGGCCAACAAGTATCCCGACGAGATCTCCGGCGGCATGAAGCAGCGCGTGGGCATCGCGCGCGCCCTCGCGATGGAGCCGAAGGTGCTGCTGCTCGACGAGCCTTTCGGCGCGCTGGACGCGCTGACCCGGGCACATCTCCAGGACGAGCTCCTCGCCATCGTCGCCAACACCGGCTCGACGGTGGTGATGGTGACGCACGACGTGGACGAGGCGGTGCTGCTCTCGGATCGCATCGTGATGATGACCAACGGGCCCGCGGCCACCATCGGGGGCATTCTGGAGGTCGACCTCGACCGGCCGCGCAATCGCCTGTCGCTCGCGACCAACCCGCGCTACATCGAATGCCGTCGCGAGGTGCTGGAGTTCCTTTACCAACGCCAGGCGAGGAAAGCGGCTTGAAGCGCGATCTTCCAGGGCGCTTGCGCCTGGTGGTCGTCGGCAACGGCATGGCGGGCGCGCGCGTGCTCGAGGAGCTCCTCAAGCTCGCGCCCGATCTCTACGACATCACGGTGTTCGGGGCCGAGCCGCACCCGAACTACAACCGCATCCTCCTCTCGCCAGTGCTTGCCGGCGAGCAGACGGTGAAGGACATCATCCTCAACCCGCTCGAGTGGTATGCCGAGAACGGCATCCGCCTCCATCTTGGCAAGAAGGTCGCGACGATCGACCGCATCGCGCGCGAAGTGATCGCCGAGGACGGCACGCGCCAGGGCTACGACCGCTTGCTGCTCGCCACCGGCTCCAATCCCTTCATCCTGCCGCTGCCCGGCGTGGACCTCGATGGCGTGCTCACCTATCGCGATATCCACGATACCGAGCGGATGATCGAGGCCGCGGCGACGCAACGCGATGCGGTGGTCATCGGCGGCGGGCTCCTCGGGCTCGAAGCCGCCAATGGCCTGCAGCTGCGTGGCATGAACGTGACGGTGGTGCACGTGATGCCGTGGCTCATGGAGCGCCAGCTCGATCGCACGGCGGCGAACCTGCTGCAGAAGACGCTGGAGGCGAAGGGGCTCAGTTTTCGTCTCGAGGCCCATACGCAAGCCCTCGTCGGGGACGGCCGCGTCGCCGGCGTGCAACTGAAGACCGGGGAGATCATCCCCGCGCAGCTCGTCGTGATGGCGGTCGGCATTCGCCCCAACACCGAGCTCGCCCAGGCGGCGGGCCTGCACTGCAATCGCGGCATCGTCGTGAACGACACGATGCAGACGTTCGATCCGCGCGTGTATGCGGTAGGCGAGTGCGTCAGCCATCGCGGCATCGCCTATGGGCTGGTGGCCCCCCTCTTCGAAATGGCGAAGGTGTGCGCCAATCATCTCGCGCACTACGGCATCGGACGCTATGGCGGGTCGTTGCTCTCCACCAAGCTCAAGGTCACCGGCGTCGATCTGTTCTCCGCGGGCGACTTCACCGGCGGCGACGGCACCGAGGACATCGTGCTGGCCGATCCGGGCGCGGGCATCTACAAGCGCCTCGTCATCAAGGACGACAAGCTGATCGGAGCGGTGATGTACGGCGACACCGTGGACGGCTCGTGGTACTTCAAGCTCCTGCGCGAGGGCAAGAGCGTCGCGCAGATCCGCGACAAGCTCATGTTCGGAGAGTCGAACCTCGGCGATGCCGGCCACCTCGGCGAGAATCGCGCCGCGGCGATGGCGCCGGAGGCCGAGGTGTGCGGCTGCAATGGCGTGTGCAAGGGCGCGATCGTGAAGGCGATCAAGGACAAGGGGCTCTTCACGCTCGAGGAAGTGCGCAAGCACACCAAGGCGTCCTCGTCCTGCGGCTCATGCACGGGGTTGGTCGAGCAGATCCTCATGTTCACCGCGGGCGGCGACTACTCGACCGCACCGAAGAAGAAGGCGATGTGCGGCTGCACCGACCGCACCCACCAGGACGTGCGCGATGCCATACGCGACCAGGAGCTTCTGTCCATCGCCGCGGTGTACGAGACCCTCGAATGGCGCACGCCCAACGGCTGCGCCTCGTGCCGCCCCGCCGTCAACTACTACCTGCTCTCGACGTGGCCGCACCGCGCCAAGGACGATCCGCAATCGCGCTTCATCAACGAGCGCTCGCACGCCAACATCCAGAAGGACGGCACGTACTCGGTGGTGCCGCGGATGTGGGGCGGGGAGACCAACTCTTCGGAGCTGCGGCGCATAGCCGACGTGGTGGACAAGTACGCAATCAAGACGGTGAAGGTGACGGGCGGGCAACGCATCGATCTCCTGGGCGTGAAGAAGGAAGACCTTCCCGCGGTGTGGAAGGACCTCGGCATGCCCTCGGGGCACGCTTATGCTAAGGCGCTGCGCACGGTGAAGACCTGCGTGGGCAGCGAGTGGTGCCGGTTCGGGACGCAGGACTCGACGCGCATGGGCCAGGAGCTCGAGCGCGCGCTGTGGCGCATGCAAGCGCCGCACAAGGTGAAGCTCGCCGTGTCGGGCTGCCCGCGCAACTGCGCCGAGTCCGGCATCAAGGACGTGGGCGTGATCGGCGTGGACTCCGGCTGGGAGATCTATGTCGCGGGCAACGGCGGCATCAAGACCGAGGTCGCGCAATTCCTCTGCAAGGTAAAGACGCACGAGGAGGTGCTCGCGTACTCCGGCGCTTTCCTGCAGCTCTATCGCGAGGAGGGCTGGTACCTCGAGCGCACCGTGCACTTCGTGGCGCGCGTGGGACTGGAGTATGTGAAGAAGCGCGTGCTCGAGGATGCAGGAGGGCGCGAGGCGTTGTGGGAGCGGCTGCAGTTCACTCTGGACGGCGAGCCTGATGCCTGGCACGAGCCCGGGCGCGCGGGAGTGGACTTGCGTCAGTTCGACGCGGTCGGGGCTTCGGCATGAAAGTGCGCGTCTGCAAGCTCGACGACATTCCCAGGCTGGGCGCGCGGCGCTACCTGAATGGCGAGGGGAACACGATCGCGGTGTTTCGTACTGCCGACGATAACGTCTTCGCGCTGAGGGATGCCTGTCCGCACAAGGGTGGTCCCCTTTCGCAGGGCATCGTGTTCGGCCAGAGCGTGGCGTGCCCATTGCACAACTGGTGCATCGACCTGAAGAGCGGGTGCGCGACTGCCCCCGATGAAGGGGCGGTGGAACGCTTCGAGGTCTGCGTGGTGGACGGGGATGTCGAGCTTTCGCTGACATGATCAAGTCCACCTGCTGCTACTGCGGGACGGGCTGCGGGGTGGTGGTCGGGACGCAAGGCGGTCGCATCGTGAGCGTGGCGGGCGACCCGGACCATCCGTCGAGCGCGGGGAAGCTCTGCACCAAGGGCTCGACGCTGCACCTCACCATGATGCCGCGCGCGCAGGCGGGGCGGGCGCAATATCCGCAGATGCGCAGGGCGCGGGGGGCGAAGCGCGAACGAGCATCATGGGATACGACACTGGACTACGTGGCGGAGAAATTCGCCGGTTGCATCGCCGAGCATGGGCCCGATTCGGTTGCGTTTTACGTCTCCGGGCAGCTCCTGACCGAGGACTACTACGTTTTCAACAAGCTGGCGAAGGGGCTCATCGGCACGGCGAACATCGATACCAACTCGCGGCTGTGCATGTCGTCGGCGGTGACCGGCTATACGACGACGCTCGGAGTGGATGCGCCCCCGAGCTGCTACGAAGACATCGATCACGCGCAATGCCTCTTCATCGCGGGCTCGAATGCCGCGTTCGCGCATCCGGTGCTTTTTCGCCGCATCGAGGCGGCACGCGAGAAGAATCCCGCGCTGAAGGTGGTCGTGGTGGATCCGCGCCGCACCGAGACCGCGCGCTTCGCCGACCTGCACCTCGCGATAGTGCCCGGCACCGATGTCGCGCTCTTCCACGGCATGCTGCACGTGATGCTGTGGGAGAAGCTCGCGGACGAGGGCTACATCGCGGCGCACACCGAGGGGTTCGCCGCATTGCGCGACCTGGTGCGCGACTATTCGCCGCAGGTCGCCGCCGAGATCTGCGGCATTCGCATGGAGGACCTCGTGACTGCCGCGCGCTGGTTCGCGCAGTCGAAAGCGACGCTTTCCCTCTACTGCCAGGGATTGAACCAGTCGAGCAGCGGTACGGCGAAGAATGCCTCTCTCATCAATTTGCACCTGGCTACCGGGCACATCGGACGCGCGGGCGCCGGGCCCTTCAGCCTTACCGGCCAGCCCAATGCGATGGGCGGGCGCGAGGTGGGCGGGCTCTCGACTTCGCTGGCTGCGCACCGCGATCTCGCCGACCCCGTGCATCGCGCCGAAGTCGAGAAGCTTTGGGGCGTGGAGCGTCTGCCGTCGAAGGCGGGGCTCACCGCGGTCGAGATCTTCGACGCGTTGAAGCGCGGACAGGTGAAGATGGTGTGGATCGCGTGCACCAACCCCGCGCAATCGATGCCCGACCTCTCCAACGTCGCCGCCAGCCTCGCGGCCGCCGAGCTCGTCGTGTTGCAGGAGGCCTACGCCAACACCGAGACCGCCCCCTTCGCCGACGTCCTCCTCCCCGCGACCAGCTGGGGCGAAAAGGACGGCACCGTCACCAACTCCGAGCGGCGCATCTCCCGCGTCCGCGCCGCCGTCGCCAAGCCTTTCGAAGCCCGCCACGACTGGGAAATAGTTTGCGATTTCGCTCAACGACTTGAGAAGTGGGGGGGGGGTGGGCCCAAACGGGCGGAAAGGGGAACACAAAACACCCGAGCGGGGGGTGGACCCCACACAACCCGGTTGGTTGAAAAAA
>JANLXC010000001.1:0-26272 GCA_031364925.1 Burkholderiales bacterium | reverse complement strand
CAGGAGGCGCGCCACGTGCGCCTGCGCCTTGGGGATCACGTCGTCGAACACCTTCCCCCACTTGCGGTCGACGAGCGTTGCGGAATCCTCCCAGAGCTGCGCGTGCGCGCGCTCGGTCGCGTCCGGCCACGGATGGTGGCTGTGGGCGGCGAAGTGCAGCCGCCCCGGATCGGCCGCGCGAAATCGCGAAAAATGCGCGGCCAGCACCGTCAGTCGTCCTTGATGGATTCCACCGGGATGCGCAGCGTCACCTCGTCGCCCAGGGCGGGGAGCGCGTACTTCATGCCGAAGTCGCTGCGCTTGATGGTGGTCACCAGGTCGGCGCCGCATTGCTTCTTCTGGTTCATCGGGTTCGGCGCGCACTGGAATACGTTCGCGGTGAGCGTCACCGGCTTGGTCACGCCATTCATGGTGAGCTCGCCGGTCACGGTCTTCACCTTTTCGCCATCGAAGGCGAAGTTGCTCGATTTGAAGGTGATGGTGGGGTTCTTCGCGACGTTGAAGAAATCCTCGCCCCTCAGGTGCTCGTCCAGCTTGTCGACTCCGGAGCTCACGGACGCGGCGTCGATCGTGATGTCGGCGCTGCCCTTCTTCGCCACGGTGTCGATGGTGATCTTGCCCGAGGTCTTGCCGAAACGGCCGCGTTGCATCGAGTAACCGAGGTGGCCGACCTCGTAAGTCGGGAAGGTGTGGCGCGGATCGACCGTGTAGCTCTCCAACGCGGCGACAGCGGGGAGGGCGGCGCAGACGGCGGCCGCGATGGCGATGCGTTTCATGGCGAGTCTCCTTACTTGGCGGGAATCGTGAAGCGGAAGCGAACGAGGATATCGTCGGCGACGGTGTCCGTGTCCGACCACGGTCCCTCGCCGATCCTGTATTTCAGGCGCTTCAGCGGGAACTGGCCTTCGACGGTGCGCATGTCCGCGGCTTCCGCGACGGTGAGGGGCACGACCACCTCCTGGCTCGTGCCCTTGATGGTGAGCGGGCCGCGCGCCTCGAACTTGCCGCCGCCTTGTGACTTGACCGAGGTCGCGACGAATTTCGCCTTGGGAAACGCGTCGATGTTGAGCCACGCCTTGCGCTTCGCCTCAGTCTCGCCTTCCGCGTTGCCCAGGTCGATGGAGCCCAGGTCGACCTCGAATTCGGCCTTGGTCGCTTCCGGCTTCGCGGGATCGAAGGTGACGCTGCCGTCGAATTTCTTGAAGGCCCCTTCGACAGGGACATTCATCTGCTTGGTCACGAAGCGGATCTGGCTCTTGGCCGGTATGATCTTCTGCTGCGCCAGCGCGGACGTGGCCGAGATTGCCACTGCGAAAACCATTGCATGGCGAACAACACGATTCACGCTTTTCACCGGGGGTTCCTGTCGAGGAAGGGGAGCATTCGGGCGAGCACTTCGTCGCGATCGACGAAGTGGTGCTTCAGCGCGGCGGCAGCGTGCACGACGATGACGGCGGCCATCGTGTAGTTGATCCAGCGGTGCATGAGTTTGAGGACGTCGGCGAGCTCCTTGTTCCTGGAAAGCAGGTCGGGAATCGGGAGCACGCCAAGATACACCGTCTGGAACCCCGCCGCGGAGCTGAAGAGCCAACCGGTGATGGGCGCGGCGAAGAAAAGCACGTACAGCGCGATGTGCGCGGCGTGGGCGGCCTGGCGTTCCCAAGCCTTCATCGTCCCGGCCATCGGCGGCGCGGCGTGGGTCGCACGCCACAGGAGCCGGGCCGCGGCGAGGAGCAGCACGGTGACGCCGATCCACTTGTGGTACGAGAAAAGTTTCAGCTTCTGCGGCGAGAGCGGCAGGTTCACGGTGTAGAGGCCGAACGCCAGGTTGGCGATGATGAGCGCGGCCAGGATCCAATGGAAGGCGATCGCGGGCCGCGTGTAGCCGATGGCCGGCATCGAGCTCATGCGCGCGGATAGACCACCACCAGCCAGTAGACGAGCGCGCCCGCCATGCTCGCGATGACGACGGCGAGAATGCTCGAGGCGCGGGGCGATTCGACCGGGCGCAGCTCCGCGGGAATGTGCCTCCAGCCAAAGATCATCGGGCGCACCAGGTCCACCTTGAGGCCCCACTGGTAAGTGGCCACCGCGATCACGTGCAAGGCCACGGCGCCCACGATGACCCATTCGTTGTATTTGTGGATCGTCGTCATCCGCGCCACCAGCGCGTTCGAGACCTTGGCGGCGAGCGGCCCCTGGGTCGCTATGTCGTCATCGGAGAACAGCCCGGATGTGGCCTGGAGCAAGAGGGCGGCAAGCATGAACATCACCATCCATCCGCCCATGGGATTGTGCCCCTCGGTGAAAGGATGGTGTCCGCCGAAGGTTTCGCGCGCGTAAGCCAGGGCGGCGCGTGGGCCTCGCACGAAATGCGCGAAGCGCGAGGTTCGGCTTCCGACCAGTCCCCACGCAAGCCGGAAGAAGAGGAGGGCGAGGATCGCGTAGCCGCTCTTCAAGTGCCATTCCATCCATCCGCCGCCCACCTTGCCGGTCGTGAAAGAGAAGATCACGAGTGCGGCGAGCGTCCAATGAAAAATCCGGGTCGGGGAGTCCCAGACCCGGATGCGGACGTGCGCGACGCTCACTTGGCGCGGAAGTCGTCGTGGCAGGCCTTGCAGGCCGCGCCGACGTCGCCGACCTGCTTCTTGAACGCCGACATGTCGCCGCCGCGCACCACGGCAGGGAGCTTCTGCGCCTCGCTCACCATCTTGTCCATCTTGGCGTCGAAGTCGGCGCGCTGGGTCCAGATCTCGGGCTTGGCCTTGGTGTCCTTGTCGGTGCCTTCGCCGAAATAACCCTTGGGCACGGTCGCGAGCATCGCCATGAAATCGGCGTTGCGCGTCGCCTCGTCCTTGTTGAAGGGCTTCTTGTCCTGGGCCATGGCGCCGAGGCTGCCGAAGTTCAGGCCCATGAGCGTGTAGGCTGCCTTGCGGTACTTGATCTGGTCCTCGACCTTGGTTTGCTGCGCCTGGACGGTGAAGGCGGTGGCCGCCAGCACGGCGGCGGCGATCGCGACTCTCTTCATTGCGCATTTCCTTTCGTTTTGTTGAACGGCGACTTTACGGGAAAATCCAACTTGCGGTTTCAACCGGGGGATCCATGGCGGGCATGCGCATCGAGAAAGACACGTTCGGGCCCATCGAAGTGCCCGAGGAGCGCCTTTGGGGCGCCCAGACGCAGCGTTCCCTCGAGCATTTCCGCATTTCCGGAGAGCGCATGCCCGCGGAAATCATCCAGGCCCTCGCCTGGGTGAAACGCGCCTGCGCCGTGGTAAACCAGTCCCTTGGCGAGATAACAGCGCAAAAGGCCCGGGCCATCTCATCGGCCGCCGATGAAGTTCTCGCCGGCAAGTGGAACGACGAGTTCCCGCTGGTGGTCTGGCAGACCGGATCGGGCACCCAGACCAACATGAACATGAACGAGGTGCTCGCCAATCGCGCGAGCGAGATCCTCGGCGGCAAGCGCGGGGAAGGGCGCCTCGTCCATCCCAACGACGATGTGAATCGCGGGCAAAGCTCCAACGACGTCTTCCCGACGGCGATGCACGTGGCGGCGGTGGTCGCCATCCGTGGGCGCCTCCTGCCTGCCCTCGGCGCGCTGCACGCAAGCCTCGCGGCGAAGAAGGCCGCATTCGACGCCATCGTGAAGATCGGGCGCACGCACCTGCAGGACGCGACGCCGCTCACCCTCGGGCAGGAGTTCTCGGGCTACGTGGCGCAGCTCGACCATGCGCGCCGCCACCTCGAAGCGTCGCTGCCGCACCTCTCGGAGCTGGCGCTGGGCGGTACCGCGGTGGGCACGGGCCTCAACACGCATCCGAAGTTCGGCGAGCTCGCCGCCGCTGAGATCACCAAGCTCGCCGGCTTCGCATTCGTCACCGCGCCCAACAAGTTCGAGGCGCTCGCCACCCACGACGCGATGGTCTACGCGCACGGCAACCTGAAGGGCCTTGCAGCCGCGCTGATGAAGATAGCCAACGACGTTCGCCTGCTCGCGAGCGGGCCGCGCTGCGGCATCGGCGAGATCTCCATTCCCGAGAACGAGCCGGGCAGCTCCATCATGCCGGGCAAGGTGAATCCCACACAGTGCGAGGCGCTCACTATGGCGGCGTGCCAAGTGATGGGCAACGACGTGGGTGTGAACTTCGGCGGCGCGCAGGGGCACCTGGAGCTGAACGTCTTCAAGCCGCTCATCGCCAACGCGTTCCTGCAGAGCGTGCGGCTGTTGGGCGACGCCATGGCGAGCTTCGAGGAACACTGCGTGCGCGGCATCGAACCGAACCGTGAGCGCATTGCGGCCCTGCTGCACGGCTCGCTGATGCTGGTTACCGCGCTGGCCCCGCACATCGGCTACGACAAGGCCGCCGCAATCGCCAAGCACGCGCACAAGGACGGCATCACGCTGCGTGAAGCCGCGCTCGCCCTCGGCTACGTCACTGCACAGCAGTACGACGAATGGGTCAAGCCCGAGGAGATGGTCGGGCCGGATCAATAGCGCTGGGGGTTAGGTCTCTCGTCCGGCGGCGGATCGCTGATCGGCGGAAGCTGCTTGGGCGGCTTGGGGTCGTCGATGGGACGCGGATTGATCGGCGGCCCGGGCGGCGGGTCGGCGGGCTGCGGCGTGAACGGCGGTTCGGGCGTGGGGATGTGGGCCTTGCGTTCGATCATGGGACGATTCCGAGTTTGCGTTTCATGGTGGCGGTGAGGGTCTGCGAGGTGCGCCGGAAAGTCTTCCAGGGATCCGAGTGCAGCCCCTGAAGGCGCCGGACCACGTTGCCCGCGTGGAACGACGTGGGCTTGAGGCGCCCGCCCACCTCGTCCCAATGCAGCGGCGTGGATACCGGCGCGCCTTTGCGAGCGCGCACCGAGTAGGCGGCCACGGTGGTGGCCCCCTCGCCGTTCCTCAGATAGTCGATGAAGATCCTGTCGACGCGCTCCTTCTTCGCCATCTTCGCGGTGAAGCGGCGCGGGCTGTCGGCGACGAGGAGCTCCGCGACGCGACGCGAGAACTCCTTGACCTCGTCCCACTCGTGCTTCGGGGCGAGCGGCACCATCACGTGCAGGCCCTTGCCGCCCGAAGTCTTGACGAAGGACTCGAGGCCCATGTCCTGGAGCACGTCACGCGCGGTGCGCGCCGCCGCCGTGACTTCGCGCCACGCGACCGTGGGATCGGGATCGAGGTCGAACACCATGCGGTCGGGCTTGGCGAGATCGCGCGTGGTCGAACCCCACACGTGCAGCTCGATGACGCCTTTCTGCACCAGGCCCACCACGGCGGCCGCGCTATTGGCGATGGCGTAGGATCCATCGCCCTCGCTCGTCGGGATGCTCACGCGCTCGATCTCGGTGGACCAGGCCTTGTCGATGTTCTTCTGGTAGAAGCAGCCTTCGCCGGGACCCTTGGGGCAACGCACCAGCGATAGGGGGCGGCTCTTCAGGTCCGGCAGCATCCATTCCGAAACGCTCTCGTAGTAGCGCGCCAGCGCTTCCTTGGTGATCTCCAACTCATCGAAGAGGACGCGCCTGGGGCTGGAAAGGCGCACCCCCGCGATGGTGATCGGCTCGCCATCCTCGGTGCCCATCCGGTTAGTGGGGAGCGCCGGCGCCGTTGCCCGGAAACGAAGTCTGCGGCACGGGCGCCGGAGAAGGCGTGGCGACGTGCGGAACGTTGCCGCCTTCATCTTCCCAGCGACGCAGGTCGTGCTTCACTTCAGCCTTGGCGGCCTGCGCGCACTTGCCGCGGTGGAAGCAATAGCTGACGAAGGCGGCGAGGCCGGCGAAGGAAAGCAGCATTCTGTTGGTCATGGCGGATTCTCCTGGGGTGGACGTGGGACGGGATTCAGGCGACTCGGCGCTGGCTCGCGGCGACTTTCGCCGGTGGCTTGCGCCGTGTCTTGGCGGCGGGCTTCTTGCGCGGGGCGGCGTCCTCGTCGTTCGCGGCGGCGTTACCCTTGCGACGCGCGGCGAGGCTCTTCTCGAGGAGCGCGGCGAAGTCGATGACCTCCGCCTCCCGGGGCGCCTTCTTCTTCGGCGCCGCTTTCGTGTTGCCCGCGGCCTTCTCCTCGATCAGCTGGAGGAGGTCGTCGCGATAGGTGTCGTGGTAATCCTCGGGCTTCCACTTCATCGACATGTCGTCGATGAGGCGCTCGGCCATCTTGATCTCGTTGGGCTGCACCTTGGCGGCCTTGAGGTCCTTGGGCACCTCGAGGTCTTTCACCGGGCGCAGCTCCTTGGCGTAGCGCATGGTGTTCAGCACGAGAACGTTGTCGCGGGGGTAGAGCACCGCGATGTGCTGGCGCGTGCGGATCACCACGGTGGCGATGGCGACCTTGCCAGTGCGCTCGAGCACTTCGCGCAGCAGCGCGTAGCCTTTGTCGCCGTGCTTGCCGGGCGCGAGGTAGTAGGGCGATTCGAGGTAGAACGGCGGGATTTCCCTGGCGTCGATGAAGCCCATGATGTCCACGGTCTGCGTGGCCTCGACGTTTGCGCGCTTGAAGTCCTCCTTCTCGAGCATCACGTAATGGCCGTCTTCCCACTCGTAGCCCTTGACGATGTCTTCGAAGGCGACCTCGTCGCCGGTGGTCTTGTTGTAGCGCTTGTATCCCACCGGCTGCATGTCGCGCTTGTCGAGCATCGTGAAGGAGAGCTCCTCGCTCTGCTCCGCGGGATAGAGCGACACGGGGATGTGCACGAGGCCGAAGCGGACGGCGCCTTTCCAAAGCTCGCGTGGCATTTTTTTGCTTTCCTTTAGCCGCCGGGCGGCTTGACGTTCACGAGCCGCGGCATGCGCACCGGGGGCCGTGTTCTTTCGTTGCGCATCGTGGGCTCGCGGGCCTCGCGCCGATTGGCGAGCTTCACGCACCGGCCGGTGCTGGCGGAGCGATACAGGGCGCGGATCACGCGCACGTCGGCCAGGCCCTCTTCACCCGAGGGCTCGGGATCGCGCCCCTGCAGGATGCAGTCGGAGAAATGGATGAGCTCGGGCGCGAACTGGTCGCGCTTCTTGTACTTGACGGTGCGCTTCCTGCCGTCGCGCGTGATGTAGTGCTCGAGCCCGCTCGCGAGCTCGTAGCCCGGCTCGACTCGCAGCGAGCCCTTGGTGCCGACCACGCGGTATTCGGACGTCCTGTCGGTGCCGAAGCTCACCTGGAAGGTCGCCAGCCGCCCGCCGGGAAAGCGCAGGACGCAGCTCGCCGACTCCTCGACGTCGCTCGCCTTCTTGCGGCCGTCCGCCGTGATGCAAGCAACTTCGGTGGGCTCGGCGCGGAACAGGTGCCGCGCGGCATTGATGCAGTAGATGCCGATGTCGTAGAGCGTGCCCCCGCCCAGCTTCGCCTCGAGGCGGATGTTGGGCGGCTTTACGTTCATGGTGAACGACGAGATGAAGAGGCGCGGCTCGCCGATGACTCCGTTCGCACCGGTGTCGCGCAGCGCCTGGAGCGTCGCGCGCTCGAAGTGCAGGCGATAGGCGGTCATGAGCCTCACCTTGTGGCGTCGGCACGCGGCGATCATGGCGTTGCACTCGGCCTCGGTCACCGCCAGCGGCTTTTCGCAGAGCACGTGCACGCCACAGGCCGCGGCGCGCACGGTGTATTCGCGGTGCATCGAGTTGGGGAGCGCGATGTAAACCGCGTCCACGTCGCCGCTTTCGAGGCAGGTTTCGAACTCGTCGTAGGAATAGGTTGCGACCCCGTACTTCTTGCCTAGGGCCCGGCGCTTTGCCGGGTCGCCGGAGATGAGCGCCACCAGCCGCGAGTTGCCGCGCGCATGGTGAAATGCGGGCAGGACCGCAGCCTGGGCGATGTAGCCTTGGCCCACGACGGCGTAGCGCACCACCGGGCTGGATTTCTTTCGCGTTGCCATGTTGTTTTGGACCGCCTCAGAGGCCGAAATTACAGGCGCCCGCCGCGGGAGTCTGTAAGAACTGTCCTATCCTAGTATCGGCCATTCGCACAGTCCGAACGCATCGTCGCTACGTCATAATTAATTCTCCCCCCAAGAGCCCGGAAGCGTGGAAGCCGCGATGATCCGTTTCGATCTTTCCATCAACCTCGATTACGTCGTCGACAGCCCGACGGACTTCGTGTTCGTCTTGCAACCCACCCCTACCGCCTACCAGCGCGTCACCTGGGAAAAGCTTTCCACGTCCCCCGAGCTGCCGTTCGTCGAGGAGGGCTCCGGATCGCCAGTGAACCGCCACATCCGCGTGCACGCCGAGCCCGGCCCGTTCCAGCTCAAATACGAGGCGATCGTCGACCTTGTGCACCATTTCGCGCTGCCCGCCGACGTGAAGGAAGTGCCGATCGCCTCGCTGCCGGCGTCGGTGCTCCAGTACATCTATCCCAGCCGGTATTGCCAGTCGGACCGCATGCTCAATGTCGCGCGACAGGAGTTCGGGACAATGGAGCCCGGCTACGAGCGCGTCGAGGCGATCCGCCAGTGGGTGCAGGACCGCACGCGCTTCCTGCCCGGCTCCAGCCACGCGGGCACTTCGGCCCTGGAGACGATGGAATGCGCCAGCGGCGTTTGCCGCGACTTCGCCCATCTCATGATCACCATGTGCCGCGCGCTCAACATTCCCGCGCGCCTCGCCACTGGCATCGACTACGGCGCCGACCCCGCGCTCGGCCCGACCGATTTTCATTGTTATGTCGAGGCTTATCTCGGCGACCGCTGGTACATTTTCGATCCGTCGGGAATCTCGCCGCGCATGGGGTTGCTGCGCATCGGCACCGGGCGCGACGCGAGCGACGTCGCTTACGCGACGATCTTCGGCACCGTGCAGTGGACCATGCCGCGCATCAGCATTCGCGCGGAGGGCGATGAAATCAATGGGATCGTTCCGCCGACAAGGCACGACTACGCGGTTTCGACCGATTCCGCGCTGGCCGAGCCCGACGAGGCGGTCGCCCAGCTACTGCAAGGTACCCCCAACGTGATGCAGCCCTCGATCAACCGGCGCTAGGAGTTCGGGGGGGAATCGCTCGTTGGCTGCTTCCCCGCAACCAGCTCCTCGATAAGGCGCACCTGCTGCTGCACGCCGGTCTTGATGCCGGCGATGGCACGCCGCACGGTAGCGTCGGCGTTATCTCCCAACTGAGCCTCAAGCACATGCGCCCAGGTCCCGATGCCATTCAGCGGGGCGCGCAGCTCGTGAGCTATCCGCGCGAGGAGCTCTTCGTTCGGCGGCGGCGGCGGGGAACTCACGTCACCCGCTGTTCACCCATGGAGGAGCGGCCCTGCTCCTCGCGGATTCCGTACTCGCGCAGGCGGTTATAGAGGGTCTTGGTGCAGATGCCGAGCATCTCCGCGGTGCGCTTGCGCTCGCCGCCGCAATGCTGGAGCGTGGACAGGATCAGCTCGCGCGCGGCGACCGACAGGGGCGTGCCAAGCGCGACCGTGATCGCGGGCCCGCCGTTGGTCGGCGGGGATGAGGAAAGGGAAGAACTGGTGGTGTTTCGCATCGGTGTCTGCTCCGAATCGGGGGCCGGGCCTTCGAGTCCCTCGTCGCCCGCCATGATGAAGACGCGGTGGATGTGATTTTTCAGCTCGCGAACGTTCCCGAGCCAGGGATGCTGCTTCATGAGGCCGATCGCCCCGTTAGCGAACTTCTTGCGCGTGCCGCACGCCTGGTTCATTTCCTCGAGGAGAAAATTGGCGATGAGCTCGATGTCCTCGCCGCGCGCGCGCAGCGGCGCCATCTCGAGCGGAAACACGTTGAGGCGATGGTAGAGGTCCTCCCGCAGCTTGCCCGCCCGCACCGCCTCGCGTGGATCGCGGTTGGTGGAGGCGATGATGCGCACGTCGGTGGCCACGGTGCGGCTGGTGCCCACGCGCATGAGGGTGCCGGTCTCCAGCACGCGCAGCAGGCGCACCTGCAGCTCGGGGGGCATTTCCGTCACCTCGTCGAGGAAGAGGGTGCCGCCGTCGGCCTCCTCGAAATAGCCCTTGTGCTGGCGGTCGGCGCCCGTGTAGCTGCCGCGCTCGTGGCCGAACATCTCGTTTTCGATGAGATTCGGCGAGATGGCGCCGCAGTTGATCGCGAGGAACGCGTGCTTGCGCCGGCGCGAGAGCTCGTGGATGGTGCGTGCCACGATCTCCTTGCCGGTACCGCTCTCACCCATCAGCAGCACCGTCGCCTCGGTGGGCGCGACGCGCGCGATCTTGTCGTAGACCTCCTGCATGGCCGGCGAGCGGCCCACCAGGCGGCCGAAGCGGCCGAGGCGACGCAGCTCATCGCGCAGCGTTCCGATCTCCGCGCGCAGCTCGCCGCTTTTGGGGACGCGCGAGAGCACGGCCTTCAGGCGCTGCACGTTGATCGGCTTGGTCAGGTAGTCGGAAGCGCCCAGGCGAAGGGCTTCGATGGCGCTCTCGACGCTCGCCTGCCCGGTGATGAGGATGGTCTCGATCGAGGAGCGGTCCTCGAGGTCTTCGAAAAGGTCGATGCCGCGCCCGTCGGGGAGGTGAAGGTCCATCAGCACCACGTCGGGACGCTGGCGCACGAGTTGGATGCGTGCCTCGGCCACGCTGGCGGCGACGGCTGTGGTGAAGCCTTCCTGGCCGGCGAGCGCGCGAAGCGCTTCACGCGTATTGGCGTCGTCGTCGACGATCAGCACATGCGACATGAGTACATTGCTCCCGCCGGGAGGCGAAGTTTTTTCCATACTGATCTTCTTGCAGGGCCTGCGCTGTCGGCCAAGTCCTACGCGATGTAGGAGCTTCGGAAAAAAGGACCTTGTGGCGCGCCGAAGGTGCGCAACGGTGCTTACAGCCTCGTCAGGTGGCGCGCAAGCCATGCTTTGTAGCGCAATCCAGTTGCAAAAAAATAATCCAAAGACTCGTTCGCCCCGCATGGAACCCCGAGGTTCAGAGGCTTTCCTATCGTGCCCACACACAAGGAGAACCCCATGCCAAAATCGAAGAGCGGTGCCAAAGCCCAACCATTGGCGATCGAGTTGCTGATGGCCGACCACCGCAAGGTGGAAGACCTTTTCGAGCAGTTCGAAGGGGAGAAGGAAGCCGACGATGCGACCAAGCGCCGCATCGCCAACAAGATCTGCGGCGAGCTCACCGTGCACGCGCAGGTGGAAGAAGAGATCTTCTATCCGTGGCTTCGCGAAAACCTCGACGAAGACGAGATGGAGATGCTCGAAGAGGCCCAGATCGAGCACAACGGCGCAAAGGACCTGATTGCCCAGATCGAGGCCGCTACCGACATCGACGCGACCTACGACGCGATGGTGAAGGTCCTCAGCGAATACATCAAGCACCACGTGAAGGAAGAAGAGAACGAGATCTTCCCCGCTGTTTCGAGCGAGAAGGAAGAGCTCGACGCGCTGGGGCAGGAGATGTCATCGCGCAAGGAAGAGCTCGCCGAAGAGCTCGGTCTCACGGGCGGCGACGAGGACGAGGGCGAGGACGAAGGCGCCGCAAAGTCAGGGCGCGGCAAGCCGCAGTCGGGAGCTTCCAGCCAGCGCGGCCGTTAGGTCGAGGAAACCCTGCAACGGCGGCCGCCTCCGGACGGCCGCCGTTTTCATTTCACCGGCGTGGTGGTCGCGGCGTCGGCGGCAGCGGGCGCCGCCGCCGCCGCGGTCGCGGGCGTGGTGATCGTCGCGGTCGTATCGATGGTCGGCGACGCGGTCGTTGCCGGGAGCGTGGTCGTGTTGACCGAGCCCGGCGTCGCGCTCGCGCCCGAGTTGTTATATGCGGTGTTGGGCTTGTTGCAGCCTGCCAGGCTCGCGGCGATCGCGAGGATCGCCAGGCCGGCAATGAGGCGCTCATTCATGACTTCTCCATTCGGTGGGGTGTGCGGATGTGACCGGCATTCCGCCCCCTAATTCCGCCATCCTCGACGAGGGCTTGGGTACAATCGGGCGCTTCATGCCGATCCTCTCGATCTCCGGCCTCACCAAGACATACAAATCGGGCCTCCAGGCCCTGAAGAAGGTCGACCTCGACATCGACAAGGGCGAGATCTTCGCGCTCCTGGGTCCCAACGGCGCCGGCAAGACCACCCTCATCAGCATCGTGTGCGGCATCGTCACGCCGACGGCGGGCACGGTCGTCGCAGGCGGCCACGACATCGTTCGCGACTATCGCGCCGCGCGCTCGCTCATCGGCCTCGTGCCGCAAGAGCTGCATACCGACATGTTCGAGTCGCCCTGGCGCACCGCGCGCTTCAGCCGCGGGCTCTTCGGCCTCGCGCCGAATCCGGCGCACATCGAGAAGGTCCTGCGCGAGCTCTCGCTGTGGGACAAGCGCGACGACAAGATCATGACGCTCTCCGGGGGCATGAAGCGGCGCGTGATGATCGCCAAGGCGCTCGCCCACGAGCCCGAGATCCTCTTCCTCGACGAGCCCACCGCGGGGGTCGACGTGGAGCTGCGCCGCGACATGTGGGCGCTGGTGCGCCGGCTGCGCGAGGGCGGCGTCACGGTGATCCTCACCACGCACTACATCGACGAAGCCGAGGAGATGGCCGATCGCATCGGCGTCATCAACAAGGGCGAGCTGGTGGTGGTCGAGGAGAAAGCCAAGCTCATGAAGAAGCTGGGCAGGAAGCAGCTCACGCTCCACCTGCAGGAGCCGATGGCCGCGATCCCGGTGGAACTTTCCCAATGGCCGCTGGCGCTCAAGGCGGACGGCACCGAGCTCGAGTACAACTTCGACGCGCACGAGGAGTCCACGGGCATTCCCGCGCTGCTCAAGCGCATCGCCGACCTGGGCATCGGCTTCAAGGACCTGAACACGCGCCAGAGCTCGCTCGAGGACATCTTCGTGAGCCTGGTGAGCGCGCGCGCGGGGGCAGGGCGGTGAGCGGCTTCAATCGCCAGGGCGTCTGGGCGATCTACCGCTTCGAGATGGCGCGCGCCTTCCGCACGCCGATGCAAAGCTTCCTCACGCCGGTGATCACGACGTCGCTTTACTTCGTGGTGTTCGGCGCGGCGATCGGATCGGGAATGCGGGAAGTCAACGGCGTGCCGTACGGGGCATTCATCGTGCCCGGTCTCATCATGCTGTCGATCTTCAGCGAGAGCGTCTCCAACGCCTCTTTCGGGATCTATTTCCCGAAATTCACCGGGACCATCTACGAGCTGCTCTCCGCTCCCGTGTCGGCTTTCGAGATCGTGACGGCGTACGTGGGCGCGGCGGCGACCAAGTCGATCCTGCTGGGATTTCTCATCCTGTCCACGGCGAATTTCTTCGTGCCGGTCACGATCCTGCATCCGGTGTGGATGATCGCGTTCCTGGTCCTCACCGCGGCGACCTTCTGCCTCTTCGGCTTCGTGACCGGGATCGTGGCGCAGGGCTTCGAGCAGCTCAATTTCGTGCCGATGCTGGTGATCACGCCGCTCACGTTCCTGGGGGGTGCCTTCTACTCGATCGACATGCTGCCGCCGGCGTGGCGAACGGTGAGCTTGTTCAATCCCGTGGTCTACCTGATCAGCGGCTTCCGCTGGAGCTTCTACGGGACGTCCGACGTGGGAGTGGGGGTGAGCCTCGCCGCGACGCTCGGGTTCTTTTTCGCGTGCCTCGCCGCGGTCGCGTGGATCTTCAGGACCGGGTACCGCTTGAAGTCATGACCCAGGCCCGCATCATCGTCACCGGCGGCACGTTCGACAAGCACTACGACGCCATCAAGGGTGAGCTCACCTTCAAGGAAACGCACCTCCCGGCGATCCTCGAGCAGGCGCGGGTCACGCTCCCGGTCGCCATCGAGATCAACCAGCTGATCGACAGCCTGCACATGACCGACGCGCATCGCGAAAGCATCCTCGCGGCGTGCCGTGCCGCCGCCGAGCCCCGCATCGTGGTGGTCCACGGCACCGACACGATGGCGCAGAGCGCGGAGGTGGTTGGGAAGGCGGCGCTCGGAAAGACCATCGTCTTCACCGGCGCCATGATTCCTTACGCCATCCAGGGCTCGGATGCGCTCTTCAACCTGGGATTCGCGCTCGCCATGGCACAGGCGCTCCCGCCCAACGCCTACGTGGCGATGAACGGCCGCGTGTTCGCCTGGGACAACGTGCGCAAGGACAAGGAGGGCGGCGTGTTCCAGCATGCTCGATAAGCGGGTCGCGGAGACCCTCGCGGCACTATAAGCGAGAAGTTTACATAATACAAATTATGCGACAAATAAGGCTAATTCGGAGGGCCTGACGGGTCGGAGCCGCTTCCCCGCGTTGCCTGCTTTGTGGGACTTGTCCGACGGCAGCCTCGCGAGCAGCCGTCTACCATGGGGCCGTACAAGCGCAAGAAAAGGCCCCAGGCTCGCATGACGGACACGACGGTTCCTGCCGCTGGCACGGCCCCGCGCTCGCGTGGCGATCCGGCCGTAGAGGAGCGCTTCCGGCTCCTGGCCGAGTCGATCCCGTCCATCACGTGGACCGCCGACTCCCGGGGCGCGATCACCTATTTGAACGACCGCTGGTTCCGCTATACCGGCATGCCGCCGGGCGGCATGGCGACCCATTGGTCGGATACTTACCTGCACCCGGGCGACGTCGCGCGCGTGAGCGACGCGTGGCGCAAGTCGCTGGCCAACGGCACCGAGCATCGCGTCGAGTGCCGCGTGCGCCGCAACGACGGCATGTACCGTTGGTTCGAGGCGCACGCCATGCCGGTGCGCGACGACTCCGGCCAGGTCACGCAGTGGTTCGGCGCCACCACCGATATCGACGACCGCAAGCGCGCCGACGAGATTGCCGCCTTCATGTCGCGTGCCAGCGCCGAGCTCGCGCAGATCAGCGACTACCGCGAGACGCTGCGGCGCATCGCCGGCTTCGCAATCCCCGCCTTCGCCGACTGGTGCGGAATTTTCCTGATGGGTGAAGACGGCGCCGCCGAGCGCCTCGGGCTCTTCAACGAGGACATGGAGCGCGTGCGCCTGCTGCACCTCATGCGCGACCGCTATCCGTACCGCCCCACCGACAACATCGGCCCCGGCAAGGTGCTGCGCACCGGCCTGTCGTGCTGGTCTCAGGTCATGACCGAGGAGATGCTGCGCGACTTTTCGCACAACGAAGAGCACCTCGGGATGCTGCGCAAGCTCAATTTCCGTTCCTGGGTGTGCGTGCCGATTCGCCTCAAGCAGCGCATCGGCGGCGCGATGAGCTTCGTGATGACCGACTCCGGCCGCGTCTACAGCGAAGCGCACTTGCACGTGGCCGAGGACCTTGCCCACCGCGTGACGATCGCCATCGAGAACTACGAGCTGGTGGCGCAGCTGCGCGAGGAGGACCGGCGCAAGGACGAATTCCTGGCGATGCTCGCCCACGAGCTGAGGAACCCGCTCGCACCGATCCGAAACTCGGTGCAGATCCTGCGCATGAAGGCGCCGGACATGCCGGAGCTGCGCTGGGCGGGCGACGTGATCGACCGACAGGTGCAGCACATGTCGCGGCTGGTGGACGACCTCCTCGACGTCTCGCGCGTGGGCACGGGAAAGATCGAGCTGCGCCGCGATCGCGTGCCGCTGTCCGCCGCCGTGAATAGCGCGGTCGAAGCGTGCCGGCCGCTCGTCGAGGAATTCCACCACCAGCTCGAGGTATCGATGCCGGTGGAGCCGATCCACGTCGACGCCGACCTCACGAGGCTCTCGCAGGTGATAGCGAACCTCATCAACAACGCGGTGAAGTACACCGAGCCCAGGGGCCGCATCTGGGTGAGCGTCGAGCGCGAGGGCGACTGTGCGCTGGTCCGCGTGAAGGATACCGGCATCGGCATCGCGCCCGAGATGCGCGAGCGCATCTTCGAGCTCTTCACGCAGATCGACGCCTCCTTCGACCGCTCGAAGGGGGGCCTGGGCATCGGGCTTACCCTGGCCCGTCGCCTGGTCGAGATGCACGGCGGCACGATCGAGGCGAAGAGCGCGGGGCTGGGGCATGGCAGCGAGTTCATCGTGCGCCTTCCCGTGCTGCCTGACCTGCGCTCGCAATCGAAGGCTTATCCTGCGGCGTCCCACGAGGAAGAATACGCTGGCAGCGCGCGCGTGCTGATCGTCGATGACAATCGCGACGCGGCCGATTCGATGGCGATGCTTCTGCGCGCGAAGGGCCACGAGGTGCGCGTCGCCTACGATGGCATCGAAGGCGCGGGTGCGGCGTTGGCGTTCAAGCCGGGCGTGGCGCTCCTCGACATCGGGCTGCCGAAGATGGACGGCTACGAGGTGGCGCGCGCAATCCGCGAGCGCTTCGGAAAATCGGTGCTGCTGGTGGCGATCACGGGCCTGGGCCAGGAAGAGGACCGCCGGCGCTCGCGCGACGCGGGCTTCGACCATCACTTCACCAAGCCCGTGGACCTCGAGACCATCGTGAGGCTGGTCGCCGCTCTCGCCCGTCAATAGCTTTTCAGGATGGTCTCGATGTCCGCCGGGTCGGCGGGCTTCACCAGGTGGCGGTCGAAGCCGGCTTCGCGGGCGCGATTGCGGTCGTCTTCCTGTCCCCAGCCGGTCACCGCCACGAGCACGCAATCGGAATTGCCCGGCTGGTCGCGAAGCCTTCTCGCCACTTCGTAGCCGTGCACGCGCGGCATGCCGATGTCGAGGAAGACGAAGTCGGGATTGAAGCGCGCGGCCGTGGAAAGCGCCTCGGCGCCGTCGTACACCACGCGCACCTCGTGGCCGCGGCCGGTGAGCAGCGCGCCAAGGCTGTCGGCGAAATCGGCGTTGTCGTCGGCGATGAGGATGCGCCGGCTCGCTTCGGGCTGGTCCGGGCGGCGCGACTTCTCCACTTCGGGAAGCGTAGCCCCGGCCAGTGGCAGGCGCACTTCGAATTCGCTGCCCGCCCCAGCCCCCGCGCTACGCGCGGCGAGAGTGCCGCCATGCAGCGTGACGAGGCGCTTGGCGAGCGTGAGGCCCACGCCGAGCCCGGCCTGGCTGCGCTCGAGCGTGCGATCGACCTGCACGAACATGTCGAAGATCGAATCGAGCGAGCCGGCGTCGAGCCCGATGCCGTTGTCGCGCACGCGCACCACCGCCTGCTGGCCTTCCACCGCGAGCGAAAGCACGATGCGCCCGCCAGGCTCGGTGTATTTGGCGGCGTTGTTGACGAGGTTCGAGAAGACCTGCGACAGGCGCGTGCGATCGCCCTCGACCGAGACCGGCTCCTGCGGGATCTCGAGCACCAGCTCGTGCTTGCGGGCCTCGACGAAGGGACGCACCGTCTCCATCGCGTCGCGCAGAGTCGCCTGCATCTCGGTCACGGTCTTGCGGATGGTGAGCTTGCCGGTGGTGATGCGCGAGACGTCGAGGAGGTCGTCCACCAGCCTTACCATCTGATTCACCTGGCGCTCCATCATGGCGCGGGCTTTCTCGGACATGCCCGGGTCGTTTGGCGCCATGCGCAGGATCTCGAGCGCGTTGCGGATCGGCGCGAGCGGGTTCCTCAGCTCGTGGGCGAGAGTCGCGAGGAACTCGTCCTTGCGCTGGTCGGCCTCGCGCAGCGCCTCGGCGCGCTTGCCCGCCTCGGCCAGCATGGCGTTGAAGGAATCGACCAGCTGCCCGATCTCGTCGTCGGTGGATTTGCGCGCTCGCAGCGAGTAGTCGCGCTGCGCCATCACCTCTCGGGCGGTGTCTGCGACTTCGAGAATTGGCACGGTGATGGCCGACTGCAGCCAGTTCGACACCAGCGCGGCGAGCGCAAGACTGGCGAGCATCACCACCGAGACGATCGTCAGGTAGTCGCGAAGCCGCTCCCACGGCTGGTAATAGGCGCGCAAGTACACCGTGCCGATGGTCTCACCGCCTTCGATCACGCGGCGAAAGAGCGCGAGCTGGTCGTCGACGATGCGGTAGCCGTCGGCTTCAGGCTTGCGCGGGAAGGCCACCGCCTCCACTCCAGGCTTGGCGTAGGTCGCGAAGAGCTCGCCCTCGCGCGTGTAGATCGCGGCGGCGACCACGCGCGGTCGCACCTTCATGAGCGAGAGGTCGGTCGTGGCGGTGCGCCGGTCGTCGAAAGCCAGCGCCGGGGCGCTCGCGCGCGCGAGGATCTCCGCCTGGGTGTTGAGGTCGTTGGTCCACTGCTTCTCGTAGGCGCGCAGGTCGTAGATCACGAGGCCCAGCGCCGTCAACGCGAGCGCCGCCGCCGTCGCGGCGAGGACAAGGAGGATCACCTTGCGACGCAGGGAATGACGGATCGACTCCAGCATCAGGACGCCTTCGGGATCACGCGGCGCGCGACGGTGAGCATGCGCGAGCTGATGCGGTGGCCGCTTTTCTCGGCGGAGTCGAGCGAGACTTCGAAGCCGACGCGATCGTTGATGGACACGAAGTTGATGGCGGCGCCGAGCTCGAGGCCCCTGTCGCTCTCCGCGACCGCGAGCACGCCCTGCTGCTGCGCGGCGCGCAGCACCGCCTGCAGGCGCGAGGCCTCGAGGCGCCCGACGAAGATCAGGTTCACGCCGCGCAGCGGCTCGCCATCGCGCACTCGCTTCAAGGTAACCGGGCGGCCGGCGACGACGCGGCCCGGGACGATGCGCGCGAGCTCCGTGGCCACCTCGTCGGAGGCCATCACCGCGAGCACGAAGGGCGAGTCCTCGGATGCGAACGCCGTGGGAGGCCATTCGATGTATCCGGCGAACTTGTAGAGGAAGGCGGCCTTGACGCTCGCCTCGGAGGCTTCCGGGCGCTGCGCGCGCGCGCCGGTGGCGGCAAGCGCCAGGCCCGCGAGAGCGCAGGCCATGAGCGCCCTGCGCCATGCTCTCAGAGGAACCCCCATGTCGCGCGGACAAGGTACGCACGCTCGCGCTCGGCGCGTGCGGCGAGCGTGCCGAACTGCGCGTAGTTGCGGTTGGCGGCGTTGCGTACGGTGAGCGAAATCTCCAGCGATTTCGAGACGTGCCAGCCGAGCCGCGCGTCCAGCGTCGTATAGGAGGGCACGGCGGGATCCGGCAGCGCTCCCACGTGGCGCACCGTGAAGTTCACCTCGTGGCGCGGCGTGGGATCCCAGGTCGCGCGTGCGATCGCCGTGCGCTTCGGATCGTTGCCGAGCGCGGAGAAGCCGCGCAGATCGACGATGCCGGGCCTTACCTTGAACGTATGGCCCATCGCGACGAAGCCCGCGTCCAGGCGCAGATGCGGGTTCAGGCGCCAAGTGCCCCAGCCTTCCACGCCGTGCACGCGCCCCTCGATGCCGTTGCCGAGGATGGGGCCGGCCGCGGAGGGCTCGACGCTGCGCAGGTTGGGAAAGCGATGCGCGAAGGCGGTGAGCGAGTACGACGCCGCAGTCGAATGTTGCGCGCGGTAGCCGATCTCGGCCACGTTGGCGACTTCCGACTCGAATGTGTCGTTGCCGGCGAGCACCACGAAGGGCGCCCGGGCGGGAAGGAAGAGCTCGCGGTCGAGGCGCGATGGCGCGCGCACCGCGCGCGAGACGGCTCCCCACACCAGGTGGTCAGGCGAAAGCTGCCATGCGAGTCGCGCATTCGGCAGCCACTCGTGCCCGGTATAGGGATTGGTCTCGAGCTTCACGCCGACGGTAAGCTGGAGATTCGCAGTCAGCGCGAGCTCGTCCTGGGCGAACACGTTGCCCCAGCGAAGCGTGCGCTCGGCGGGAAGGAAAGCCAGGCCCGCGCTATTGCGCACGCGGTCATCGGCGCGGCGATAACCCGCACCCCAGACCAGCGTATGGGCCGTGAGCGGGTGGGAGGTGCGCTGGTACTCGACGTCGAAAATATCGAGCGTCTCTCCAAACGTCCCGGCGTGATCGCGGTCGGTGCGGTCGACGTAGGCCTGCAGCCGCGAGCTTGCCCCGCCCTCCCCCTTGCTTTCCCAGCGCCCGATGAGGTTCGAGCCGGAAAAGGAGCGCGGCGCCGTGATGTTGTCGCCCTCGCCGCGATACGCGTCGCCCTGCACGGTGAAGACGTCTCCGCCGGCGTTTTTCCAGTCGGCGCGAAACCCGACCTGCTTGCGCTCGGCCTCGTCGCGCGAGGAAGTGCCGGTCGCGACTCGGTTGGCGTCGATTTCCAGGTAGCGCGCATAGACGCGGTAGTGGCCGCTGTCGCCGAACGCGCCCCCATGCCGAATCGCCCCACCCCTTTCCTGGTTGCCGGCGTAGCCCGTTGCGAGCGTGCCGTGGGTCTGGGCCGACGATCGCGTCGTGATACTGATGACGCCGTTCACGCCGTTTGCGCCCCAGAGGGTCGCGGCAGGCCCGCTGATCACCTCGATGCGCTCGACGTCCTCGAGCATCACTTCCTGCGCGTCCCAGAAGACGCCCGAGAAGAGCGGCGTGTAGACGGTGCGCCCGTCGATCATCACCAGGAGCTTGTTGGCGGTGGTGCTGTTGAAGCCGCGCGCGCTCACCCCGTACTGGCTGTTGTCGATCGCCGCGACGTGCAGGTTGGGGGCCAGGCGCAGCGCTTCCTGGAGCGTGGTCGCGCCGGAGCGGCGGATCTCGTTGCCCGTGATGACGAAGATGGAGGCGGGCGCCTCGGTGAGGCGCTCGGGGCGCCGCGAGGCGGAGGTGACGGTGACGTTGGTGAGCTGCTCGAGGCTCAGCTCCGCGAGATCGGGCGCCTGCGCGACCTGGATCGCGGCATGGGCGAGTAGGGGCAGCGCCGCAAGGGCTGCACAGCCCCTAAGAATCACGTGCCTTCCCGGGAAGCCGGCGCTCATGACCGCGATAATAACCAAGCGGTCAATGAAAGTCATGGCTCGATGTGGCAAGGCGTCCAAGCATGGGGCTCAGGTCCGCGAGACGGCGCGCGAGGATATGGACGACAAGGCCTTCGCGCTGCAGTTCCCCGCTCACTTCGAGAAGCCGCGAGCCGATGAGCTCTTTTCTCTGGCGATCGGCGAGGTCGCTCCACACGATCACGTTCACGTAGCCGGTCTCGTCCTCGAGCGTGACGAAGATCACGCCGCTGGCGGTGGCCGGGCGCTGGCGGCAGGTGACGATGCCCGCGGCACGTATGAACTGGCCGTTACGCGACTGCGCGACCTCGGTGGCGGTGTGGATGCGGCGCTTCTTCAGCTTTTCCCTGAGGAGCGCGAGGGGATGGCGGCGTAGCGTGAGGGACATGGTCGCGTAGTCGCCGACGATGTCGTCGCCTTCGGTGGGCGGCTTCAGGAGCGGGGCTTGCACCGCAGCGGCGGGCAGCTCGAGGCAGGTGACCGCGTCGATCGCGAGGGTTTCCCAGAGGGCGGCGCGGCGATGGCCCGCGAGGCTCGACAGGGCGTCGGCGGCGGCCAGCGCACTCAGGTCGCCACGGTCGAGGCCGGCACGGCGGGCGAGATCCTCGGTGGATACAAAATTCCTTTGTTTTCTTGTAACTATGATAATTTTCGAAGAATTTACTTTAAGTCCCTTGATCATTCCCAAACCGAGCCTGAGGACGGGCTTTCCGTCCTTTCCCACTTCCAGCTTGCAGTCCACGTCACTGGCTTGGATATCCGCCGGGCGCGTCTGGACGCCATGGCGTTGAGCGTCCTGCACGATGGCCGAGCTGGAGTAGAAGCCGAGGGGCTGGCTGTTCAAGAGGGCGCAGGCGAAAGCCGCGGGCTCGTGATGCTTGAGCCAGCATGAGACATAGACCAGCAGCGCGAAGCTCGCCGCGTGCGACTCGGGAAAGCCGTACTCGCCGAAGCCCTGGATCTGCTGGTAGATCTGCTCGGCGTACTCGCGCGCATAGCCGCGCGTGAGCATCCCGGAGACGAGCTTCTCGCGGAAGGGCTCGATGCCGCCTCGCCTCCTCCACGAGGCCATCGCGCGGCGCAGCTTGTCGGCCTCGCCCGGGGTGAAGCCCGCGGCGACCACCGCGAGCTGCATCACCTGCTCCTGGAAGATCGAGACCCCCAGGGTCCGCTCGAGGACTTTCTTCACCTCTTCGCTCGCGTAGCTGACCGGCTCCTTGCCTTCCCGACGGCGCAGGTATGGATGCACCATGCCGCCCATGATCGGGCCGGGGCGCACGATCGCCACCTCGATCACCAGGTCGTAGAAGCACGCCGGCTTCAACCTCGGCAGCATCGACATCTGCGCGCGCGACTCGATCTGGAAGACGCCGATGGTGTCGGCGCGCTGGATCATTTCGTAGACCTGGGGGTCTTCCGGGGGAACGTCCTGCATCGACATGCCGACCATGTCCAGCGCACGTCGAATGCACGAGAGCATTCCCAGGCCGAGCACGTCGACCTTGAGGAGACCCATGGCGTCGAGGTCGTCCTTGTCCCACTGGATCACGGTGCGCCCGGGCATCGAGGCGTTCTCGACGGGCACCAGCCGCGAGAGCCTGCGGTTGTCGATCACGAAGCCCCCGGGGTGCTGCGAGAGGTGGCGCGGGAAGCCGATCAGCTCGCAGGTGAGGTCGATCACCTGCCGGATGACGCGATTGTCGAGGTCGAAGCCGCCTTCGACGAGGCGCTTCTTCATCGCCTCGCGATCGTCCCACCACGACATCGACTTCGACAGGAGCTCCACCTGGTCCAGCGAGAGGCCGAGCGCCTTGCCGACGTCGCGAAGGGCGCTCCTGGGCTGGTAGGTGATGACGACCGCGGTGATGGCGGCACGCTCGCGGCCGTACTTCGCGTAGACGTACTGGATCACCTCCTCGCGGCGCTGGTGCTCGAAGTCGACGTCGATATCGGGGGGCTCGTTCCTCTCCTTCGAGATGAAGCGCTCGAAGAGGACCGACATGCGCCCGGGATCGACCTCGGTGATGCCGAGGCAGTAGCAGACCGCGGAGTTGGCCGCCGAGCCGCGCCCCTGGCAGAGGATCTCCTGGCCGCGCGCGAACTCCACGATGTCGTTCACGGTGAGGAAGAAGGGCTCGTAGGCGAGCTCCTCGATCAGCTTCAGCTCGCGCTCGACGGTTTTCACGACCGAATGCGGCGCGCCTTGGGGATAGCGGCGCGCGAGGCCCTTCATGGTGAGCGCGCGCAGGTGCGTGGTGGGTGTTGCGCCCGCGGGCACCAGCTCCTCGGGATACTCGTACTTGATCTCGTCCAGGGAGAAGGTGCAGCGGGCCGCCACGTCGAGCGTGGTGGCGAGGAGGCGCGGTGGGTTGATCGCGCTCAAGCGACCGATGGAGCGCAGGTACCTCTCGGCGTTGGGCTGGAGCCTTCGGCCGATCTGGGCGAGCGGGCACTTGTGGCGGATGGCGGTCATGACGTCCTGCAGCTTCTTCCTCGCGCGCGCATGCATGTGCACATCACCCGCGGCCACGCATGTGAGTCCCAGCCGCGCGCCGATCGCCTCGATCTCGGCGATCCTCCCCGCGTCATCGGCTCCGCGATGCAGCTCGATCGCGATCCACCCGTTGCCGGGGAAACGCTCGGCGAACCATTCCGACTGACAACTCGTGTCAGGTACGACTTTCGCTGGCGGGATCCACACGGCCTGGAGGCCCGCGGGTGCAAACGGCATGTCGTCGCGTGACAGGCGATATTCGCCCTTGGGGGCGGCGCGGCGTGCCTTGGTGATGAGCTCGCAGAGAGTCTCGTAGCCGGCGATGGTGGCAACGAGGAGGATGAGCCGCGTGCCGTCGGTGAGGGTGAATTCGGAACCGATCATGAGCTTCAGCTTCAGCTCCTTGGCGGCGACATGCGCGCGAACCACTCCCGCAACGGAGCACTCGTCGGTGATGGCGAGCGCGCGGTAGCCCAGCTCCGCCGCGCGGTGCACGAGCTCCTCGGGATCCGATGCGCCGCGCAGGAAGCTGTAGTTGGTGAGGCAGTGCAGCTCGGCATAGCCCGGGATCATGCGAACACCCCGTGCATGTACCAGGACTGCGCGCCGCGATGCTCGCGGAAGATCCAGAAAGCCTCGCCGCGCGGATTGGTCGCCATGTAGTAATCGCGGCTTACTTCCTCGCCATCCCACCATCCCGACTCGATGCGCTCGGGCCCCGCGAGCAGGATCAGATCCCCCTGGTAGCTGGGCTCCCCATCGTGGGTGATGAGCTTCTGCGGCCTGTTCAGGAGCCATGTCGGCCGCCGGCCCACCTGGGACAGACCGGGGTCGTAGCGGGGTCTGACCCCGGTCTGTCCCCGCTCTGTCCCCGGTCTGTCCCCGCTCTGTCCCCGTTTGGGTTTCCAATCCCATTCGGGACGGTGGTCGTCGGCGACGGCAATGCCGAAGACGCGATCGGCGCCCAGGCGCGCGCCGAGGCGCTCGAGGAGGCGTTCGCGGTCGAGGGCCTGCTCTTTCGCACCGGGGAGCCAAGTGGCTTCACGCGGGACATAGGCGAGCAGAGCCTCGGCGCGAAGGTCGAGGGCGAGGGTGGGGGCGGCGAGCGTGAGGCGGCCCAGCTTCTCGCGCGCGATGGCGAGGATGAAGTCGGCCTCGCGTTCGGGCGAAGAGAAATCGAGCGAGACGCGCGTATGCGCCTTGCGACCGTGCACCAGGATCAACGTGAGGTGCTGGACGCCGGTCCCGCGCGCGCGCATGGCGCCTTCGAATTCACTGAGGAGGCGGCGCAGCGGAAAGACCAGCGCCTCCACGCCCTGCGCTTCGGCGGGAAGCTCGAGTCGCGAGCGAAAGCGCGGCGGCGGCGCATAGGGCTCGCGTGGATCGGGAACGCGGCCGGTCAATCGGTCGAGCGAAACCACGATCTCCGGACCGAAGCGGCGCGCGATGCCTTCGGCCGGAAGCCCCAGAATGTCTCGCAAGCGCAGCACGCCGAGATCGGTGAGCCGGGCGAGCGTCTTCGCGGGCCAGTCGAGGAGAAAGAGAGGCAGGTCGGCCAGGCGCTCGTGAAGATCCGCCAGCGCGAGGCAACTCCTCACCTGCAGGCCATGAGCCTCGGCACGCGCGAAAAGCCGTGCCGCAAGCGGAGTGGGCGCGATGCCCACCGTCGCGTGAAAGCCCACCTCGCGCACGCCGCGCTTGATCGCGCCGGTGAGCTTGGCGTGGCCGTCGAAGAGGCGAAGGCACGCCCCGACCTCGAGCACGATGCCCTGCCCATCAACGCTCGTCATCGGCGTGAACTGCCCGGCCCAGGCCGCGAGCCGCTCGAGGGTGTCGCGTTCGGCGGCAAGATCGCGCGCAACCGAACGCAGGCCCACGGCCAATGCCCTGGCCGCCGCCACTGCCTGTCCCTCGCGAATGCCCGCGCCTCGCGCCGCCTCGTTGGCGCACGTCACGATGGGACGCTGCGTGGGGCCTTCGGCGATCACCAGCGGCTCGCTGCAGGCTCCCGCGCGTTGCGCGATCTGCAGGGGCAATGAGGGCAACTCGAGCGCGACCCAGAGCACGGCGTGAGCCTTAAGCGACGGCTTTGGGGCGTTCGGAGTGAATGAGAGTGGGAATGAAGGGACCCCGGCCCCCGGCTAAAGCCCCCACGGCGGCGGGAGAAACGCGGAGGGACACGGGAGCAAGCAGCGGAGGGCCGCGCCGCTTGGGAATGCGAATGCGCAGCGAATCATCGACCCGTTCGAGCACCACCCGCAGGTGCGCCGGCGTCGAAAGGCGCGCGGCGGCCGTCGAGCGGTAATACACCGCCATCGATCGCCCCGCCTCCGCCGCCATCTGGAAGCGCCGAAGCCACGCATATTCATCCTGGGCGAGCCAGAAGAGCACCGCGCCACAGGCTCCCGAGCGCAGCACCTGCTCAGTGGCCCACAGGGCGTCTTCCTTGTTGGCGGGACGTATCACCAGGCAGCGCTCGAGCGCGATGCCCATCTGCGCGAGCGCCGGCGCATACGGCAGGTGCGGAGGATTGATCCACGCGATCATGCGGCCCCCCTCGCTCGCGCGCATCAGGGCTGCGCTCAGGAACCCGATCTCGCCGATGCCCACGGCATCGTGCAGCACCTCGGACAAAGTGCCCGTGGGCCAGCCGCCGCCGGGCAACTCGCGATCGAGCGCGGCATGGCCGGTGGACACCACGGCATGGCAGGCCTTCTCCAATTCCCCGCCACGCCATACGCCCGGCAGCTTGGTGAGCTCGGCGACCGTGGCCCTCATGCGCGTGCGTGCAGGTTGCGGATCACGCCGACCGCGATGCCTTCGATGGCGAGCGTGTCGTGGTGAAGATCGAAGAAGAGGGTGGCGAAATCGCGGTTGGCGGGAATGAGCTCGACCTTGTGGCCGCGCATCTTGAGGCGCTTCACCGTGACGTCGTCGCCAATGCGCGCCACGACAATCTGCCCGCTCTTTGCGGCCTTGGTGCGATGGACCACGAGCCAGTCGCCGTCGAGGATGCCCTCGTCCTTCATGCTCAAGCCGCGCACCTGCAGCATGTAGTCGGCGCGCGGATTGAAGAGATCGGGATCGACCGGATAGCGGCCGAGCATGTTCTCGATGGCCATGATCGGGCTGCCGGCGGCCACC
>JANLXC010000170.1:0-7111 GCA_031364925.1 Burkholderiales bacterium | reverse complement strand
CGCTCGGGGCGCGCGGCGCGGCTCTCGAATTCCCGGTATGGACGGCCCTTCCACAGGCGTTCGCCCTCGGTGGGCTCGAGGATGCGCGAAGCGATGCGGCCCAGCGTGGACTTGCCGCAGCCGGACTCGCCCACCAATCCCACCACCTCGCGCTCGCGCACGGCGAGGCTCACGTGGTCGAGCGCGTGCACTGTCGCATCCGTGCCTTTCGCGCCGAGCTTGCGCGCGAGGCGAACGGCGATGTCGGCGCGGCGCACGAAGCGCTTGGAGATCGCGCGCAACTCCAGAAGCGGGGCGGCAACGGCGCTCATGGGAACGGGTTCACGCAGCGAAGGGCGCGCCCCGGCGAGGGCATGCGCATCGCGGGTGCTACGCGGCACGCGTCCACGGCGCGCGTGCAACGCTCGCGGAAAGCGCAGCCCTCGCCGAGCCCGAGGAGCGAAGGGGTCATGCCCGGGATTTGCGCGAGCGGCCGTCCTGGCGTGTTGCGCCCGGGGACCGAATCGAGGAGTCCGCGCGTGTAGGGATGCATCGGATGCTCGAGGACGTCGTCCACGGTGCCGGTCTCGACGATGCGTCCCGCGTACATCACGCACACTTCGTCGGCCAGCCCGGAAACCACCGACAAGTCGTGGGTGATCCAGATGAGGCCCGCGCCGGTCTCGCGGCAGAGCTTCTGCATCTCGAAGAGGATCTGGCCCTGGATGGTGACGTCGAGCGCCGTGGTGGGCTCGTCGGCGATGATGAGGTCGGGCCGATTCAGCAACGCGATGGCGATGGCTACCCGCTGGCGCATGCCGCCGGAAAACTGGTGCGGGTAGTTGCGCAGCCGCTCCTCTGGCGAGGCGATTCCGACCAGCCGCAGGGTTTCGCGGCAACGGTCCAACGCCGCGGCGCGCGAAACGTCGTGGTGGGCGCGCACCGCTTCGACCATCTGCGTGTCGATGCGCAGCACCGGGTTCAGCGTCATCATCGGATCCTGGAAGATCATCGCGATGCGCTCGCCGCGGAGCTTGCGCCACGCGGCCTCGTCGAGCGTGGTGAGGTCCGTGCCGTTGAGCGCGATACGCCCGGAGACAATGCGCCCCGGCGGATCGACGAGCCCGAGGATCGAATATCCGGTCATGGACTTTCCCGAGCCCGATTCGCCGACCAGCCCGAGGATGCGCCCGCGCTCGACACGGAAGCTCACGTCGTCCACCGCCTTCACAATGCCCGCGCGCGTGAAGAAGTGCGTGCGCAGGCCCTCGACCTCGAGCAGTGCCGCGCTCATTTCTTCAGCCGCGGGTTGAGCACGTCGCGCAGCTGGTCTGCGACGAGGTTGATCGCGACGATGGTGGCCAGCAGCGCCAACCCCGGATAGAAGCTGATCCAGTACTTGCCCGACAGCAGGTACTGGAAGCCGTTGGCGATGAGCAGCCCCAGCGACGGTTCGGTGATCGGCAGCCCGAGGCCGAGGAAGGAGAGCGTGGCCTCGAGCGAGATTGCGTGGGCCACTTGCACGGTCGCGACCACGATGAGCGGCGGCAGGCAGTTGGGCAGCAGGTGGCGCAGCACGATGCGCGGCTGCGACAGGGCGAGGACCTGCGCCGCCTCGATGTATTCCTTCTGCCGCTCTACCAGCGCGGAGGAGCGCACGGTGCGGGCGTAGTAGGCCCACTGAACCGTCACCAGCGCGGCGATGATCTTGCCCACCCCCTGGCCGAGGATCGCGAGCAGGATGAGGGCGATGAGGATCGCCGGGAACGAGAGCTGGATGTCGGCCACGCGCATGATCGCCGCGTCGACCCAGCCGCCGAAGTACGCCGCCGCCAGGCCCAGCACGAGCCCGATGGCGAGCGCGATGGCGGTGCTCGCGACCCCCACCGAAAGCGAGATGCGCAATCCGTAGAAGATCGCCGAGAGCATGTCGCGCCCCTGATCGTCGGTGCCGAGCCAATAGGGCTTCGCGGTGGTCGAGGAAACCTCACCGGGCCCGAGCTTGGAATCGAGCACGTCGAGCTGCGCGAGGTCGTAGGGATTCTGCGGCGAGATGAAGGGAGCGGCGAGCGCGATGGCGATGAGCATCACGAGGAGCGCGAGGCCGAAGAGGGCGACGCGGCTCTCGGCGAATTCCGACGCGAAGCGCCGCCACGGCGACTCGACGGGCGGCGGCGCGGTGGGCGCGACCGGCGCGGTGTCGGGGGCGGCGGCCGGCATCGTCAATGCGCCGCCGCGCCACCCAGGCGCACGCGCGGGTCGAGGAGCGAATAGAGCACGTCCACCACGAAGTTGATGACGATGAAGATCGTCACCGTCACCATGAGGTAGGCGACGATCACCGGGCGGTCGAGCTGGTTGATGGAATCGATGAGGAGCTTGCCGCTGCCCGGCCAGGCGAAGACCGACTCGGTCACGATCGCGAAGGCGATCACCGAGCCCAGCTCCAGGCCGATCACCGTGACGATCGGGATGAGGATGTTCTTCAGCACGTGCACGCCGATCACGCGCCCCGGGCCCAGGCCCTTGGCGCGAGCGAACTTCACGTAATCCTGGAGAAGCGCCTCGCGCGTCCCGGCGCGCGTGAGCCGCACCAGCAGCGAGAGCTTGAAGAGCGCGAGGTTCAGCGCCGGCATGGCGAGGTGCGCGAGGCCGTCGAGGGTGAGGAAGCTCACCGGGATCCCCAGGAGTAGAACCGTATCGCCGCGCCCGTTGGGTGGCAGCCAGCCGAGCTGCACCGAGAACACCATGATCAGCACCAGGCCCACCCAGAAGGTCGGCAGGCTGAAGCCGACGATGGATCCCGCCATGATGCTGCGGCCGACCCAGGAGTGCGGCCTCAACCCAGCAATGAGCCCGAGGGGAATGCCGAGCGCGATCGCCAGCACCATGGCCACGGCCGCGAGCTCGAGCGTGGCCGGCAACTTGTCGAGGATCAGCTGGATCGCCGGGATGTTGTAGACGAACGAGCGCCCCAAATCGCCGCGCGCCGCGTTCTCGAGGAACGACAGGTATTGCTGCAGGATTGGCTTGTCGAGGCCGAGCGCCACGCTTGCGCGCGCCCTCTCGATCTCGTCGGCCTGTGGGTTCACCAGCAGCTCGAGGGGGTTGCCGATCGCATATACGCCCGCGAACACCAGCAGCGACATCACCGCCAGGACGAAGACGCTCTGTCCGAGGCGGCGAATAGTGAAGGCGAGCATGGCGTTTGATCGGGCCCCCGCTGGCGCGGGGGCGGCCGCCCTGTTACCGGGCGGTCGGCTTCAGGTCGGTTGCTAGCGTGTATTGATCTGTGCGCGGCGTGTAGCGCAGGCCCTTGGCCGTCGCCCACGTGCTCACCTCGTAGTGGATCGGGATCAACGCGGTGTCGTTCATCGCCGTCTCGGCCGCGACCTGGATCATCGCCTCGCGCTTCTTCTCGTCCATGGTGGCGAGCGCGTCGTTCACCTGCTTGTCGAAGCCGGGGTTGGAGTAGCGGCCGCGATTGGTGGCGCCCATGCCCTTGCTCGGGTCGTTGGTGGCGAGCAGCGATCGCAGGCTCGAGCCCTGCTCGCCGGATTCCGTGCCCCAGCCGAGCAGCATGTAGCCGAACTCGCCCTTGGTGGCGCGCGTGAAATACACGCTCGAGGGCATGGTCTCGACTTTCGCGTCGATGCCGGCGCGCGAGTAGAACTGCGCGATCGCCTGCGCGACCTTGTCGTCGTTGATGTAGCGGTTGTTGGGCCCGTGGACGGTGAGCGCGAAGCCGTTCGGGTAGCCCGCTTCCGCGAGGAGCTTCCTGGCGCCCTCCGGGTCGTACTTGACCGGCTTGAGCTTCTTGCTGGTGCCGTAGAAGATGTCGGGCAGCAGCTGCGCGGCGGAGACCGCCTTCTTCTCCATCACGCGATCGACGATGGCGTCGCGGTTGATCGCCATCGACAACGCCTTCCTCACGCGCGCGTCCTTGAACGGGTTCTTGTCGAGCGCCTTGCCGTCCTTCGCGGTCACGAACGGCACCGTCTTGTCGTTCCACTGGTTCAGGTGCACGTAGATCACGCGGTTGGAGACCTTGTCCGTGAGCGCGATGTTCTTGTCGGAGGAAAGCTTCGCGATGTCGGCGGTGGGTACGGTCTCGATCATCTGCACGTCGCCGGACAGGAGTGCGGCCACGCGTGCCGACGGGTTGCTCAGGATCTTGAAGGTGATCTTGTCCCAGGGCTCCTCGCCTCCCCAGTAGCCATAGTTCGCCGTAAGCACCACGCGCTGGTTGGGGATGTACTCGGCGAACTTGTAGGGGCCGGTGCCGACGGCGGCCTTGCCGGAGTTGTAGTCCTCGGTCGCGGCCTTCTCGGCGATCGCCTTCGGGATGATGTAGACCGACGCGAGGTCGCTCGGCATCAGCACGTGCGGCGCGGCCGTCTTGAACACGATCGTGTAGGGGTCGAGCACTTTCGTCTCGACGATCGGCTTCACGAACGTTACGAAGGAAGACGGGCTGTTGGGAACGTTGGGCGCGCGCTTGAACGTGGCGACGACATCGTCGGCCGTAAAGGGCGATCCGTCGTGGAACTTCACGTTCCTGCGCAGCTTGAACTCCCAGGTGAGGTCGTCGATGGGCCGCCACGACACGGCGAGCCCGGGGATGAGCTTCTGGTTCGAGTCGCGCTTGGTGAGCGGCTCGTAGATGTGCAGCAGGAGCGAGTTGTTGGGCGAGAGGTTGTGATAGTGCGGATCGATCGAGGTGATCGCGGCCTGCAGCCCGATGGCGACCTCGCGCTCCTTGGCCGATGCGAAGGCAGCGCCGAGCGCAAGGAAAACGACCGCTGCGATCCGTAGCGTGCGCAACATGAAGCTCTCCTGGTGGTGGATTTCGGCCGCGGCACGAGTCAGTCGCGCGCGACCGGCCATGATACCGTGATTCCCCCGCCTTCCCTCGCGTGCGAAATGGATCCCGCCCAGCGTTTCGAAGCACTGCTCGCCTCCGGAAAGGATGGCGCGCTGCTGCGTTTCGGCCTTGGCATGCACTACCTCAAGGCAGGCGATCCGGCGCGTGCCGTCGAGCACCTGCGCCGGGCGGTTGAGCAGGAGCCGGATTATTCGGCGGCGTGGAAGCTCCTCGGCAAGGCGCTCGCCGAGAGCGGCGAGCGCGCGGACGCGATTATCTCGTATCGCAATGGCATCGAGGCCGCTGGGCGCCGCGGCGACAAGCAGGCTGCCAAGGAGATGACGGTGTTCCTGCGCCGGCTCGAGAAGGACGACGCGCCCGGCGGCGGCTAGATTTCGCCGAGGAACGCGTCGAGTTCCGTCGCCGGCGTGTCGCGCACCACCACCGCCCGGCCGAGCGCCTCTAGCAGGATCAGCGTGATGCGCCCGCCCTCGTTCTTCTTGTCGCGGCCCATGTACTCGAGCCAGGTCTCGCGCGGGAAATTCGGCGCGTTGACCGGGAGGCGCAGGCGCTCGAGGAGGGCCACGAGGCGCTCGGCATCGGCGGCCGGCACGCGTCCCAGGCGCGCGGAGAAGCGCGCCGCGAGCGCCATGCCGGTGGCGACCGCTTCGCCGTGGAGGATGGCGCCGTATCCCGCCGCCGATTCGATGGCGTGCCCGAAGGTGTGGCCGAAGTTGAGAAGCGCGCGCGCGCCTTCCTCCCGCTCGTCCTCTGCGACGATCGCCGCCTTGATCTCGCACGAGCGGCGGATCGCATGAGCGAGCGACTCGGGATGGCGCGCGTGCAGGCGATCCACGTTGGCCTCGATCCACGCGAGGAAATCGAGGTCGGAGATGGCGCCGTACTTGACCACTTCGGCGAGGCCTGCGGCGTACTCTCGCGGCGGCAGTGTAGCGAGGGTGGCCGTGTCGGCGACGACCGCCGCCGGCTGGTGAAAAGCGCCCACCATGTTCTTGCCGAGGGAATGGTTGATCGCCGTCTTGCCGCCGACGGAGGAATCGACCTGGGCGAGAAGCGTTGTGGGAACCTGCAGGTGCGCTATCCCGCGCTGATAAGTCGCCGCAGCGAACCCGGTGATGTCGCCCACGACGCCGCCGCCAAGGGCGACCAGCACGGTCTTCCTGTCGGCGCGAGCCTGCAGTAGCGCTTCGAATACGCGGTCCAGCGTCTGCCATGTCTTGAACGCCTCCCCGTCGGGAAAGGCGATGCGCAGGATCGACGTCGCGCCCGCGGCGCGCAGCGCGTTTTCCAGGCGGGGCGCGTACAGCGGCGCCACGGTCTCATTGGTGACGATTGCCGCGATGCGCCCGCGCACGTGCGGGGCGTAGAGATCGGCGCGGTCGAGGAGGTTCGCGCCGATGTGGATCGGATAGGCGCGTTCTCCCAGCTCGACCGTGAGGAGCGTGTCGCTCATCCCGCGTTCCTCGCCGCCTCGTGTGCGCGCAGCGCCGCCACGACGCGGTTCGCCAGCGTATTGGCGCTCTGCGCGCCGGTGTCGACCACCAGGTGGGCGGCATCGCGGTAGAGAGGATCGCGCGACTCGAGGAGGCGGGCGAGGGTACCGCGCGGATCGGACGTGGACAACAGCGGACGGGTTGCGTCGTAGCGCGTGCGCTCCCACAGGCTCTCGAGACGCGCGCGCAGGTAGATCACCGTGCCCGCCTCGCGCATCACCCGCCGGTTCTCCTCGGCCAGGATCGCGCCGCCCCCGGTGGCGATCACGCAGTCCTCGCGGTGGGCAAGCTCGGCGAGCACGCCCGACTCGCGCCGGCGGAAACCCTCCTCGCCTTCGATCTCGAAGACCGTGGCGACCGGCACGCCGGTGCGCTCGACCAGGATCCGGTCGGTGTCGACGAACTCGCGCCGCAGGCGCTGCGCGAGGGCCTTGCCTAACGTGGTCTTGCCGGCGCCCATCATGCCGACGAGGAAGATGTTGCCGCGGCCCATGTTCGGATCTTCATGCAGGTGCCACCGAGAATAGCGAAAAAAAAGCCCCGGCGGACCGGGGCTGGAGGATTTGGGGGTAATCCCGCGTCAGCGCACCGTCAGCGAGTCCTTGACGATCTTGGGCGTCACGAAGATCAGGAGCTCGGTCTTGTCGTCCTGCTTGATGGTGCGGCGGAACACCGCGCCCAGGAACGGGACGTCGCCCAGGAACGGGACCTTGTCGACCGTGGTGCGAGTGGTCTGCTCGAAGATGCCGCCCAG
>JANLXC010000161.1:0-5317 GCA_031364925.1 Burkholderiales bacterium | reverse complement strand
GGCTCGCCGGGTGCAGCCGGTAACGGCAGATCACGCGCTGGACCGCGCGCACGCGGTAGCGGTAAGCCAACTCGAGGTGGAGGTAGTAGTCGGTGATCAATTCAACCCAGTCGGGAACCGTTCCTGCCTCCTCCACGGCCGAGCGCCGCAGCATCGCCGAGCTCATCGCGATGAAGCAGGACTCGGTGAACAGCCGGTCGAAAAGGAGGCCCTGGGGCAGTGGGTCGAACTCGTGCCGATGGTCGAAGTCGCGCTCGCGGCCACTAGCCGAGAAGGAAACCGCTCGGCCGTAGATGATCGCCACCGCCGGGTCCTCGAGCGCAACCTGCAGCGCGAGCTTTTCGGGCAGCCACACATCGTCGTGGTCCAGGAAGGCAAGCCACTCGCCGCGCGCCTCGCGCAGGGCGAGCGTGCGCGCGCGCCCGAGAGGCATCGCCTCCGGAGAGCGAAAATATCGCATGCGCGGGTCGTGGAATCCCGCAGCGATCTGCGCCGTTGCGTCGCTCGACGCGTTGTCCCAGAACACCAGCTCCCAATCGCCGAACGTCTGCGCGAGGACGCTATCGAGGGCGTCGCGAACGTAAGCGGCGCCGTTGCGCACGTTCATGATGATGCTGACGCGCGGGCCGCTCACGAAGGCTTCCTGCCGTATATCGAAGCCAATCGCTGCGCAATCAACTCGCTCGCGGCCCGGGTATGGTGGACGTCGCCGGGAATGAACAGGCGCCGCCGCCAATCGGGGTGCGCACGCGCGTAGGCGAAAAAATCCGGGAAGTGGTCGATGAAATGAGCGCAGCCGCGGCGTTCGCACCAGGCCTTCCAAAGGGCGACCTGGCGGCTCGACTCGGTGTCGAATTCGAGCTGGTCGGGCCAGGGGTAGACGGCGACGCTGAGCGCGATGCCATGCCGCGAGAGCAGCTCGTGCAGTCGGTCCATGTACGACACCGACTTGCGAATCGCCCCCTCGACTCCCATTTCGCCGTAACCGGGGATGCTCGCGTCGACCGTCCAGTAGCTGCGAAGCATCTTCTTCGGCGGCTCGCGCCGGCCTTTCACCTTTTCCTTGACCAGCGTATAGGCCACGTTCGAATACGCCAGATGGTCCCGCAGCCAGGCCTTGGGACCCGCGGGTGCTTTATCCGCCCCTTCCGACTCAGGCAGGCGCCATGCCGGGTTGTCCACGGTCGCCCAGAAGTTGACCGCGTATCCCACGTAGGCGATCGCGCCGTCCGGCTCTTCGCGATAGGCGATGGCCTCGTCCTGGATGTCCGAGATGTCGAGGTAGACCACCAGCTCGTCGAACTTGTAGCCGGCATCCAGCAGCCATGCGGCCTTGCGGTAGTACACCGAGGGTGCATACGACAGGACGCCGGCGTTGAGCACCTCGGAACCGGTGGCATCGCGGGCGAACATCCCCACGAAACTGTCCTCCCAGGCAAGCCCGATTCCCTCGGTGAACGAATCGCCGATGACGACCATGCGCCGGCCCCGGTCGGGCTGCTTCGCGACATCGCGCACGGCGGCGTCCCGGAAACCGAGCGAATTCGTGCGAACCGGGAAGCGCGTGGTGCCCCAGGCCGCAATGTCGGTCGCGTAGTTGGCGCGCAACGTATGCGAGTAGTGGGGCTCGGAGATCCGGAATTCCTTGTCAGGGTTCGCGGGCGGCGGCTTCCAGCGGGTCAACCCAAAATCACCGACGACCACGCACGCCGCGAGCAGGGCGACGTTGATCGCGATGACGCGGCCGGCGCCGGCCGCCGTCACGGGTAGGCGCGGCTTGCCTGGCCGATGGAGTACTTGTAGCCTCCCCTGCGCGTCTCACCGGCGAACCACATCTCGAGCCGGCCCCCAGTTTCCACGACGGTCGGCGATTGCACCTGCGAATCCTTCCAGTCGCGCTTCTCGTACTCGAATATCGGCGCCTCGACGATTTCGAAGTCGGTGCCGTTGCGACTCGCGGCATGCACGAGCGTGTCATAGCGCGGGACATTCGGCCCGAAGGTGGCGGCGAAGATGTGGAACAGCCCGTCCTTCGTGATCAGCGCAGAGGGCGTCATGTATCCGTACCAGGAACCCTTGAACACATCGAGCTTGCGGTAGAGCGCGGGCTTGCGCTCGCCGCGCTCGTCGACGTGATGGGTGAACCTGCTTCCATCCTTCGACGTGGCGAGCATCACCCCGATGTGCCCGTTCTCCTTGCCGTCGTTGGAGAAACGCATGCTGGTGTAGTAGAGAAAGAAGGTGCCGGTGCGCGAATCGTAGACCACGCCGGGTTCCCCGGCGCCGCGAAAGCCCCACTTGAATCGATCGGCCTGCGCCGTGATCACCGGGTTTGCCGGGTCCTTGGTCCAGTTGATTCCGTCCGGCGAGGTGGCATGGCCGATCGATCCGATCGCCTCCTTGGCCCCGGCGACGCTCATTCCCGAGTAGTAGAGGTGATAGGTGTTGCCCACCTTCACCACCGACGGCGTCTCGATGCGCATGTCGTCCCAGCTCTTCGGCGGTCCCGGGCGCACGATCGGTTTCGGCTCGATCTTCCACGCCACGCCGTCCTTGGAAGTCGCATGGTAGACCTGTACCACGATGTGGCTGAGGTCGCTGGGGTCGCCTCCGGAAAGCCACATCCGGTAGGTATCGCCCTCCTTCAGCACGGACGGGTCGTTCCACACCATTTTCTTCACTTCCTGCCCGATGCTGATCACCGGATTCCCGGGATGCTCCCTCCACGCCGGCAGGCTGCTGCCCGCAGGCGGCACGGGGGCGCCGCCGCACGCGGACAGTGAAAGCAGGCACACGCAGGCGGTGCGGCCGAACCGCGGCGCCTTCAAACCCATTTCAGCGAAAATCATTCCACATTCCCTCCGGCTGGCTCGCCCGAAATATAACCCGAGTTCGCGACCGGGTCGACACGCGCTCCCTTGTCAACGCCGTGAAGCGCGGGCTAAGCTCGCGCATTCCGGCCTTCCGACAGAATTCCATGGACGACTCGCCGGCGACCGGCCGCCGCCCGCGGCTGTCCGTCATCATTCCCACCTATAACCGGGCACCCATTCTGGGTAAATGCCTCGCGGCAATGCGCGCGCAGGACCTGGCGGGCGACTTTTTCGAAGTGATCGTGGCGGACGATGGCTCACGCGACGAGACGCGAGCTACGGCAGAGGCGTACATGGGCCAGGGTGCGCCCGAGGTTCGCTACCTGCACCAGGAGAACGCGGGCGCGAACCGGGCGCGCAACCGCGCGATCGCGGCGGCGCGCGGCGACATTCTGCTCCTCATCAACGACGACACCATTCCCACTCCGGGCATGCTGCGCGAGCATCTGGCCGCCCACGAGCGCTTTCCCGACGACCGCATCGCCGTGCTGGGACGCGTCACGGTGGCGCCCGAGTTGCCCCGCTCGCGACTGGCGCCGCTTCACCTCGATCGCGCCTTCAGGCTCATCGGGGAGCGCCGCGAGCTCGATTGGAGGGCCTTCTTCACCTGCAACGTGTCCGTGAAGAAATCCCTGCTGGAGCGCGGCGGTTACTTCGAGGAGCGCATCCGCTACCACGAGGACCTCGAGCTCGGCGAGCGGCTGTCGCACCATGGCCTGCGCGTAATCTATCGGCCCGAGGCGCTGGGCTACCACGACCACTATCTCACCGAGGAAGAATTCTTCTCGATCGCGGGCCGCGAGGCGCTGGCGCTCGCCACGTGGGCGCGGATCGCCCCGGGCCTCACCGGTACTCTCGCGGAGTTCGGCTACGAGCCGACCGTTCCATTGAGGCGGCGTCTCAAGCACGGCGTGCTGGGCATCGCGGTGAATCGCGCGACCATCCCGTTCTGGCGGAAGGTGGCGCGCAACTGCCCGGAGCGCTTCGAGCCGTTCGCGGTGCGCCTCTATCTCCACCTTTTCCAATGCGTGAAACGTGCGCACCTGAGGCGCGAGGTCGCTTCGGGCTAGGCGGCTGCCGTGGTATCGTCGTTGCAGGGGATGGGGTCCGGGGAGGGACAGGAAATGACCGAGCTGCCGCTGCGCAAGTTCGGCCTCACGTTTGGCGTCGTATTCGCAATCCTCGCGGTCTGGTTGCGCGCATCGCCGCTGGCGTTGGCCAGCTTTTCGGCTCTATCACTGGCAACGCTTGCGGTTACTTTCGCGCGACCGACGCTGCTGGCGGTTCCCGCGCGACTCTGGATGGGCCTGGGCGAGCTGCTGCACCGCGTGGTAAGCCCCGTGGTCCTCGGCATCATGTACCTGGGCCTGATCGTTCCATTCGGGCTCCTGCGCCGCTGGCTGGGAGGCGACCCGCTCAAGCGCCGCTACGAGGCCGAGCTCGCGAGCTATTGGACGCAATGCCCGGAGCGTTCGCGCAAGCTCGAAGATTTCCGGCAGCAATTCTGAGGCGCGGAGAATGTTCCAATTCGTGGGTGAAATCTGGCGCTTCCTGAGGACACGCAAGAAGCTTTGGCTCCTGCCGATCATCCTCGCCATGCTGGTTCTCGGAGGGCTGCTGATTCTCGCGCAAGGCAGCGTGGTCGCGCCCTTCATCTACACGCTGTTCTGAGCGGACATGCGCGTCCTTGGCATATCGGCGTACTACCACGATAGCGCCGCTGTGCTGGTCGAGGATGGACGTGTCTTCGCGGCCGCCCAGGAAGAGCGCTTCACGCGCGTCCGGCACGACCCGGCCTTTCCACGCAGGGCGCTCGCCTACGTGAGCGAGGCGGCGGGAATCGCGCTCGCATCGATCGACTGGGTGGTGTTCTACGACAAGCCGTTCCTCAAGTTCGAGCGCTTGCTGGAGACTTACCTTGCCTGCGCTCCACGGGGCTTCACGTCGTTCCGGCAGGCCATGCCGCTGTGGATCAAGGAAAAGCTCTTCCTCAAGCGCATGCTGCTCGACGAGTTACGCGCGATCGATCCGGGCTTCGACCCGACGAAGCTGCTGTTCAGCGAGCACCACCTCTCCCATGCCGCCAGCGCATTCTATCCGTCGCCTTTCGCGGAGGCCGCGGTACTTACCCTCGATGGCGTCGGCGAGTGGGCCACCGGTTCGCTCGCGGTCGGGCGGGGGGCCGACCTGCAGATCCTGCGCGAGATGCACTTCCCGCATTCGCTCGGCCTCCTCTATTCGGCATTCACGTATTACACCGGGTTCAAGGTGAACTCCGGGGAGTACAAGGTGATGGGCCTGGCGCCCTACGGCGAGCCGCGCTTCGTGCGCCAGATCTACGAGCACCTCATCGACGTGAAGCAGGACGGCAGCTTTCGCCTGAACCTCGACTACTTCGACTACTGCACCGGGCTGCGCATGACCAACGAGCGCTTCCACCGGCT
>JANLXC010000173.1:0-46940 GCA_031364925.1 Burkholderiales bacterium | reverse complement strand
GCCAGCGCACTGCGGCCGCCGCCGCGCCCAAGCCCAAGTCCGAGCCAAGTGACGTGATCCACAAGACCCCCGAGCCCGCCCCCGACGAAGAGAAGAAGAACCTGCTGGGCACGCTCAAGACGATCATCAAGAAGGATGACTAGGCGCTCCGGTCCCGCCGTGCCGCGCCCCCCGAACCTGCAAGTCTTGGTCGCCACGCGCAAGGGCCTGTTCGTGCTGAAGGGCGCATCCGGCCGCCGTGAGTGGTCGATGGAGGGCCCGCACTTCCTTGGCGAGGTCGTGAACCACGCGGTGCTCGATCCGCGCGATGGCGCGACGCTCCTCGCCGCGGTCCGCGCGGGCCACCTGGGTCCGACCGTGTACCGCTCCGAAGACCTCGGCAAGACCTGGAATGAATCCGAAACCCCGCCCGCGTTCCCCAAGGCGGCCGATGGCGCGCGCGGCGAGACCGTGAGCCACGTCTTCTGGCTCACGCCCGGGCATCCCTCGCAGCCCTCGCGCTGGTACGCGGGCACCTCGCCGCCCGCGCTTTTCGTCTCCGACGACGCCGGGCGCAACTGGAAAGGGGTCGCGGGATTCAACGACAATCCGGATCGAACTAAATGGTGCGGGGGGCTGCAGGATGCGCCACCCGATGGGGCCACGCTGCATTCGCTCAGCGTCGATCCGTTCGACGCGAAGCACCTGTACATCGGCATCTCGACGGGCGGCATATTCGAATCGCGCGACGAGGGCGCGAGCTGGACGCCGCTCAACGCTGGCGTCGAGGCTTATTTCCTTCCCGATCCCGATGCGCCCTACGGGCACGATCCGCACTGCCTGCGCGTTCACCCGACGGTGCGCGATGTGGTCTACCACCAGAACCATTGCGGAATCTATCGCCTCGACCGCGGCGCCGATCGCTGGCACCGGATCGGCGCGAACATGCCCAAGGAGGTTGGCGACATCGGCTTTCCGCTGGCGCTGCACCCGCGAGATCCGCGCACGCTGTGGGTGTTTCCCATGGACGGGGGCACGGTATGGCCGCGCATGCCGATCGGCGGCAAGCCCGCCGTCTATGGCTCGCGCGACGCGGGCCAGACCTGGAAGCGCCTCGCCGCCGGGCTTCCCCCCGAACAGGGCTGGTTCACGGTGAAGCGCCAGGCGATGACCCGGGACACGCTCGATCCGGTGGGACTGTATTTTGGCACTACCGGCGGCGAGGTGTGGGCGAGCTTCGACGAGGGCGAGCGCTGGGAGTGCCTGCGCGCGCACCTTCCGCACGTGTACTCGGTCGAGGTCGCCCACGTTCCATGAAGGTGGTGCTGCCGACGCCGCTCGCCGAGTACACCGCCCATCGGCGCGAGGTCGAAGCAGAGGGCGCGACGCTGGCCGAGCTCCTCGCCGACCTCGATCGGCGTTATCCCGGCATCCGCTTTCGCGTGATCGACGAGCAGGACGCGATCCGCCCGCACATCAAGATCTTCGTGAACCGCGCCCAGGCCGACGCGATCACGCGAGCGTTGAGCCCTTCGGACGAGGTGCTCGTTGTCGCGGCTTTGTCAGGCGGCTGATGTACCATTGCCCCACAAAACAATACCCCTGAGGAGAGACATTCATGATCCGCAAAGCCCTCTTCGCGCCCATCGCGCTCGCATTCGCCGCGACCACGGCGCAGGCGCAGACGGAAATCCAGTTCTGGCATTCGATGGGCGGGGCGCTCGGCGACAAGGTGAACGAGCTCGCCACCAATTTCAACAAATCCCAGGCCGAATACAAGGTCGTGCCGAGCTACAAGGGCCAGTATCCCGAGTCCATGACCGCCGCGATCGCCGCATTCCGCGCCGGCAACGCGCCGCACATTTTGCAGGTCTTCGAGGTCGGCACCGCCACGATGATGGGCGCCAAGGGCGCGATCGTGCCGGTGGCGAAGGTGATGAAGGACGCCGACGAGCCGTTCAACCCGAAGGCGTACCTGCCGACGGTGGCGGGCTACTACACCGACTCGAAGGGCAACATGCTGTCGTTCCCCTTCAACAGCTCCACCATCGTCTACTACATAAACAAGGACGCGTTCAAGAAGGCGGGGCTCGACCCCAACAAGGCGCCGCGCACGTGGAAGGAGTTCAACGCCGCCGCGGACAAGCTCAAGGCCTCGGGACAGCAGTGCGTTTACACCACGGGCTGGCCGTCCTGGATGCACATCGAGAACTTCTCCGCGTGGCATAACCTCTCGATCGGCACCAGGGACAACGGCATGTCGGGCACCGACGCCGTGTTCCAGATCAACTCGCCGCAGCACGTGAAGCACCTCACCATGATGGGCGACATGGCGAAGAAGGGCCTCTTTACCTACGCCGGTCGCACCAACCAGGCCGAAGCGAAATTCTCGAGCGGCGAGTGCGCGATGCTTACTTCGTCATCGGGCGCGCAGGCCAACATCCGCAGGAACGCCAAATTCGAATGGTCGGTGAACTTCATTCCCTACCACGACGACATTCCCGGCGCCCCGCAGAACTCCATCATCGGCGGCGCGTCGCTGTGGGTGATGGGCGGCAAGACCAACAACGCGTACAAGGGTGTCGCCAAGTTCCTCGCATATCTCTCGCGGCCTGAGGTGCAGATGGACTGGCACACCTCGACCGGCTACGTGCCGATCACGCAGGCCGCCTACGAAATGACGAGGAAGTCGGGCTACTACGACAAGAACCCGGGCGCCGACATCGCCATCAAGCAGCTCACCAACAAGGCCCCGACCGCCAACTCGAAGGGCCTGCGCTTCGGCAACTACGTCCAGGGCCGCGAGATCTTCGAGGAAGAGATGGAAGGCGTCTTCGCCGGCAAGAAGGACGCCAAGACCGCGCTCGACGAGGCGGTGAAGCGCGGCAACGAGATCCTGCGCAAGTTCGAATCCTCGAACAGAAGCTAGCGCCATAGGGAAGGGGCCGCGAGGCCCCTTTCCCTTTCATGGAAAAGAAAGTCGTCTTCCGGTCCGCGTGGCTGCCCTACGCGCTCCTCGCCCCGCAGATCGCGGTGACGGTGATCTTTTTCTTCTGGCCGGCCGCGCAGGCGGTGTACTGGTCCTTCCTGGTGCAGGACGCGTTCGGGCAAAGCACGCGGTTCGTGTGGCTCGACAACTACATCGACCTCTTCAAGAGCCAGAGCTACCTCGACTCGTTCAAGGTGACCGCGGTCTTCAGCGTCTGCGTGGCGATGGCGGGGATCTCGATCTCGCTCGTCCTCGCGACGATGGCCGACCGCGTGCTGCGCGGGGCACTCGCGTACAAGACTTTCCTCATCTGGCCCTACGCCGTGGCGCCCGCCGTGGCCGGAGTGCTCTGGGCCTTCATGTTCGCGCCCTCGATCGGGATCGTGACCTACTTCCTGCGGCGCATGGGAGTCGACTGGAACTGGATCATCAACGGCGACCAGGCGATGCTCCTGGTGGTATGCGCCGCGACGTGGAAGCAGATCAGCTACAACTTCCTTTTCTTCCTGGCCGGCCTGCAATCGATCCCGCGCTCGCTCATCGAGGCGGCGGCCATCGACGGCGCGACCCCCTTCCGGCGCTTCTGGACCATCGTCTTTCCGCTGCTCTCGCCGACCACATTCTTCCTGCTGGTGATCAACATCGTCTACGCGTTCTTCGAGACGTTCGGCGTGATCGACGCGACCACCCAGGGCGGTCCCGGCGCGGCGACCCAGATCCTCGTCTACAAGGTGTACTACGACGGCGTGAAGGCGGCCGACCTGGGGAGCTCCGCGGCGCAATCGGTGATCCTCATGTTCATCGTGATCTCGCTCACCGTGATCCAGTTCCGCTTCGTCGAGAAAAAGGTGCAGTACTGACATGGTCGAGAACCGGCCCTGGGCGGACTTCCTCGCGCACGCGGTTCTCATCGTCGGCGTGATCCTGGTCGCGTTCCCGCTGTGGGTGACGTTCGTGGCCTCCACGCTCACCTATGACGAGATCATCGCGGTGCCGATGCCGCTCATCCCCGGCGACCAGATGCTCGAGAACTATGGGCAGGTGCTCAGGGCCGGTTCCACCAAGGGATCGGCGGCGCCGGTGTCGACCATGCTGGTCAACAGTTTCATCATGGCGCTGGGCGTGGCGCTGGGAAAGATCGCGATCTCGATCATCTCCGCGTTCGCGATCGTCTATTTCCGCTTCCCGGGGCGCAACTTCTTCTTCTGGATGATCTTCGTCACCCTGATGCTGCCCATCGAGGTGCGCATCATCCCCACCTTCAAGGTGGCCTCCGACCTGGGCCTGCTCGACAACTACCAGGGGCTCATCCTGCCGCTCATCGCCTCGGCGACCGCGACCTTCCTCTTGCGCCAGTTCTTCCTCACCATCCCCGACGAGCTCGCCGAAGCCGCGCGCATGGACGGCGCGGGTCCGATGCGCTTCTTCTGGGACGTGGTGCTGCCGCTGTCCAAGACCAGCATGGCCGCGCTCTTCGTGATCCTGTTCATCCTCGGCTGGAACCAGTACCTGTGGCCGCTGCTCATCACCAGCCAGGAGTCGATGTACACGGTGGTGATCGGCATCAAGCGCATGATCAGCGGCGGCGACGCGGCGACGGAATGGAACCTGGTGATGGCCACCGCGATGCTCGCGTTGATGCCGCCGGCGCTGGTTGTCGTGCTGATGCAGAAGTGGTTCGTGAAGGGCCTCGTCGAGACCGAGAAATAAAATGGCAGAGATCACCCTCAAGGGCGTCAAGAAAACCTACCTCAAGCTGCAGGTGATCCACGGCGTCGATGTCGACATCGCCGACGGGGAGTTCATCGTGATCGTCGGGCCCTCGGGCTGCGGCAAGTCCACGTTGCTGCGCATGATCGCGGGGCTGGAGACCGTCACCGAGGGCACCATCGCGATCGGCGGCAAAGTGGTCAACAACGTCGAGCCCAAGGACCGCAACATCGCGATGGTGTTCCAGAACTACGCGCTCTACCCGCACATGAGCGTGTACGAGAACATGTCGTACGGCCTTCGCATCCGGCGCATGCCACCGGCCGAGATCAACGAGCGCGTGCAGCGCGCGGCCAGGATCCTCGAGCTCACCACTTTCCTCGAGCGCCGCCCGCGCCAGCTCTCCGGCGGGCAGCGCCAGCGCGTGGCGATGGGGCGCGCGATCGTGCGCGAGCCGGCCGCGTTTCTCTTCGACGAGCCGCTTTCCAACCTGGATGCGAAGCTGCGCGTGCAGATGCGCCTCGAGATCCAGAAGCTGCATCGCGAGTTGAGGACCACCAGCGTCTTCGTGACCCACGACCAGGTCGAGGCGATGACGCTCGCCGACCGCATGATCGTGATGAACGCCGGCATCGTCGAGCAGATCGGCAGGCCCATCGACGTCTACGACGATCCCGCCAGCGTGTTCGTCGCGGGCTTCATCGGCTCTCCGGCGATGAACTTCCTTCCCGGCAAGCGCGCCGGCGACTCGGTGGACGTGGGTGGTGGCGTGAGCATTGCGCTGCCCGCATCCCTGAAGGCTTCGGCTCCCGAGGCGGTCACCGTGGGCGTGCGGCCCGAGCACCTGGTGGTGGGCGAGGGCGCGGGCGGCCCGGTGTTCCGCTTCAAAGTCCAGACGGTGGAAGCCCTCGGCGCGGACTCGCTGGTGCATGGCGAATTCGGCAGCGGCACGGTGGTCGCGCGGGTGGATGGGCACGCGACACCTTCGCTCGACGCCGCGCTGATGTTTTCCGTGATGCCGGGCAAGCTCTACTTCTTCGACACCGCCACGGGTAAGCGCATCCGCGCGCGCAGCGCCGATTGAACGGGCCGCCGGACGCGCGCCGCATCGAGGAGCTCGGCCTCAACTCTTCGGCGCCCCCGGGCCAGCTCCTCTACGACGGCTGGATCCTGCGTATGCTTCGCGGCAAGGCCAAGCGCGCGCGCTCCGTGAACGCGGTGTATCCCTCGACCGCGCCGCTAGCCGGGAAGATCGGCTATTGCGAGAGGCTCTACCGCGGCGTGGCTCTCCCCGCGATCTTCCGCATCACGCCGTTCTCGCACCCCACGGACCTCGACGGCGAGCTCGATCGGCGCGGTTACCTGCGCTTCGATCCGACTGCGGTGGCGGCCGCGACCATCGACTGCGCGCAGTTGGGCGAGCCGGAGGCGCACGCGATGGATCTCTCGGCATGGGTAGAGGCCGTCGGAATGCTGCGCCAGTCGCCGATCTCGCATCGCTCCTCGCACCTCGAGCGCCTGCAGGCGAGCCCGCTCACGCTGCGCGCGGTGGCGATCAAGTCCCAGGGGCGCGTGCTGGCCACCGGCCTGACCATCATCGAGGACGACTGTGCCGGCCTCTTCGACATCATCACCGCCGACGAGGCGCGCCGGCAGGGCCACGCGCGCGTCGTCGTCGCGAGCCTGCTACGCCATGCGTGGGATCTCGGCGCCCGCCATGCCTATCTCCAGGTGCAGGAAGAAAACGTCGCCGCACGCCGCCTCTATGCCCGCTTCGGGTTCGAGGAGAAGTACATTTACTGGTACCGCGGCAGGCCCGGGGAGACCGAATGACCGAAGACTACGTGACCGATCTCGCCCGCAGGGTGGGGCGCGCATGCAAGAAGCGCGATGTGGACATCGTGACCGCGGAGTCGTGCACCGGCGGCGGTGTGGCGACGGCGTGCACGCGCATCTCCGGCAGCGCCAAGTGGTTCGAGCGCGGCATGGTCACCTATACCAACGTCGCCAAGAAGGAGATGCTCGGCGTCTCGCAGCGCACGCTCAAGCGCTATGGCGCGGTGAGCGAGGAGGTGGCGCGCGAGATGGCGGCGGGAGCGCTGAAGCGCAGCCACGCAGACGTGAGCGTCGCGGTGACCGGCATCGCGGGTCCCACAGGTGGCGTGCCCGGCAAACCCGTGGGCACGGTGCACTTCGCGTGGGGCGTGCGCGGAGGGTCGATACAGACACGCCTGTTTCGCTTCAAGGGCAACCGCACCGCAGTCCGCCTGCAGTCGGTGGCGGTTGCGCTCCAGGGGCTCATCGACCTGCTGCGCTGAACCGGGGTCAGACCCCGTTACGACCCCGGTCTGTCCCCGTTTGGGAAGTCCTTGACACCAGAACGATCGTTCTGTAGCTTCCGAACATTCGTTCTGTGTCATCGAAAGGCGCCCAGTGGCGTTAATTTCCCAGAAGCCCCAGCTCGATCCCCAGTACCTGGAGAAGCTCCAGGACTACTACTCCGAGCACAAGGTTATCCCGTCGTACTCGGTATTGGCGGGCCTCTGGGGCATCTCGGCCAAGTCGTGGGTCTCGGAGTGCGTGAAGCGCTTCGAGGAGGCGGGCTTTCTCGACTGGACGCCGGACAAGCAGCTGAAGCCCGGGGCGCGCTTCTTCGAAAGGAAGCTCGCCGATTCCACGGTCCAGGCGGGCCTGCCCAACCCGGCGATCTCGGATGGCTACGACCTCATCACCATCGACGACTGGCTCGTCAAGATTCCCTCCAAGACGGCGCTGGTGCGCGTGAAGGGCGATTCGATGATCGACGCCGGCATCCACGAGGGCGATCTCCTGGTGGTGGAAGTGCAGCCCAACGCCAACGTGGGCGAGATCGTGGTGGCGATCGTGGACAACGAGTTCACAGTGAAGTACCTGCAGAAGGAGCGCAACGAGTTCGTGCTGAAGCCCGCGAACAAGGCGTATCCCGTCATTCGCCCCAAAGGGCGGCTGGAGATCTTCGGAGTCATGGCGGGGCTCGCCCGGCGCACCCGGTAGCTCACGCCATGAGCTTCGCGCCGACTAGTCTCATGCCTGTAACCAACAATCATTAATGGGATAATTCACATGCTCAAAGTCATCTCCACCGAGAAGTCCGAACAACCCTCCAAGATGGACGAGAACAAGGCGAAGGCCCTGTCGGCCGCGCTTTCGCAGATCGAGAAGCAGTTCGGCAAGGGCGCCATCATGAAGATGGGCGACAAGGATGTCGAGAAAGGCATCGAGGTCGTCTCCACCGGCTCCCTCGGCCTCGACATGGCGCTCGGCGTCGGCGGCCTGCCGCGCGGCCGCGTGGTCGAGATCTACGGGCCGGAGTCCTCCGGCAAGACCACCCTCACGCTGCAGGTCATCGCCAACATCCAGAAGCTGGGCGGCACCGCCGCCTTCATCGACGCGGAGCACGCGCTCGATCCCCAATATGCCCAGCGCCTCGGTGTCGACACCTCCGAGCTTCTCCTCTCGCAGCCGGACAACGGCGAGCAGGCGCTCGAGATCGCCGACATGCTGGTGCGTTCCGCTTCAGTGGACTGCGTCGTGATCGATTCGGTCGCGGCCCTCACGCCGAAAGCCGAGATCGAGGGCGAGATGGGCGAGCCGCAGATGGACTGCAGGCGCGCCTCATGAGCCAGGCGCTGAGGAAGCTCACCGCCAACATCAGGCGCTCCAATACGCTGGTGATCTTCATCAACCAGATCCGCATGAAGATCGGCGTCATGTTCGGCAACCCCGAGACCACCACGGGCGGCAACGCGCTCAAGTTCTACGCCTCGGTGCGCATCGACATCCGCCGCATCGGCTCCATCAAGCGTGGCGAAGAGGTGATCGGCAACGAAACCCGCGTGAAGGTCGTGAAGAACAAGGTGGCGCCCCCGTTCAAGACGGCGGACTTCGACATCCTCTACAACGAGGGCATTTCGCGCGAAGGCGAGATCATCGAGATGGGGGTCAACCACCGCATCGTCGAGAAGTCGGGCGCCTGGTACGCGTACAAGGGCGAGAAGATCGGCCAGGGCAAGGACAACACGCGCGAATTCCTGCGCGAGAACCCCGCCATGGCCAACGAGATCGAGACGAAGATCCGCGAGGCCGTGGGCATCGCGGGCGGCATGCCGCAAACGCCGGCCGAAGCGGCCGAGGGCAGCTGAAGGCAGGCCGCGTCGAATTCGCTGAAGGTGGTGACCCATGGCCTGGGCATTCGTGGCTAAGACCGAGCCGTCCTTACGGGCCCGGGCCATGCGGTTCCTTGCGCGGCGCGAGCATTCGCGCGCCGAGCTCGCGAGGAAGCTTGCACCAATCGCCGCGGAGGGCGAAGACATAGATGCCCTTCTCGACGACCTTTCAACCCGGGGCTGGCTTTCCGATGTGCGTTACGCGGAGCTCGCGGTGCGCTCCAAGGCGCGGCGTTTCGGGCCCCTCAGGGTGGCCCACCAATTGCGCGTCAAGGGCGTTGGCGAGGAGACCATCATCCTGGCTTTCGCGAGCGCGGGCATTGACGGCACGGCGCACCTCGAGAAGGTCTGGGCCAGCCGTTTCTCCACCGCGCCCGTTGACGATCGCGAGCGCGGCCGGCAGGTGCGTTTCCTGCAGGGCCGCGGCTTTCCCCTCGAAGACATCCTGCGCTTCCTGAAAGGAATGCGAACATGAGCTGGAAGCAACAAAAATTGATTTCGGCGCTGGCGATCGCCGCCGCGCTCATCGTGAACTGCCTGCCGCTCTACCCGGCGAAGTCGCCGATGGAGAACAAGGTGGCGGTCGCCATGCCGTGACGGCTCAGGCGCAGAAAGCCGCGCACTTCAAGGCCCTGCACGAGGGATCGAAGGCGTTCGTGATCGCCAATCCTTGGGATGCGGGTTCCGCCCGAGTGCTGGCCGGTCTCGGCTTTCTCGCTCTTGCGACCTCGAGTGGTGCCGCGGCGGGTGTCCTCGGCCGGCGCGATGGGCATGTCACGCGCGAGGAGGCCATCGCCCACGCGCGCGCCATCGCCGAGGCGACCGAGCTTCCCGTGTCCGCGGATCTCGAGCGCGGCTTCGGAGATGCGCCCGAGGATGCGGCCGAGACCATTCGCCAGGCCGCCGAGGCCGGGCTCGCCGGTGGCTCCATCGAGGATGCCAGCGGCAACAAGGAACATCCTATCTATGCGCTCGCGCATGCCGCGGAGCGTGTCGCCGCCGCGGCGCAAGTCGCCAACGCCCTGCCGCATCCCTTCCTGCTCACCGCGCGCGCGGAAAATTTCCTGCATGGCAAGGGCGACCTCGACGACACGATTCGCCGCCTGCAGGCCTTCGAGAAGGCGGGCGCCGACGTCCTCTTCGCCCCCGGGCTTCCCGACCTCGCGGCGGTGAAGGCGGTGTGCTCGTCGGTTTCGAAGCCGGTGAACTTCATGGCGGGCATCCGCGGCAAGTCGTTCACGCTCGCCGAGCTCGAGGCGGCAGGAGTGCGCAGGGTGAGCCTCGCGACGTCGCTCTGGCGCGCGGCAATGACCGGGCTCGTCGAAGCGGGCCGCGAGATTCAGGAGAAGGGCACATTCGGTTATCTCGACCGCACGTTGCCCACTGCGGAGGTGAGCCGCTTCCTGCGGGATTGAAGCCTCCCTTTGGTATCCTTACGGTTTCGCCCGTGATTCGCATCGATCGCGCGAAGCAGACCGCAAGGCCATGAAAACCAACGAGATCCGCAGCAAGTTCATTGACTACTTCGCCTCGAAGGGGCACCAGCACGCGCCCTCGGGCCCGCTGGTCCCTGCCAACGACCCGACGCTGCTCTTCACCAACGCCGGCATGGTGCAGTTCAAGGATGTCTTCCTCGGCCTCGAGAAGCGCCCCTACAACCGCGCCGTCACGGCGCAGCGCTGCGTGCGCGCCGGCGGCAAGCACAACGACCTCGAGAACGTGGGCTACACGGCGCGCCACCACACGTTCTTCGAAATGCTCGGCAATTTCAGCTTCGGCGACTACTTCAAGCGCGACGCGATCAAATACGCCTGGGAACTGCTCACCGTCGAGTACGGCCTCGCGCCGGAGAAGCTCTGGACCACCGTGTACGAGACCGACGACGAGGCGTTCGACATCTGGACCAGGGAGATCGGCGTCCCGAAGGAGCGCTGCATCCGCATCGGCGACAAGCCTGGCGCGGGTAAATTCGAGAGCGACAATTTCTGGCAGATGGGCGACACCGGCCCTTGCGGCCCGTGCTCGGAGATCTTCTACGACCACGGCCCCGGGGTGGAAGGCGGCCCACCGGGCTCGCCGCACGCCGACGGCGATCGCTACATCGAGATCTGGAACCTCGTCTTCATGCAGTTCAACCGCGACGAGGCGGGGACGATGCATCCGTTGCCCAAGCCGTCGGTCGATACCGGCATGGGATTGGAGCGCCTCACCGCCGTGTTGCAACACGTGCATTCCAACTACGAGATCGATCTCTTCCAGGCGCTCGTCAAGGCGGCCGCGCGCGAGACTCACACGAAGGAGCTGCAATCCCCGAGCCTGCGCGTGATCGCGGACCACATCCGCGCCTGCGCCTTCCTGGTGTGCGACGGCGTCATCCCGAGCAACGAAGGCCGCGGCTACGTGCTGCGGCGCATCGCGCGCCGCGCCATGCGCCACGGCTACAAGCTCGGGCAGAAGAAGCCTTTCTTCTACAAGCTGGTTCCCGACCTCGTGCGCGAGATGGGAGACGCCTATCCGGAGTTGAAGCGCGAGGAAGCGCGCGTGACTTCCACGTTGAAGCAGGAAGAGGAGCGCTTCGCCGAGACCCTCGAGACCGGCATGTCGATCCTCGAGGCGGCGCTGGCGGGCAACGCGAAGAGGCTTCCCGGCGCCGTCGCCTTCAAGCTCTACGACACCTTCGGCTTCCCGGTGGACTTGGTGGCCGACATCGGCCGCGAGCGCGGCTTCGAGGTCGACATGAAGGCGTTCGACGCCGCCATGTCCGCGCAGCAGGAGCGCTCGCGCTCCGCCTCGAAGTTCAAGGCCGGCGCGCAGCTCGAGTACAAGGGTGCCAAGACGGGCTTTCGCGGCTACGAGACGCTCTCCGAGGAAGGCCGCGTCGTCGCGCTCTACGCGGGCGGCGCCCCGGTCGATCGCCTGGGGAGCGGCGAAGAGGGCATCGTCGTCCTCGACAAGACGCCGTTCTACGCCGAATCCGGGGGCCAGGTCGGCGACCTGGGCGAGCTCACCAAGGGCGGCAGCTGCCTCACCCTCTTCGAAGTGCAGGACACGCAGAAGATCCAGCCCGACGTCTTCGGCCACCACGGCGTCGTGAAGACCGGCGAGCTCGCGGTGGGCGACAGCGTCGCCGCGCAGGTGGATCTCGACAAGCGCATGCGCACCGTGCGCCACCATTCGGCCACGCACCTCATGCACAAGGCGCTGCGCGAAGTGTTGGGCCCCCACGTGCAGCAGAAGGGCTCGCTGGTGGACGCGGACAAGACGCGCTTCGACTTCAGCCACAACGCGCCCATGACCTCCGATGAGATCCGCCGCGTGGAAGACCTCGTGAACGCGGAAGTCCTCGGCAACGAGGCGACCCACGCCCGCACGATGCCGATCGACGACGCGCAGAAGCTGGGCGCGATGATGCTCTTCGGCGAGAAGTACGGCGACGAGGTGCGCGTGCTCGATATCGGATCTTCGCGCGAGCTGTGCGGCGGCACGCACGTGGCGCGCACCGGCGACATTGGCCTGTTTCGCATAGTGGCCGAGGGCGGCGTGGCCGCCGGCATCCGCCGCGTCGAGGCGATCGCGGGGACCGTCGCGCTGGCGCTCGTGCGCCAGGAGAGCGAGCGCCTGCAGCGCGTCGCCAATACGCTCAAGGCGCAGCCCCAGGAGATCGAGGCGAAGCTCGGGCAGGTTCTCGACGGCATGAAGGCCCTCGAGAAGGAAGCCATGCGCGCCAAGCAGAAGATGGCCGCGAGCGCCGGCGACGACCTCGCCGGTACCGCGGTCGACGTGAAGGGCGTGAAGGTCCTGGCGGCGAAGCTCGACGGCGCCGACGTGAAGACGCTGCGCGACACGCTCGACCAGCTCAAGGGCAAGCTCAAGTCGAGCGCCATCGTGCTTGCCGCCGCCGAAGGCGAGAAGGTGAGCCTCATCGCGGGCGTGTCCCAGGACCTGATCGCGCGCGTCAAGGCGGGCGAGCTCGTGAACTTCGTGGCGTTGCAGGTCGGCGGCAAGGGCGGCGGGCGCCCGGACATGGCGCAGGCCGGCGGCACGAATCCGAAGGGACTTCCCGAGGCGCTCGCTTCGGTGAGGGGCTGGGTCGAAGAGCGCTTGTAGAACTCGTGAAGCGCCGGGGCATGAGAAAATGGACGCATGGAATTCCGCTACTGCCCATGCTGCGCAACACCGCTGGCCACCCGTACCCTCGCCGGTGACGCCGGCCCCGTAGATCGCCTCGCCTGCCCCGCCGCGTCCTGCGGCTACGTGCGCTGGGACAACCCCACGCCCGCGGTGGGCGCCATCGTCGAGCACGAAGGCGAGATCATCCTCGCGCGCAATGCGGCCTGGCCGGTGGGATTCTTCGCATTGGTCACCGGTTACCTCGAGGCACGCGAGGATCCCGTGCTGGCGGTGGCGCGCGAGGTGAAGGAAGAGCTCGACCTCGAGGTGGTCGAGACCAACCTCGTCGGCAACTACATCTTCGAGCGCAAGAACGAGATCATGCTGTGCTACCACGTGGTCGCGCGCGGCACGGTGAAGCTGAGCGCGGAGCTCGCGGAGTACCGCCGCTACAAGCCCGCGGAGCTGAAGCCGTGGAAGCGCGCGACCGGCCTCGCGGTGGCCGACTGGATGCGCTCGCGCGGCCTCGAGTTCGAATGGGAAGAGCGCCCGGCGCTGCGCGCGGAGCACGACCGCACGTGAACCCCGAAGACACTCGCGATCGCATTCGCACCTACCTTCGCACCGCCGGCCTCGAGTCGCTGGTGGGGCGCGAGGAACACGTCGAGCGCGCGGTGCGCGACCTGGTGGACGCGATGAGCGAGAAGGTCGCGATCCGCGATCCCGCGTCGCTCTATACCTATCGGGTGCCGATGATGACCGAGGACGGCGCCTGCTCGATTGTCGAGGAGTTCGCGCCCGTTCCCTACGACCTCACCGCGATCCTGGGAGGCCGCACGGAGCAGACGACGCGCCGCCTCGCGCTCCTCGAGCGCCTGGTCGAGCGCGCGCGGGAAACCAGCGCCGCCGATTGGGTGGGAATCTACCAGCGGCGCGTGAACGCCGCCGGGATCCCGGTGCTGGTGAAGGTTTCGTACATCGGGCGTCCCAGCCGCGCCGAATTTCCGCTCACCGCCGAGTTCGCCGAGCGCAGCACCAACAGCACGGTCGGGCTCACGGGCCGCGCGACGGTGATCGACGACGTGTCCAAATACGTCGAGGCTGGCGGAGGGTTCTACGTATGCGACGACGGCGTCCAGTCGGAGGCGTGCGTGCCGATCCTCGACGGCGCGCGTGAGGTGGTGGGCATCGTCGACGCGGAAGCGAAGCCGCGTGGATTCTTCGGCGCCGAGCGCCTTGCGATCGTCGCCGCGCTGGGCCTGGTCGCCACCGCTGTTCTACCCTAGGGGTCGGACCGGGAACCCGCCTCGATCACATCACGCGTGAATAGCGCGAGCGCTCCTGGGTCGCGCGCAGGTAGCGGTCGAAGACTGCGCAGACCGAGCGCACCAGCAGGCGGCCGAGGGGTGTGACGTGAATCCAGTCGTCCTCCAGCTCCACCAACCCGTCCTTCTCCATCGCCTCCAGGTCACGCATCTCGGTGGCGAAGTAGCGGTCGAAATCCATCAGATGGCCGATCTCGATCGCCTCCTTGGAGAGGCTGAAGTGGCAGGCGAGGGCCTGGATCACGGCGCGGCGCGCGACGTCGTCGGGGTTCAGCACGATGCCGCGCAGCACCGGCAGCTCGCCACGGTCGATGGCCCCGTAGTAGGCGTCCAGCGCCTTTTCGTTCTGCACGTACGTGGGCCCGATCTTGCCGATCGCGGAGTTGCCGAGGCCGACGAGGTCGCCGTCACCGCTCGCGGTGTAGCCCTGGAAATCCCGCGTGAGGCGCCCCTGCGCCTGCGCGATCGCGAGCTCGTCGGTGGGCCTGGCGAAGTGGTCCATGCCGATGTAGAGGTAGCCGGCTTCTCCGAGGCGCTCGATCGCCCGCGACAGCAGCTCGAGCTTCACGTCCCCCGTCGGCAGCTCGGCGTCCTTGATGCGCCGTTGTCCCTTGAACATCGAGGGCAGGTGGGCGTAGGAATAGAGCGCGATGCGATCCGGGCTGCATTCGAGCACCTGCTCGAGGGTGCGCTCGAAGCCCGCCACGGTCTGCCGGGGCAGCCCGTAGATCAGGTCCATGTTGATCGAGCGAAAGCCGTTCGCGCGGCCGGCGAATATGGCGGCGAAGGTCTCCTCGAAGCTCTGCACGCGGTTCACCGCGGTCTGCACGTCGATGTCGAAATCCTGGACGCCGAGGCTCATGCGGTTGAAGCCCAGGCGCGCGAGCGTGGCGATGCGCCCGCCGTCCACGCGGCGCGGATCTATCTCGATCGCGTACTCGCCCTGGGGATCGACGTCGAAGGTCGCGCGGATAGCCGAGACCAGCCGCGCGCACTCCTCGTCGCCGAGGAAAGTCGGCGTGCCGCCGCCCCAGTGCATGCGCGAGATGCGCCGGTCGGCGCCGAGGCAATCGGCGCCGAGGCGCATTTCCTTCAGCAGGTAGTCGACATACTTGCGGCCGCGGGTATGGTCGCGCGTGGTGATCTTGTTGCACGCGCAGTAGAAGCACGGCGACTCGCAGAACGGCACATGGACGTATAACCCGAGGGGTCGCGCGAACCCGCCGATGCTGCGGTTCGCGAGCCAGTGCCGGTAGGCGTCCCGATCGAAGGCCTCGACGAAGCGGTCGGCGGTCGGATAAGACGTGTAGCGAGGGCCGCTCCCCCCGTATTTGCGGATCATTTCCGCGTCGATGACGAGCGGGGCGTCTTGCAGGGGACTCGTGGAAACGGCGACTGCGATGGCGGCATTCATGTCAATCCGCGGCGCCGGGCAGCGCTTCGGCGGCGGGCGCGAGCGACACCGGGCGCGCTCGTCCGAGCAGCTTCAGGGCGTAGATCGCGAGGAATACGGAGCCGGCGGCGAACAGGATGTCGCCGGGCACCCGCAGCCACACGAGGGTCTCCATCACGGCGCCGTGCACGATCTGTGGTGAGCGCGCATACCACAGTCCCTCGGTCACGCTGAACCACGCCTGGTAGATGCCCGCGGGCAGTAGCGACATGAAGACCATCATCGCCAGCCCGATGTTGAGCGACCAGAACGCCGGCGCGAGGATGCGGTCTGCATGACGGCTCCTTTCGTAGAGGCCGCGCAGGCAGAACAGCATGAGCCCGATGCCGAGCATCCCGTACACGCCGAAGAGCGCGGCGTGGGCGTGGGCGGGCGTCATGTTGAGGCCCTGCACAAAGTAGAGCGAGGCCGGCGGATTGATCGCAAAGCCGAGCAGTCCCGCGCCCACGACATTCCAGAAGCCCACCGCCACGAAGCAGAGGATGGGCCAGCGGTAGGCGACGAGCCACGGCGCGGCGCTGCTTCGCCGGTAGTTGCGGTAGGCCTCCACGCCGAGGATCGCGAGCGGCACCACCTCGAGCGCCGAGAACACGGCGCCGACCGCGATCACCGAGGTGGGCGTGCCGGTCCAGTAGAGGTGGTGCAGCGTGCCGAGGATCCCGCCGAACAGGAACACGGTCGCCTCCATCACGATGGCGCGATTCGCGCTAGAGGTGGCGACGAGTCCCAGGCGCGCGAAGAGCAGCGCGATCACGGCCGTGGCGAAGACCTCGAAGAAGCCTTCGACCCACAGGTGCACCAGCCACCACCTCCAGTATTCGATCATCGCGTAGTGGGTGTGCTGCCCCCACGTGAGCGACGCTGCGTAGAACACGCCGATGCAGGTGGCCGAGAGAAACACCATGGCGACGAGGCCGCGCGTCTCCGACGGCCGCTTCAGTGCCGGCCACAGTGCGCGGCCGAGAAGGAAGAGCCAGAAGAGCAGCCCCACGAACAGCAACACCTGCCACACCCGCCCCATGCTCGTGAATTCGAGACCCTGGTTGCCGAGCCAGAACGTGAAGTCGAAGCCCTGGCGCTGGAGCGTGCCGAGCCAGCCGAAGGCGGTGGAGCCGACAACGATGGCCACTAGCGCGTAGAAGAGGATGTCCACGCCGAGCTTTTGCAGCTTCGGCTCGTGGCCCGAGAGGAGCGGCGCGATGTAGAGGCCCGTGGCAAGCCACGCGGTGGCGATCCAGAATATGCCCATCTGAGTGTGGATCGTGCGGCTCGCGGTGTACGGCAGGAAGTCGGCGAGCGGGAAGCCGAAGAACGAGCGGCCTTCGACCGCGTAGTGGGCGGTGACCACTCCCATCGCGATCTGCAGCAGCATGAGCGCGATCACGATGAAAAAGTACTTCCGCGTAGCCTTCATCGAGGGTGTCGCCACGGCGTTCACCAGCGGGTCTCGCAGGGGAACTTCCGGATCGGGCTGCTCGACGTGGGCGCTCTGGTACCAGACCATGCCCGCGATGCCGGCGAGCAGCAAGATGATGCTCACGATCGACCACATGGCGGCGCTCGCCGGCAGGGTGTTGCCGACAAGCGGCTCGTGCGGCCAGTTGCTGGTGTACGACAACCCGGTCTCGCCCGGACGGTCGGTGGAGGCGGACCACGATGTCCAGAAGAAGAAGCCGGCGAGGGCCTGGCGATCCATCGCGCGCGGCAACGCATTGTCGACCATGGCGTATGCCACGCGCTGCTCCTGAAGGGCCGGCGCATCTCCGAAGAGGTCGGTGTAATGCCGCTGCACCTGCGCGATCGCCTGCGCGCGCTCCACGGTCACGGTGGCCGTGTTGGTCGCGGCATCATAGGTGTTGCGGCGCAGCTCGTTCTTTACGAGCGCCTCGACCGAGCCCCGCTGCGCGAGCGTGAGCTTCGAGAAGGGCTGCTGATACATCGTGTGGGCGCGGATGTCGCGGTAGGCGACGATTTCCCGGTGTAGCCAGTCGGCCGACCAGTCCGGGGCCACGTAGCCACCGTGCCCCCACACCGAACCCAGCTGCTGGCCGCCGGCTGCGAGCCAGGCGCGCTGGCCTTCCTTGATCTCGGCGGCCCCATAGATCGTCTGGCCGTCCGGGGTCTTGACCTCGGGATAGGGAGGCGCCGCCAGATAGATTTCGCGTCCCAGGTATCCGAGGATGGCGAACGAGACCACGAAGACGATTCCCAGGCACGTCCACAGCTTGCGGGTCGGTTGCATGTTGTTTTCCATTTGGCCGCCGGTGCGGCCTTATCAGGAGTAGATCGTAGGCACCTACCGGGCCGCGCATTTGACGTGCGACAACAAACGAGAAGAACTGCCGCATGGGCCGGGTATCGCCCAGACGCCGGGCCATAATCGGGCTCATTCCAGGACGACGGCCTCATGACCGTCCAGCAGAAGCACATCCGCATCCTCGATGTCGCCGGCCTCAAGGCCTTCATGTTCCGCAACCACGAGTGACGGCACCCGCAACGAGTCAGCAACCCGAACCAGCGCTTCAGCGTCCGACAAACGGCTTTTTGCCGTCGCGCCAGCGCCGCAACGCCTTCGGGTTGTCGAGCGCATCGAGGAGCGCCAGGTTCATGTCCATCGGGGTCGCGTCCAGCCCCGCATCGCGCACCGCGTGCTGCGCCTGCGTGATGATCACGTCCGCGTTATGGGTGACAGCGGGATGCGCGGGGCTTTCCACGGAGTCGTCGGCCGGGTTCGCATAGGAGGCCTTGCAGACTTCCAGGCGCATCGAGTGGAAGCGCCGGCATTGCGCGGGGCGCGCCTCGTACGCGGTGCAGGCGCCGTCGTCGCCCAGCAGCGCGCAGGCGAGGTTGGAGCGCTTGCGCGCCTCGTCGCCCATCGCGCGCGTCTTCGCGGCGTTGTCGCGCAAGCGCGCGGTGACCTCGACGAGGCGCTGCGCGCTGAAGTGGCGGCGCAGCCATGCGGCGAGAGTGAAGGTCTCGTGCGGCTGCACCTGGACCTGGATGCTGCAGCAGAAGCTGCAACCGCGCGTGCACGCAACCTTCACCGCGTGCCCGGCGATGCTCGCGTCGATCACCTCGTCGACGCGCCGGTGGAACTTCACCACGGCAACCTCGAGGCGCCCGGGATCGCGTGCCCCCGCGAAGGCCTGGCCCGCCTCGACGTCCCATGTCGAGCGCTCGGCCATCAGCGCTTGGGCGGCATCATGTCCGTGATGGAGCCCTCGGCGATCTCGGCGGTGAAGAACACCGTTTCCGAAAGCGTCGGATGCGGATGGATGGTCAGGCCGATGTCCTCGGCGTCCGCGCCCATCTCGAGCGCGAGCACCGTCTCCGCGATGAGCTCGCCCGCGTTCACGCCGACGATGCCGGCGCCGAGGATGCGCTGGGTGCCCTTCTCGTAGAGGATCTTGGTGAGGCCTTCCTCGCGCCCCATGCCCAGCGCCCGGCCGCTGGCCGCCCACGGGAACACGGCCTTCTCGTACTCGATGCCCTTTTCCTTCGCTTCGGGCTCCGACAATCCCATCCACGCCACCTCGGGGTCGGTATACGCCACGCTCGGAATGGTGCGCGCGTCCCACACGTGGTGGCTCATGCCCGCGATCACTTCCGCGGCGAGCTTGCCCTCGTGGGTCGCCTTGTGCGCGAGCATCGGCTCGCCGACGATGTCGCCGATGGCGAAGATGTGCGGCACGTTGGTGCGCATCTGGTTATCCACGGGAATCCAGCCGCGCTCGTTCACGGTGACGCCGGCCTTTTCCGCGCCGATGTTCTTGCCGTTGGGCCGGCGTCCCACGGCGAGCAGCACGCGGTCGTAGATTTCCGGCGCGGGAGCCTCGCCGCCGCCGGCGGCCTCGAAGAAGGCCTTGAGTCCCACCGAGGTGGACTCGATCTTCGCGACCTTCGTCTTGAGGAGGATCTTCTCGTAGCGTTTCTCGATGCGCCTGGCGAGCGGCTTCACGATGTCGGGATCGGCGCCGGGAATGAGGCGGTCCATGAATTCCACGACGCTCACCCTGGAGCCGAGCGCGTCGTACACGGTGGCCATCTCCAGGCCGATGATGCCGCCGCCGATGATGAGGATGCGCTTGGGCACGTCCTTCAACTGGAGGGCGCCGGTGGAGTCCATCAAGCGCGGATCGTCGTACGGGAAGCCGGGAATCTGCGACGACTGCGAACCCGCGGCGATGATGCAATGGTCGAACGAGACCACCTTGCGGCCTTCCCTGGTCTGCACCTCGAGCGTGTTGGGCGTGGCGAACGCGGCCTTGCCCTCGACCACCGTGACTTTGCGAGCCTTGGCGAGTCCGGCGAGCCCCTTGGTGAGCTTGGAGACGACGCCGTCCTTCCAGCCGCGCAGCTTGTCGAGGTCGGTCTTCGGCTCGCCGAAGGTCACGCCGAAGTGGCCCATCTCCTCGGCGTCGGCGATCACGCGCGCGGCGTGCAGCAACGCCTTCGACGGGATGCAGCCCACGTTGAGGCAGACGCCGCCGAGCGACGCGTAGCGCTCCACCAGCACGACCTTCTTGCCCAGGTCGGCGGCGCGGAATGCGGCGGTGTAACCCCCGGGTCCCGCGCCGAGAACGAGGACTTCGGCGTGCAGGTCGGCGTCGAGGCTTGCGAGGGTCGAGGTGAGGGCCTGGCGCACGGATTGGGAGTAGGCCCCGGCCTGCGCCGGGGTGGCAGCCTGCGCCGGGGTGATAGCGGCCGCGTCGCTCGTATCGAGCGTCGCGATGAGCGCGCCCTGGCCGACGCGGTCACCGACCTTGACCTTCACTTCCTTCACCGTGCCCGTGTGCGTGGAGGGCACCTCCATGGTCGCCTTGTCGCTCTCCAGCGTGACGAGCGAATCCTCCTTGGTGATCTTGTCGCCGGGCTTCACCAGCACTTCGATCACCGGCACGTCCTTGAAGTCGCCGATGTCGGGGACCCTGATCTCGATGGTCGCCATCGCGCGCGCCCTACAAAAAGCCGCGACGCAGGTCGGAGACGACCTGGGCGAGGTAAGCGGTGAAGCGCGCGCCGAGCGCGCCGTCGACGACGCGATGGTCGTAGGAAAGCGAGAGCGGCATCATGAGGCGCGGGGTGAACTCCCTGCCGTTCCACACCGGCTTCATCGCCGCCTTGGAGACGCCGAGGATCGCCACTTCGGGGGCGTTGACGATCGGCGTGAACGCGGTGCCGCCGATGCCGCCCAGCGAGGAGATGGTGAAGGTGCCGCCCTGCATGTCGGCGGGGCCGAGCTTGCCTTCGCGCGCCTTCGCCGCGAGCTCGGAAGACTCCTTGGCGAGCTCCACGACGCCTTTCTGGTCGGCGTTCTTGATCACCGGGACCACGAGGCCCCCGGGCGTATCCGCGGCGAAGCCGATGTTCCAATACTGCTTCAGCACGAGATTGTCGCCGTCGAGGGAGCTATTGAGCGTCGGGTACTTCTTCAACGCGGCGATCACCGCCTTCATCAGGAAGGCGAGCGGCGTCACCTTGATCCCGGACTTGGCATTCTCCTCGTTCACCTTCGCACGGAAGGCCTCGAGGTCGGTGATGTCGGCCTCGTCGAACTGCGTGACGTGCGGGATCATCACCCAGTTGCGCGTGAGAGCCGGGCCGGAGATCTTCTGGATACGCGTGAGGGGCTTCAGCTCCACGGGGCCGAACTTGGCGAAGTCCACCTTCGGCCATGCGGGAAGGCCCAGGTCGGCGAAGCCGCCGCCGGCACGCCCGCTCGTGGAGGCGGCGCCGCCACCGGCGATCGCCTGCTTCACGTAGTTCTGGATGTCTTCCTTGAGGATGCGCGACTTTGGACCGGATCCCGAGACCTTCGAGACGTCCACGCCGAGCTCGCGCGCGAAGCGGCGCACGCCCGGGCTCGCATGGGCCGGTGCGGATGCGGGTGATTGGGCCCCGGCCTGCGCCGGGGTGACGGGAGCGGGCGCCGGTTGGGGTGCGGCCGCAGGGGCGGCGGCGGCCGGTGCAGGAGCAGGTGCCGGGGCAGCCTTTGCAGGTGCGGCGGCAGGGGCCGGTGCGGCCGCGGCGGGCGCGGCTTTCGCGGCGGGCGCCTCGCCTTCCATGGTCACGATCGCGACGCCTTCTCCGACGCGATCGCCCACCTTCACCAGGACGGATTTCACGGTGCCGGCGAAGGGCGCCGGAACTTCCATGGTCGCCTTGTCGCTCTCCAGGGTGACGAGAGAGTCGTCCTTCTTCACCGTGTCGCCCGGTTTCACCAGGACTTCGATGACGGGCACGTCCTTGAAGTCCCCGATGTCGGGGACCTTCACCTCGATTGCGGCCAACTCGCTTCTCCTCTGTTCTTGTTGTTCAAACCGTCCAGGGTGCGGGCTTCTCGGCGTCGATGCCGTATTTCTTGATCGCCTCGGCGACTTTCGCCGCCGGCACTTCGCCATCCTCGGCGAGCGCCTTCAGCGCGGCGACGGCCACGTAGTAGCGGTTCACCTCGAAGAAGCGGCGCAGGTTCTCGCGCGAGTCGCTGCGCCCGAAGCCGTCGGTGCCGAGCACCTTGAAGCGGCGCGGCACGAACTCGCGGATCTGGTCGGCGAAGGTGCGCATGTAGTCGGTGGATGCGACCACCGGGCCCTTGGTGCCGGCGAGGCATTGCTCGACGTGCGAGACCTTCGCCTTGTCGGCCGGATGCAGCAGGTTCCAGCGCGCCGTGGCGATGCCGTCGCGGCGCAGCTCGTTGAAGCTCGGGCAGCTCCACACGTCGGAAGTCACGCCCCAATCCTTCTTCAGGAGCTCCGCTCCCGCGATCACCTCGCGAAGGATTGTGCCGCTGCCGAGGAGCTGCACGCGCGGGCCGGCGGCCGCGCCGCCGTCGGTGAGCTTGTACATGCCCTTCAGGATTGCCTCGCGCGCGCCCTCGGGATACCCCGGGTGCGGGTAGTTCTCGTTCATGAGGGTGATGTAGTAGAAAACGTCCTCCTGGTTTTCCACCATGCGGCGCAGCCCGTCCTGCACGATCACCGCGACCTCGTAGGCGAAGGTCGGGTCGTACGAGACGCAGTTCGGGATCATCGCCGCCATCACCTGGCTGTGGCCGTCCTCGTGCTGCAGGCCCTCGCCATTGAGCGTCGTGCGGCCCGCGGTGCCGCCCATGAGGAAGCCGCGCGCGCGCAGGTCGCCCGAAGCCCACACGAGATCGCCCACGCGCTGCATGCCGAACATCGAGTAGAAGATGAAGAACGGGATCATCGGCACGTTGTTGCTCGAGTACGACGTCGCCGCCGCCATCCAGGAGCACATCCCGCCCGCCTCGTTGATGCCCTCCTGCAGGATCTGCCCGCTCTTGTCCTCCTTGTAGAACATGAGCTGGTCGCTGTCCTCGGGCTCGTAGAGCTGTCCCACCTGCGAGTAGATGCCGAGCTGGCGGAAGAGGCCTTCCATGCCGAAGGTGCGCGACTCGTCCGGGACGATGGGCACGATGTTCTTGCCCATCCCCTTGTCTTTCACGAGGATGCCCAGCATGCGCACGAACGCCATGGTGGTGGAGATCTCGCGTCCCTCGCCGGTCGCGTCGAGGAGCGGCTTGAAATTCTCGAGCTTGGGCGCCGCGATGCTGGTGCTCTTGTGCCGGCGCTGCGGCAGCGTGCCGCGCTGCGCACGAAGCTCCTTCAGGTACTTAATCTCCGGCGAGTCCTCGGCCGGCTTGTAGTAGGGCATGTCGGCGAGCTTGTCGTCGGCGATCGGGATGTTGAAGCGGTCGCGGAATTGCCTGAGCGCCTCGATGGGCATCTTCTTCTGCTGGTGCGCGACGTTCTTGCCTTCGCCCACCGCGCCCATCCCGTAGCCCTTCACGGTCTTGGCGAGGATCACCGTCGGCTGCCCCTTGTGCTTCACCGCCGCCGCGTACGCGGCATACACCTTGTGCGGATCGTGGCCGCCGCGATTCAGGCGCCACACGTCGGCGTCGGACATGTTGGCGACCATCGCCTTCAGCTCCGGGTACTTGCCGAAGAAATGCTCGCGCACGTAGGCGCCGTCGCGGCTCTTGAACTTCTGGTATTCGCCGTCGACCGCCTCTTCCATGCGCTTCAGGAGAATGCCGTCCTTGTCGCGGGCGATGAGCGGATCCCAGTACGAGCCCCAGATCACCTTGATCACGTTCCAGCCGGCGCCGCGGAAATCGGCCTCGAGCTCCTGGATGATCTTGCCGTTGCCGCGCACGGGGCCATCGAGGCGCTGCAGGTTGCAGTTGATGACGAAGATCAGGTTATCGAGGTTCTCGCGCGACGCCATGCCGATGGCGCCGAGCGATTCGGGCTCGTCCATCTCGCCGTCGCCCATGAAGGCCCACACCTTGCGCTCGGCGGTCTTCGCGTGGCCACGGTCCTGCAGGTAGTGCAGGAAGCGCGCCTGGTAGATCGCCTGGATCGGGCCCAGGCCCATCGACACCGTCGGGAATTGCCAGTAGTCGGGCATGAGCCACGGGTGCGGATACGACGCGATGCCCTTGCCGTCGACTTCCTGGCGGTACATGTCGAGCTGCGCCTCGGTGAGGCGGCCTTCGAGGAAGGAGCGCGCGTACACCCCGGGCGAGGAGTGGCCCTGGTAATAGATCAGGTCGCCGCCGTGCGTCTCGCTGGGTGCGCTCCAAAAATGGTTGAAGCCCACATCGTAGAGCGTGGCCGCGGAGGCGAAGCTCGCGATGTGGCCCCCGAGCTCGACGTCCTTCTTGCCGGCGCGCAGTACCATCGCGACAGCATTCCATCGCACCATGGCGCGCAGGCGCTGCTCGATCGCCTGGTCGCCGGGGATGGCTTCCTCGAGGTGCGGCGGAATCGTGTTGAGATACGCGGTCTGCGCGCGATAGGGCAGGTACGCTCCCGAACGGCGCGCCTTGTCGACGAGCTGCTCGAGGATGAAATGCGCCCGTTGCGGGCCTTCGATCTCGAGAACCGCGTCGAGAGAGTCGACCCATTCGCGGGTCTCCAGGGGGTCGATGTCTTGCAGGCGGTCCATAACGGCCTCGGCGAAAGTGCGGCGGGAGGGGAAAGCGGAAAAGTCGGGGCGCGGCAGAAGCCCCATTAAACCGAATCGTATAATGACTGGCAACCCAAGGGAGAACCCTGTCGGCCGACCCTAAAGTATCCCTAGAAATCATGGACATCGGGCCGGAAGCGGGATTGTTTCTCAAAAAAGCTTTTTAAGTTATTATAAAATCCGAGTTTTTGCGGATTTGCGGCCTACAAGAAAACGGGATGAGACAACAGGCGCATTTGCAGGGGAGGGGCGATCGCGCGGGGAAACGCGAGGCCGGGCTTCGGCGCGTCGTTGGGGTGCGCCCATGAGCCTTTCGCAGGCGCTCCAGTCGGCGAGCCTTACGGATCCGGGCCGCGTCCGTGACCACAACGAGGATTGCATCGAATCGCGTCCCGACATGGGACTTTTCGTCCTCGCCGACGGCATGGGCGGATACAACGCCGGCGAGGTCGCCAGCGGCATGGCCACCTCGCTCATCTCCGACGGATTGCAGGAGTCGTGGGACATGCGCCAGGTCTCACGCCTGGGGCGCGACGACGCCAAGGGACTCGCCGAAAAGCTCATCAAGGACCAGATCGCGCGCGCCAACAGCGCCATCTACTCCACCTCGCAGAACAACCCCGAGTGCGCGGGGATGGGGACCACCCTCGTCGTGACCCTCTACTACGACAACTTCCTCGCCGTGGCCCACATCGGCGACTCGCGCCTGTACCGCCTGCGCGGCGAATCGATGGAGCAGGTGACGCGCGACCATTCGCTCCTGCAGGAGCAGCTCGATTCGGGCCTCATCACGCCCGAGGAAGCGAAGCTCTCCCAGAACAAGAACCTGGTGACGCGGGCCCTGGGCATCGATCCCACGGTGGAGCCCGAGATCCACGTCTACGAGACGCAGCAAGACGACACGTACCTCCTGTGCTCGGACGGACTCTCGGATATGGTCGAGGACGAGGAGATCCGGCTCACCCTCATCACGCTCAAGACGAACCCCACCCTCACGGTGCAGCAGCTGGTGCAGGCGGCGAACGACAACGGCGGTCGCGACAACATTTCGGCGATGCTCATCCGCATCACCGAGCCCTTTGGAGTGCCGCGAGGCTGGCTCGCGCGGTTGAAGGCACTTTTCCGGTAATACAAGGACAACGACTATGGCCAAGCTCATCCTCAGCGTCGACGGGCAGGTGCTCAAGGAGTACCAGCTCACCAAAGAACGCACCCTCATCGGCCGCAAGCCGCACAACGACATCCCGATCGACAACCTCGCGGTGAGCGGCGAGCACGCGGCGATCATCACGATCCTGAACGACTCGTTCATCGAGGACCTGGGCAGCACCAACGGCACGATGGTCAACGGCAAGCCCGTGAAGAAACACTTCCTGCAGAACAACGACGTGGTCGAGATCGGCAAGCACAAGCTCAAGTACTTCAACGACGCCCCCACCGCGGCCACCGCGGCGGACTTCGAGAAGACCATGATCATCAGGAACCCCGCCAAGGCCGCGCCGCCGCCCGCCGCGGCGTCGATGGGGGACACGCAGACCAACCTGAAGGCGATGTCTCAGGACGCCGCCAGGCCCGTGCCCTCCGCCACCACGACGGCGACTTCGCCGCCCGCACCCGCACCCGCACCCGTGCGCACGCCGGCGCCGACCCCGGCACCCGCGATGTCCACCTCGCCGCCAGCGCCCGCTCCCCACGTGTCGCATGCGGCCCCCGCGCCCCCCGGCGGCGCGACGCCGCTTCGGGAAGCCGCGATCCAGGTTCTGTCCGGCGCAGCCGCAGGGCGCACCCTCGACCTCACCAAGAACCTCACCACCATCGGCAAGCCCGGCCTGCAGGTGGCGGTGATCACCAAGCGTCCCAACGGCTACTTCATCACCCACGTCGAAGGCGCGACCTACCCCACGCTGAACGGGGCTTCCCTGGGCGCGCAGGCCCATGCGCTGGGCGACCACGACCTCATCGAGATCGCGGGCGTCAAGATGGAGTTTTTCTACAAGCCGTGATCCCCGGACGGGCGCCAGGCGGTCCCGCGACGGGGTCTGCCGGTGCCCGCCGCGCTCCCGTAAACTGTGGAATGCTCCACAGAACCCACGCTCGTTTCCGCCGATAATGGATCGAGAGCCCGTTCTCCATCGGGATCGCAGCAAGGGCGCGGAAAGCCGAGGCCAGGCGGCCGGCGTGGCCGTGGGACAAACGATGAAGATCAGGGTGTTGGGGTGCAGCGGGGGCATCGGCGGGAGCCTTCGCACCACGTCCTTTCTGGTCGACGACGACGTGCTGATCGACGCGGGCACGGGCGTGGGCGACCTCACCCTCGAGCAACTCGCCAAGATCGACCACATCTTCGTGAGCCACTCGCATCTCGACCACGTGACCAGCATCCCGTTCCTGGTGGACACGGTGTGCTGGATGCGCGGCAGCCCGATCAAGGTGTACGCAATAAAGGAAACCCTCGACATCCTGAGAGCGCATCTCTTCAACTGGAAGATCTGGCCCGACTTCACCCAGATTCCGGACACCGAGAACGCGTTCATGGCCTACCGGGAGATCCGCGTGGGCGAGCCGGTGGAGCTGCGCGGACGCACCTTCACCGCCATTCCCGCCAACCACACGGTGCCCGCGGTGGGCTACCTGGTGGACAACGGCAGGAACGCGCTCATCTTCAGCGGCGATACCTCTACCAACGACGCGCTGTGGAAGGTGGTCAACGCCACCGCCCACCTGAAGTACCTGATCATCGAGACCGCCTTCTCCAACAAGGAGCGCGACATCGCCACGGCCTCGAAGCATTTGTGCCCGATGGTCCTCGCCCAGGAGCTGGAGAAGATGCGCGTGAAGCCGGAAGTCTTCATCACGCACCTGAAGCCCGGCGAAGGCGCGCTGACCATGAAGGAAGTAGGCGAGGCGGCGGGGCGATGGCGCCCGCGCATGCTCGAGAACAACCAGGAATTTTCGCTGTGACACGCGGCAAGCGGGGAGAACCATGAGCGCAGTACTCGACACCAAGATCCCACCGTCGGGCAACGTCGCCGACATGAGCGTGAAGCTTGCCTTCTCCAAGAAGCTGCAGGCGGTCACCAACAGGATCCACTCCACCAGCAACGTCGACGAGATCATCCTCGACGTCTCGCGCGACATCTGCCAGCTCTTCGAGGCCGACCGGATGACGGTCTACATCACGAGCGAGGACCTGTCGTCGATCGTCTCGAAGGTGAAGACCGGCCTGAACTCCTTCAAGGACATCAAGCTGCCGATCTCGGAATCCTCGCTCGCGGGCTACGCGGCGCTGAACAAGCGCCACATGAACATCAAGGACGTCTACGACGACTCGGAGTTGAAGCAGTACTCGCCCAACCTCACGTTCCTGAAGGCGGTCGACCAGCGCACCGGCTACCGCTCCAAGCAGATGCTGATCGCGCCGATCCTGGGCGGGGACACCGGCACCGAGCTGATGGGCGTGATCCAGCTCATCAACAACCTCGCGGGCCAGCCGTTCTCGGCGCTGCACGACGAGGGCGTGGTCGAGCTGTCGAAAACTCTCGCCATCGCCTTTCGCGTGCGCCAGCAGATGCCGGGCACGGTCCAGTCCAAGTTCGAGTACCTGGTGATCGATAACGTGATCGCCGCGGGCGAGCTCGACCTCGCCACCAAGGCCGCGCGCCGCAAGAACAAGAACGTCGAGGACATCCTGGTCGACGAGTTCCAGGTGAAGATGCCCGCCATCGGCGCGGCGCTCGCCAAGTTCTTCGGCGTCGAGTACGAGGCATACAAGTCCGACCGCATCAAGCCGCCGGACCTGCTGAAGAACATCAAGCGCGACTACGCCGAGGGCAACCACTGGGTGCCGGTGGAGGACTCGAAGGCCGGCATCATCGTGATGTCCACGGACCCCGAGCGCGTGAAGAATTCCCGCATGGTGGAGAACGTGTTCCCGCGCGCGAAGGTGGTCTACAAGGTCACCACCGAGAAGGACTTCAAGCAGACGCTCGACCACTTCTTCGGCGCCGACTCGGGCGCGGGCATGGGGAGCGAGTCGATCGGCGACCTCCTCGGCGGGCTCGAGAACGAAGACGACATGGATCCCGGCGCCGACGACGTCTCCGCGGCGGCCGACAACGAGCTGGTCAAGCTCGTCAACAAGATCATCGTCGACGCGTACCACCAGGGCGCATCCGACATCCACGTGGAGCCGTTGCCTGGCAAGGGCAAGACGGGCGTTCGCTTCCGCAAGGACGGCACGCTCTCGAACTACATCGAGGTGCCCGCGGCGTACCGCCAGCCGCTGGTGACGCGCCTGAAGATCATGTGCGACCTCGACATCTCGGAGAAGCGCCGCCCGCAGGACGGCAAGATCAAGTTCAAGAAGTACGGCCCGCTCGACATCGAGCTGCGCGTGGCGACCATCCCCACCGCCGGCGGCGTCGAGGACGTGGTGATGCGCATCCTCGCGGCCGGCGAGCCGATCCCGCTCGACAAGCTCGGCGTGCTGCCGCAGAACATGGAGCGCCTCAAGCAGTGCATCTCCAAGCCCTACGGGCTCTTCTTCGTGTGCGGCCCGACGGGTTCCGGAAAGACGACGACCCTGCACTCGGTGCTGGGTTCCCTCAACACGGTCGACACCAAGATCTGGACCGCCGAAGACCCCGTGGAAATCACGCAGAAGGGCCTTCGCCAGTGCCAGATGAATCCCAAGGCGGGGATGACGTTCGCGGTCGCGATGAAGGCATTCCTTCGCGCCGATCCGGACATCATCATGGTCGGCGAGATGCGCGACAAGGACACGACCTCCATCGGCATCGAGGCGTCCCTCACGGGCCACCTGGTGTTCGCGACCCTGCACACGAACTCGGCGCCGGAATCGATCATTCGCCTCCTCGACATGGGCATGGACCCCTTCAACTTCGCCGATGCGCTGCTGGGCATCCTGGCGCAGCGCCTCGCGAAACGTCTGTGCAAGTGCAAGGAGGCGTATGCGCCGGCACAGGACGAAGTGAAGCACTTCCTCACCGAATACTGCGAGGAGCTGAAGAGCACGCCGGATTTCAAGGCCGACCTCAACGGCAGCTACAAGAAGGTGTTCGATCGCTTCGGCAAGGACTATGGCTTCGGCAAGCCCGAGTTCAAGCTCTACAAGCCGAAAGGCTGCGACACCTGCGGCGGCACCGGCTACAAGGGGCGCGTCGGCCTGCACGAGCTGTTGGTCGGAACCGACCCGATGAAGAAGCTGATCCAAGAGCACGCGCGCGTGGCCGAGATGTTCGCCACCGCGCTCGCCGAAGGAATGCTCACCCTGAAGATGGACGGCATGGAGAAAGTCCTGCAGGGGATCACCGACATGGCGCAAGTCCGGGCGGTTTGCATCAAGTGACCGCGCGCCAGACAACGGACAGTGCGGTCATCCCGGTGTCCACCGGGGTCCAGTCTCCCGTCCCAATGCACCCCAAGGCGCCCGCCGACCTCGCGCGCGCCCTCGAGACCCATTTCCTCTCCAAGCTCGAGTACCTCAACGCGATCGGCATCGCGCTCTCCCAGGAGCGCGACATCCACAAGCTCCTCGAGACCATCCTCATCGCGGCGAAGAACCTCACGCACGCCGACGGGGGCACGCTTTACCGCCTGGACGGCGACAAGCTGCAGTTCGAGATCGTGCGCACCGATTCGCTTTCCATCGCGATGGGCGGCACCTCGGGCAATCCCGTGCCGTTCTATCCGATCCCGCTTCACAACAAGGACGGCGACCCCAACTACACGATGATCGCGGCCTACGCCGCGCTCATGCAGCGCACGGTGAACATCGCCGACGCCTACCTCGAGGAGGGCTTCGACTTCTCGGGCACGCGCAACTTCGACAAGCGCACCGGCTACCGCTCGACCTCGTTCCTCACGGTGCCGATGAAGAACCACGAGGGCGACATCATCGGCGTGCTGCAGCTCCTGAACGCCATCGACCCGGCGACGGGGCTGGTCTCCGGGTTCGGCGAGGAGGACCAGCGCCTGGCCGAATCGCTCGCCTCCCAGGCGGCGATCGCGCTCACCAACCGGCTTTTGATCCAGCAGCTCGAGGTGCTCTTCGAGTCCCTGATCGAGCTCATCAACACCGCGATCGACGACAAGAGCCCCTATACGGGCGGGCACTGCAAGCGCGTGCCCACGCTCACCATGATGCTGGCGGAGGCGGCCTCGAGCACCACGGTGGGCCCGCTCGCCGCGTTCCGCATGTCGGACAAGGACCGCTACGAGCTGAAGATCGCGGGCCTGCTCCACGATTGCGGCAAGATCACGACCCCGGTGCACGTGGTCGACAAGGCCACCAAGCTGCAGACCATCTACGACAGGATCGAGCTCGTCGCCACGCGCTTCGAGTCCCTGAAGCGCGACGCCCGCATCGAGATGCTCGAGGCCAAGCTGCAGGCGCTTGAAGCGCACGACGAGGCGAGCGCGCGGCGCGCCGAGGAGGCGTGCGCGGCGAAGTTGCGCCAGTACGACGACGACCGCGAGTTCCTGCGCCGCACCAACATCGGCAGCGAGCGCATGAAGCCCGAGGACCAGGCGCGGGTCTCGCAGATCGCGCGCTATTCGTTGCGCAACGAGCGCGGCGATATGGACCGCTTCCTGTCCAGGGACGAGGAAGACAACCTCAACATCCCCTACGGCACGTTGAACCCGGGCGAGCGCGAGATCATCAACCACCATATCGTCGCCACCATCAAGATGCTCGAAGCCCTGCCGTGGCCGCGCCACCTGGGCAACGTGCCCGAGTACGCCGGCGGCCACCACGAGCGCATGGACGGCAAGGGCTATCCGAAGGGGCTCACCCGCGAGCAGATGAGCGTGCAGGCGCGGGTGATGGGCATCGCCGACATTTTCGAGGCACTAACTGCCAAGGATCGTCCATACAAGCCCGGCAAGACGCTCTCCGAATCGCTCGGCATCCTCGGGCGCATGAAGGAGAACGGGCACGTCGATCCCGATCTCTTCGACATCTTCGTGCGCGAGAAGGTGTACCTGGGCTACGCCCGCGAATTCCTCGATCCCGAGCAGATCGACGAGGTTGACGAGAAACGCATTCCCGGCTACCGGTCGTGAAGGGTACGGTTCTTGCGCATAGGCGCCGGGACCCGCACCTGAACTCCTTCCCCAGAACCAGAAAAAAATGACGACACGTCTGCCGGTCAGCATCTTCTTTGCGCTGTTCACCATCTCGGGCTTCGCCGGGCTCATCTACGAGTCCATCTGGAGCCACTACCTCAAGCTCTTCCTCGGGCATGCGGCCTACGCGCAGACACTCGTGCTCGCGATCTTCATGGGCGGCATGGCGATCGGCTCGTGGCTGGTGAGCCGCTTCACGCAGAGGATCGGCAACCTGCTGCTGGGCTATGCGATCGCGGAACTGGGCATCGGCCTGCTGGCCATCGCCTTCCACCGCGTCTTCCAGATGGTCACCGGCTGGGCGTTCGACACCGCGATGCCGGCACTGGGCGGCAGCGGCGTGGATCTCTTCAAATGGGGCCTCGCCTCGCTCCTCATCCTTCCCGCCTCGATCCTGCTCGGCACCACCTTCCCGCTGATGAGCGCGGGAATCCTGCGCGTCTATCCGGAGACCGGCGGGCGTTCGCTGTCGATGCTGTACTTCACCAACAGCTTCGGCGCTGCGATCGGCGTGCTGGCGAGCGGCTTCTACCTCATCGATCACCTCGGCCTGCCCGGCACCATCCTCACGGCGGGCCTGCTCAACGTGACCCTCGCGCTCGGCGTGTGGCTCATCACCAAGCGCATACCGCCAGTCGCCGCGGTGCCGGTGGCGAGCCTCGCGGCGGTCGATGCCACGAGCCGCAAGATCATGCGCGCGGTGCTGATCCTCGCCTTCGCCACCGGCGCGGCCTCGTTCATCTACGAGATCACCTGGATCCGCATGCTGACCCTCGGCCTGGGCGCCTCCACGCACTCGTTCGAGGTAATGCTGGCCGCCTTCATCCTCGCCATGTCGCTCGGCGCCTTCTGGTTCAGGAACCGCATCGCGCTCGTCAAGAACGACCTTGCATGGCTCGCCGGGCTCCTCGTCGCGAAGGCTTTCTTCGCGGTGTACGCGGTATGGATCTACAGCGACGTGCTCGACTTCATCCATTGGATGCTGATGGCGGTCACGCGCAGCAGCCAGGGCTACACGCTCGCGACCATCGCCGGGATGCTCGCCTCGATGATCGTCATGTTCCCGACGGCCTTCTGCGCGGGGATGACGCTGCCGCTCGCGACCCACGCGCTCACCTCGCGCGGCATCGGCGAGTCGGCGATCGGCAAGGTCTACGGCGCCAACACCGCGGGATGCATCGTGGGCGCCGCTTTCGCGACCCACATCGGCATGGAGCTCGCCGGCGTGAAGGGGCTCACCGGCATCGGCGCGCTTCTCGACGTGCTGGTAGGAATCTTCGTCCTCACCGCCACCGCGAGCGGCGCGCGCCGCTCGCGCTCCTTCGCGGTGATCGGCGTGATCCTGGCGATCGGCGTGGTCGGCTTCATGAGCGCGCAGCTCGACTTGTTGCGCATGAGCTCCGGAGTCTATCGCCAGGGCCAGTTCATGGACCCGAAGGTGCAGAAGGTGGTGTTCTACAAGGACGGCAAGACGGCCACCATCGCGGTCACCGACGACGGCACGCTGCGCATGATCCGCACCAACGGCAAGGTGGACGCGAGCATCGAGAGCAATCCCGATCGCAAGAGCGCGATCGACGAGGCGACCATGGTGCTGGCCGCGGCGCTGCCGATCGCGATGAAGCCCAACGCGGAGCTGGTCGCCAACATCGGCTTCGGCTCCGGGCTCACCACGCACACGCTGCTGGCGAGCCCGAAGATCAAGGAGCTCGACTCCATCGAGATCGAGCGCGCGATGATCGAGGGCGCCAAGCTCTTCCAGCCGCGCAACGCGCGCGCCTACAGCGACCCGCGCAGCCACATCCACATCGAGGACGCCAAGACCTTCTTCGCCTCCGCCGGCAAGCGCTACGACATCATCGTCTCGGAGCCTTCGAATCCCTGGGTGAGCGGCGTCTCGACGCTTTTCTCGGAAGAGTTCTACGGCCACGTGAAGCGTTACCTCAAGGACGACGGCCTGCTGGTGCAGTGGGTGCAGGCCTATGAGATCAACCCGGGCCTCCTGTCGACCATCTTCCAGGCCCTCGGCAAGCACTTCGGGGACTACACCGTGTATCGCACCGGCGCCGACCTGCTGGTGGTGGCCACCGTGAAGGGCCCGCTGCCGCCGCTGTCCGCGGAGGTCTTCAGCTACCCCGGCTTCGCCGCCGACCTGCGCTACCTCGGCTACGAGAGCCTCGCCGACCTGCAGTCGCTGCGCATGGGCGGGCGGGCGGCGCTGCATCCGCTTTTCACCAGCACGGGCTTTCCGGCGAACTCGGACTTCTTCCCGATCCTCGACCAGCGCGCGCCGCGCTCGCGCTTCCGCGCCGAGACCGCGGAGGAGCTGCCGCTCATTCGCGAGGGCCTGGTGCCGGTACTGGCGCTCCTCGACGGCGATTGGCCGACGCCGCTTTCGCGCGTGCAGTCGGGCGACCGCAACCGTCCGCAGCGCGTCGATCGCACGCTGGTCGGCGCCGAGGCGATCGGCGTGATGATGAGCGGCTCGGCGCAATCGGCGCGCGTCCTGTCTCCCGCGCAGATGAACGCGGCGCTGCTCGCGCACGCGCTCCTCGACAATTGCGCCGGGGCGGGCGAGCAGTGGATAGACGCGCTCACGGAAGTGGCGCAGGCCGCGTTGCCCTACCTCAACACCGCCGAAGCTGCGGTGATGTTCGATCGTGCGCGCGCATCGAAGTGCTACCAGTCGCTCACCGAGGTGCAGCGCCGCCACATCGCGTGGCTGCAGGCGATCAATGATCTCGATGCGTCCGCGCTCTACACGCAGGCGGAATTCCTGTTGCGCAACACGCCGGTGCGAGAGCCCGAGCACGGCCTCTACGTGCTGTCGGCGCTGACCGGAGCGGTGGCGAGCGGGCGCATCGCGGAAGCGCGCGCCCTGCGCGATCGCTATGTGCCGAAGCTCTCCAAGCGCAGCCGCGATATGCTCGCCATGAGCCTCGTGCTGTCGCATATCGCCCAGGCGCCGCAGGCGCGCCAGCAGTGACGAAGTACGTCACTTTTGTCGTGATAGCGCATGACAGCTTCGCGCAAGCTGCCCCAATGGATCGCGCCACGACAAATGCCCCGTCGCGTACCCCCCTGATACACCTTCTTACAGAGCAAGCCATTGACGGTATTCATGTTATTTGAAACATGGGCGAAATGCCCTGGCGCGCCGTCCCAGCCCGGGCTTGGCACGGGCGTTGCATTACCTCATCCGCACACACGAACCGTGTGGCCCAACGCAGCATTCGAAACCTAGAAGGAGCTCCTCTTCATGAAGAAAGTCCAGCAAGGCTTCACCCTGATCGAACTGATGATCGTGGTCGCGATCATCGGCATCCTGGCGGCCATCGCCATCCCGGCGTACCAGGACTACACGATTCGCTCGAAAGTGACCGAGCTGATCAACGCCGCCGGCGTCTGCAAGACCTCCGTCGCGGAGTACTATCAGTCGCTCGGCACGTTCCCCACCAGCGCGAAGTCGGCCGGTTGCTCGGACATCGGCACCGCCAACTCGAACGTTCCCGTCGTGACCAACGGCGAAGTCGAAATCACCGCCAGCGGCACTCTGGCCACCCAGCTCGGCACCGGCACGATGTTCGCCTACAAGGCGGATTGCAGTGGCGCTGCTTGCACGGGCGCGCCGATCACCGCGTGGTCTTGCTCGTCGACCGGTACCCCGGCCGCCGGCACCTCGATCAACCCGAAGTACCTGCCCGCGACCTGCCGTTAATCGCGAAGCCGCATGACACGAAGGGCCGCTCACGCGGCCCTTTTTTTATCTCCGCCTGGAATGCCTCCTTGAACCGACGTCTCGAAGCTGTCTTCCTCGTCTTTTTCGCATCGGGCTTCGCCGGCCTGATCTACGAATCCGTCTGGTCGCACTACCTCAAGCTCTTCCTCGGACATGCCGCATACGCGCAGACCGTGGTGCTGGTGGTGTTCATAGGCGGGCTCGCTCTGGGCGGCTGGCTCTGCGCGCGCGTGGCCACGCGCGTGCGCAACCCGCTGCGCGTCTATGCCTTGGTGGAAGGCGCGATCGGCCTCATCGCGCTCGTCTTCCACGCGATCTTCGTCGCCGCCACCGAGTGGGGCTACGCCACGGCCCTTCCCGCCACGTGCGATCCCGCGAGCACCTTTTGCGCGGCGCAGTGGCTGATCGCAGCCCTCCTCCTCGCGCCGCAGTCGATACTCCTGGGCGCCACGTTTCCGTTGATGAGCTCGGCGGTGCTCCGCCTGGAGCCCACGCGCCCCGGCCACCACATCGCGTCCCTCTACTTCCTCAATAGCCTGGGCGCCGTGCTCGGAGTGCTTGCCTCGGCCTTCGTGCTGATTCCCGCCGTAGGCCTGCCGGGGACCCTCACCAGCGCGGGCGTGCTGAACATCGCGCTCGCGCTGGCCGCCCTCGCGCTCTCGACCTCCGCCCCCCCGCCGCTCGCGGTGGCGCCCATGCCTTCGAGCGTCGAGGCCAGCGAGAACCGCACGCTGGTCCGCTACCTCCTCGCCACCGCCTGCCTCACCGGTCTTTCGTCCTTCATCTACGAGATCGTCTGGATCCGCATGCTGAGCCTCGTGCTCGGCGCCTCCACCAACGCCTTCGAGCTGATGCTGGCGAGCTTCATCCTCGGCCTGGCGATCGGCGGCCTCTGGATCCGCGCGCGCATCGACCGGCTCGGCGACCCGGTGCGCTTCCTTGCCCTCGTGCAGATCGCGATGGGAGTCGCCGCGCTCGCCACGGTGCTGTTCTACAACGCCTCGTTCGACTTGATGGCGTGGCTCCTCTCCGCGGTGACGCGCACCCAGGGCGGGTTCATCCTCTTCAACCTCGCCTCGACGGCGATCGCGCTGGCGGTGATGCTGCCCGCCACGATCCTCGCCGGCATGACGCTGCCCCTCATCACTTACCGCCTGTTGCGCTCGTCGGAAGGCGAGCGCTCGCTGGGCCTCGTCTATTCGGTCAACACCGCCGGGGCCATCGCCGGTGTCATCGCCGCCGTGCACCTGTTGATCGTGTGGCTGGGGCTGCACGGCGCGCTCGTGGTCGGAGCCGCGCTCGACGTGGTGCTCGGCTTGGTCCTGCTCGTGCGCTTCCGCGGCGGCGCGAAGCCGCGCGACATGCGCCTCACCGCGGTTGTTGCGGGACTGGTCGCCTTTCTGGCGCTGGCGATGTTCGCGGACATCGACCTGCGCAAGTCCTCGTCGGGGGTGTTTCGCACGGGTGCCGCGCGCATCGCGCCCTCGGTGTCGGTGATCTTCCACCGCGACGGCAAGACCGCCACCATCGATGTCCTCGACGACGGCCTGGACCGCGCCATCCGCACCAACGGCAAGCCCGACGCGAGCCTCACGCTGAAGGCCGGGCGCCGCCCGCTCGGCGACGAGGTGACGATGATGCTCCTCGCGGTGCTGCCGCTCGGCCACGCGCCGCAGGCCACGACCGCGGCCGTCATCGGCTTCGGCTCCGGCATGTCGTCGTCGCTCCTCCTCGCCTCGCCCACGCTGAAGCGCGTCGACAGCATCGAGATCGAGCCCGCGATCATCGAGGGCGCTCGCAACTTCCAGCCGGTGGTCGACGCGGCGTACAAGGATCCGCGCAGCAACATCGTGATCGACGACGCCAAGTCGTACTTCGCCCGCGGCCGCGAGCGCTACGACATCATCGTCTCCGAGCCCTCCAATCCCTGGGTGAGCGGCGTGGCGTCGCTCTTCACCGAGGAGTTCTACCGGCGCCTGGCAGTGTCGCTGAACGAGGGCGGCGTGATGGCGCAATGGCTGCACACCTACGAGATGGACGAGGCGACGCTTGCGTCCATCTTTGGCGCGGTGCAGAAGACCTTTCCCGACTTCACCGTCTACTCGACGATCGATTCGGACATCGTGGTAGTGGCGCGCAAGGGCGGCGGTCCCGGGCGCTTCGACGCGAAGGTGTTGCAGTGGCCGGCGGTGAAGGCGTTCGCCGAGCGCCTCAAGATCGCGGACGTCGACGCCATCGACCGGCGATTGCTGGGCGGCGCCGCGTCGGTGCGGGCAATTTTCAAGGCCTACGGCGCTCCAGCCAACTCCGACTACTACCCGATCGTGGACCTGCAGTCTGCGCGCACGCGCTTCATGCAGGCGCGCGTGACCGCGCTCACCGACCTGCAGATGTCCTCGCTGCCGCTCCTCGAGATGCTCGACGGGTCGTTCCGTCCCTCGGCGAGCCGTCCCGATACCTATGCGTGGGCGCTGACCGATGCCGCGTCGATGACGGCCTGGTCCCTTCGCGACACGGCCCTGGGCGAGCGCACCGCCGGGTCGTCCGCGGAATTTTCCGATACCCACCACGTGGCCGCCCAGCTGGTCGGGCTGTGGACGACGGCGTGCCCCGTGGCGCTGCCCTTCGACCAGGTCCTGCCGCACCTCGTGAGCATTGCCGGGGCGAGCGCGCACCTGCCGAGAAACGTCGCGGTGGAAATGTGGAAGCGCATCGGCGAATCGGGGTGCGCCAAGCGCATCTCCCCGGCCGACCACTCGTGGTTCGACCTCTTCGCGGCGGTGGCGGCGCGCGATCCCGACAACATGTCGGCGGTGGGCGCCTCGATCCTCGAAGCCTCGCGCGGCACCAGGAGTGCGGCGACCGAATACGCATTCCTCGCCGCCCTGGCCGGCCACGTTTGCCGCGGCCGCGTGGGCCCCGCGGAAACGCTCTTCGAGCAAGGCGCGCGCGACTGGATCCGTCCGGGCATGCATGCGCTCGAGCTTCGCTACCTGTATTTCCTCTCGCACGACCCGGAAGCGCGCCACGCGCCCGAAGCCTTCTGCGTCACCGCCTCGCGCTAGAAGCGCGTTATTTCGGGCGCCACGGGTTCGCCTGGAGCGGGAGGCCGTTGGAGAGGTAGGCGAGGAAGTATTCGAGGTGGTTCAGCTCGTCGGAGCCCGCGGTGAAGGGAGCCGCGCCCATCAGCTCGAGGCACTCGCGGATGCGCGCCTGCAGCGTGACCGGGGCGCCGTCGCGGATGACCGGCCAATGGGTGGCCTGGCCGACGGCAGGCGAGAGCGTCGCTTCACCGAAGCGCTTGCCCGCGCCCTGCACGTGGCACGAGGCGCACGCGTAGTTGCGCTGCCCGAGCCGCGTGAAGTAGAGGCGGCGCCCCTGCTCGAAGCGATCCTCTCCCGCTGCCGGCACGCGCACGGCCACCTTCTGGCCGTTCGAGAGCGAGCGCAGGTACGCGGTGACGGTGCCCATGGTCTTCGCGTCCGCCGTATCGTAGAGCGCCTCGCCGTGCGTCTTGAGGCATTGGTTGATCGCCATCTCGAGCGTCACCACGCGCTTCAGCCGCGCGTCGTACTGCGGGTAGTGCGCGGCGATGCGCCGCCCGCCATTGGGAAAGCAGCCGGCGAGGGTGCGCCCGTTGCGGAATTTCGCGGTCCACGCCTTGCGACCCTCTTCGACCACGGCAGCGCTGTCGCCGGCATGCTCTTCGACCTGCGCGCGCAGCTGCGCATCCAATGCCGCGCCGCCGAGAGCGTAGTCGGCCGCGGCCACGCCGGGCAGCTGTTTCTGCAGGCGTGACGTGACTTCAATGCGCACCGCTTCGGCGGCCGCGAAAGCCTGCGCCACGGTCATCGCCGCGGCGGCGGCGAAGAGGCGCGCGTCAGGGAAGCGCATGGAGGAGCTCCACCAGCCGATCGATTTCCGCGCCGTCGAGGAGGCGATGGCGACCGAACGGCGGCATCACCGTGTCCGGATTGGCGCGCGTGGGATCGACGATGGCCTGGCGTATCGCGGCCTTGCCAAGCGCGCGCATGCGCTCGCCATCCAGGCGCGGGCCGAGGTCGGCGCGCGTCTCGGGCACGGCACCCCCGGAAAGCTGGTGGCAGGCGATGCAGTGGCCCTTGTCGGCGCGAATGAACAGATCGCGTCCCGCAACGACCTGCGCTTCAGTGCTCGTGGCGATCCCGCAGGCGAGGGCGAGGACCGCGGCAGCGTTACGCATCAGGTGATCTTGAGCGCCTTCTCGGCGGCGCGTTCGTTCTCGAGGAGGGAGCGCATCTCGCGCAGCCGGGATTCGGCGATCGACATCTCGTAGAAATCGCTGCCGCGCACCTGCTTCACGGCGAGCTCGAGCTGGTCGACGGCCGCGGCGAGGTTGCCCTTGCGGAAGTAGGCCTCGGCCTGCGCGCGATGCTGCGCGATGCGCCGCCCCGATGCTTCGTACGCGCGCGCCTGCAGCTCGTAGAAGCGTGCATCGTCCTGCACGGTGCGAAGCCTTTCCTCGAGGTCGGTGAGGACCTCCTTGGAGTTGCCCGTCTGCAGGAGCTCGTCGAGATACGCGTACGAGAGCGAGCGGTAGTGCGGAGTGGCGCGCAGCGCCTTGCGATAGATCGCCAGCGCTTCGTCGTGCCGGCCCATGTCCGCCATCAGCTGGCCGGCGAGCACCTCGAAGGCGGGATGCGACGGCAGCGCCATCCCGAAGGTGGGCAGGTCCTTGCGGTCGCGCTGCGGGTTGCGCAGGGTTTCGAGCGTCTTCCACGCGCCGTCGAGATCGCGCGCGCGGCGCTGCGCGAGGGCGAGCCCGTACACATCCTCGCGCGGGCGCAGCACCCCCTTGTCGTCGAGCATGGTGCGGAAGAGCGTCACCGCCTCGTTGCCCGAGCCACTCGCGGCGCGCAGCTTGGCGCGTGCGAGGCGGTACTCGAACGAGTCCGGCACCATCTTCGCGGGCGTGCCTTCGATGCGGCCCTGGATGTCGGCGATGCGCTCCGTGGTGAGCGGGTGGGTGCGCAGGTACGAGGGCGCCCCCTTGAGCTCGTTCAGGCGATTGGAGCGCAGCAGCCGCTCGAAGAAGGCCGCCATGGCGCGCGTGTCGAAGCCGGCGCGCTCGAGGAGCGTCAAGCCGACGCGATCGGCTTCGCGCTCGTGGTCGCGCGTGTAGTCGATCTGGTTCTGGATCTGCAGCGCGCCCGCGGCGGCCACCGCGGCCTCCGTGACCTGGCCGCCCTGCGGGCTGCCGCCGCGCGCGGCGACGATGGCAAGCGCGAGCGCGGCGAGCGAGACCCACTGGCTGCGGCTGGCGCCATGCATCATGCGTGCCTGGTGCTTCTGCAGGATGTGCGAGATCTCGTGCGCGATCACGCCCGCCAGCTCCGACTCGTTCTGCGTGAGGATGATGAGCCCCGAATGCACGCCGATGTGTCCGCCCACGAGCGCGAAGGCGTTGACGGCATCGTCCTGCACCACGAAGAAATCGATGTCCTTGCGCCCGCCTTCGGCCACCGAAAGCAGGCGCGCGCCTATCGAGGACACGTACTCGGCGACTTCCGGATCGTCGAGGTACGCCGGATCGATGCGCACGTCGCGCATGATGCGATTGCCGATGGTGCGCTCCTGCTGTTCGGAGAGCGTGGCGGAGGAGGAGTCGCCGAGGTCGGGCAGGCCCTGCGCGGGCGCGGGAAGCGCCACGAGGGCCATCAACAACGAGGCGATGACGGGGCGTAGGGTCACTTAAACGGAGGGGGTCGAACTGCTAATATCGATTATGACGGAAAAACTCACCCACTTCGACGAACGTGGCGCGGCCCGGATGGTTGACGTCGCGGCCAAGCCGGAGACCCACCGGGTTGCGATTGCGGCGGGAACCATTCGGATGAAGCCCGCGACACTGGCGATCGTGCTGGCGGGCACCGCGAAGAAGGGCGACGTCCTCGGCGTAGCGCGCATCGCCGCGATCCAGGCCGCCAAGCGCACCTCAGATTTGATCCCGCTCTGCCACCCGGTGCCGCTGACTTCCGTCGCCGTCGATTTCACCCCCGACGAGAAGAACGCCGTCATCGAGTGCCGCGCCACCGTAGAATGCACCGCGCGCACCGGCGTCGAGATGGAGGCGCTCACCGCCGTGCAGGTCGCGCTCCTCACCATCTACGACATGTGCAAGGCGGTCGATCGCGGCATGACCATGGACGCGATCCGCCTCGTCGAAAAGCACGGCGGGAAATCCGGCTCCTACGTCGCGCCCTGAAGTCCCGAGGCCCACAGGGCGAGGCCCGCGAGCCCGCTCGACGCGATCACCGGGATCACGTCCAGCTTCTTCGAGACCAGCGCCACCGTGGCGAGCACGGCGATCGCGCCCGCCGCGAAGTCGAAGCGGCCCGCGAAAGGCGACGCCTCGCTCGCCGCCGGCCACAGCACGTGCCATGCGAAGAACACCGCGAGGTTCACTATCACGCCCACCACCGCGGCGGTGATGGCGGTGAGCGGCGCGGTGAGCTTCACGTCGTCGCGGGTGCCCTCGACCAGGGGCCCGCCGGCGAGGATGAAGAGGAAGGACGGCAGGAAGGTGAAGAGCGTGGCGACCACCGCGCCCGCCACGCCCGCGGCGACAAACGCGCCCGGCCCGAAGATCTCCTTCGTCCACGCGCCCACGAAGCCCACGAATGCGACGATCATGATGAGCGGACCCGGCGTGGTCTCGCCCAGCGCGAGGCCGTCCATCATCTGCGCCGCGGTCAGCCACCCGTAGGTCTCGACCGCGCCCTGCAGGACGTAGGGCAGCACCGCGTACGCGCCGCCGAACGTGAGGAGCGCCGCCTTGGTGAAGAACCAGCCCATCTGCGTGAGCTCGCCGCGCCATCCGAAGGCGTACGCGAGTGCGGCGAGCCCCGCGCCCCACAGCACGACGAATACTGCGACCACGAGCGCCAGCCGGCGCGAGGAGAAGACCGCGTGCGGCGGCGTGGGCGTCGCGTCGTCGAGGACCGCGCCTGCCGCCGAGGCGTCTTTCGGACCGTGCGCGGTCAACGCGAAGACGCGCGGCGCGATCCTGCCGCCGATGAGCCCGACCACCGCGGCGGCGAAGATCACCGCCGGGAATGGCACCGAGGCAACGAAGAGAGCGACGAACGCCGTGGCCGCGATCGCCCAGAGGACCGGGTGGTGCAGCGTGCGCGAGCCGATGCGCCACGCTGCCGCAAGCACGATCGCCACCACCGCGGGCTTCACGCCGTAGAGCACCGCGGCCACCGCCGGCACCTGGCCGAAGCGCATGTAGATCCACGACAGCGCGATGAGGATCGCGAGCGATGGGAGCACGAAGAGCGCGCCCGCCGCGATGCCGCCGCGCGTGCCGTGCAGGAGCCAGCCGATGTAGGTGGCGAGCTGCTGCGCTTCGGGGCCCGGCAGCAGCATGCAGTAGTTGAGGGCGTGAAGGAAGCGCCGCTCCGAGATCCAGCGGTAACGCTCGACCAGCTCGCGATGCATGATTGCGATCTGGCCCGCGGGGCCGCCGAAGCTCACGAAGCCGAGCTTCACCCAGAAGCGCAGCGCCTCGCGAAAGGTGGGCGCGGCGTTCAAGCGACCGGCGACCAGGCGTGGCGCAGCGTGCGGGGGGCGATCATGACGGTGTCCATGGTGCCTCCGTAGGGTGTCTTACGCCATGTTAAAATTCGCGTCCTTCGGAGAAACCCTCAATGCAATCGTTCGATCGCGAGCTCGATGTTCGCGGCCTCAACTGTCCGCTCCCCATCCTCCGGGCCAAGAAAGCGCTGGGAGACCTCACCGCGGGCCAGGTGCTGAAGGTCGTGGCCACCGACCCCGGCTCGGTGAAGGACTTCCAGGCGTTCTGCAAGCAGACCGGCAACGAGCTGCTGTCGCACTCCGAAGGCGCCGAATTCACGTTCTTCATGAAGAAGCGCTGAACTGAAAAGTCGTACCTGACACGACTTTTCAGTCCAGGAAGAGATCCTGGAAAAGCGGCACTCCGGGCGTGACGGCGTAGTGCTCGAAGTCCTTCACCCCGGACTTCTTGAGCAGATCCTCGTCGATATAGAAATTGCCGGTGTTCGCGCGCGCGTCGCTGGTGAGGATCACGTGCGCGGCGTCGGCCATGATGTCGGCCTTGCGGCTGGCGCGCAGGATCGCCTCGGGGAAATGCACTTCCACCGCGGCGGTGGCGATGGTGGTGCGCGGCCACAGGGAATTCACCGCGATGCCGAATTCGCGAAGCTCCTCGGACATCCCGAGCGTGCACATGCTCATGCCGTACTTGGACATCGTGTACGCGACGTGGCCCGCGAACCACTTGGGCTTCATGGACAGCGGCGGCGAAAGCGTGAGGATGTGCGCATTCGACGACTGCTGCAGGTGCGGGATCGCCGCCTGCGAGCAGAGGAACGTGCCGCGCGCGTTCACGCCCAGCATCAGGTCGAAGCGCTTGGCGGGAGTCGCCATGGTGGGCGTGAGGCTGATGGCGCTCGCGTTGTTCACCAGGATGTCGAGGCCCCCGAAGGTCTTCGCCGTGAGGTTGATGGCTTGCACGATGGCGTTCTCGTCGCGCACGTCGAGCTGGATCGCGAGCGCCTTGCCGCCGGCGCGCTCGATCTCGGCGGCTACCGTATGGATGGTGCCCTCGAGCTTTGGGTGCGGCTCCGCGGTCTTGGCGGCGACCGCGACGTTGGCGCCGTCGCGGGCGGCGCGCAGCGCTATTTCGCGCCCGATGCCGCGCGAGGCCCCGGTGATGAACAGCGTCCTGCCGGCGAGCGTCTTCATGGATTTCCTATCCGGGTATCCTCGGTGGCGGGGATGATACCCCGGCTCACGTAGACCTTCCGCAGGTGCGAGCGGAAGGTCGGCATCTGCAGCCAGAAAGAGGTCCCGGCAGCGAGTGCCACGCATCCCAGGATCACGAAGGTGAGCGGCGCGCCGATGTGGTCGGCGACCCACCCGCTGAGATAGTGGCCAATGGGCGAAATGCCGATGAAGAACACCGTGTAGTAGCTCATCACGCGGCTCCTCTTCTCCTCGTCCACCACGGTCTGGATGATGGTGTTGCACGCGGCCCCGGTCATGAACATGCCGAATCCGGCGAGCGCCATGAGCAAGCCCGAGAGCCAGGCGTTGCGCGAGAAGCCGAAGCCGATCATGCCCAGGCCGGCGACCACGCCCGCGATCGGGATCCACCGCGCGAGCCCGCGCACGCTCGTGCGCCGCGCGAGGCCCACGGCGGCCACGAAGGCTCCCAGGCCCACCGCGCCGATGAAGATCCCGACCAGCTCCGCGCCCTGGCCGAAGGTGCGCACCGCGATGGCGGGCATGAGCGTGGCGTAGGGGCTCACCGCGAAGCTCACCGCCGCGAGGTTGAAGAGCATGCGCCGCACCGGCAGCATGCCCATGGCGTAGCGCCAGCCTTCGGCAAGGTCGTGCATCGGATGCGAGGGCGCCCGCTTCGGGCGCGGAGTGACCTTGAGGTTCAGGAGTGCGACCACCACCGCGATGTAGCTCACGGCGTTCACGGTAAAGCACACGGTCTCGTTGAATGCGGCGATGAGGATCCCGCCGATGGACGGGCCGATGAGGCGCGTGCCGTTCATGAGCATGGAGTTCAGCGCGATCGCGTTGGGCAGGTCCTCGCGCTTGTCGATGAGCTGCACGAAGATCGACTGGCGCGTGGGCGTCTCGAACGAGTTGCAGATCCCCGCGAAGAGGGCGAGCGCGGCGAGCTGCCACATGGTGATGAGGTGCAGCCCGGTGAGGACCGCCAGCATCGCCGACTGCACGCCCATGAGCGAAAGCACCGTGATGAGCATCTTGCGCCGGCTCACGCGATCGCCGAGCACGCCGGCGAAGGGGCCGAGGAAGAGGTGCGGCGCGCTCTGCAGGAAGCCGATGAGCCCGGTGAACCAGGTGGAGCCCGACAGCCCGTAGGCGAGCCACATCACCGCCACCGACTGGATCCAGGTGCCGATCATCGACACCGTCTGGCCGATGTAATAGCGCCGGAAATTCGGGGAGGCGAGGGCCCTGAGGCTGTGGGGAAACGCCACGCGCGCCGTTATGCGAGCTTCGCGAGCTGCGCGAGGATGTCGGCGTGCCTGGTTTCCAGGTCGGCGAGGCGCTTCCTCTCCTGCTCCACGACCGCCGGCGGCGCGCGATCGACGAAGGAGGCGTTGGAAAGCTTCCCCTTCGCATTGGCGATCTCCGCCGCGGTGCGCTCCCTTTCCCTGGTGAGGCGCGCGATCTCGGTGGCGCGGTCGACTTCGATGTGCAGCATGACCTTGCCGCTGTCGGTGACCGCGGACGGCGAGTCGCGCGTTGGCAGGGAGTCGACGACCTGGAAGTCCACGCGGGAGATCGCGCAAATGGCGGCGAGGTTGGCCCGGGCCGCGGGCGTGGCGTCGCTCAGGTAGCCCGCGGGTTTCAACGCCGGAGACACGCCCATCGTCGAACGCAGGTTACGGGCCGCGTTTACCAGGGTCTTGATCCCGGCCACGATCGCTTCGGCTTTCTCGTCGATCTTCGCCGGGTCGGACTTCGGATACGGCGCGACCATGATGCTCGCGCCCATCTTGCCCGCGAGCGGCGCCACCGTCTGCCACAGCTCCTCGGTGATGAAGGGGATGAACGGGTGCGCGAGTCGCAGCATCGCTTCCAGCACGCGGATGAGAGTGCGCCGCGTGGCGCGCTGCTGGGCCTCGTTGCCGCTGGCGAGCTGGTTCTTGGAAAGCTCGACGTACCAGTCGCAGTACTCGTCCCACACGAGCTCATACACGGCGCGCGCGGCCACGTCGAAGCGGTACTCGGCGAGCGCGTCCGCGACCTCCTTCTCGGCGCGCTGCAGGCGGCTCGCGATCCAGCGATCGAAGTCGGAGAATTCGAGCGGCAGCGACTCGTCCACCCCGGTGTCCTTGCCCTCGCAATTCATCAGCACGAAGCGCGTGGCGTTCCAGAGCTTGTTGCAGAAGCTGCGGTAGCCCTCGCAGCGCTTCAAGTCGAAGTTGAGCGTGCGCCCGAGGGTCGAGAGGGAGGCGAATGTGAAGCGCAGCGCGTCGGCGCCGTAGGATTCGATGCCGGTGGGAAATTCCCGCTTGATGCGCTTGGAGGCGGACTCCTTGTGCGAGGCGAGCATCAACCCCTGCGTGGACTTCTCGAGGAGCGCGTCGAACCCGATGCCGTCGATCACGTCGAGCGGATCGATGGTGTTGCCCTTCGACTTCGACATCTTGTTGCCTTCGGCGTCGCGCACGATGGCGTTGATGTAGACGTCGCGGAAGGCGGTCTGGCCGGTGAA
>JANLXC010000153.1:0-30425 GCA_031364925.1 Burkholderiales bacterium | reverse complement strand
CACCCCCCCCCCGCCCCACATACGGGCCCCCCCCTTGGGCCCCCCGTTCCCCCCCCCGGCCCCAAACCCCCCATACTTATTGGGGTTTTATGTACAAACACCCATTCCGTCCCCCCCCACCACTTCCTTCGCCTTGCCCTTGAGGGAACCCATGCGCACCGCGTAAGCGCGCGTGAGCTCCGCGCCGAGGAAGAAGATCTGCGCCGAGTAGTAGACCCAGACAATCACGACCACCAGAGTCCCCGCCGCGCCGAACGGTGACGCGATCGCGCTGCGGCCGATGTAGATGCCGATGAGGAACTTGCCGATCCAGAAAAGGAGCGACGTCAGGGCCGCACCGATCCAGACGTCGTTCCACGCGATCTTCACGCTCGGCAGGAGGCGATAGATCATCGCGAAAAGCCCGGTGATCACCGCGAAGGAGCCGACGAATTCCAGGATCCGCGGCAGCGCCGCGCTGCCCGGAAAGGCGCCGGCCCACGACGAACCCACGGCGGTGACCATGGCGCTTACCGCGAGCGAGACCATCAGCAGGAAGCCGATGGTCGCCACCATGCTCACCGAGAGCACCTTCGAGAAGACAAAATTCCACAGGCCGGATTTTTCCGGAGCCTCGAATTTCCAGATCTTGTCCAGGTCGCGGCGCAGCTCCGCGAACACCGTCGAGGCGCCGACCACCAGCGTGACGATGCTCACGATCGCCGACACCACGCCCTCGGAGCGCTCATTCGCCTTCTCCAGGATCGCGCTGATCGCGCCCGCGCCCTGCTCGCCCATCAGCGCCGTGAGCTGCGTCATCAGCATGTCGCGCGCGGTGTCGGAGCCGATGGCGATGCCGGCGATGGAGATGACGAGCAGCAGCAGCGGCGCCATCGAGAACAGCGTGTAGAAGGAGAGCGCCGCGCCCATGCTCGGCGCGCCGTCCTTCTGCCAGCTGCGCCCCGCCTCGAAGACGAGGTCGCGCCAGGCGCGTGCAGTGTGGGAATCGAATTTCATGGCTTGCCGGTAGAGGATATCCTAGGCGCGCCATGGAGCCCCCCGCCGCCGCCTTCGCTCGATTCGCGCTCGTGCTCCTCGCCGCCCTCGCCCTCACCGCGTGCGGCGGCAGCAAGACGAAGATCGGCAAGCTCGATCGCAACGCCGTGGTGCTGGCCTTCGGCGACAGCCTCACCTTCGGCACGGGCGCGGGCACCGGCGAGTCCTATCCCGCGATCCTCGCGCGCAACACCGGGCTCAAGGTGGTGAATGCCGGCGTTCCCGGCGAGACCAGCGCCGAGGGGCTCGAGCGCCTTCCCGACGTGCTCGATGAAGTGAAGCCGCAGCTCCTCATCCTGTGCCACGGCGGCAACGACTTCCTGCGCAAGATGGACCACGCTGGAGTCGCGAGCAACGTGCGCGCCATGATCCGCATTGCCAAGGCGAAGTCGATCCCGGTGGTGCTGCTCGCCACGCCCAAGCCCGGCATTCCGCCCTCGGTGCCCACGCTTTACGGGGAGGTCGCGGCCGGGGAGGGGATCGCGTTCGAGGAGGCGGCGATGAAGGACGTGCTCTTCACGTCAAGCCTCAAGTCCGACCTCGTGCATCCCAATGGCAAGGGCTACGCGCAGATCGCCGGGGCGATCGAGAAGCTTCTGAAGAGGAGCGGCGCACTCTGACTCTCGTTCGCGCCAAAAGCGACGACGTTCGAATCAGCGCAATCCTACACGGACAGGTGGGTTCCGCTGGATGGTAGTCCGATAGGGCAGGGCTAAATTCGGTCTCAACAAGACCCACCCATTCGAGGCAAGCCATGAAGCAAATGCGAATCACGAAGCTGCGCCGTCCCGCCCTCCCGCCGATCCTCGAGATCGACGAGGACGGACTTCCCGTCTCCGAGATGAGCTTCGAGAATCGCCGCTGGAGCGCCGATGGCGACGAGCCTGGCGTAGTGGCCCTCGGCGACTGGCCCACCGAATTCGACGACTGAGAGACAAACGGATCATGAACTGCGCGCTGCGGCTCCCCGGGTATCCCCTCGCTCCCGCGTCGCCCGAAAAGGCCCGTCCCGCAACGCGCCGCCGGCACAGCACCAAATAGGAGTTTTGATGATCAAGCGTTTCCTTGGCGCCACTGCGGCAGCGGTGGCGTTTTTGATTGCCGGCCCCGCCTCCGCGGGGAAACCCCCGGCGGCGAAGCTCGACTCCAATGCCATCAACGACGGCGCCGCCACTCCCATGATCGCCAAGGGCGCACACGGCCCCGCGGTGATCCGCGCGCAGATCCTCCTCGACCGCAAGTGGTTCTCCCCCGGGGAGATCGACGGTGGTTTTGGCGAGAACATGCGCCGCGCGGTGGGCGCCTTCCAGGAAGCCAACGGCATCGCGCCGACGGGCAAGATCGATCCCGGCACGTGGCAGGCGCTCAAGGGCGACGACGATCACGCCACGACCCTCTACACGCTCACCGACAAGGACGTCGCGGGGCCCTTCACGAAAATCCCCAAGGACATGATGGATCGCGCGCAGCTCGCGCGCCTCGACTTCGAGGACGTGGTGGAGATGCTCGGCGAGAAATTCCACATGAGCCCGAAGCTGCTGCGCGAGCTGAATCGCGGCAAGAAATTCGCGGCGGGCGACGAGATCGTCGTGGCCGACGTGGCCGCGCCGAAGACGTCGATCAAGGCGGCGTCGATCACGCTGGTGAAGTCGAAGAAAGTGCTGCAGGTGCTCGACGCCAAGGGCACGCTGGTAGCGCAGTTCCCGATCAGTGTCGCCGGCAAGCGCGATGAGCTCCCCGCGGGCAAGCTCAAGCTGGTGAACGAAGTGCGCGACCCGACCTTCGACTTCGATCCGGGCAAGCTGAACGACAAAAATCCCAACCATACGCGCGCCAAGATCGCCGCCGGCCCCAACAGCCCGATCGGCGTGCTCTGGATGGGATTGAGCAAGCCGCACTACGGAATCCACGGCACGCCGCAGCCTTCGCTGGTTGGCCGCACCGAGACCAACGGCTGCATCCACCTCACCAACTGGGACGCGCTCAAGCTCTCCGCGCTCGCCTCGCCTGGCATCCCGGTCAACGTCGAGAGCTGACATGTCGAGCGGGCGCATCGCGCTCCTCGTCCTGGTGCTCTCCGCGCTGGTCGTGGTGTGCTTCACCCAGTTCTCGCGTACCCACGTCGCGCCGCTCGTGGCGAGCCAGGCCCCGATCGCCACGGCGTCCGCCGCGGGCATCACCGCCAGCAACATCGCGAATGCCGACGAGATGCAGGCGCTCGCGTCGCGCCGTCTGCTGATCCCGGTCGCGGGCGTGGATCGCGCGAAGCTGCGCGACAATTTCGACGAAGGGCGTGGGAGCCGGCGCCACGATGCGCTCGACATCATGGCCGCGCGCGGCACGCCGGTGCACGCGGTCGACTCGGGGCGCGTCGCCAAGCTCTTCGACAGCAAGGCGGGCGGCCTCACGGTGTACCAGTTCGACCGCGACGAGAAATACGCCTATTACTACGCCCACCTCGACCGCTACGCCGAGGGCCTGAAGGAGGGCGCGCTCCTCGCGCGCGGCGACCTGGTGGGATACGTCGGGACCACCGGCAACGCGACGCCCACCGCCCCGCACCTGCATTTCACGATCTTTCGCCTGGGCCCCGATCGCAAGTGGTGGAAGGGGACGGCGGTCAATCCGTATCCCTTCCTGGTAGAGCCCTCGCGCTGAGCGGACGCGGCAGCGTCCTACAGGCGGTAGGGCGGACTCCTACAGCCGCGTAGCTCCGAGGCACCTACAGTGGGATGCGGAATAACGATTCGGAGCGGGACGATGAAAGAACAAGAACAGTACGAGTGCTTCGCCATCCCCGCCCACGTGTGGACCGAGCAGGACGCCATCGTCGAAGTGCCGCACTCTGGCTGGACGCGCCGCAACTGGGTCTACCGTGCCGCCGCTTTTCTCGGCGCCGAGGCCATTCCTTCCCCCGCCATCGAGACCCTCTAGGTTGCGCATCCCGCTCTGGGAGAGCGGGCCTTCCTCTAGTGCAGCAAATGTACGGCGGCGTAAGCCGCCTGCTGCTGCGGCACGACGTTCAGGCGCGAACGCCGGAGCTCGTTGATGCGCGCGGCGGCGTGCCAGAAGTAGCTCGCCAGCTCGCGCAGCGCGGACGCATTGGGCGCGATCGAATGCGCGCTCGCAAGCCCCTCGATCAGCCACGACTTGAGCCGCTCGATGTCGGCGGAGGTCTCGATGCGCAGGTCGCGCCAGCCCTGGGTGACGGGGGCCAGCTCCTGCGGCGCCCAGAGGAAAAGATAGTCGCCCGCGCTCTTCACCACTTCGGCTTCCGTCGTCGCCCGCTCGATCTCGTGATGCCAGCAGTCCATGATCCGTCCTTTTTGGTGGATAAGAAGATCTGGTGCGTCTGGCAGTATCAAGCCACAAGATGTGGGGGCGGGCAGTCGGACGGAAATCCTTTGCTCTGTCAGCGGAAGCTGACTAGTCCCGGCGCGCGCGCACTGCGTCGAACGCCACCTCTGGCGCGTTCATCGCGCGAATAGTACCGTGGACACCAGGCCCACGACGCCGATGCCGAGCGCGGCGAGCGCATCTCCGGCGATGAGCCCGCCGCCGGCGAGCGACGTGGTGCTCATGTCCTCGGGCAGCGCCTCTCCGTCCTTCGGCTTCCTGCGCGTGATCGCGTTGTAGGCGCTCGATGCGATGCCGCCGGCGCCGAACCAGAGCGACGTGGCCAGGTTCACGAACCCACCGAACGACACGGCGTAGGGGGACGGCAGGACGATGGCGTCGATGGCGAAGTCGGTGGCGAATCCCACGCGCCCGCTCTTCACGAAGCGCTGGTAGGCCGCGTTGGCCATGATCGCCCTGCGCGCGAGCTCCATGGCGAAACCGATCGCCACCCCCACCCAGATGGCGGTGAGCTGAAACGCCTTGGGCTCGGTCAGGCTCCTCAGCACGCCGACGATCTTGAACGTCATCGCGGCGCTCCAGTTGGCAGGCTGCTCGGCGGCCGACATCACGGTCTGGTCCTGCAGCAGCACCGGGTACGCCGCCATGAAGAGCCTGGCGAACGCGACACCCATGATGGCGCCCATCAGGATCCCCGCGACCTGGTAGCGGAACTGGATCACGCGGTTGGTGCCCAGCCGCCAGCCGGTGGAGCGGTCCTGCTGCATGTCGGAAGCGGTGCTGGTGGCGATCAGCACGATCGCGCCCGCCATGAGGCCCACGACCGGATCCTTGAGGCCGAGCGTGGCCATGATGAGCACGCTCACCACGAAGGCCGACGAGATCGGGTTCTGGTCGGTGAGCCCGAGCGAGATGCCGTTCACCAGCGCGAACACGAAGACGAGCACCACCGCGAGCACGAGGAAGCCCACGGGCTGGCCCAACACCACGTGGCCGCTCACCACGATGCCGGTTCCCCAGGCGATCACCCACGCCACCAGCTTGCGCGTGTTGACGCGCTTCCAGTCGTGCGTCTCGGCAGCCTTGGGCCGATGCTCGCGGTAACGCCGCAGCGCGTCGCGAAGGATGAGCGCAAGGTCGATGATCGCCGCGCCCAGGATCATGCCGAGCGCGATGAGGAAGGTGATCTTGCGGAACGGCTCGCCTTCATTCAGCCAGCCGATGGCGACGAAATAGGGAATGAGGGCGTAGCCGAGGAGGCCGCCGGTGATCGCGGGAACGCCGATGCGCGCGCCCACCACCATGCCCGCGCCGAACGTGGACGCGGAGAACTCGATCTTCTCGAGGAACGCCACCTTGGTGGCCGCGATGCCGCCCCCAAGGCCGATGGCGATCCCGCCCCCGAGCTTGCCCACCGAGCGTTTCAGCAGCACTGGATCGGTGAGCGCGCGCAGGATGTTGGCCACCGCGAGGCCCGACGGGAAGGTGAGCCGCATCTGGTCCACGAGGATCGGCGTGTAGAGCATGCCGACGCCGACCGCGAACATGCCGATGCAGAGGAAGTAGAGAACCATCTGCCACGCGGGCGGCTGCGGCAGGCCCATCCACACCATCGCCTGGATCAGCACTCCCATGGCCGAGAGGCTCGCCACCGACGCGGCCGCAGTCTGGATGTAGTTGGCGCCGTGCTTGCCCTCCTCGCCGTAGCCGTAGGTGACCGTCGAGCCGAGGATGCCCGCGAGCACCTGGCCGCCGATGAAGAATCCCAGCGAGAAATTCATGAACGACGCGGCGACCCCGCCGAGGGGCCCGAGCACGAAGATGCCGAGCGCGAGCAGCAGCGCGTGATATTTCCAGGTGTCGGGAGCGGGAAGCCAGGACCAGCGCGGGGACATCGGCGCAAAATAGCACGATGAAGCTCGACCCACACGAGCTCGGGCGCATCTCCGAAGGAACGCTCGAGCACTATCAACGCAATGCCGATTCGTTCTGGGAAGGCACGCGCGACCACGACGTGAGCCAGAACGTCGCGGCGCTGCTGCGCAACATCGCGGGCGCGCGTCCTTTCACGATCCTCGACCTGGGCTGCGGCCCGGGGCGCGACCTGAAGACCTTCACCGCCGCGGGACACGTCGCGATCGGCGTGGAGGGCGCGTCGCGATTGGCGGCGATGGCGCGCCAGCACAGCGGCTGCGAGGTGTGGGAGCAGGATCTCCTTCGCCTGGACCTGCCCGCGGGGCGTTTCGACGGCGTATTCGCCAATGCGGTGCTCTTCCACGTGCCGGGCCAGGAGCTGCCGCGCGTGCTGGCCGAGCTTCATGCCACGCTCAGGCCCGGCGGCGTTCTTTTCACTTCCAACCCGCACGGCGGCAACGAGGAAGGGTGGAACCGGGGCCGTTACGGCGCTTACCACGACCTCGACGCCTGGCGGCGTTTCGCGGCGCTCGCGGGGTTCGTGGAAATCGAGCATTACTACCGCCCCGAGGGCCTTGCGCGGGAGCACCAACCGTGGCTCGCAACCGTCTTGCGAAAGCCTTCCAAGTCAACTGATTTAAATAACTAAATGCCTAGGTATGAAGGGTGTTGCGGCCCATAGTCGGACAAACCCGTTTTTTAGAGGTGTTACAACATTTTGGGAGGCTGACGCCTCCCATTTTTTTTACGCTCGGGAGATGGACATGGACGCGAATACCGAAGACAAGGACATCGTCGTGAACGCCGCCAACGCGGGCAATTTCGTCACGCTCACCAACATGCTCAAGGCGGCGGGCCTCGCGACGACGTACAAGGGAATCGGGCCTTTCACGTTCTTCGCGCCCACCGACGACGCATTCCGCAAGATCCCGCGGGAAGCGCTCGAGAAGCTGCTGAAGGACAAGGAGAGGCTGGTGTCGATCATCAACGCCCACGTCATGAAGGGCGCGATGCTCGCCAAGGACTTCAAGGCGAGCGCCTCGCCCAGCGTCCAGGGGGAAGCGCTCGAGCTCGCGCCCTCCGACTCCGGGTTCACCGTGAACGGCGCGAAGGTCTCGCGGCAGGAAATCGAGGCGAGCAACGGGGTGATCCACCCCATCGATACGGTGATGATGCCCGGCTAGCCGCGCAGCTCGCCGATCCGCGTCGAGGCGCGGGAAAAGTATCGGGCGAGCTCGCGCAAGTGCGATTGGCATGCCGCCGTGGGCTTGCCCTTCGGGTTGTCCGCGGAAAGATGGAAGTTCACCCGCTCGATGTCCCCGCCATCGCAGATGCGCATCTCGCTCAGACCCAGGCTCCACGGGGGAAGCTCGCGCGGCGCCCACAGCGCCAGGTAATCGCTCGCGCTCCTCACGACCTCCGCCTCGGAGGTGGCCTTTTCGATCTCGTGATGCCAGCAGTCCATGGTCGATCCTTTCAGGCCCGGGAACAGTCACGAGGCCCGGTATCGATATCAAGCCATGGCCCGAGCTACACGTCAGTCGGCGCCGGTTGTTTTGCCGTGTCAGACCCCGCTGACCGAATCCGTTCGCGGCGCCGGTCGCGTCCAACGTCTCGGCATGCGGTAACTTAGCGGTCCTCGCGGGTGTTCCCGGACGGAGAACGATACGTGCAACTCACTATCAGCAACCTTTCCAAGCGCTATCCGAACGGCGTGCAGGCGCTCGACAACGTTTCGCTCACCATCGCGCCGGGCATGTTCGGGCTGCTTGGGCCCAACGGCGCCGGCAAGTCGACGCTCATGCGCACGCTCGCCACGCTCCAGGAGGCCGATAGCGGGAGCGCGAGGCTCGACGAGATCGACGTGCTGCGCGACAAGGCACAGGTGCGGCGCATTCTCGGCTACCTGCCGCAGGAGTTCGGCGTCTATCCCAAGGTGACCGCGGTCGACATGCTCGACCATTTCGCGCGCCTAAAGGGGCTCACCGACGCAAAAGCGCGCAAGGCGACCGTCGACGCGCTGCTCGAGCGCACCAACCTCGCCGCCGTTCGCAAGCAGCGCCTGGGCGGATTTTCCGGCGGCATGCGCCAGCGCTTCGGCATCGCCCAGGCGCTCATCGGCAACCCCAAGCTCATCATCGTCGACGAGCCCACTGCCGGCCTCGATCCCGAGGAGCGCGTGCGCTTCCACAACCTGCTGGCCGACATCGGGCACGACGTGATCGTGATTCTCTCCACCCACATCGTGGACGACGTCGCGGACCTCTGCCCCAACTTCGCGGTGATCAGCAAAGGCAAGGTACTGCTCGCGGGCGACCCGCACCATTCGGTGGAGAAGCTTCGCGGGCGCATCTGGCGGCGAGTGGTGGATCGCGCGGAGCTCGAATCGGTGCAGGCCTCGATGCCGGTCATCTCGACGCGGCTGCAGTCGGGGCGCACCGTGGTGCGCGTCAACGCCGAGTCCTCGCCCGCCGCGGGCTTCGAGCCGGTCGAAGCCGACCTGGAGGACGTCTACTTCAGCGCGGTCGCGGGGCGCCTGTGATCGCCATCGCCTGGTTCGAGTTCGCCACCAAGTTCCGGCGGCTGTCGACCTACGTGTACTTCGCGGTGTTCACGGCGCTCGCGGCGTTGTGGATCGCCGCGGCCGGCGGCGCCTTCGCGGGCGCCAGCATCATATTCAGCAGCGACAAGGTGTTCATCAACTCGCCCTATGCCATTGCGCAGACGGTGACGGTGCTGGGGCTCCTCGGCGTGGTGGTGATCGCGGCCTTCATGGGGCGCGCGGTGCAGCAGGATTTCGAATACCAGACCTTCCACTTCTTCTTCACCAGCCCCATCGCCAAGCGCGACTATTTCATCGGGCGCTTCCTCGGCGCCGTGGCGATCCTGCTGGTGATCTTCCTCGGCATCGCGCTCGGCATCGCGATCGGCGCGCACTTCCCCGGCGTGGACGCGACGCGCGTCGGGCCCTGGTCCCTCGGCGCCTTCGCCAAGCCCTACGCAGTGATGCTGCTGCCCAACATCGTCTTCCTCGGCGCGTGCTTCTTCGGGCTGGCCGCGCTTACGCGGCGCATGCTTCCGGTCTACATCGCGGGCGTGGTGGTGTTGATCGGCTACATCGTGGCGCTGCGCCTGCTTCAGGACATCGACAACCGCACGATCGCGGCGATGATCGATCCGCTCGGCTCGAGCGCCATGGGCCTGGTCACGCGCTACTGGAGCCTCGCGGAGAAGAACACGCGGCTCGTGCCGATCGCCGACGAGGTGCTGTGGAACCGCGCGCTCTGGCTCGGCATCGGCATCGTGATCTTCGGCGCGTGCTTCGCGCGCTTCCGCATGAGCTTCGCGCAGCCCGAGGCAAAGAAGAAGCGCAAGGCGAAGGCGCTGGAGGAGGCGGGCGCCGCGCGGCCCGCCATGGTGAAGGCGCTCCCCCAGGTCACGCTCGACCACGGCACGGGCGCGTACCTGCGCCAGCTCCCCGGCATGGTCGCCCTCTACCTGCGCGAAACGGTGAAGAACGTCTACTTCGGCGTGATCGTGCTCTCCGGCGCGCTTTTCATCCTCGGCAACGCCAAGGTGGTGGGCAGCATCTTCGGCACCAACACCTACCCCGTCACCTACCAGGTGGTCGACTTCGCCTCGGGGCAGTTCGGCCTCATCATGCTCATCATCACCGCATTCTACTCGGGCGAGCTGGTGTGGCGCGAGCGCGACGCTCGCATGGCGCAAATCGCCGACAGCCTGCCGGCGCCGACCTGGCTCGGCTTCATCGCCAAGCTCCTCACGTTGATGAGCATGCAGGCCGTGCTGCAGCTGGTGGTGCTCGCATGCGGGGTCCTGATCCAGCTCTTCAGCGGCTACACTCATCTCGAGCTCGGCCAGTATTTCTTCCGCCTCTTCGTGCTGCAGCTTCCCGAGTACTGGATGGTCGCCGCGCTCGCGCTCGCCATCCACGTGGTGGTGAACCACAAGTACCTCGGCCATTTCCTCGTGGTGCTGTACTACATGGTGGAGATCACCGCGTCCGCATTCGGCTGGGACCATCGCCTCTACCACTTCGGCAATGTGCCGAGCTACATCTACTCGGACATGAACCGTTACGGGCACTTCCTCGGCCCGATCGGCTGGTTCATGCTCTATTGGGGCGCGGGCAGCGTGCTGCTGCTGGTGCTGGCGCGGCTCTTCTGGGTGCGCGGCACGGACACGGCGTGGCGGGTGCGGCTTCGAGTCACGCGCACACGCTGGACGCGCGTCCTCGGAGCGACCGCGGCCGCCGCCGCTCTCGTGTTCGTGGCCACCGGCGCGTGGATCTTCCATAACACCAACATCCTGCATCCGTACCGCGACGAGTTCGCGCGCGACGAGCTGAACGTGCAGTACGAGAAGCTCTACAAGCCCCTCGCCGCGAAGGCGCAGCCCAAGGTGATCGCCTCGAAGCTCGCCGTGGACATCTTTCCGTACCAGCATCGCGTGCGCTTCAACGGTACGTACACACTCAGGAACAAGAGCGAGGCGGCGATCCCGGAGCTTTACGTGAACGTGCGTGAGTCGGCCATCGTCAACAAGATCGCCGGCAGCATCGCCCTCACGCCCACCGAGACCCGCAGGGACCTTGGATGGAACCGCTTCACGCTCGCGCGGCCCCTCGCGCCCGGCGAGACCATGACGCTCGACTATGACCTCGAATATCCGAAGCCGGGCTTCAGCAACAACGGCGCGAGCGCGACCGTGGTGGACAACGGCACCTTCCTCAACAGCTCCTACCTTCCCGCCATCGGCTACCAGGAGCGCGGCGAGCTCACCGAGGACCGGCAGCGCAAGAAGCACGGCCTGGGCCCCCGCGAGCGCATGCGCGACCTGGACGACGCGCCGGCGCGGCAGCAGAACTACATTTCGTCCGACGGCGACTGGATCGACCTCGACGTCACGGTGAGCACGGCGCCGGACCAGGTCGCGCTAGCCCCCGGCTATCTCCAGCGCGAATGGACCGAGAACGGCCGGCGCTATTTCCACTACAAGATGGACGTGCCGATCCTCAACTTCTACGCGTTCCTGTCGGCGCGCTACGCCGTGAAGCGCGACGTTTGGCGCGGCGGCGGCAAGGAAGTGCCCATCGAGATCTACTACCAGCCGGGCCACGAGTACAACCTCGAGCGCATGGCCGACGGCGTGAAGGATTCGCTGGACTACTACACGAAGAACTTCAGCCCTTACCAGCACCGCCAGGTGCGCATCCTGGAGTTCCCGCGCTACGAACGATTCGCGCAGGCCTTCCCCAACACCATCCCCTTTTCGGAGAGCATCGGCTTCATCGCCAAGGTCGACGACAAGGATCCCAAGGACATCGACTATCCCTACTACGTGACCGCGCACGAGATCGCGCACCAGTGGTGGGCCCACCAGGTCATCGGCGCCAACGTGCAGGGCGCGACCATGATGTCGGAGACGCTCGCCCAGTATTCGGCGCTGATGGTGATGAAGAAGAAGTTCGGCGACGCGAAGATGAAGCGCTTCCTCAAGTACGAGCTCGATTCCTACCTCGTCGGGCGCGCCACCGAGCGCAAGAAGGAGATGCCGCTCTATCGCAACGAGAACCAGTCGTACATCCACTACCGCAAGGGAAGCCTCGCGATGTACCAGCTGCAGGACGCCATCGGCGAGGACGCGGTGAACCGCGCGCTGGCGGCCTACATCAGGAAGGTGGCGTACCAGGAGCCGCCGTACACCACGTCGCGGGAGCTCCTCGCGGAATATCGCGCCGTGACTCCGCCCGAGTACCAGTACCTCATCGCGGACCTCTTCGAGACCATCACGCTCTACGAGAACCGCGCGGTCTCCGCGACCTATCGCGAGAAGGGAGCCGGGCGCTATGAGGTCACGCTCAAGATCTCGGCGAAGAAGCTGCGCGCCGACGAGGGCGGCACCCAGAAGGAAGAGCCGATGGACGACTGGGTGGACATCGGCGTGCTCGGGCCCGACGACAAGCCGCTCTATCTCAAGAAGCACCGCATCCGCTCGGGCGAGGCGACGTTCACCATCGAGGTGGCCGAGAAGCCGCTGCGCGCGGGAATCGATCCGGTGGTGAAGCTGATCGACCGGCGCCCCGACGACAACAGCATCGCGGTGACGCGGGCCGACTAGGGGCGTGCGCGCCGCGGGTCAGCCGCCGAGGTAGTCCCTGGTGAGCGCGTCGTATTCCCCGCCATGCGCGAGCTTCGCCATCAGCTCGGTCGAGGCGATGCCCTTCATCTCCTTCGGCGGCGCTCCGTCGCGTACCGCCTTCATCGCGTCGTACATGGCCTGCACCGCGGCGGCGAACGGCTCGTGGCCTTTCGCGAAGACGCGCACCTTGCGGCTCGCGAGCCAGGCGGCGTCGTCGAGCGTGTGGTCGAGCCCGCCCACGACGATCGGCAGGCGCACCGCGGCGGAAATCGCCTCGAGGTTCTCGCGCTTCTTCATGCCCGGAATGAAGAGCGCGTCGACTCCGGCGGCCTCATAGGCCTTGAAGCGCCGAATCGCATCGTCCACGCCGGTGATGGAGTGGGCGCTGGTGCGCCCGAAAATCGCCATGCTTCCGTCGCCGCGTGCGCGAACCGCGGCCTTCATCTTTCCGACGCCTTCTTCGAGCGGGAGCAGCTGCGCTTCGCCGGAAGGTCCATAGGCCCGGGGCAGCAGTGTGTCTTCGATCGTGCATCCCGCGACACCCGCGGCATGCAGCTCCTCGACGGTGCGCATCACGTTGAGCGCGTTGCCGTAGCCGTGGTCCGCATCCACCAGCACGCAGAGCCGCCCCGCGCGGCACACGCGGCGCGCCTGCTCGGCGAGCTCGGTGAGCGTCAATACCATGACGTCCGGCGCGCCCAGCACCGCAAGGGAGGCGACCGAACCGCCCATCAGCCCCACTTCGATCCCGAGCTCGTCGGCGATGCGCGCGGTCATGGGATCGAAGAGCGAGCTCGCCCGCACCGCGCGGTCCCCCGCCAGGATTTCCTTCAGCCGCGCACGGGCCTGTTCGGCTTGCGTCATTCCATCTCCACGGGAAGTTGTACCTGACACGACATTGGAAGTTGTACCTGACACGACTTTCCGGTCGAGTATATTCAACCGATGCGATTGCTGCTGGTGGAAGACGACTCGATGATCGGCGCCGCGGCCCAGCAGGGGCTGCGCAGCGAAGGCCACACCGTGGACTGGGTGCGCGACGGGCGAGAGGCGGAGCTGGCGGTGGGCAACGGCGTCTACGACCTGGTGCTTCTCGACCTCGGGCTGCCGCGCCGCGACGGGCTTTCGATCCTTCGCGGGCTGCGCGCAAAGGGCGAGAACGTCCCCGTGCTGATCGTGACTGCGCGCGATGCCGTGTCCGACCGGATCGCGGGCCTCGATGCGGGCGCCGACGATTACCTGGTGAAGCCTTTCGACCTGGACGAGCTCTCGGCGCGCGTGCGCGCGGTGCTGCGCCGGCGCGCGGGGCGCGCGGATTCGGTGATGCGCCGCGGCGCGCTCGAGCTCGACACGGCGACGAAGCGCGTGACGTGGAAGGGGAAGGAAGTCACGCTCTCGGCGCGCGAATACGCGCTCCTCGAAGCGCTCGCCGATCGCCCCGGCGTCTTCCTCACCCGTGCGCAGCTCGAGGAGCGCCTCTATGGCTGGGACGAGGAAATCGCGAGCAACGCGGTCGAGGTTCACATCCACGCGCTACGGCGCAAGCTCGACCCGGAAGTTATCCGAAACGTGCGCGGCATGGGCTACACGATCGCGAAGGACGGCGCCTGATGTCGATGCGCCGCCGCCTCCTTTTCTGGCTCCTGTCGAGCGTTCTCGCCGGCGGCCTCGCCGCGGCGGCAGTGGTCTTCTTCCAGGCGCGCTCCGAAGCCAACGATCTCTTCGACTACCAGCTGCGCCAGCTCGCGCTCACACTGCGCGATCGAACGTTCTCCGCGCGCGAGCTCGCCGAAGCGCTGCAGGGTGAAGAGGCCTCGGACTTCGTGATCCAGGTGTGGGGACGCGACGGCACGCGCCTCTACGTCTCCCATCCGCAGCTTCGCGTGCCCGGCGCGGTGCAGCTCGGCTTCAGCGACATCGAGACGCCCGAGGGGCGCTGGCGCGTATTCGCGATCCAGCAGCGCGGCCTCACCATCCAGGTGGCCCAGCCGCAGGCGGTGCGCGAAGAGCTGGCGCTCGCCGCGGCGTGGCGGACGTTGATGCCCTTCCTCGTCGCCTTGCCGCTGATGGGATTCCTCATCTGGCGCCTGGTGGGGCAGGAAGTGAAGTTCCTCGAATCCACCGCGCAAGCCGTGGCGAAGCGCAGCCCCGAGTCCCTCGAGCCGATCGGCGGCGAGCGCGTGCCCGAGGAGATCCAGCCGTTGGTGGGCGCGCTGAACGAGCTGCTCGGGCGGCTCGGCGGGGCGCTCGCGCACCAGCGCCAGTTCATCGCCGATGCCGCGCACGAGCTACGCACACCGCTCACGGCGTTGCGCCTGCAGTTGCAGCTCGCCGAGCGCGCGCACGACTCCGCGGAGCGCGACAAGGCGCACGGCATGTTGCGCGAAGGCATCACTCGCGCCGTGCACCTGGTGGAGCAGCTTCTCACCCTCGCGCGCCAGGATCCGGAAGCGCCGATGGCCACGCCGGCGCAAGTCGACATAGCGGAGCTGGCGCGCACCATCGCGCAGGCCGACGAGACGGCGGCCGCGGAGAAGGGCCTTACGCTCGGCGCGAGCGCCGGGGAACCGGTCGTCGTGCGCGGCGATCGTGCCGCATTGCGCGCCCTCATCGAGAACCTCGTCGACAACGCCATCCGCTATACGCCTTCCGGATCGATCGCGGTGCGAGCCTATTCGCGGGATGCGGACGCGATCCTGGAAGTCGAAGACAGCGGCGCGGGCATTCCGCCCGCGGAGCGCCAGCGGGTCTTCGACCGCTTCTACCGAGGCGAGAGCGCCGCGCAAGGCGGCACCGGCCTCGGGCTCGCGATCGTGCGCCGCATAGCCGAGCGCCACGGGGGCGTGGTCGAGCTCATGGATCCGCCCGCCGGGCCGGGCCTTCTCGTGCGCGTGCGGCTTCCGGTGGCTGGGCGGCCTTAAGCCCCGCTTAAGCGGCGCAATCCACACTCCGGTCCACGGCTCTCGAAAGGGCCCTGATCCATCGACCGGAGACTGACAGAATGAAACCCAATGTCCTCGTGGCGGCTCTCGTCGCGGCTGGAGTCCTCGGCACCGGCGTGGCCGCGTACCGCGGAAACATAGACGCGCCCGTAGCGCGGGCCCACGCGGCCACTACCGCCGCCGGAGTCGCGGCGCCCGCGGCCAACCCTTCGGCCACCAGCCTTCCCCTGAACGGCTTCACCGACCTCGTGACAGCCGCCGGCCCCGCCGTCGTCAACGTGAGCGTGCGCGGCACCACCAAGGTGAGCGCCGAGATGCCCGACATGCCGGGCCTCGATCCGGACAGCCCGCTCTATGACTTCTTCAAGGGCTTCGGCGGGCGCGCGCCCCGTGGAGGCCGCGGTGGCAACAACATGCCGATGCAAGGCCTGGGCTCCGGCTTCATCGTAAGCTCCGACGGCTACATCCTCACCAACGCGCACGTCGTCGACAAGGCCGACGAAGTGACGGTGCGCCTCACCGATCGGCGCGAATACAAGGCGAAAGTGGTGGGCGCGGACAAGCAGAGTGACGTCGCCCTCATCAAGATCGAGGGTAAGAACCTGCCGACCGTGAAGATCGGCGACTCGCGCCAGGCGAAGGTCGGCGAATGGGTGGTCGCCATCGGCTCCCCCTACGGTTTCGACAACTCCGTGAGCGCGGGCATCGTGAGCGCCAAGTCGCGCTCGCTTCCGGACGCCTCGTACACCCAGTTCATCCAGACCGACGTCGCGGTGAACCCGGGCAACTCGGGTGGCCCGCTCTTCAACCTCGCGGGTGAAGTGATCGGCATCAACTCGCAGATCTACTCGCGCTCGGGCGGCTACCAGGGCATCTCGTTCGCGATTCCCATCGAGGCCGCGATGAAGGTGAAGGACCAGCTCGCCAAGACCGGCAAGGTGAACCGCGGCCGCCTCGGCGTGACGGTGCAGGAAGTGAACGCGACCCTCGCGGATTCGTTCGGCCTCGATCGCCCGCGCGGCGCCCTGGTGTCTTCGGTCGATACGGCGAGCCCGGCGGAAAAGGGCGGCATCCTGGTGGGCGACATCATCCTCAAGTACGACGGCACCGCGATCGAACGTTCCGCGGACCTGCCGGCGCTCGTCGCCGACAAGGGGCCCAACGCGAATGCGATCGTCGAGGTGTGGCGCAAGGGTTCCATCAAGGCGCTCACCGTCGCGACGGGCGCGGCGAAGGAAGAGAGAGTCGCGTCGAACGAGCCGAATGTCGCCGCGGGCGGCAAGCTCGGCCTCGCGGTGCGACCGCTCTCCCCCGAGGAACGCAACCAGAACAATGGCCGCGGCGGGTTGCTGGTGCAGCAGGTGAGCGGCGCGGCGGAACGCGCGGGCGTGCAGCCCGGCGACCTCGTGCTCGCGCTGAACGGCACGCCGGTGCAGACCGTGGAGCAGTTGCGGGAACAAACGACGAAGAGCGGCAAGCGCGTGGCGCTCCTCGTCCAGCGCAACGAGCTGACGCTCTTCGTTCCCCTCGAGCTCGGCTGAACATCCCCCGCGCCACTAGTGGCCCCGACCGCCTCGCCGCAAGCGAAGCGGTCGGGCTCGTTGCGCGTCCCGCGAAGATCTTCCACCTGGAGATCGTGCGCGTGGCGAAGGACGGGCGGCGCAAGCGCCGCCTTACCAAGATCCCGGTCGCCGTGCACGAGAATCCCTCGCAGGGCGCCGGCCCCTATTTTCTCGAGCGCCTCGCTAAAGGGCGCTACGCCCTGACCACTCATTCCGATGCGTGGTCGTTCATGAGCCCGGTGACCATCGACAAGGCGCGCAAGCGCGTGGTGGTCGAAGAGAAGGTCTAGCTTCCCGGAACGTGGCGCCCGCGGGTTTCATCTAATGTGGTGAGACGCCATGAACCCATCCCACGCCCCCACACTCACCGAGCTGCCCGATGGCGAGCTCGCCCACCGCATCGCCACGGGTGACGAGGGCGCATTGCGCCGCCTCATGCGCCGCCACAACCAGCCGCTCTTCCGCGCCGCGCGCAGCATCCTGCGCGACGACGCCGAGGCCGAGGACGCGGTCCAGGAAGGCTACCTGCAGGCCTATCGCGCCATGTGCACCTTCAGGGGCGACGCGAAGCTCTCCACGTGGCTCATGCGCATCGTCGTCAACGAAGCGCTCGGCCGCTCCCGCAGGAACAAGCGCGGCGCCGAGGTGATCGCCCTCGATTCCGGAGCCGAGGCCCATGCCGCGGAGGAAACCATGAGCGACAACCCCGACAACCAGCCCGAGCGCCTCGCCGTGCGCGCCGAGACGCGCCGCCTGATCGAAGCCAGGATCGACGCGCTTCCCGAGCAGTTCCGCACCGTCTTCGTGCTGCGCGCCGTCGAGGAGATGACGGTGGAGGAGGTGGCGCAGACCCTGGAAATTCCGCAGGCGACGGTACGCACGCGATTTTTCCGCGCGCGGGCGCTCCTGCGCGAATCGATGTCGCGCGAGGTCGACCTCGCGCTCGAAGAGGCCTTTTCCTTCGCGGGCGAGCGCTGCGAGCGCATCACCGAGCGCGTCCTCGCCCGAGTAGCCGCAATGCGCGATACGCCTACCTAGAGCACCACCAACACCACAGGAGAAACACATGTCCTTCTTCGCTTATGCAGGCGAGGGCGAGCCGCGCCCCGCGCGCCGCGCCTTCCTCGGAAAATCCGGCCTCCTCCTCACGGGAACCGCCATCGCGTTGCTTGCCGGGCAGGAAGCGCTCGCCAAGACCGGGGGTGCGGCAACCGAAAACGACGTGCGCATCCTCAATACCGCGCTCGGCGCGGAGCTCGAGGCGATCGCGGCCTATCAGGTTGGCGCGGAGAGCGGCCTCTTGCAGAAGGCGGTGCTCGACCTGGCGGTGACCTTCCAGGGGCACCACAGGGAGCACGCCGACGTGCTCGCCAAGACCATCGCGAAACTCGGCGGCAAGCCGGTCGCGGCGAAGGCGAAGTACACCTTCCCGGTGGAGAAGCTGAAGAGCCAGGAAGACGTGCTGCGCTTTGCCGCCTCGCTCGAGAAGGGCGCCGTCAGCGCGTACCTGGGCGCCGTGCCCCTCTTCGGCAATCGCGATCTCGCCAAGGCTGCCGCGAGCATCCTCGGCGACGAGGCGATGCACTGGGCGGTGCTGCGCAATGCGGTGGGCGATGTGCCGGTGCCTTCCGCGTTCGTGGCCTGACCGATGGGCACGGGGCGCGCCATCGTCGTCGCGGCGCTGGCGCTCGCCGCATTCCCGGCGCTTTCAGCCGCGGATCTCAGGAATGGTGAAGAGGTCTACGGACGCTGTCTCGCGTGTCACGCGCTTGAAAGCGATCGCGTCGGGCCGCGCCACTGCGGCGTGGTGGGCCGGCGCGCGGGAGCGATCGCGGGCTTCGACTACTCGAAGGCGATGAAGGGCTCGAAGCTCGTGTGGAGCCCGAAGACGCTGGACCGATTCATCGCCGATCCCCTGAAGACCGTGCCCGGCACGACCATGACCTACGCGGGCGTGAAGGATGCGAAGGAGCGCGCGGACCTGATCGCGTGGCTCGACGCGGCGGCGCGCTCGCCGGCCTGCGCCAGAGCGCCAGCGTCGCCGCGGAGCTAGCTTGCCAGTGGCCGAAAAAGAGGGAAAATCTGTCGCATTGCCGGTTACGGCATGCGATAACCCCTCGACCATGAACATCGACGCCACATCGGAGACCCGAGCCCGCCTCACGCAACGCCTGCGTGAGCTGAACGAGGAGATCCGCGCCTACCCGCAGCCGATAGCGCGCTGCGACGCGCAGCTGGGAGGCCTCGTGGAGGAGCGCGCGCTCATCCACGCCGAGATCGAGCGACTGGGACCTTCACCCTGAAGCAGCTCGCCGACGCGAAGTAGCGGGATAAGCCACTTCCTCGAAGGTGCCCTTCAGCCATCGAGGGGAAGCGACTCCTACCCGCCAAGGTGGGCGGGCGCGGCGCACAACGGCGTATCTTTTCAGGGCGACCCCTTGCGAGCTTCAACCCGCAGCGAAAGGAGTGGACCATGGACTTCATCGAAAGGATCTTCGGCTTCTCCCCGGACGCGGGATCGGGTGCGTTCGAGGTGCTCCTCTTCCTGATCCCGATCGCCGGCCTCGCCATCCTCTACGTGCGTCGCAAGCGAGCGCACGCACGCCGCGAGAGCACGCCCAAGTAGCAATCCCGCGTTCTCCTGCCAAGGGAGGCAACCATGGCGCAGAGAAAAAAGAAGGCGACGCGACGGCCCGGCACGCGTGGCGCGCGTGAGGTCGTTTCATTCGAGCCGGGGACGCCCAAGCCAGCGCGCCCCGGGCCTCGTCCCCCGCGGCTGTCTCACCACAAGAAGCGGGCCGACTGGTTCCGCGCGCGCGCCGCGTGGCCGATGCGCGAGGCGTTGGCCGGCAAGCTCGTCGCGGAACGGCAGCGCGCCCGGGCGAGCGTGCCCTCTGCCGGTCTCGGGAACTGGACCCAGGCCGGGCCCACCAACATTGGCGGGCGCTGCACGTCGCTCGTCTGCGATCCGGCGAATCCCGACCTCATCTGGATCGGCTCCGCCGGCGGAGGCGTATGGGCGAGCACCGATGCCGGCAGGACGTGGAAGGAATCGTGGCGCGCGCGAACGCCACTCGAGATCGGCTCGCTCGCCATAGACACCCGCAAGCCAAAGACCCTGTACTGCGGCACGGGGGAGGGAAACCTGTCCGCGGACTCGTACGCGGGCGATGGCATCTACCGCTCGACCAATGGCGGCAAGACGTGGACACCGCACGCGCTCTCCAACAAGACCGGCGTTCCACGGCGCATCGGCGTCATCGCGGTCGATCCGTTCGACAGCAAGCACCTTCTCGCGGGCGGCGTCGGGTACGGACGCGTCTCCGCCAATGACGACCTGGGGGGCCTTTACACCAGCCGCGACGCCGGGAAATCGTGGCGGCGCGAGACCTTTGTGTCGCCGAACAACTACTGGTGCCACAGCGTGGTCTTCGACGCCTCGCGCAAGGGCCGCATCTACGCGACGATGACCGGGCCCGGTACGCCGAGCGGCATCTACCGCACGGACGATGGCGGGCAGAACTGGAGCCGGCTCCTCACCGGGCTGCCGGCGACGGAGCGCATGGGGCGCACGACGCTGGCGATCGCGCCTTCCGACTCGCGCATCGTCTACGCGCTCGCCGCCGACGAGCTCAGCGGGCGCGCCGACCGCGTGCTCGGCGTGTTCAAGTCCGAGGATGGCGGCAGCTCGTGGCGCGACGTCGCAGGCAACCACTTCGACGACGAGGGCCAGGCGTCCTACGGAACCACCATCGCGGTGCACCCGCAGGATCCGGACCACGTGATCTGCGGCGGCGTCGACCTGCATCGCACGCTTGACGGGGGCGGCACATGGGAAAGAATCACGCGCTGGAACGCCAAGCGCGGTCGCTCCGACTACGCGCACGCCGACCATCACGCGGTGGTGATGCCGCCGGGGGCGCCGGGCCGCGTCTATGACGCCAACGATGGCGGCCTGGACACGAGCGAGGACGGCGGCGATCGCTGGGAAAACCGCTCGAACGGGCTCGCGGTCAACATGTTCTACGACATTGACGTGGCGCAGACCGACGAGCGCTTCTTCGGCGGCGGCGCGCAGGACAACGGAACGCTGGTGACGAAGGACGGGAGGGTGGACACCTTCTCCGAGTTCGAGGGCGGCGACGGCGGCTGGATGGTCATCGACCCGAAGGAAGCGGGGCACGTGTATGCGTCGTGGCAGTTCGGCGGGATGACGCGCGTTCGCAACGGGTTCCGGCGCAACGTCTCGCCGCCCTTCAACGACTCGGAAAGCGGCGGCATGTGGATGGTGTACATCACCATCGACCCCAACGACTCGGATTCCGTCTACACCGGCAACCAGCGCGTCTACCGCACCACGAACGACGGGCGCTCGTGGGATGCGCTCACGCCGGTGCTCGACGGGAGCCCCATCACCGCGATCGAGGTCGCGATGGCGGACTCCAGGGTGATCTACATCGGCACGGAAAACGGCGGGCTCTTCCGCAGCTTCGACCGGGGAGCGCACTGGAGCGCCAACCTCACGTCGCCGGATCTTCCCGGCGTGATGGTCACCCGGCTCGAGACCAGCCCCGTGGACGCCCGCGAGCTGTTCGCCACGATGGGCAACTTCGGCAATTCGCACGTGTTCCGCTCGCCCGACGGCGGCTCGTCCTGGATCGATATCGACGCCGGCAAGCTTCCCGACGTGCCGCACAGCGCGCTCCTCATCCGGCCCGACGCGCCGAACGAGCTCTACGTGTGCAACGACGCGGGCGTCTTCATGACGAAGGACAGGGGGAAGAAGTGGCAGAACGTCACGTCGAACCTGCCGAACGTGATGGTCGTCGACATCGTGTACCAGGAGCGTACCAGGACCCTGCTCGCGGCCACGTACGGCCGCAGCATCTGGAGGCTCAGGCTTTAGAGTTGCCGCGGCGCTTGAGGAAATTCTCGGCGCGCGCGCGCAGGTTTCCGGGCGTTTCGCCCCGCGGCGCTTCCATGGGCGGAAGGTCGACTGTTGCGGCTTTCGGCATGGGAGCCTTGGTGCCCTTGGGCTTGGCGGTACGGCGGGTGGTGGCCATCGCGGACCTGGTGGGGGGGACGAGGATAGTTTGACCTCGAAACATGTTGCGGCGTTCGGTTGACGCCACACCACGTTCCGGAGTGAAATCGGGGCCTGCATCCACCCAGATAACGTCCAACAAGCAGAAAAGGGGAGTTCACCATGCGTTCCAACAACGGAAGGCTTGCCTTCGCCGTACGACAGGCGCTCGTCGCCGGCTTCGCGGTTTCCATCGCCGTTCCCGCGCTCGCGCAGGTCCAACGCGGCGAGAGGATCGAAGTCACCGGCTCCAACATCAAGCGCATCGAAGGCGAGACCGCGCTCCCGGTCACGGTAATCACGCGCCAGGACATCGACCGCATGGGCGCGGTCACCACCGAGGACATCCTGAAGCGCATCACTGCGAGCACGGCGATGTTCTCGGACAGCACGCAGGGCGTGGGCTACGCCGTGTCGAATGCCAACCTGCGCGGCATCGGCGCGAGCTCCACGCTGGTGCTCCTGAACGGCCGGCGGCTTGCCAACCACGCATTCGGAAGCATCGGGGGCTTCAACGCATCGGCCAACGCGGTCGACCTGAACAGCATCCCGTTCAGCGCCATCGAGCGCGTCGAGGTCCTTCGCGACGGCGCCTCAGCGATCTACGGCACGGACGCGGTGGGCGGCGTGATCAACTTCATCACCCGCACCGACTTTCGCGGCCTGGAGGTGACCCTCAACTACGGCGCTCCCCAGGATGACATCGGCGGAAAAGAACAGGGCGTGACGCTCGCCTTCGGCGCGGGCGACCTCGCCAAGGACAAGTGGAACCTGCTCGCCACGGCCCACTTCCAGTACAACTCGCGGGTGAAGGCGAGCGACCAGAAGCTCTACGCTCGCGCGAACGACATCGACGGGGCGACCTTTCCGACTTCTTTCCGCGCGTTCCCCGGCCGCCTGATGGATTTCGGCTTCAGCCCGGGCGCTTACGTGGGGACGCTCACCAACAGCGCCACGCTGGCGGGCTGCGATCCGGCGGTCACCGTGCTGCAGACGAGGGGCACCACGCCCTCGGGGGATCCACGCATTCGCTGCCGCGGCATCTACGCGGCCTATCTCGACAACCTTCCGGACACGCACAAGAGCGACGTGTTCGGGCGCTTCGCGTACGACCTGAATGCCGCCACCCAGTTCTTCGCCGAAGCGTCGTTCGCGCGCAACCACAACATCGGGCGCATCGCGCCGGTGCCGATCGACCAGACGGCGGCGCACATCCGGGCGGACGGCACGCAGCCCAATATCCTGCTGCCGCTCACCAGCCGCTACGCGCCGATCGCCCTCATCAACCGTCTCGGCTACAACGTCAACAACGTGGGCACGCCGGGCTTCCTCGAGATCGCGGTGCGCTCGGCGCCCGCCGGCAACCGCATCAACGACGTCACCGCCGACCAGACCCGCGTCTCCGCGGGCTTCAAGGGCGGGTTCTCAGGGTGGGACTACGACGCGGCCATGACCCTCGCGCAGGCGAAGGACAAGCTGTCGCTCACGGGCTATATCCAGGAGCCGCGATTCATCGCCGCGCTCGCCACGGGCAACCTGAATCCCTTCGGCCCGAACGACGCGGCGGGCGAGGCGCTGCTCAACGGCGCCAAGCTGGAAGGCCCGGTGCGCGACTCCAAGAGCACGACCACGCAGATCGACGGCAAGATCAGCCGCGACCTATTCAAGATGGCGGGCGGAAGCGCGGCCGTCGCGCTCGGCGCCGACTTCCGGCGCGAGCAGATCGACGACAAGGCGACCAACGCCGACTATGGCGCCGGCCTGCACATCGGCGGCGAAGGCACGGTGCCCGACACCAACGCGAGCCGCAACGTCGCCGCGCTCTTCGGCGAGATCGTGCTTCCGGTCACGAAGGAGCTGGAGGTGAGTGGCGCCGTGCGCTACGACCGATACAGCGACGTGGGCTCCAAGGCGAGCCCGCAGGTGCGCGTGCGCTACAGCCCCAGCCGCGAGCTGCTTCTGCGTGCCTCGGCCGGCAAGGGCTTCCGCGCGCCGTCGCTCTGGGACCTGCATAGCCCGCCCGCGTTCGGCAACTCCGCGAACGCGCTCAACGACCCCGGTTGCCCGGCAGCCCTCATCGCCGACGAGGATGCGCGCTGCGTGGGCACGCAGTTGAACGTGCGCAACATCGCGGCGACCAACCTGAAGCCCGAAACGTCGACGCAATGGAGCGCGGGCATCCTGCTGGAACCCGTGCAGGGCGCCTCCCTCGGGCTGGACTACTGGCGCATCGAGAAGAAGGACGCGATCGGAAGCATCACCGCCGACACGATCCTCGCCGATCCCGACAACCTCACGCTCTACAACCAGTACATCGCGCGCTTTAACCGCAGCCCCATCGGCACCACGCTCTTCGTCGACCAGCCGCTGGAGAACCTGGGCGGGCTGAAGACCGCGGGCTGGGACGTCGACGCGAAGATGCGCTTCAACCCGCGTTTCGCGAAGGTCTCGCTTTCATTCGTCGGCACGTACATCAGCGAGTGGAAGGCGCAGCAGGGCAAGGACTTCAGCTTCATCAGCTACCTGGGCAACAGCTTCAACGGGGGCAACGCCTATCCGCGCTGGACGCACGTGGCGAGCATCGACCTGGAGCGCGGTCCCTGGCTCGGGACGATCGAGCAGACGTACACCCACGGCTGGACGGAAGCTTTCGCGGGCGGGGGCACGCACCACATCTCGAGCGTGTCGCGGATCAACCTCTCGGCGAAGTACTCGGGCATCAAGCGCGTCGCCATCAAGGTGGGCGTGCGCAATGCGCTGGACCACGTGCCGCCTTATACGGATGTCTCCTCCAACGGGTCGCATGCTGCCGGGTACGCGAATGCGGTGGCGGATCCGAGGGGGCGGTTTTGGTATGGGACGCTGACTTACAGCTTCAAGTAACTCTTCGTTATCTATGCTTGAGGGCCCCTCTGGGCCCTTTTTTTTTGACGGAAGTGAACTATCTTGCGCTAACAGCGCTCACGGTCCGTCCGCTCCGGCCAGCGCGTCTGTCGGACTCGGCGGGACGGACGGATTGCTCCAATATTTGACTGGGCGACGAGCATTTTGCATCGACAACCCCATCGGCCGCTTGAAGGTTTGGTCGCCGAATCGGGAAATAGCCCAGAAACTCCCGGAAGGGTAGCTCCCGCGTATTGACTTTGCCTGGTCTTACCGACGCATCGATTACGCTTATCTTGGGAGCGGCGGGATCGTCAAGGTTGAACTCCCTGAAGATCACAATGTGACTATCCGGTTTTACCAGCGCATCGCCGTAGCAGAGCTGATCAAATCGTACTTTTGGGAATCGTTGATAGAAGTGCGAAGTACCGCCAACACCTTCCGCGTTTAGCCGCCATATGCGCGCAACGAATCCGGAGCAATCAACTCCCGTTACGTTAGGTCGACATCCACCCCCTTCTTTACGAAGCGTGCATACGTCACCCGCGCTCTTTCCGGACAAGAGATCGCTCTTGACTTCATCCAGGCCATATTTGCAGCCCCACGCATAGGGAACACCAACAACTTGATCCCCGACTCTTGCGTTGCGAAGATAAGGTGGAGTCAGCCGCTTATCGGACGCGCACATGTGGACCGGTACATTGAGGTCTAGGTTCTCTTCACGTGCGTCCCACTTTAGCGATAGCCATCGCGTAACGTCTGATTCGATTTCGTCACGAGAGAGAGACTGGAGTTCTGCATCTGCCGTGTATCTCCTTGTTGGCGGGGGCTTGATGCTTGGATGCTGCCACGATGCAAGGTCGCCTACCTTGCGTGGCTCCAGGACGCAAATTTCGTACCGATCTCTCTTGGGGCTGAGTCGGACGCTAAATACATGTCCTTCAGGTGAAATTGAGTACTTTGGGACAACGGATTGCACAACAGTTTCATAACCAGTTTTTCCGGTTCGCCGCTTTGAGGTGCTGTTCGCAATGTAGTACCAGGAATACAAAGCGCCCTTTGGATCAAATCGAAGCAAAAACGTCTGAAAGTAAAGTTGCGCATACTCGTCTTGATCCTGAATGTCGACCTCGATCCAAAGGTAACTGCCTTGATCCAGTCGCTTTCCACGAATCCCCACAATCGGCAGCAAGAACTTGAATTCATACTTGCCAGCGAGGTTAATCGAGGGTTCCATCGCTCCGGTCGGCAAAGAAAGCGCCGTGCTTGTCTTCGACGCACTCAAGCGACGCAGGGTGAAATCTCTAAGTCCAGCGCGTTCCACTCTCAGCGATTCGTACCCCTTTTGTGTCGCAATTGCGATGCGGCCTTTGCTCGTCAGTCCGCCGCTGTCAGTCATTGCCGCCGGTAGTGAGGCTTTTGTCAGCAGGAACAAGAGGATCTCGTTCGCGTGTGAATCGTCGCTGTTGGCTTCTTGGAGCTCGACATCTAGGGGGCCGGTGTAGGTGAGCTTCTCGAAAATGGACGGCAGGGGAAGAGTTAGTAGGCGAATTGGGCGGCCTTCCGCGGAGCTCTCCGCGAGCGCATAAAAACCTCCGTATGCGGTAGTGATCGCAAGCATCTGCAGGCCTTGGCTCGCTCTGAAGCTTCCGATCAAACTCCCTCGGTCGCCCGTCAAAAGCACAAGAACTTTGGTTCGAGTGGCATCCAGCAGGAACACTTGCTCCCTTGAGGCGGCAGAAATATCCGCGACGCCTTGCGCTTGTACATCGATTCCGTCAAACAAGGAGAGCGACACGGCGTCATCGCCTACGGCAATGGATCTCCAGGAACAGGATTGCTCTGCGGGTATCGAGGCCATGGCCGAGCTACAGGAAAGAACGCACAGGGTTGCCATGAGGATCCACCGGGAAGCGACCGCAGTCGTGGTCTTGGTTTCCATGCAGCCTCCGAATGGCAACTGTAGGTCCAACTCCCCGAGAGGTCGGGCGGGCGTCGCTAGGACAACGGTTCAACACGGTGAGCGCCAATCAGCCGGTCTGAACCTACCTTGTTGGGTGGGATATGCGAGCTAGCAGCTTGGCGGGGGCGCGGAAGGGAGGCCTCAAATCCCACCAAGGCAAGTAGGATTTTCACCGATCCACTCGCGGTACCGTGCTCATGGGGTTGTCGCCCCATTTCCAAGCGAATAACAAAATGGGAGAGACACAATGGTCGAAAGAAGAAGAATGCCCGTTGCGGCATTTGTGGGGATTGCGTTGCTCGCACAAGGCTGCGCACAGATCAAAGGTTCCTTCCGCGTAGACGAATCGATCGGCTTTGGGAACACAACCGCGGAAATTGGTAGCTGCACGTCTGAATCGAATGGGGGCAACATCGGCTCAATAAAGCCAATCAATTTGACTTGCTACAAAATTCCAGGCGCGGGCGAAAACGAGACTGCGTATAACGCAGTCGTGAAATGCTCGAAAGACGCTAAGAGTTCGGTCGCAGGCTCGTCGGAGGAGCGTAGTTGCAGAGTTCTCCGCAACGAGCTTCAGGGAGTTATCTTGCTTCGGTCGAACGCGATTTGCGATCAGCACAAGGGCGACATACTTTCCCAGGCAGCGCTCACGAACCTCACGTTAGGCGTTGGGTCCACAGCAACTTCCGCTCTTGGAGCTGTTCTAGCAGGCGTGCACGCCAAGACAAACTTGGCGGCCACCACCGCCTTTCTCACTGGCAGTCAGTCCCTTTTGAACCAAGAGTTCTATCAAAAACAGTTTGCCGGCACCATCATTACCGCGATCAATACCAATCGCGCGAACAAGAAGACGGAAATCGACCAAAAGCGCCCGCAGACCATCGCGGCCTATTCCATAGACGACGCCCTTTTGGACGCGCAGGAGTACCACTATCGATGTTCGTTCTACAGCGGCGTGAGTCAAGTCACCAAGGCGGTCGAGCGGCAGGACCAGACATCGCGAGCGAAACTGATCGAGCGAATTGACGCGCTGCGCTCCGAGCTGGAAAAGACCGAGAAGACGACTGGCATTAGTGATTCAGACAAGACGCGGATGAAAGCGGCGCTCACCAGAGAGATTGAAGGACTGCAAGCGATCATCAAAGCCACGGTTGATTAAATGAACGCCCTGCAAAAGCGCCCGCCTCGAGCAAGGATCTCGGAGAGCCGCTACTCCGCCTTTGGCTTCCTCCTCCTGATACTGCCACTTTGGGCAAGCGCTCAATCCACGTATCAAGACTCGATAATGAGCCTTGTTCAATACACGGTTGTCAGTATCGAGGTAACCGGCAAGCTTCCCGACCAGACCTCCATTCCGAAGATCAGTGCCACGGGCTTCCTCGTGTCAGAGGACGGCTACGTAGTTACCGCCAAGCACGTCGCCATTAGCCAAACTTACTGGGACACCCACAGGGAAAAGCTCCGTGACGTAGGAAAATCGCCCTTGGAGTATGTGCAGGAAAACTTCATCTACGCCGGAAAATTGGACAGGAGCGATCAGCAAGCCTTCACGCTCATCCCGATCGCTGTGGACGAGTACTCCGATCTTGCAATCTTGAAGGTCACAACATGGACGGAAAAACTGAAGGAGAGGAATTGGCCAATCTTGCCAATCGCCAGTCTGACCAGGAAGAGTAAAGGGATGAAGATCGCGGCGTGGGGATTCCCGTCGTCGAGCACCTCAGTTCCATGGAAATACGGAGATCAGATCTCGGGCGAGATCGTGGACCACGGAGTCCTCTTCCGCGGTTGCGAGATAACGTCCGCGAATCTTCTTCTGGTTGCGGGTAACAGCGGCGGGCCCGTATTCAACAAACGAGGCGAGATCGTGGGAGTGATTTTTGGCGGACGGAGTTTGACGTCCGAAGGGTACTTCACTCCGGGAAACGTGCTGTCGGCCTTCATGTCTCGGGTGGGAATTAGTCGGTAAGCTCTCGTCAAACGAGGTCTAAGGCGGCTTATGACAACTAGAAGGTGCGATCGATTTCTTGCTCTCGTCGCGCTCGGCTGTGCATTGGCTCTCAGGTCGGCATTCGGTGAGCCTACCAATCTACCGCTTCCAGATCCCGCGACGTTGCTATTTGGCGATCTCTTGTGGCCGAAGAGGCCAATGGCCATCGTTCCATACGACTCTTCAGTTGAAACAAGCAAGCAATCGCTGAAAAGTCAATGGGAGAGAGAGCGTGATGCGTTCGTGAAAACCGCTCGCAAAGCCCCCGACGCATCGCAAGATTTGCTGCAACTGGCGACTGACTTCGAGGCAATCTCGTACGAGGAATTCTATCTCCAGTACAACGCAGGCTTGACCAGGATGGACATCGAAAGATTTGGAGCGATTGATGATGTCCTTACTGTTGGACATGTCGCCATCGTTGACATAGATGCCGACGGGAAGAAGTGGGTAATAGAGGCGGTTCTGGGAAATGCGAAGAAGGTTCAGCGGGTCCCGTACGACAAATGGATCGAAGGAAGGGCGGGCTCTTGGGTCTGGGTAGGCAGACTAAATCACGTATCTAAGGTCGATCTGGAAAAATTCGTCGGGAGAGCGCGATCCTATGTGGGCAAGCCATATAGCTTCTGGAATTTTGATTTGGGCGACGAATCCAGCTTCTACTGCTCCAAATTGTTGTGGCTCTCGCTGAGTAAGGCAACCGATATTTCTCTGGATGATGACAAGAATCAGAAGCGGGCGTTTTGGTTCTCCCCGAAGCAAGCTTGGAACTCACGACATATCATTCGCGTAAATTCGCCTGGCGATCAAACTTACTAGATGGTCCGAGATTGGACCGAGAAGCACATCACGTTCCTTGACGCGCCCGTTATACGACGGCACGTTCGCAATCTCGTTCATGCAAAACCATTTGTATTGGAAGCGGAGACGAAACGACTTTCGCATCTGGACATGTATGACCAGCAACTCCAGGCGCTGGTGCGTGGCTATTTGCCACGCACGGAATGCCTCGCGCATGCCGGTCAAGTAATCTCCGGGAGGATGACGAAGGCGTAGAGCCAGCCGCCATCGTGGCAACCCCCACAAAGCCCGGGACTCGACTGAGCCCCGGGCTTTTTATTTCCCTAGTGGCATCACCGAGAGAGTTGCGCCCGCAACTTTTCCAACGCAGTCAACTCACAGAGGAGGGAAAATCGACATGATGAAAGACCACTACGAAAAAATGCTTCCACGCGCCCGTCTCTGGACGGGTGCGCTGGAAATCGAAGCGGAAGCGATCGAGCAGATCCGCAACGTGACGAACCTGCCGATCCTGGCGGGGCCGGTGGCGGTGATGCCGGACGTGCACCTCGGGAAAGGCGCGACCGTCGGGACGGTGATCTCGACGCGCGCCGCGATCATTCCGGCCGCGGTGGGCGTGGACATCGGTTGCGGCATGCTCGCGGTGAAGACGGATCTCACGGCGGACGATCTGCCGGCAAACCTGAACAAGGTCCGCGCGCAGATCGAGCGCGACGTGCCGGTGGGATTCAAC